>JAFRHL010000026.1 GCA_017433295.1 Eubacterium sp.
ATCCTTATGCCGTTCTCGTTATATTCGGAACGGCCGAACCCGGTCATGCTTCTTATCATATTTATGATCCTCTTTCGCGGATATGTATCAGAGCAATATTATCATTATTATTATGTTTTTGCAATTACTTTACAAAGCGGAGACCTTGTGTTACACTCTATGGCGTTGGGGCATTAGCGCAGCTGGGAGCGCGCCACACTGGCAGTGTGGAGGTCACGGGTTCAAGTCCCGTATGCTCCAGTATTCCCCCCCAAGAACTATTTGTATGGTTCTTGGGGTTTTTTGTTTTCCTGATACAAAGAAATGATGATATATTGGCATTTTCTATGGTATGATGGGATTTTTATGCAATAAATAGAATGACAAACACAAAAAATTATGGTATTGTTACTTTGAGACATGAAAACCACACACATAGCAGATGTTACCCCGTGAAACCATTATTTGAAATCATTTATTAAAAAGGAGGACAATAAATGAAATCTATCCAATACACAGTCGTAAATCCTCTGGGTATTCACGCACGTCCCGCTGCACTTCTGGCGCAGGCCTGCACCAACTTCAAGAGCTCGATCACCATCGAGTGCAACGGCAATTCTGCATCAGGTAATAACGTATTGCAGATTCTCGCCCTTCATGCCGCAAAAGGATCCGTGCTGAATATTTCTGCTGACGGCCTCGACGAGGAAGCTGCGCTCGCCAAAGTTGAGGAAGTACTCACGGAGATCGTTCCTAAAGCCAAGAAAAGGGATCTCCTTAAGGTTGCCTTTTTCGGCACAAAGGATTATGACCGTATTTTCTTCAGCGAACTCTCCAGGGATAAAGGCGAGGGTACCTACAATGTGGATATCAAGTATTTCAACAGCCGTCTGACCACTGAGTCCGCATATCTTGCAAAAGGCTTCGATGCTGTTTGTATTTTTGTCAACGATGAAGCTCCCCGCGAAGTTATTGAGACCTTGAATGAGTGCGGCGTCAAGCTGATCTTACTCCGCTGCGCCGGGTTCAATAATGTAGACAGTAAAGCCGCTGCAGAGTGCGGAATCACCGTTCTTCGTGTACCGGCCTATTCACCCTATGCGGTTGCCGAGCACGCCATGGCCATCCTGCAGGCTGCAAACCGCCGCCTCCATAAATCCTACATTAAAGTCAAGGATAATAATTTCGCCCTGAGCGGTCTTCTGGGGCTGGATCTTCACAACAAGGTTGCCGGCATTATGGGTACCGGCAGAATCGGCCAGATCATGGCAAATATCTGTAAGGGTTACGGCATGACAGTTCTCGGCTGGGATGCTTTCCCCAACAAGAGTCTTGAGGAAAAAGGACTTTTAAAATATGTTTCCAAGGAAGAACTTCTTAAGAAGGCAGATCTTATCTCCTTACATGCTCCTCTCGTAATGGGACCGAACGGAACCCATCATCTGATCAATGATGAGGCCATCGCCATGATGAAGGACAATGTCATGCTCGTAAATACTTCCCGCGGACCGCTGGTAGATCCTGAAGCTCTGATCAGGGGACTCCGGGCCAACAAGTTCCACTGTGTGGCACTGGACGTTTATGAAGGTGAGGATGCCAATGTCTATAATGACAGGTCCGACGAAATGATCGACACAGACATTGTGGCCAGACTGACCATGTTCCCGAACCTGATCCTGACATCCCATCAGGCCTTCTTTACAAGGGAAGCCCTGCAGGCAATTGCCGCTGTTACCATGGAAAATGCAAGGAATTTCAATGAAGGACTTCCTTACGGCATGTCTGAAGTAAAATAATTGTTCATCAACTAAAAACGTGAATCAAGTAAGTAAAAAAGAGGCGTCGCAATGCGGCTGCCTCTTTTTTGCTGCTATATTTATTTCGCTACTATATTCACGATTTTGCGAGGTACATAGATTTCCTTACGGATCGTACCTGTGATCCTGTCACCAAGGGTTTCCTTTGCCAGAGCTAACACGTCATCCTTTGCGGCATCAACAGCGATGGAAATCGTACATCTGGTCTTTCCGTTTACCTGGACAGGAATTACGATCTGGTCCTCCTTCATGGCGTCCTCATCATATTCCGGCCAGGTCTGGTCAAATACGGAATCTGTGTGACCCAGCTGTTCCCAGACCTCCTCGGCTATATGGGGAGCAAAGGGTGCCAGAAGGACTGTATAAGCCTCCAGAGTTGCTTTATCCACTCCGCCCTTCTTACTCTGCTCCATCAGCTTGTTGTTGTACTCCATAAACCCGCTGACAACAGTGTTTAAGCTGAAGCTCTCCAGTCTCTGGCTGATATCGAAGATCAGCTTATGGCGGATCTTCTTTAATTCAGCTGTCTCGGCAACATCTTTGTCCTTGTTGTCCATGGCCATCTTCCAGAAACGGTTAAGGAAACGGTATACTCCGTCGATCCCCTTATCATCCCACTCGGAATCCAGCTCCGGCGGTCCCACAAAGAGTTCATAAAGCCTCAGGGAATCACAGCCGTAGTCTCTTACCAGATCATCGGGGGACACCACATTGCCCTTGGACTTGCTCATCTTGATACTGTTCTTGCCGGTGATCATACCCTGGTTAAAGAGCTTCTTAAAGGGCTCATCAAAATCTATCACTCCGATATCATAAAGGAACTTGGTATAGAATCTGGAATATAAGAGATGAAGAACGGCATGCTCCACACCGCCGATATACATATCCACCGGCAGGAGGTCATGGGCCTTCTGTTTACTTACCAGCTCTTTATCATTCTTATTATCCACATAGCGGAGGAAATACCAGGAGGAGCCTGCCCACTGGGGCATGGTGTTGGTCTCCCTCTTTGCCGGCGCTCCGCAGCAGGGGCAGGTGGTGTTTACCCACTCGTCGATGGCAGCCAGGGGAGACTCTCCGGTTCCGGTGGGTTCGTATTTCTCCACATCCGGAAGCAGTAAGGGAAGGTCTTCCTCAGGTACGGGTACATTACCGCATTTTGGGCAATGGACGATGGGGATGGGCTCGCCCCAGTAGCGCTGGCGGGAAAATACCCAGTCGCGAAGCTTATAGTTTACTGTCTTTTTGCCGATGCCCATCTTCTCGATCATGATGGGAGCTTCTTTTTTAAGAACTGCGGATTCCATGCCGTTCCACTCACCGGAGTTGATCATGGTTCCTGAAGCCTCAGTATAGGCTTCTGTCATATTCTCGATCTCTTTTCCGTCTTTTGCAATTACCTGAACGATGGGAATACCGAACTTGGTGGCAAACTCGAAGTCACGGTCATCGTGGGCCGGTACACACATGATGGCTCCTGTACCGTAGTCGGCCAGTACATAATCGGAAAGCCAGATGGGGACCTTTGCTCCGTTCAGAGGGTTAATGGCATAAGACCCGGTAAATACACCAGTCTTTTCCTTATCCTGGAGACGGTCCACATTAGACCGCATACTGGAATCAAAGATATATTTATCTACAGCTTCTTTTGTCTCCTCTGTGGCCAGGCCGGCAGCCAGGGCGTGTTCAGGTGCCAGGACCATAAAGGTTGCCCCGTGGAGGGTATCAGGTCTTGTGGTATATACTGTTATCTTCTCTTCTCTCCCGTCAATGGGGAAGTCTACCTCGGCACCGTAGCTCTTGCCGATCCAGTCTGTCTGCATCTTTTTGACCTTTTCAGGCCAGTCCAGCTTATCAAGATCATTCAGAAGACGGTCCGCGTACTTTGTGATGCGGAGCATCCACTGTTTCAGGTCTTTCTTGGTCACAGGAGCACCGCAGCGCTCGCAGCAGCCGTTTACGACCTCCTCGTTCGCCAGGCCTGTCTTGCAGGACGGACACCAGTTGATGGGCATCTCCTTTTCATAAGCAAGACCTGCCTTGAACATCTTTACAAAGATCCACTGGGTCCACTTATAGAAATCGGGATCTGTGGTATTTACCTCCATATCCCAGTCATATACGGCCGCGATCTGGTTGATCTGTCTCTTGATATTCTTAATATTTTCCGCAGTTGTAATACTGGGGTGTGTTCCCATCTTTATGGCATAATTCTCTGCCGGAAGACCGAAGGCATCCCAGCCCATGGGATGGATCAGATAATGTCCCTGAAGCATCTTATAGCGGCTCCAGACATCGCTGATGACATAGCCGCGCCAATGTCCGACATGAAGGCCGCTGCCTGAAGGATACGGGAACATATCCAGACAATAATATTTCGGTTTCTTTCCGTCATTTACATTCACGGGATGCTCTTCCCAGCGTTTCCGCCATTTTTCTTCAACTGCTCTGTGATTATAAGGCTGTGCCATTGGTCGTTTCCTCCTGATTATTATTTGTTGTCGGGACAGCAGGCTCTTCATTCGTTATTGACTTCGAAATGTTTTCCTCTGCCTGCTTCTCTTTAAGACTTTGTTTTTTTACCGTAAAAGTTACCTTCAAAGATCTGGAAAGTAAAGTTGCCGGATCCGTCACAGTATAGGTCAGCTTATATCTGCCGGGCTTTTTCACATTTACTTTTCCGGATACCCTGACACATTTTATCAGTTCCTTCTTTTTTGTCAGTCTGGAAGATACCGTGATCCTGTCCAGAGGATCAAATTCTTCCCCATAGCCGAGCACTTTCGAGGCGCCCTTCTTGTAACTGATCTTCGGATGGTAGGGGTTGTCCGGGTCCGGATCAGTGGGATCCCAGCCTGTCTTACTGGAGGTGGACAGTTTGATCTTCTTTCGGTCAGGCTGCTTTAGCTGTCTGGATTCACCGATGACGACCTTCGTACCCCTCCTGCAATGATCATAGATCCATTTGGCGTCAATGACAGCCAGCCTGATGCACCCCGCTGAAGCCTGGGTTCCGAGACGATTATAGTCTTTGATGGAAAGCCGGCTCTTACTTACCCTCTTATAGGGAACAGAATGGAACAGGTATGCTCCATGGATCCGGGTACAATACTGGCCAAACACGCCGTGATAAAGGGC
This sequence comes from Eubacterium sp., assembly GCA_017433295.1. Taxonomy (GTDB): domain Bacteria; phylum Bacillota; class Clostridia; order Lachnospirales; family Lachnospiraceae; genus Anaerobutyricum. The sequence continues at coordinate 4,935 of JAFRHL010000026.1, forward strand.
GTGCCATCTCATCTTGTTCCGGGTACGGTAGGTTCCTTTAATAGTGGAATATCCTTTCCCGGTAGAACAGTACATGGACCGGACAACTGTTCCGCTGCTGTTTACCACATTAACAACATTCGTCTTCCGATTAACATAGATCGTGTACCCGGCTGATGCATCCGCCCCGGCTTTTATTCCGAACAGAAGACCGAGGGCAAGGAGCAGTATTACTATAGTAGTTTTTCTTTTATTTTTCATCAATTCTCTCCCTTTTTTTCGTAAAATGGAAAAAAGTCTGATTCTCATATAGCAGGCTACTTTTTCTATTATATTATTTTTCCGTTATTTGTAAAGAAAAAAATCCATAATTCCCGGTAAAATACAGGAAACGACTCTTCATTGCCTTGCCCGGCAAAATATGCTATACTTACACAAAATTCACCATTTTATAAAGAAGGGATCCTATGATTTACAATAACAGCACAATTAATAAGCAGCGTAAAGAGCTGCGTAACAAAAGACACATGGTAATAACAACAACCATATTTACCATACTGAAAGTACTGCTGGTGCTTTTGATACTGGGCGGTGCTGTCTTTGGCGGATTTATTTACGGCGCCATTCGGGGTATTGTTGCTGCCACTCCAAAGGACTATGCCATTCGCCCCCGGTATTCCGCCACTATCATTTACGACGACCAGGACAATGAAGTTCAGTTTTTAAGTGACTATTCCTCCAATCGCATCCCGGTCAGATATGAACAGATTCCGGATAATCTTAAGAATGCCTTTATCGCCATTGAGGACGAACGTTTTTATGAGCATAACGGCGTTGATTTCAGAGGGATCGCCAGGGCGGTCTTCAATGAACTTACCCACGGTTCCTCCAGACAGGGAGCCAGCACCATTACCCAGCAGCTGATCAAGAATAACGTTTTTGATGTGGGTGGGGAAAGTAATTTTATTTCCAAATTGAAAAGAAAGATCCAGGAACAGGTTCTCGCCCTGAAGACAGAAAAAGAAATGAGCAAAGAGGAGATCCTGACTAATTACCTGAATACCATCAATCTGGGCAAGGGAACCCTGGGTGTCCAGTCAGCCGCCAAATATTATTTTAATAAACCCGTCGAAAATCTTACACTCTCAGAATGTGCTGTTCTGGCAGGTATTACCAAGAACCCTTCCATCCTTAATCCGGTGGATCACCCGGAAGAAAACAATCTGCGCCGGGAGATCATCCTTAAGAAAATGTTTGATCTGAACTATATTACCAGGGAGGATTATGCGCAGGCTCTGGAAGACGATGTGTATACCCGCATATCCAACAATAATACCCAGCAGACCAGAAGTTCTGTATACTCCTATTTTACGGACGCAGTTATAACCCAGATCGTAGAAGATCTTAAAGACCAGCTGGGATACACCCAGGCCCAGGCTTACAATCTCGTCTACCGAGGGGGCCTGCGGATCCATTCAACACAGTCCAGCCAGCTGCAGCAGATCGCTGATAAAGTGATCAATGATAAAAAAAATTATCCTGTTAAAACACAGTACTCCCTGGATTATGAGCTGAAGGTGACCCACAGCGACCAGTCAGAAGATATATATACTGAGAAGGATGTCAAAAGTTACTTTATCGATGAGAAGAAGAAAGAAGATTACACGACCCTGTACTCCAGTAAAAAAGCCCTGAAAAAGGCTGTCGGTGACTTCCATTCTCATATCATAAAAGAAGATGACACCATTCAGTATGAGAACATCAACTATACCCTGGAACCCCAGATCTCCTACTCTTTGATCGATCATACCACCGGTCAGGTCAAAGTCCTGGTGGGGGGCAGAGGCAAAAAGAATGATGATCTGGCATTGAACAGGGCAACCGCCTTTGAGCGCCAGCCGGGCTCCACCTTTAAGATCCTTTCAACCTATGCTCCTGCTCTTGATACCGGCGGCATGACCCTGGCAACTGTTTTCGATGATGCGCCCTACAAATATGAAAGCGGGAGAAAAGTCCATAATTTTGAAAGAAACCAATACAAGGGCCTGACCACAATACGGGATGCCATTATCGATTCCAACAATGTGATAGCCGTAAAAGCCCTGACCGAGATCACCCCCCAGGTGGGCTTTGATTTCCTGCTGAAACTTGGATTTTCCACATTGGTACAAAACCGGGTAAATAAAAACGGAGCCATGGAAAGTGATGTGACCCAGGCGCTGTCTCTGGGAGGCATTACGGACGGTGTAGACAATGTCGAACTCACGGCTGCCTATGCTTCCATTGCCAACAAGGGATTATATAATAAGCCTGTGCTTTACACCACCGTGGAAGATGACAAAGGAAATGTAATTCTGAAAAACAGTCCTCAGAACCAGCAGGTCATGAAAGAAACCACGGCCTGGCTGCTAACGGACGCAATGAAGGATGTCATAAAAAAAGGTACCGGGGAGGAGGCCCGTCTGTCATCGGATATGGCTGTTGCCGGCAAAACGGGAACCACCTCTAATAATTATGACTACTGGTTCTGCGGTTTTACGCCTTATTACACCGCCTCCATCTGGACAGGCTATGATTACAATACTTCCTTCGATAATGATGAAGATTATCATAAGCTGATATGGGCCAAAATCATGAATCAGATCATTGACGGGCAGGACCTGCCTGTAAAAGATTTTGATACATGTAATGATATTGAGATGGCCACCATATGTATAAAATCCGGCAAGCTGCCGATGGCAGGCATTTGCTCTCATGATCCTGTACAATCCATGGAGCGGGTAGAATTCTTTGCAGAAGGTACTGTTCCCACAGAAAGCTGCGATAGCCATATTGCTGTCCGTGTATGTACAGAATCCCATCAGGCAGCCGGCGAATATTGTCCTGATAATGAAGTAGTAAAAAGAATATATCGCATAAGGCCCAGGGGGGCTTCCGGTAAAACCGAGGACAGTGACTATTCTGTTTCTCCCGGCTTTGCAAATGACAAATGTGATATCCATACCAAAGAATGGTATGAGGCCAAAAAGAAACAGGAAGAGGAGGAAAGGAAGAAACAGGAGCTGCTGGAGCAGCAACAGCAACAACAGCAGCCGAATACCGGTACCCAACCGAGTACCGGTACTCAATTCCCTGACATTAACAATCTGTTAAATCCTTAGGTATGATACTACTCTTTCATTCTGGGCCGGAAAACAAGGGCGGCCAGATAAGAAAAGACAAGGGCGGCGGTGGTTCCTGCGGCTGCCGCCTTCAGTCCTCCTTTAAATAATCCTATAAAGCCCTCGTCATTTACTGCTTCCATTACCCCTCTTACCAGAGTATAGCCAAATCCTGAAAGGGGGACGCTGGCTCCACAGCCTGCCCACTCTGCAAGGGGCTGGTAGACCCCGGCTGCACCCAGGATCACACCGGTAAGGACCAGCAGGACCATAACTCTTCCGGGCATCAGCTTTGTATGGTCCAGAAATATCTGGACCAGAGTACAGATGATCCCTCCTACCACAAATGCTTTTATATACACCATAACAATCTCTCCTTCTATAATCTTACGGCATGCTTCTTTCAAACCAGACAGCATGGGCGATGGCAGGAATACTCCTGCCTTCATTGGCAGATACCTGGGACAGAAGTGCTCCGGTTGGTACAAACAGTACTCTGGACCACTCGCCTGTCTGCAGCTTTGGAAGGATCATGGAGGATAGTACCAGAGCAGAACAGGCACATCCGGATCCTCCGGCATGGGTATCCTGCTTTTCTTCATCGAAGATCTGCATACCGCAGTCCATATGGACCCTGCTGATATCCAGATGATTCTCTTCCAGAAGCGAAAACAGAAGCTTCTGCCCCACAGCCCCCAGATCTCCTGTGGCGATGCAGTCAAAGTCTCCCGGCTCCATGTGAAAGTCCTTTAAGGACTGGTAAATCGTATCTGCGGCTGCCGGGGCCATACTTGCCCCCATATTAAAAACATCAGAGACCCCGTAATCTTTTATGACTCCTGTTGTAAAACCCTTAACCAGTATATTGTACTTTTTGTCTGTCCCGGATGATAATAAAGCGGAAGATAAGGCCTGCCCATTTCCCAGAATACAGGCGCCTGCCCCGGTCACTGTCCAGGTGGCGCTGTAGGGTCTCTGATTTCCATAAGCCAGGGGATAACGAAACTCCTTTTCCGCACTGGCAAAGTGGCTGGAACAGCCTGCCATGGCCATATCAGCAAATCCCCCGTGTACCGCCATGGCCGCAAGGGAGATAGCGACTCCCGCACTGGAACAGGCTCCATATACACCGTAAAAAGGAATATCCAGATCTTTCATCCCGAAGGATGAAGCTATCATCTGCCCAAGAAGATCTCCGCAGAATCCCATTCTGATATTATCCGGGGTTTTTCCCGCCTTCCGGATGGCGATCTCCCCGGCATTTTTCAAAAATTCGCTTTCTGCCTCCTCCCAGTTTTCTTTTCCGAACAGGGAATCCTCCACCACAAGATCCATGTACTTCCCCAGGGGACCCTCCCCCTCCTTTTTTCCGGCAACGCAGGCATGTCCCATGATATATACAGGTTCTTTCAGCCTTACACTTTGCTTTCCTGCCAAATAATCCATAAAAAAATACCACCTTTCGATCATATTAATCCAAAGGTAGTATTATCATTTAATCCAAAATTATGCAGAAATAAAGTCTGCCATCTACATGTTTATTAATTGTTTCAAATACTGATATATCTCATTTTCTCCGGGAGGACATCCGGGAGCATAATTATCAAAGCAGCAGGTACAATCCCCCACACCAAGCCTGCCTGTCTTACCCCTGAAGCCCTGGCCGATACAGATCTTATCAGGAAGCCCGGAAAGAAGGAACCCCTCCTCCTGAAGCCGGGAAAGCGCCGGGATAAGGCTGCCATAGCAGGCACTGCAGGAATCTACTTCTTCCACGGCATCTTCAACCAGTACAAGCTTTCGGGACAGGGGCAGCTCACAGGCCGGATCTGTCTCCGTTTTTCCTTCTGATTCCTTCCCGGATCTCTGCCGGGAGGATTCAATGATCCGGATCTCTGCTTTGTCAAGGTCTGCGCTTCCCACTCCCAGCTTCTCTGCCATGGGAATGTAGGGCACTTCATCCGGCTTATAATGGAGCATTCTGCAGACCAGGCTGTCCATCAGCACCGGGTCACGACCTGCAAAGATCCCGTTTCTTACCACAGGGTTTCCCCCATCCTCAAAATCCAGGTCACCGCAGATGTGATCCACCACAATAAAATCCTGCTTCAGGGCTGCAGCCAGGTGAGCTATGGGCTTGTGAAGTCCCATTGAATGAAAGCGTCTTTTTTCGGAATTTGGAATAAGTCCCTTCAGGTTCTTTAATGCGCAGGTGATCCGGGTCTGGCAATGTCCTTTTAATACCGGCACATTGATAAGGAAATCAATTTCCGTAGCTGGTTTACACAGGGCCAGTTCCATTCCGTCACAATCCCGGGTAACAGCCTCTGCCTTCTGCAAATCCACCAGAGGAACATCATATTCCTCTGACAGCGCCCTGTATCCGCACACATCAAAAGCATCAGAGGTCAGCCCTCCTACCCAGGATCCCTCCATGATGGTGATATCCCGATAATTATTATCCAGCAGATACTCAATGATTCCTGCCACGATCTCCGGGTGAGTCGTAGCGCCCCAGGAGGCTTCGGTGGCTGAAACAAGGTTGGGCTTGATGACGATGCGGGAAGAAACAGAAGGGATCAGGGAAGCCAGTCCGGTCTCCTTAAGCAAAAGGATCGTGTTCTCTTTATAATCCGTTCCGTAAATCTGAACGATCTGATTCCTGTTTATGCTCATTCTTATACCTTTCTTACCTGCAGAGCTTCTTAAGGGCCTCTTTTTTTCTCTCGATCTCTTCTAAATAAACGCTGTAATCCATATCCTTCTTCTCCCTCAGAAGCTCTGTTATCTCAGAAAGGGGCACAAAGAGGGGGGTAATGGACAGATTACCCAGAACACCCTTCAGGGCATGGGCTGCCTCAAAGGCTGTTGCCAGGTCATGGTTCTCTACAGCATCCTTTAACTTGTTAAAACCGGTATCCGATGCAGCCAGACGGATCATCCGAAAATAGAATTCTTCATTGTTAAGGCATCTGCTGAGGCCCTCGTCTGTATTTACACCGAATTCCTTTAACTCTTCTATCGTCATCATCTTTCTCCTAAAAAATATCAGAGACAGTATAAGCGATTGATTGCAGGGCCGGCTTTCGGCGGCCGGAACCCGGATCATCTCTATTATTTTCCCAGCCGCTTAGCCATGGTGTCATAATTCACACAGGAAACCAGGGCTGTGTCCGCTGTAATCCTGCCTTCACGATACAGTTTTAAAAGACTGCCATCCATGGTACACATGCCGTCCGCGGCTCCGGCCTGCATGGCGGATTCCAGCTGATGCAGCTTATCTTCCCGGATCATATTCTGGATGGCCACTGTGGATTTCATGATCTCAAAAACAGGCAGCTGTCCGCCGTCTACAGAGGGTACCAGCTGCTGGCATACTACACCCTTGAGGATCTGGGCCAGCTGGATCTTCACCTGCTTCTGCTGATTGGCCGGAAACACATCAAGAATACGATTGATGGTGTTGGCGGCACTGCTGGTATGAAGGGTGGAGAGAAGAAGTACTCCGGTCTCCGCTGCTGTCAGAGCCGCGGATATGGTATCATAATCTCTCATCTCGCCCAGAAGTATAACGTCCGGACTCTCCCGGAGAGCGGAACGCAGGGACTCCAGATAACCGGGAGTATCGATGGATATCTCCCTCTGGGTTACGATCGCCTTGTCATGCCGGTGGATATATTCGATGGGGTCCTCCATGGTGATGATATGGCAGTCCCTGCTCTTATTGATCCTGTCGATCATACAGGCCAGGGTGGTGGACTTGCCCGTGCCGGCAGAACCGGTGATCAGCACAAGGCCTTTTTTATTCTCAGACAAAGAAAGAACGCTCTCCGGTATACCCAGCTTTGCCGGATCCGGAAGACCGAAATGAATGACACGGATGACCGCTGCCAGGGAACCTCTCTGTCTGAAGATGTTCACCCTGAAACGGCCCAGTCTTGACATGGCAAAGGAAAAGTCATCGTCAATTCCCTGATCCACATTGCTCCGGTCCCTCTTGCTGATCTCATAGATAGAGTCCACCAGGACCATAATATCATTGGGACGCAGGAAATCTTCCTCTATACGTTTCTGGTGTCCGTCACATTTAAAAGTGACCGGAAGTCCCGCAATGAGGAAAATATCCGCTGCGTCAGCCTCTATTGCTTTTTCCAAAATTTCCTGAATAGTCATAACTTCTTCCTCCCGACCCGTTTCTGTCACCAGAGATTACCTATATCCATATCCTGATCCCAGGCTTTGTCCTGTTTCCAGGCTATTATCCGGTACCTTCCGTCTTTTAACACATACCCGATCTGCAATCTGGAACCTTCTTTCTCAAAAGTCTTCCAGTTAACACCCTGCTTATCTGTCCGGATATCCGATATGTCTGCTGTCCCGCCCCGGGCCAGAGTATCAGATAAGTCTCTCATGAAAGTCTGTCCCTGTATTTCCAGTTCATAGCGGTCAGAAACCATCCGGGCATATTTCTCTGACAACCTCATGTCAGCCCGGGCAGTGGTAAAGGTAAGGATCGCCAGGGTGGTCAGGCAGATACTGATGACTGTCAGCAACAATGTCAGCGGTCCTAATTTAATGGGTACCTGATTCATCTGCTTTCCTCCTCCAGAAACACTGCTGTTTTTAATTGGTAAACCGGTCTCTCCGACTTACCGGATAATACTGAAATATTGCTGGAAACCATAGTACCGCCGGGAGTTTTTTCCGGTTCCCAGGTTACATCAACGTGGTAAAAACCGTCAACAGACGGCCTCATATTTTCATCGTAATCCACCCTGAAGCTCTTTACAGTGGAACTGCTGTTGATTTTCACATCCCCTCCATCAGAAAGAAGCTCCGCCACAGCTTCGGGACTGTCTGAAGCTGCCACAGCCTCCGCTGCGTTTCCTGCCAGACAGACAGCCCTGTTCAGGTTTTTTGCCGAACTGCTGATGCCTTTGCTGCCCCCGAAGATTTTGGTCAACACCAGGATGATGGTCATAAAAACGAGGATCAGAAGGATCGTCTCAAGATAAAAAGCAGTAATATGGCTGTTCTTTTTCATCATACACCGCCTCCCTCTGATCTTAAATGGAGCCGGACAGACCCTGAGTCTGTAAACACCGAAAGCATATCTTCAGATGTTCTCTCAAGATCAAACCGCTTCGTTACACCGATCACATTGGCCTTCTCCGGATTCGGAGGAACTTTTCTGGATGCATAGTCTTCCACAAGCTTATCTTCAAAGCGGTAGATCCTTAAAGTATAACCGGTGTCACCGTCTGATATCATCAGCATCTGCCCGAATTCCGAATCTTCCACATTAATGGCATCCTTTGTGTCATAGGCCTTTACAACTGTGGAAATATAGGAAAGCAGCGCCCTGCTTTTCATGTTTTCATTCTGTCCCGCCACTGTATTTCTGTAATTCTGCGCTCCGAACATCACCAGCAGGAAAAAACCTGCCAGGAACAGAGCAGCTATTCCAATCGTATAAAATCCCAGCGGGGACTGTTTTCTGCCTGCCACAGGCAAAACCTCCTCTCTGAACCATTGCATCTGTACCATGCCGGTTAATGCTTATTGATCACCTTTATTGATGGAGGAATATTAGATGCAAATGCATCATATCTCACATAAAAATCCTTTTTATTGACCTGGAGACCATAATTATCCTCCAGGTATGAGAGATCAGGAGGATATACTCCCTCAACAACGTAACACTGCAAAGCGCTCCGGGCCACTGCATTCTCTATGGCCACCGCACTCTCCTCACTCAGATCTCTTCCCGGATCCTTTCCGTAAAAAAAGGAGATCATAATGGCTGCAAGTATAAAGACCACAAATAATATCAGCAGGATGCTTTTTTTTGATTGTGAATCAGAATACATGATATCCCCCTCCAGTCAATATTCTTAAATCACCGAGTTCATCATACCGATCAGGGGAAGCATGACACTGAGCAGCGAGAGCCCCACAGTAACCATCATTACGCCGGACAGCAGTGGATCAATGATGCCCACAAGCTGGTCCACCTGATGCAGGCAGTTTTCCTCCAGCAGCTCCGTCAGCCTGCGGAGGACATCCTCCATATTGCCGCTTCTCTCTCCGGCCAGCAGCATACGTCCGTAAACCGGTTCAAAGAGATCTTCATTGTAAGCCGCCTGGGCAATACTGTGGCCTTCTTCCATATGTACCACACATTTATTCAGCTTTTCCTCAACAGGAGCATATTCCACCATGGGAATACTGTTAAGTACTGCCTCGTCCTGCATATGACCGCTGGCCAGGAAAGTTGCCATTGCCGAAGTAAAGCGGAACATTCCATGGCTCTCCAGTATGGAGGAACAGAGCCGGTTTTTTCGAAGCAGTGCTTCGACCCGGTCACGTTTGCCATGGTTCCACATATAAAGACCGATCATAAGGGCTGCCGCCATCACTGCCATGATGATCAGGGCAAGCCAGCAGAAACCATAAGCCCAGCGTACATAACTGTAAGAGGAGGCCGATAAACTTCCTGTAAGATTATTATAAACATCTTTAAAAGCAGGCAGGACCATGACCAGCATGACCGCCAGCACCGCAATAATAAGGATCAGCATAACTGCGGGATAGGTCACCGCGTTACGCAGCTTCTCGGAAATAGTTTTCTGGTCCGCGTAATACTTTGAAAGCTGGAAGAGTACGTCCTCAAGTCTTCCGGAGCTTTCCCCCACCTCCACCATCCGGAGGGCGTAATCCGGAAAGATCCCGCTTTCCTTCATGGCAGCGGCAAGGCCGTAACCCATATCCGTCTGGTCCTTCATAACCTTAAGTCCTTCTTCCAGTATTCCTCCGGACTGATGCTTCCCGCTCTGTAATAACTCAATCGCTTCATCCGTCTGGATACCGGACCGGGCCATCATTGCCATACTTTCACAAAAGGCACTGACTCCCAGATGGTCAAGTTTCTTTTTGCTCATACTGTTTTCTCACTCCTATCTGATGTCTGATCTGATAATAACTAATAAGAATACACATCTGTGTAGTTGCTTCCGTCTCCGATAAAGTCACCATCTGCGCCATTGGCTGCGAAGGTCAGGTCCAGCCGGTTCCACTGATTCCCCTTTACTTCATATTTCACTGTAACCCAGCCGGTCTCTTTCGTATAAAACATATTCCATGCATGATAAAGATCTTTGGGAGCCACATTCCCGAAGATCACCTTGACAGGGATCCCCTGACTCCGCAGCATGGCCGCCGCCAGAGCAGCATAATCGAAACAGATACCCTTCCCCGACGCAAAGGTCTCATCAGGATTCGGCAAATATCCTTTTTTAATGCTCTTAGCCTTCTCCTTATCATATTTCACATTATCACAGATATAATTATAAACAGCCTGTACCATTCCCATAGTATCTCCGGCATCCTGAGCCAGCTCCTGAGCCTTCTTTACGCAATTTGAATTCTGGTCGTATTTTACATAATTACTTGGGCGGATAAATGGCTGAAATTCATCATCCAGTTTCACATCCTGGCTTACAGAATACAGCTCGGCATATTTGGTATCTACAACGTTCTCCATGATCCTGAAATCATAGACTCCGTCACCGGACTGCAGCGGAAAGACCGCCGGTGTCCCGTCTGACTCCATATCATAATTGTAAGTGGCATCGTCCTTCATGACCTGAAACTTCAGGCGGTGATCCGCTATACAGGAAACAGCCACATACCCCTGATTAACTGCTGAAACATCCAGTTTTACAACACCGTAATCATCCGCCTTATCCTCATGGAACACGGCATCGGCAAATTCCGGAGCTTTATAGGGACCGCCTCCTTTACCGGAGGTATCCCCGGGACTTCCCTTCTTCCCCTTTCCGGTAGTCTCCGCCGCCGAAACACGGTTTCCCTCCTGTTCCCAGAGGATTGACAACCCGTCTCCTTTACCTCCGTATCCGCCGGACCATATGCAGACAGAAAGGACCAGGGCCATCAGAATCTTTATTACTTTTACCCCACGCAAGGAAACATCACCTCTTGTTCTAGTTTAGTTAAAAATCATGTTATGAAAAATATATCACAGGACTTTGAAAAACACAATAAACTACCTGCATTTCATAACTGAGATTCATCCTTAATAATCTACTTTCATAAGACAGAGACCCCCGGGCGGAGCAGTAGGTCCTGCCAGCTGCCGGTTCCTTCCTTCAAGTATTTCGGGGATCCTCTCAGGATCGATCTTGCCCTTCCCCACTTCCAGCAGGGTACCGGTAAGTATCCTTACCATATTCTGCAGGAAACCGGTCCCGTGATAATTAAAATAAATGAACCCCCCTCTTCTGACGATCTCTATCTTATCAACAACGCGAACAGTTGATTTCTTCATGCGGGGATTGCCGCAGAAGCTTTTATAATCATGTTTTCCCTCAAGATATGCTGCCGCCCTCCGCATTTTCTCCAGATCAGGATGAAAATCCAGCACGGTAACATATTTTCTCTGGAACACCGGTTTTACCGGCCCGTCGAAGCATGTATAGCAATAAAGCTTGCCCACAGCTTTATATCTGGCATGGAATCTCTCCGAGGCTTCTTTAACCTCCTTAACCGCGATATCGTCCGGAAGATAACGGTTCATGTAATCCCTGATTTCCTCGGGAGATAAAGGGGTATCCATAACCGCATTGGCTGTCATGGCCCTGGCATGGACTCCGGCGTCGGTCCTTCCGGCTCCTGTCACATCAATAAACTCATTACACAGCCTGCTTAGAACTCCCTCGAGCTTACCCTGTATGGTATCCCTGTCAGGCTGGTGTTCCCAGCCGTAGTACCTGCTGCCATCATAACAGATGGTCATTTTATAGTTTTTTTTCATTATGCCTGTCCCTTTCCTGTAAATACTGACGGTATTCTTTCATTCAGTTTCTTCATCTTAAGTTCTATTTTGTCTATTCAAGTCATATATTTATTATTATCAGAAAATATTGTTTATTTTTTGCTTTCTGTATACAATTTAGATCACAAAAAAAACTGTTATTTTATTATAATACATGTTAAATATACCTGCTATACAATTTTTAGTTGTACCAATATGGAATTCTTGTTGTTTTTACAAATTTCTTTCAAATGTTACAATATCCCTATCAATAAGCACACGGGAAACGTGCTTAGAGAACACATATATTCATACATTTATAAGGAGGAGTTGTTATGAGTATTATTAATCTTATTGCTGCATTTGGCGGCGGTATCTTCGCAGCTGCCATCGGTGGTGTTCCGGCATTTATCTTTACCGGTGTTTTCGCTATCGTAGGTGCTGTAGCTGGTATGTGCGGTGCTGCAGACGCATCCAACATTCTTGTTAACTACATGGCATTCGGTTCTTTCTTCGGACCACACATTTCCTTCGCAGGCGCTGTTGCTGCAGCTGCTTACGCAAAGAAAAAAGGCGCTCTTGAGAACGGTGCTGACATCGTTTCCGCATTAGCCGGTCTCAATGCTCCTGACGTTCTGTTAGTTGGTGGTGTTTTTGGTGTGATCGGTTACCTCTTCAAAGAATTAGTAGTTGCTAATCTCTTTGCAGGAACCATTTCCCCACGTCTTGTTACAGATGCTCCCGGATTCACAGTATTCTGCTCAGCTCTGTTAGTTCGTGCTATCTTCGGTGGCGCAAGATTTAAGACTTCCGATAACTTCATCAGCAGTGGCAACGTTCTGACAACAACAATCGTTATCGGTGCTGGTTACTCCTTAGTAGTTGCAGGTATCTACACAGGCGCTATCGCAGCTGGTGTTGCTCCTGAAGCATTTGGCGGATTATATCACGTTCTTATCTTCGGTATGGCTGCTGTCGGCCTTACATTCGCAGTTGCAGGCCAGCCATTCTTCGGATGCCATCATATCGTTATCATCGCAGCTGAGGCTACAGTTCAGTCTTATGCTCGCATGGGCAACCTGTTCGCTTCCCTTATCATCGGTGTGATCTTCGGAACAATCGCCGCCATCATCGCTGATATCGAAGGTAACACAATCAACTGTGGTACAGATTCCCACATTGATAACCCTGCATGCGCAATCTTTATCATGACATTCGTAGTTAATGCTTGTTTCCCAGCTGCTTAATTTAAGCAACTTTAGCATTACATTATCAATAAAAAAGGCCCTCTTTTCGAGGGTCTTTTTTTTAGTCTGCAGCACACCTGTATGCCCCTTGTTCTATCCGGCAGCACACTTGTATGCCTTTTGCTTTATCCTACAGCATTCCTGCTGTTTTTAATATCCAGTAAAGAGCTCCTGCGCACCAGCTGGCAAAGACTCCGTAGAGAATGACCGGTCCCGCTATGGTAAAGATCTTAACTCCTATTCCGAAAACCTGTCCTTCCTTCTGGTATTCGATGGCTGTGGAGGCTACAGAATTCGCAAAACCGGTTATCGGTACCAGCGTACCTGCGCCGCACCATTTGGCCAGCTTTCCATAAAGCTGAAAACCTGTAAGTATCACGCTGAGCAGTATAAGACAAACGCTTACGGTTATTGATGCGTTCTCCTGACTCATACCAAACCGGTTCAGGGATATCTGCCGGATAATCTCCCCGACAAGACAGATCAGTCCGCCGGATATAAATGCACGTCTGCAATTCCTGAAGCTGTTAAATTTGGGAGTCAGTTTTTCTACTCTTTTTGCATATTCCTGTTTTGTGGGTTCTTCTTTCATAATTCCTTACCCCTCCTTATTTATAACTGAGAAAAATAATAAAGCTGCAAAAGGCTTCCGGCGCATTTCCCGAGGGCAAATGCGATCACGTACCGGGGAAATCCTTTGCGTATTTTCAATCGTCTGGACAATATGGGAACCACATTAACCACCTCAGCCAGTGCGCCGGCCAGGCATCCGGTAAAGATTCCTGAAAAAAGGCCCTGTAGATCCAGGATAAAAAGGGCCCCCGGATATGGAATGCCACTGAGATCAGGATGGTAAATGGAAATCAGATTTACCAGAATAATGCCGGAGGCAAGAAATGTTTCATACAGCCTGATATGGGACACGGTTTTGGAAACAGAGGCCAGACGGGGAACGATACCTATCAGGGAAATAAAGGCAAAGAAGCCTCCGGAAACAGCAAAACCTGCTCCCAGAGCAATCCAGGATAACAGGATCACCGGCATCATCACTCTCCCATCTCCTTTCCCTTTCTTCCCGCGTCAGTAACAAATGTCTGGTTGACATCCTTTTCATAGAGCCTCATTTGCACCTGAATGGGTGTGGGTTCGTCAGTGACTCTTTTACCTGGTATATGATTGAAAAACAGGAAGATCCCCAAGGTGAGACCTATTGAATAGAAGAGTTCTATAAAAGTCGGTCCGTTGGGCTTTACTCCGGTAAAGGTCTCGTAAAGCTGGGCAAAGATTTTGCTGATATCCACGTCATTATTATATTCCATAATAGATACGCCCGTACCGAAGAAGCAGGTAAGGCAGATCAGCAGGATCTTTGTCTTAAGAAGCCATGGTTTGAGCTTCATGCTTTCCGGTTTATAGGATATTACCATGTCCTGCTCCCCGATGCTTATGACCCTGACATTGGGAAGAATCTGCTCTATCTCCCGGATCAGCATCAGGACCGAGACAATGATCCTCGCTTCCTTATCCTCGTCAAATCTGTAAATGCAGCAATCTCCCACCAGCTTTTCTGTTTTCCGGTCACGGCAATAGACTGAGGCAACATCGCAGATACGGACCCGGGCGCTGGTCAGGAAGGTGGCTTCCTCTGCTTTAATATAAATAACAGGATATTTCATGTGTTTTCCTTTTCTAAAGACTTTTCCTGAAAATATGATAATACTTCTTTAACACAAGTCCTGCTTCTAACCGGAAACTTATGCATAAGAGAATTCTTATCCTTATGAGTATGTGTATGATTTCTCCTGTTTATTCTATCCTGTCGATATCTTTAAGCTTTTTCAGGATCCTTTTCTCCATTCTTGACACCTGAACCTGAGAAATCCCCATTTTTTTCGCCACGGCCATCTGGGTCTCGTTCTGAAAATAGCGGCGCCGGATAAGAAGATGTTCCTCTTCAGGCAGCGCAGCCAGAAGCTGGTTAAGATACATGCTCCTCTCGCTGTCTGCGATCTCGTCTCTCCGGCTTTCCAGCCTGTCCTCCAGGTAGATCTCCTCACTGTCTCCCTGATATATGGTCTGGTGAAGGGATCTCACTTCCTGGCCGGATTCCAGCGCCATGACAACATCTGATTCCTCCAGTTCCAAAGCTTCTGCCAGCTCTTCAATGGTGGGATCCCGAAGATATTTTGTCTGGAACCGTTCTTTTTCTCTGTTGATCCGGCAATATAACTCCTTAAGGCTCCGGCTGACCTTCACCATCCCGTCATCCCTTAAGAAACGGCGTATCTCTCCCATGATCAGAGGGACCGCATATGTAGAAAACTTTACCTGGCGGGTAAGATCAAAATTATCGATGCATTTAATAAGACCTATATTACCGATCTGAAACAGGTCTTCGGCCTCATATCCGCGGCCCTGAAAACGGCGTACGACACTCCAGACCAGTCCTGCATTTTCCTCTGCCAGCCTGTCCCGGGCTTCCCTGCAGCCTTTCCTGGCCTTTAAGATCAATTCACCGGTGTGGTCCACTGTCATCCCCCCACTCCTATTTTCTTCGATAAAAATACGGTGGTTCCCATGCCCGGCCTGCTGATGACATGCAGCCGGTCTGAAAAGGCCTCCATAAAGGTAAAGCCCATCCCGGACCTTTCACCATTCGTTATCGTTGTATACAGAGGCTCCATTGCTCTTTTTATATCCCCAATACCGATTCCGTAATCTGTTACCGTAACATGGATCTGATTCTCTTTTCTGTCCATACTGATCCTGATCTGGCCTGAGGAGTCCGGATACGCGTGTATGATGGCATTGGTGACTGCTTCGGATACGGCGGTTTTAAAATCACACAACTCCTCTATAGTGGGATCCAGTACAGCAGCAAATACCGCTGCCAGGGTCCTTCCTATTTTCTCATTCTCTGCAAGATTCGGAAATGTCATTTCGATCCTGTTTGTACTGCTTATCTTTTGCTTCATGCATATACCTCCTTCATCTCTTCTACAGATTCCAGTATGGTCACATATTTTAAAACACCTGACATCTCCCACATTCTTCTTATCTGCTCATTCCCTCCGAACAGGAAAACTCTTCCCTGAATCGGTTTTATCTGCTGAACTCTCCCCAGGACAAGGCCGATTCCCGAGCTGTCCATAAAACTTGTCTCCGAAAAGTCAAATATGATGTCTCTTATCAAAGACCTGAAAAATTCCAGCTCACACTCTTTCCTGATTTCCTCCGCCTGAAAATGGTCTATTTCTCCCGGTAGTCTGATGACCAGACATTGATTTCTTACATGACAACATCCCATGATAGACTCTCCTTTTTAAGATATTTTGTTTGGTTCTTATTTTAACCAAACAAAAAAAATAAGTCCGACAGAATCTGTCGAACTTATTTTTATTTTTAATTGATTTAATCTTCTTTTTTCTTTTCTTCCGTTTTCTCTTCCGATGTCGATTCCTCTGTTTTATCGTCCTTCCCTTCCTGATCTTTTTCCGCACCATCTTTATGCTTGGCTGCTTCGGCAATGGCGTCCTTCTTCTGAAGGTCCAGTCCGTAATTGGCTGCCAGACGGATCAGGTCCTCATCACCTGAGTTATTGATGATATCATAGAAATAAGGATAGGCCTTTTCAGTATTTCCCAGACGTTTATAGCACATAGCTAAATAATACAGGGTCTGATAGCTCTTCTCATACTTGTAGGAAGCTTCCAGATCCTTTTTTGCTTCCTCATACTTATAGGTATCAAAGAGTGACTTGCCGCTCTCATAGAGCTGGCTGGCAGCTCTGGGAGATGCATTCTCCTTCATGGTGGTATAAAGCTGTCTGGAAGTCTCGGAAGGAAGAAGGTCCGCATCTACCTTTGCAAGTTCTTCGGCACACTTCTCATAATCACTCTGCTCATAAGCCTGCAGAGCTTTTAACATACAATCGTACATACTGTCCTTCCCATCAGAACCTTCGTAAACGCTGAGGCTCTTGTTCAGAGAATTGTTCGTCTTCTCAAGAGACTCCTTATCACTCTGGAGTTCGGCAATCTCTGCGTCCTTTTTATTGACCGTCTCTTTATACTCTTTTTTCAGATTATTATAATCTACACTGACGCCGGCCCGGACACTTGGGATAACAAGGACAAACATTACAATGACACCGATGGCAAGACCGATGAGCATATAAACAAACTGCTTCCAGGTCTCCTTATTGGGATCCTCATAATGATCCACAGGGCGGACATTTTTAAGATTATCATTATCCTTGGTAGTGATCCGGGTAGGGATCTCCTCCAGGCTGGGGGCTTTCCCCTCTCCTATCTCGATGAGGTACTTGCGGGCAGTTGTGTTATAATTGTCCACTGCCAGAGCATTATTCAGGTCGTTCTTGGCCTCTTCCTTGTCCCCGGCCCGCATATGCAGCAGGGCAAAAAGGAGATGGCCTCTCACAAAATTCGGTGTGAGGCTCAAAACCTTCTTGATCTGGATCATGGCAAGGTCATCACTGCCCTGCCTGGCGTAAGATAATGCCAGGTTAAACTTCTTGGCTGTCTCATTGATCTCTTCAAATACAGCCGGATGCTCCTCCATCTCCCTGATATAAAGAACGGCATTATTCTCGTCAATATTACTCAGCCTGGCACTGATCTGCCACTGGATATAAGCTTTGCCCTTCTCACCCATCTCATAAAAAACAAGTCCCAGCAGGTTCCTTGCGTCTTTATGTTCTTTGTTATAAGTCAATGCCCTGGTAAGGTGGGTAACAGCCCCGCTTAAGTCTCTCATCTGTACTTTCTCAAGCCCGATATTATAATAATAGTTGGCTGTATTGTGGGCTTTGGCAATATGTTTATTACTGAAACCGCAGCCGGTGCAAAAGCCGTCTGCACCGACATTACGGCCGCATCTGATGCATTTCATCCTATTCCTCCCGATTGTGGATCACAATAAAAAGCATAGCTGTCAGGGAATCCTTAAAGCAGGCACTGTCAGTCATTCTTCTTGGAATTACTCAGTTCCTGGACCATCTCTTCGACCAGATCGGTAATGTCCTTGACATCCTCTTCAAAAAGGTCGGTCTGTCCCACTTCTACTCCTATTGCAGGTTTAAACTTTTTAAGCTCTATATTAAAATCTATCATTGTATACCCTCGCTTTCCGTCAAATGATCCTGCACTGTCCGTGCCGTATCTCTATAATAACTAGTATTGATGGAAAAATCAATCTTATTCTTTTTTTAGCGACATTTATTTTTTGAGCTGGGCCAGCCTCTGGGCCACCTGCCCGGACATTGCGGTATATTTGGCCAGTTTTTCCTTTTCGGCTTCAACCTTGGACGCAGGAGCCTTGCTGACAAATCTCTCATTATTCAGCATACCTCTGGCACGTTTGATCTCACCTTCCAGACGTTTTGCCTCTTTTTCAAGACGGGCGATCTCCTTTTCCACATCCACAAGATCCGCAAAGGGAATATAAATAACCGCATCCGGAATTACAGTAGATACCGCATCCTCCGCAATACCGCTTCTGTCCTGCTGTACATACACATCACTGGCATAACCCAGTGTGGCAAAGAATACTTTGGAATGTTCAAAGGTCTCCCTTATCTCCTCTTTTTCTGATACGACATAAACGGTTGCTTTTCTGCTGGGCGGAACATTCATATCCGCGCGCATATTACGGATATTTCGCACTGCCGTTTTAATGATCTCAACCTCCTGCTCCTCTGACCTGAAGTTATACTCTTCCTTATAAACGGGCCAGTCGGAGATCATAATCGACTCTTCCTCATCCTGCATGCTGCAGAAGATCTCCTCTGTAATAAAAGGCATGAAAGGATGCAGCAATTTCAATGCCGTGATCAGGACATTCTTTAAGGTAAAAAGAGCGGCGGCCTTGGTGGCATCCCCGTCATTGTACAATCTGGGTTTTACCATCTCAATATACCAGTCACAGAACTCTTCCCAGATGAAGTCATAGAGCTTGGATACAGCAATACCCAGATCATAATTCTCCATGTTTTCGGTGACTTCCTTTACCAGGGTGTTGGCCTTGGAAAGGATCCATTTATCAGCCGGGGTCAAATCCGCCTCTGTTACCCCCGACAGGTCGGCTTTTTCGATATTCATCAGCATGAAACGGGAAGCGTTCCATACCTTATTGGCAAAGTTACGGCTGGCAAGGATCTTCTTTTCGGAAAAACGCATGTCATTACCGGGAGCATTCCCTGTCACCAGGGTAAGGCGAAGGGCATCGGCACCATACTGGTCGATTACCTCCAGGGGATCTATACCGTTCCCCAGGGACTTGCGCATCTTACGGCCCTGCTCATCCCTTACCAGGCCATGGATCAGAACATCATGGAAGGGAGACTTCCCTGTGTGTTCATAACCCGAAAATACCATGCGGATGACCCAGAAAAAGATAATATCATATCCTGTCACCAGCACACTGGTGGGGTAGAAGTAATCCAGGTCCTCTGTCTTCTCAGGCCATCCCAGGGTGGAGAAGGGCCACAGGGCACTGGAAAACCATGTATCAAGGGTGTCCTCATCCTGCACCAGATGCCGGCAGCCGCATTTCGGACAGGCTTCGGGCATGGACCGGGCTACCACGATCTCTCCGCATTCCTGACAGTAATATGCCGGTATACGGTGTCCCCACCATAACTGCCTGGATATACACCAGTCCCGGATATTGTTAAGCCAGTGGAGATAGGTACGGTCGAAATGCTCCGGCACAAAACGTAGCTCACCGTTCTTTACAGCCGCGATTGCAGGCTTTGCCAGTTCCTCCATCTTAACAAACCACTGCTTCTTTACCATGGGCTCTACCGTGGTATGACAGCGGTCATGGGTCCCGACATTATGATCGTGCTTTTCGATCCGCACAAGATAGCCGCCTGCTTCCAGGTCTTTCACGATGGCCTCTCTGGCTTCATAACGGTCCATACCGGCGTATTTCCCGCCATTCTCATTGATGGTTCCGTCATCATTCATGATATTGATCTCCGGCAGGTCATGACGCCTTCCTACTTCAAAGTCATTGGGATCATGGGCCGGTGTGATCTTAACCGCTCCGGTCCCGAATTCTTTATCCACATAGGTGTCGGCGATCAGGGGGATCTCTTTATTCACAAGGGGAAGAAGCAGCTTCTTTCCGACAAGGTCCTTATATCTTTCGTCCTCAGGGTGAACTGCCACCGCAGTATCTCCCAGCATGGTCTCGGGTCTGGTGGTGGCTATCTCTATGCATCGGTCCGTCCCGATGACGGGGTAGTTGATATGCCAGAAATGTCCTGCCTGATCCTCATACTCCACCTCGGCATCCGAGATGGAAGTCTGACATACAGGACACCAGTTGATGATACGGGACCCTCTGTAAATGTATCCCTTCTCATACAAACGGATAAACACTTCCTCCACTGCCCTGGAACAGCCTTCATCCAGTGTAAAACGCTCCCTGTCCCAGTCCGCGGAGGAGCCCAGCTTCTTAAGCTGGCTGACTATGCGTCCGCCGTATTCCTCTCTCCACTCCCAGGTGCGTTTCAGGAAGCCTTCTCTTCCCAGCTCTTCCTTGTCAATTCCTTCTTCCTTTAACTTATTGATTACCTTTACCTCTGTGGCAATGCTGGCATGATCTGTGCCGGGCTGCCACAGGGCATTATAACCCTGCATACGTTTAAAACGAATCAGGATATCCTGCAGTGTATTATCCAGGGCATGTCCCATGTGGAGCTGCCCTGTAATATTAGGCGGGGGCATGACGATGGTAAAGGGTTTTTTACTCCTGTCTGCCTCAGCATGGAAGTACTTCTTATCCATCCATTTCTGATAAAGTCTGTCTTCAATCTCCGCCGGATTGTAGGTCTTGTTCATCTGCGTTGCCATGTTTTATCTATCCTCCTGATCTTATAGCCCGGCATATATACAGGCTATAAAATGATTATTAATTAGGTCTGTTTTCTATAGTATAACTAATAGGGAGATTTGTCACGAGTAAATTTTCATCCATGTATAATTCTTTGCGGAATTCCTGCCGGAGTCCGGCAATAAACTGTTCCAGAAGCCTCCGGGCTTCCTCCTGTCTCTCATGATCCATGAGATAACGGATCCTCTTTCCGGCTGCGGCAGCGCCGGTATAGCGAAAGCTGTCGCTGATCCCCGCAAATCTGCTCTCAAAGGATTCCGTCACCACATCGGAAACATGAAATCCCTCGATCTCTTCCCGGGCATGCTGGATATCTTCTGTAATTGCTATTACACAAAAATAATAAAACAGAGAGTCCTCACTGCCTCCATACTGGTATGCTTTCAAAAAGTCTACTTTGGCATCTTCAAAACGAAACAGTCTGATTTTTGCTGCCGCCATGTTATGGTATACCTTTCCCTGGTTTGCGGCATCGAGGGTTTCGAATTTAAGTGCCTCTTTATAGTAAAAAACAGCCATGGAACTGCGGCCCGCCTCAAGATACATATCACCGATCCACTTGCACTGCATGGGATAAGGGGTATTCTTAAGCTCCCTGTACCTGTCCAGGATATTTCTTATGTCTTCTTCGGAAAAATAATTACCTTCTCTGAACAAGGCGGCAAAAAACTTCATCTGATCCCTGTTGGGATCTCTCATCTTCACAAGCTGCCGATACAGCTTATTAAGCTTCAGTTCATCTCTGATATACTCCAGCAGGCTCTCCTCCGGGAGTGTATAAAGATAGCACAGCATATGGCCGCTCAGATAATAGCATAATTCTTCATAAGAGAAAACAGAGATGCCTGTTTCCGGAAAAGTATAAGGCCTTGACCCCACCTCTCCCGTACATACGATGGTTTCTTTCATAGTGTTTCTCTCCTTCAGGTTATCAGATGGAAAGGAAATACGGTTACCTTTCCTGTAGCCGGAAACATGGATCCGAATCCCATATCTGTGATAAGGATCACTCCTGATGTAGGTGATGTGAAATCAACCTTAATGTGAAGCCTGGTGGTCCTGGGGGGTCTTCCCGAAAGATCTCTGATCTCGCAGCTGCTGCATTCCATCTCATTTTCCCGGGAATTGTGATAAAAGAATTCCACTTTCTGGCTTTTATCCATGATAATATCAATGGTTCCACCTGTATTATACCACTCTTTTCCGATGGTGGCGACAGGGACATAATGAACCCGTCCCGCTTCCTGGCTGATGATTCCGATGGTATGCTGGACCATCTCCGGTCCCTGCATCAGGATCATCCCCTCTTCCATCAGGGGAACCATGCCCATTCCCAGAAGACATGCTCCGTTGGCATACAGATTCTGTCCCAGAAAAACTCTCCTGCCTGCGCAGAGATAATTAAGAGTTCTTTTCATCCAGCTGCCTTCAAAGCCTTCTCCTGTCAGATAGATGATATGAGCAGGATGCTTGACCAGATAATTCTTCATCATCCGGCTGAAATTCAGGTCCAGTTCCGGGGAGTCCTCCTGAATATCATATTCTGTGGTATCTATTTCACTTAAGACGGCCCTGTAGGCCCTCTGCCTGGCACGCCGGATCTGTTCTATAAAAATGCAGGAAAGCCTGCCCCCAGAGTATTCCAGCAGCATGGTGTTCCTGTCCCAGACAGCCCGTTCCTGATGGAAAACATACTCCACAAAAGCCCGGAACCTGGTAATAACATTGACCCTGTGATACTTTGTAAAACTTTCTCCCAGGATTCTGGCCAGGGCCCTGCGGGCATCAGGATCTGTATCCTCCATAGAGAAATTCACTTCCTGAAATGTATCCCATGCCAGCTGGTTTGTTTCCATATATTTTAGGACAAGGTCGATCCCGGCGCTGATATAATCCTTTTCATCCGGCACAAGGGGAAAGCTTTCCTCCGCCATTTCTCCCGGACCTTCATCAAAGATACTCAGCCGGACTGCATTTTTTCCCAAATCAATTCCTGCAAACTGCCGTGTCTTCAGTTGTTCCATAATAACCTCTACTTAATACTATAACAATGTTATAAACTCATCAGCAAAAAATGCTTTCAAAAGGTATTTCTCCAGTTCGGAATAACTGTCTTCTCCCGTAAGATGATTCAGTTCAAAGAATCTGCTGTCCTCCCCCTCATATTCAAAGGTCTCAAACAGGATATCCTCCTCATTCTGAACCGGTTCTCCGTCTGCCTCCAGCCGGTAATTAACATGATCTCTCTGGTAAAAGTGAAGGGAAGTAATATACAGGCCGGGCAGCACCTCCAGCAGGTGTTTTTCTCTTGTGTCTCCGCTTTCCCCTTCAATCCTGTAATATAAGATAATATTCCTTTTTTCTCCGCCTTTATAAGTAAGGAAGGTCCTCTCGCTGTAATCAATGGGAAAGGATACCCATTCCCTGTAGGCCTGATATACGGGCAGATAAAATTCTTCCTTCAGGAACTCATTCACAACCATGGAGGCTGCCTCCTGAATCTGTTCATGATATCCCGTCTTATCTGCAAAATAATACAGAAATCTGACCTTACTTCTTTTATCCTTTATTCTTCCATTTAAGATCTCCCTGCCGATAATAACATGGATGGACTCCGGCAGGACCATATCCTTGTAAAGCTCCATGTCGGAAAGATGCTTAAGGTATTCTTCCGTCAGGGGATCTGAAGGCATACTGTCATAAAAAGACTCAAAAACAGGAAATACTCCTTCTGTGTTATTACCGGTAAACATACTCTGGCGCAGGATCTTTCTCTCAAATTCTGCTGTTTCAAGCTCCATTTTCCGGCTCCGCTCCCAGATGATCAGGAGGTCCTCCAGCTCACCATCGAAGAAAGCCATAAGGTAGCTTAATGTGTCCCGATTATATTTTTTGCGCAGGAAGGCGGACCAGGCAAGGGATAATGTCATCTCTTCCTTGTTATCTTTATTGCGTTTCACCCCGAAGGTCGCCAGCTTTAACTGCTTGGCGGCTCCCATGATATGAGTTCCGTACAGTTCTATACCGAAAAATGCATTCTCCGTCATTCCGGCTTCCATATAATAATCCATCAGCTTTTTGCGGAATCCGGGCGAAATACCTGAATAATCTGTTTTCTCCAGCCACCTGGCCAGTTCCTTTTTATCCTGATGGTCTTCATAATATTTCAGCAGCTTTTCCAGGGCCCTTGACTGCATCCAGGGCTGATAATCCTCATTAAAGGCAATATTTCGCAGGACAGGCAGTTCTTCGGCTGTGACCGGCTCATCCACCTTATCGGAAAGGTTCTGCAGGATCTTTCTGTTGGAAAGATTATGAAGGATCCATTCCTCCGGCATCTGCTCCGGCTTCAGGAAGGACCGGACTTCATATCTGATCCCGGTAACATAGCGCTGTTCCGAAGAATCCACAAAATAGATAACGGCTCTCCGGTTTACAAGCTGTACATAACTGCTTCCTCCGGAGAAAGGATAATAATTCTCCTCACCGGTCTCGGGATTGCCGATATAAAGGCCGATGATCCCCGGATTCATGCAGCGGATCTTCCGGAAAAATAATACATCACAGACCGCCTTTGCATTTTCGGGCTTTTCCAGGATCTCCTTCTGAAAATGTGTGTAAAGAAAAGCCAGATGTTCGTTCATATGTCCTTTAAGAAGCTGCTCTTCTACAAAGGGGATCATCTTGGAATAATAAGCTCCGAAGACTTCTTCATAGGAATCCCTGTTCTTTAAAATGTTCGTATATAAATATGCTTTTTCCACATAGTCAAGGCTGTTGCTGTAGGTAAAATAGATGAGGACCCTCTGGGGTATCTTTTCATATCTGGTAAAATCCATGCTTCTTATGAAAAACTCATTCAGGCCGATTATCTTAAGATTGGCCTGCACCGCGTCATAAAAATATTCATGGAATTCCTTTCCGGTTTTATTTCCTTTAATCAGAAGTGAACAGATCACCTGAAGGAATTGCTCATCCGGTTCCACCTTATAAAGCCTCTCAGCCACAGAAAATATGGACCGGCTGTAAAATTTCAGTTTCAGTGCCAGTCTCGCAAACTGGTAAGCCAGTGACATGGAGACAAAGCCATACCGGACGCCCCAGCGGAATACGCTGATCTCAAAGGCGCCGGCCTCCTCCATGTAATTGGGGTTCTCGTTCAATATCTCACAGGCTTCAAAATACAGCAGGCAGCTGTTATTTCCCGACTGGAACAGTTGTCTGATGGTATCATACTGCAGCCTTTTATTGTAAACATACTCTCTGTCCAGATAGATCAGCATCCACAGTGCTTCCGCTTTATAGTCACTGGACTCATAAAAACTTCGAATGGAAGCCACCGCCTCCCCGATGGTCTCCGGAGTGCGGTAGATCATTGCTTTCAGATAAAGCAGATAATGGGCCGCCAGGGGAGGAAAGGGCCTTTCTTCCTGATATGCTTCTATCTCTTTCTCAAGCTCTTTTGCCTGGTCGACGGACTGCTCCATCAATAGCAGCTGAATCAGGTAGAGCTTCCAGACCTTATCTTCTGTCAGGTAAAGCAGGTCCTCCAGAGTATGATGGGCTTCCTGGGCAAAATCCTCAAAACCGATACTGCCGGTCCGAAAGTAAAGGTAATTGTGCATCAGTTCAGCCTTAAGCTGCTTAATGCTGACTTCATTCCTTTTCTCCTTCCCGGGATCCGCCCCCTTCTCCCACCATTCCACATTAATAAGCAGGTCCTGCCTGATGGTGCTAATATGGATAATATCCGATCCGGATGTCCTTTTCTGATTTTTCTCTATGAGAACCTCAAGGGTATTCTCATGAAAGTCTTCACTGGAAAAACGTTCTGCGGACAATCTGACCTGGTTTCTTTCCGTAAAGATCCTTCCTTCCAGATAGCCCGGTCCCGAAAGCTTTAATACCAGCTTCCCGCTTTCTTCCCCTTCATTTAAAAAGATCGATTTCTCTTCGGTCTCTATGGAAATCTGCTCTTTATATCCTGCAGCAGTCATGAATTCTTCCAGGATCAGGGGCTTTGAACGGCTTTTCATCAGGCTGTGATATAAAGCCCTCTTTTCGGGATCGTGTTTTAAAAAGACCTCCGGAAAACTGGACAGAAAAAACAATTCCATGGCCTCCCGGGGATACTGCGCATATAACCGGGCAAATTCTTCCATGGAAGATATTCTCCCCACAGACGTCTCTGCAGATTTGGGGACCACCCGGATCCGGTAGGGAATATTAAACTCTCCGCCGTTGGTCAAGATGACAAAGTCACCTTCAAACTCGCTGCCGGCAACGGACAGCTTCCCTTTAAAATAATACTTTATCTCTGTTTTCACACCGGAAATCTCTGCTTTATCGACACCCAGCTTATCATTGGTGGAAAAGACATGGCCCCGGACCGGAACCTGATTCTCACTGATCACAAGAAAAGAATTCTTATATACTTTCCCTTCCTCGATCTCAATATCCAGATTAGTCACCGAAATAGTAACCTGGGGTTTGATAAATGCCTGATTCTCTGTTTCGTAATATTTCTTTTCTTTCAACTTTATCACCAATCCCGTTTATTTCGTCCTCAATATCCCTTTTCCCTGACTGCTTCTTCCTGCCCGCTTGCCAAAGATGGCCTTTACCTTGTAAGTATATTTCTTCCCTCCGGACACTTTGCTGTCCACAAAGGTCTGCTTACCGGAGGATGTCTCGCCGATTTTCGTGGTTCTTCCCCCGGCCACTTTACGATAGATGATATATTTTTTTGCTGTCTTTATTTTCTTCCAGCTGATCAGGATACCTCTCTTTTTATTTGCCAGGCTGATCGTAAAGCCTTGCCCGGATTTCTTCTTTGCGGCAGGATCGGATTTTATCAGTCCTTTGCTGAAAAGATTTCCCATCTTCGGGCATCCCCAGCCGAAATATTTATCTTTTCCTTTAGTTCCCAGATCCACCGACATGCTTCTTAGCTGCTTTTCCACCCTTGCTGTGGATATTCCGGGATTCATCATTTTTATATAAGCTATGGCAGCAGACACATGAGGTACTGCCATGGAGGTCCCGGTCATATAAGCAAACTGTCCCTTTACATAGGCACTTACTATCTGCGTCCCGGGTGCGGCAAAATCTACTGTATTACCATAGTTTGAATAATATTTCCTCTTTCCTGTCTGTCTGCTGATAAAGCTTCCCCGGCCGCCATTGGAATTGATGGCGGAAACTATGATGGGTATCCCTGTATTGGCCGGATACGAGTACTTTATGCTTACCCCGTCGTTTCCTGCTGCCGAACAGACCGGGATCCCCCTTTGACGGGCTTTTTTTAAAATTCCATTCAGGTATTTATACCGGCAGGCCCTTTTTCCTGTCACACCCATACTGAGATTAATAACCTGGACTTTTTTTCTTACTGCGTAACGTAAGGCGTTCCTGATCAGGTAAAGGCTTGCTCTCCCCCTTTTATCGGTAACCTTCAGGGCTAATATTTTGACATTTTCCGGGGTCGCATCCGCTATGATCCCTGATACATGGGTACCGTGGCCGATGGAGTCGGAAACATCCGTATTGGCAGCGGCAAAGTTATAACTGTCACTCCGTATCCGGTCTCCTTCAAACAGGAAATAGGACCTGTTCACTCCGGAGTCAATCACGGCTACGGTCACCTGCTTGTTATAACCATAATAGGCTGCCCTGCTCTTTAACTGGTTCATCTGCATGTACCTGTTCCCCCAGGACAGGCAGAAGGCCGCAGGCGGCAGTAAGCCGGTCTCCGAGCTCTTGAGGATATCTCCAAAATAATAAAGCTCATCTACAAAGCAGCGGGAGCTTCCATATTTCCTGCATGCCCTGTTATAGGCCTCCCTTGTCTGCTCCTGGGTCTCAAACTCCAGAATGGTCTCGGAATCTGCCCTGTTATAATAAACCCGGGAAGCGCCCAGCAGATCTCTCGTAAGGATCCTGTCAATGATCAGACGCTTTGTCTGGTAAGGGGCCTTTACCTCAATGTCTCCCTGTTCATTTTTCTCAACCTGGTAAATCGTTTCGGGGTCATTTTTCTCCAGATAGCTTTTCAGGGCTGCTTCTGACTGCAGCGCCTGTCTTGCATCCCCCCTGCTGGTATTAAATTCCTCCTCCAGACGCTCTGTTTCCCCGTCCTTCCTGATCTCTGTGTCTGATGTGTCTGAAATGAGGATACTCCCAAATTCTTCCTTCCCCTGTTCAGAATACAGGGTCTCTGATATTTCTTTGTAATCTGATAATTCCTCGATTCGCTCCGGACCACTTTCCTCTGTCCCGGCGGCTTCTTCGGTCTTTATACTCTGCGTCAGGTCATCTGCTGCCCTTACCGCAATACTGCAGACCGGAACCCGGAAAAGAGCTGCAAGCAGGCAAAATAATACAAGTATATAATAAACAGTCTTTTTATTATTCATTTCTGTCTCCCGCAGCCTGTGCTGTATCAATCAAAATCTTCCCGGCAATTTCGCCCGGGCTGCGCCTCTGAAAACCATTGGTCTACTATCATTTTGTACTCAGAAAGACGGGTACACTTTTTTATTCTCCTGCCTGTCTTTTCTGAACCCGGAAATTCCCAGAGCAGATAACTCCACAGTTCTTTCATCTTAAAAAGCACATTTCTATCCCCGGACATAATATTCTCATAGCCTGTACAGATCTCATCATGAAACATTTTAAGCCGTCCCATATCCCTGTCAGTGCCGTTTACGATCATCTCCTGCAGCTGGGGGTTGGCTATGATTCCCCTTCCCAGCATTATACGGGTCACCTCAGGTATTTCTTTCTCAAACCGGGACTCATCTTCTAATGTAAATATATCTCCATTGTAGCATACCGGATGCCGGCAGGCCCGGAGAGCCTGTCTGAAGATATCTCTTCGTGCCGGCTTTTTATACAGGTCCTTCTGGACCCTGGCATGCAGTACGATTTCCGATAAAGGAAACTGATTATAAATCTTCATTAAAGTCAGTATTTCTTCCGGATCTTCCATACCCAGACGCGTTTTGACAGAAAGCTCAATGGTGATATTCCTCTGAAGCCTGTATTCAAAAAATTTGTCAAAAAATGCTTTCAGCTTGTCCGGATCTTTCAGGAAGCCGCTCCCTTTCCCCTTTGACACCACAGTCCCGGAGGGGCATCCCAGGTTGAGATTGACTTCTCTGTAACCCAGATCATGCAGAAGCTCTGCGGAACAGATCATGGCCTCCGCAGAATTCGTAAGGACCTGAGGGACCAGAGGAATCCTGTGATTGTGGTCCGGCAAAATCTCCGCTTTCTCCCTGGAAGTCCACCCCTTCTTCTTTCCCGGACTTAAAAACGGAGTATAATACTTTACTATTCCCGGATAATAATGATGGTGAGCATTGCGCCATATATACCCGGTTATACCTTCCATGGGAGCCGCATAAAAATACATCTCTTACTCCTGAACATGCATATCATAAAGATTATAGCAACTCTTCCATAAAAAGTCCATGAGCAGGCTTTCCCGTAAGCTTTTCGTAGGCTTCTTTATATTTTTCGACAGTTTTATCGATAACCTCCGCCGGAAGATCGTAATCACTGTCCGGATTCGCTTTCAGCCAGTCTCTCACATACTGTTTATCATAGGAAGGCTGTCCTTTTCCGGCTTCATATCCTTCAAGGGGCCAGAAGCGGGAGCTGTCCGGAGTAAGCATTTCATCGGCAAGCACCAGATTACCCTCTTCATCCAGGCCGAATTCAAACTTCGTATCTGCAATAATAATTCCCCTGCTCAATGCATAGTCCGCACATTTCCTGTACAGGGCCAGGGTTTTATCTCTTAACTGCTCTGCATAATATTCCCCTTTACCGGGATATTTTTTCTCAAGAAGCTCAATGGTCTTCTCATAGGAAATGTTCTCATCGTGATCACCGATCTCAGCCTTGGTTGAGGGGGTGTATATGGCTTCGGGCAGCTTCTCTGATTCCTTAAGTCCCTCCGGCAGCCTGATTCCGCATACTGTTCCGTTTTCTTTGTAACCAGCCCAGCCGCTTCCGGTGATATATCCCCTGACAATGCATTCTACGGGAAGCATTTCAAGCTTCTTACACAGACTGCTTCTTCCGGCAAACCGTTCATTGCGAAAATATTCCGGCATATCCTGCACATCCACGGAAAGCAGATGGTTGGGAATGATATCACTGGTAAAGTCAAACCAGAACTTTGACATCTGTGTAAGGATCACACCTTTATCCGTGACCTTATTCTTAAGGATCACATCAAAGGCGGATATCCTGTCTGTGACCACCAGGATAAGACTGTCTCCTATATCGTAGATTTCCCTGACTTTTCCTTCTTTTACAGGCCTATATTCTTTCATTGTAATGATTCCTCCTCTATAAACACAAGTTTATATCTGATTAAATTCCCCGCACACATCAGAAATACAGCATCTGTCACAGTGGGGCTTTGTCCTTGCGGTACAGACTTCTCTTCCGTGAAATACCAGTCTGTGACAGAAATCGCTTCCTTCTTCCGGAGGAATTATTTTCCACAGGGCCATCTCCACTTTTTTAGGATCCTTAAGACCGTCCACCAGGCCGATCCTGTTTGACAGGCGGATACAATGGGTATCCGTTACGATGGCCGGTTTTCCGAAAACATCACCCATGATCAGGTTGGCGCTCTTTCTTCCCACTCCCGGCAGCTTCATAAGATCATCAAACTGATCCGGGATCCTGCAGTCGAACTCATCCCTGAGCATTCGCATACACTTACTGATATCCCTGGCCTTGCTCCTTCCCAGACCACAGGGACGGACAATAGCTTCTATGTCCTCAGGTTCCGCTTCGGCAAGCTCCACTATACCCGGATACTTTGCAAAAAGCTCCTTTACGATGATATTCACTCTTTCATCCGTACATTGAGCAGCAAGACGGACACTCACCAGAAGCTTCCAGGCCTCATTGTAATCCAGGGTGCAGTCTGCATCAGGATATTCTTCTTTCAGTCTTTCTATCACGATATGGGCAAGCTCTTTTTTGTCCATTTTTCCTCCTGTGCTTATTTATCTAAGTAAGGAGCGGCACTGCCGCTCCTTTAAGCATCGCTTTTTATCGGGCGGGTGTAACAAGTATACGTTACATCTTCGCCACGCTCTCCCGGATCAGAGCACGCTTAAGTGCCAGCTCTGCCCGGGTCAGGTCCACATTTTCTCCGGATCCGATCCGTCTTTCAGCCCGGATACGGGCTTCCTCGGCGCGCTTTATATCGATCTCCTCCGGCCATTCGGCGGACTCTGCCAGTATTGTTACCTTCTCCTGGTTTATCTCCACAAATCCTGCAAGAAGGGCAGCCTTCTTCTCTGTTCCCCCATCTTCGGTGATTGTAAGGACGCCGGGAGCCAGGATCTGGGTCATGGGAATGTGGCCCGCGAAAACTCCCACTTCCCCTTCCGTGGTATTATACTCCACCATAAACACATCTTTACAGTAAAAAACCTTGTCCGGTGTCACGATCT
This sequence comes from Eubacterium sp., assembly GCA_017433295.1. Lineage (GTDB taxonomy): Bacteria > Bacillota > Clostridia > Lachnospirales > Lachnospiraceae > Anaerobutyricum. Next base: position 36,559 of record JAFRHL010000026.1, read on the forward strand.
CCAGCCTGAACAACTTTTCTGCCATGGGATCACCTGCTTTTCACTTTTTCAAGGACATCACTGATGCCGCCGACATTTAAGAACAGGCCCTCCGGGATGTCATCATATTTTCCGGCAAGGATCTCCGAGAACCCCTGGATGGTCTCTGACAGGGGAACATATCGTCCATGGGTCCCGGTAAACTGTTCGGCCACGAAGAAAGGCTGCGAAAGGAACCTCTGGACCTTACGGGCCCGGGCCACCAGAAGCTTGTCATCTTCGGAAAGCTCATCCATACCAAGGATGGCGATAATATCCTGAAGCTCCTTATATCTCTGAAGGATCTCCTGGACTCCCCGGGCAACCTTGTAGTGCTCCTCTCCCACCACTCTGGGATCAAGGATCCTGGAGGTGGACTCCAGAGGATCCACCGCCGGATAAATACCCTGCTCCACGATGGAACGGGATAATACCGTGGTGGCATCCAGATGGGCGAAGGTGGTTGCCGGTGCCGGGTCTGTCAGGTCATCGGCGGGCACATATACGGCCTGCACCGAAGTGATGGACCCATGTCTTGTGGATGTGATACGCTCCTGAAGGGCACCCATCTCCGTCTGCAGGGTAGGCTGGTAACCTACCGCGCTGGGAACACGCCCCAGCAGAGCGGACACCTCGGAACCCGCCTGGGTAAAACGGAAAATGTTATCGATAAACAGGAGGACATCCTTTCCTCCCTGGTCTCTGAAATACTCGGCAATGGTCAGTCCCGACAGACCGACTCTCATACGGGCTCCCGGAGGCTCGTTCATCTGTCCGAATACCATGGCTGTTTTCTCTATTACGCCGGATTCACTCATCTCCCGGTAAAGGTCATTTCCCTCACGGGTACGTTCTCCTACGCCTGTGAACACTGAGTATCCGCCGTGCTCTGTTGCTATATTACGGATCAGCTCCTGAATCAGTACGGTTTTACCTACGCCGGCACCTCCGAAGAGCCCGATCTTCCCGCCCTTCTGATAAGGACAAAGGAGGTCCACCACCTTAATACCGGTCTCCAGGACCTCAGTCTCCGTGGACTGTTCCGCAAAAGACGGAGCCTTCCGGTGAATCGGAAGCCGTTCTACATTCTCCGGCATGGGCTTGTTATCAATGGGATCCCCCAGTACATTAAAGATCCGGCCCAGGGTGATCTCCCCCACCGGCATACTGATGGGACCTCCGGTGGCCACCGCCTCCATGCCCCTGACCAGGCCGTCTGTGGGTCCCATGGCAATGCACCGGACAGTATCATCACCCAGATGCTGGGCAACCTCAGCCACAAGCCGGCTGTCTTTATGAAAGATCTCAATCGCATCATTGATCTCAGGGAGATCTCCGCCTGAAAACTTGATATCCAGGACGGCACCGATGACCTGTGTGATCTTACCTTTATTATTTGCTGCCATCTATTTACTCCTTCTTGCATTAATTCAGTGCTTCCGCACCGGAAATAATCTCCGTAAGTTCCTGTGTGATCGCGCCCTGCCTTGCCCTGTTATATGCCAGGGACAGGGAAGCGATCATATCCTCCGCATTGCTGGTGGCAGAATCCATGGCCTGCATCCTGGCGCCGTTCTCACTGGCCACCGCCTCAATAAATGCCCCGAAAATGGTACTGTTGATATATTTCGGGATAATCATGGAGAGGGCTTCTTCTGCCTCCGGCTCATAATTCATGGGAGCTTCTTTTCTATTCCCCTCCGGGCTGTCCGGTCCCTGTGAACCTCCGGTCTGACCTGATACCCCATCCGGGATATCTTCCATCTGTCCGTCGGGGAGGGGTTCCACCGGAAGCAGCCTGATAAGTTCCGGCACATGTACCACTGTATTCTTAAATCTGGTATAGGCCAGCCAGATCTCTCCCACTTCTCCGGCACTGTAGGCATCAAGCACCATCTTCCCCATAGCTGCGGCATCTGAGAAGAGGGGTTCATTGATCATGTCGGACTCATCGGCCTTTATCCGGTAACCTCTCCGGGAAAGAACCTCTATTCCCTTCTTTCCCACACCGTAGATATCAACATCCTCCTTCCGCCAGCCGGAATCCAGGATCAGTTTCACCACGTTGTTATTATAGCCTCCGGCAAGTCCCCGGTTGGCGGTCACCACGATCACTGCCTTTTTGTCTGAATCTCCCGCCTGAAGATAGGGATGGTTGCTGCCGTCGGTCTTCGACAATACCGACCGGACCGTCTCCATCATCTTTACAAAATAAGGCCTGGAACTCTCCGCACGGCTTTTTGCCCTCTGCAGCTTTACGGTGGAAACCAGCTTCATGGCTTTTGTGATCTGCTGCGTACTCTGAATACTTTCTTTACGCCTCTTAATATCTCTCATGGATGCCATATTGCTTCACCACCTCTAAAACTGAGACTTGAATTCCGAGATAGCCTTCTGTATCAGGGCATCTGTTTCCGTATTGATCTCCTTTGTGTCGCGGATAGCCGCGTAGATTTCGGGATACTTTGTATCTACGAACTCCAGAAGCCCGTTCTCAAATTCCTGGGCGCGTTCTGTGGGAACATCCAGAAGGAACTTTTTCGTAACCGCATAGATGGCAACAATCTGCCGTTCCACGGGCAGCGGCTTATACTGGGGCTGCTTTAATATTTCCCTGATACGTTCACCCTGAGCCAGTCTTTCCTTTGTATCAGCATCAAGCTCAGAACCGAACTGGGCAAAGGCTGCCAGCTCACGATACTGGGCCAGCTCTGTTCGAATCGGTCCTGCGATCTTTTTCATGGCCTTGATCTGGGCAGAGCCTCCGACACGGGAGACGGAGAGACCGGCATTGATAGCCGGACGGAAACCTGCGTTAAACATCTCAGTCTCCAGATAGATCTGGCCGTCCGTAATCGAAATAACGTTGGTGGGAATATAAGCGGAAACATCTCCCGCCTGGGTCTCAATAATGGGTATGGCGGTCAGGGATCCGCCTCCCAGCTCATCAGACAGTCTGGAGGCTCTCTCCAGCAGTCTGGAATGCAGGTAAAATACATCCCCCGGGTAAGCTTCACGTCCCGGCGGTCTCCGAAGCAGCAGGGAAAGGGTCCGGTATGCCACCGCATGCTTGCTCAGATCATCATAGATGATCAGTACGTCCTCGCCCTTTTCCATCCATTCCTCGCCGATGGCGCAGCCTGTATATGGCGCAATATACTGGAGCGGTGCCAGTTCACTGGCGGTGGATGCCACAACTGTCGTGTAATCCATGGCTCCGTACTCAGTTAATGTCTTTACGATGCCCGCCACAGTAGATGCCTTCTGGCCGATGGCAACATAGATACAATGCATGCCCTGTCCTTTCTGGTTGATGATGGTATCTATTGCTATGGCTGTCTTTCCTGTCTGACGGTCACCGATAATGAGCTCACGCTGTCCCCTTCCGATGGGCACCATGGAATCTATGGCCTTGATACCGGTCTGTACCGGTGTATCCACCGGCTGCCGGTCGATCACGCCGTGGGCCACACGTTCAATCGGTCTTGTTTCTTCGGTCTCTATCGGACCTTTTCCATCTATGGGCTGTCCCAATGCATTAACTACACGGCCTGTCATGGCATCTCCCACCGGTACCTCCACGACGCGGCCTGTTGTTTTTACAGTATCTCCCTCACTGATGTTTTTCTGGCTCCCCAGCAGTACAACACCGACATTGTCCTCCTCCAGGTTCATGACCATGCCGTACACCTGGCCGGGAAATTCCAGAAGCTCACCCTGCATTGCCTTTTCGAGACCATGGATCCGGGCAATACCATCAGCCACCTGGATAACGGTCCCCACATCAGAGGTCTCCATTCTGGCCGCATAGTTTTTAATCTGCTCTTTTATAACAGAACTGATCTCTTCCGGTCTTAAATTAACCAATGCCTCATGCACCTTCTTTCTGTATCTTTATACAATTAGCTGTTTCCTTAAATTATTGATCCGGGTCTTTAAACTGCTGTCAAAAATCCTGTCCTCAATCCTGATCACAAGACCGCCCAGGATCTCCGGCACCACCTGATATTCCATCTCAAAGGATCTGTATTCCGTGGTTTCCAGAAGTCTTTTTTCCACTGCGGCTTTCTGGGCAGGACTTAAGGGGACCGCCGAAGTGACCTTAGCCGTTCCGATCCCCTTATACTCCTTTACCCTGTGCAGGAAATGGTCGAAGATCGGAATGATCTCATTGTGGCGGTCTTTACTGACTATGATGTGAAGGAACCCCAGCAGCTGGTCAGATACCTTTCCTGAAAAGATATTCTCGATAACAGCAAGCTTTTCCTCTTTTATTATCTTGGGATGGTTCAGGAATTTCGGCAGCTCCTCATTATGAATGAAAATCTCCCGGACCGCCCTGACTTCGTCACCTGTCTCATCCAGCTTTTCCTCGGAAAGAGCCAGCTCGAACAGGGCGTCTCCATAGGTACTGCTTACTAATTTAGCCATGTATCATCACCCATCTCATTCAATGTCTGCTCAATCAGAGCATTCTGTTTATCCGCATCCATGGAAGCGCCTACAATCTTCTCGGACATCAATGCCGCAACAGAAATGATCTCCTGCTTTACTTCGTCCCTGACACGTTTCTTCTCCAGCTCTGCCTCCTGGTGGGCGCTCTTTATGATCCGGTCTGCCTCATCCTTTGCTTCGGCAATGATTTCACTTTCCCGCTGCATGGCCTTCTTCCTGGTGTCACTTAAAATCTGCTCTGCAGTCCTGTCAATATCCTTGAGTTTGCCGTCATATTCCTCTTTCAGGCGGACAGCTTCTTCTCTGTTGTCCACTGCATCCTTCATTTCCTTCATGACCCTTTTCTTCCGGTCCTCCAGGATCTTCCTTACCGGATCCAGCAGCAGGCGGCTGGCAGCCATAAAGAGAAGAAAAATGGCGATCCCCTGGAAGAGCAGGTTGAAGAGCAGCTGCGGGTCCAATCCGAATATTCTGTTATCCAGTGTTAATAACACATCCGGACCTCCTTTCGAATTAATCTGTGATCAGGCGGCAGTAAATCTTTCCTCCGCCTGTAATCTGCGATAGCTCTCTTCCTGATCATAATTTTCCGATCAGCGGGTTTGCGTACAGAAGAATGAGGGCTATTACCAGGCCGTAAAGACCTGTGGTCTCTGCCACCGCCTGTCCCAGAAGCATGGTTGACATGATCTCACCTCTGGCGCCGGGATTGCGTCCCACTGCAGAAGCACCGTAGCCGGCAGCGATACCCTGGCCGACACCGGGTCCGATACCTGCGATTACCGCAAGTCCTGCTCCGATGGCTGATCCCATTAATACTAAACCTTCGTTTGTGATTCCTGTCATGATTCGTTTCCTCCTTAAAAAAATCAATTCTTAATGATGTTTAATTGTCGGTTGCATATTTATCTGTAATAAAAGTCATAGTCAGCATGCCAAATACATAGGTCTGGATAGCCCCGGAAAACAGGTCAAAATACGTATGCAGGAATGCCGGAATACCGATCTTCGCAAACCAGGGCATCAGGCCGTACCACAACCCCATCATGATGGTCCCCGCCAGCACATTGCCGAAAAGACGCAGGGACATGGATACCGGGGTAGCAAACTCACTGATAATATTCACAGGGAGAAAGACAAAAATGGGCTGGAATAAGTCTTTCACAAAGCCGATTCCCTTACTCCTGATCCAGGCATATTCAATCATTACAAAAGTAATGACCGCCAGTGCGAATGTGGTGCCAAAGTCCGCTGTAGGGGGCCGCAGCCCGAAAAGGCCGGAAATATTGGAAAGAAAAATAAATGCCATAAGAGTTTCTACATAATTCTTATAGGCCGGGGCATGTTTGCCCATATTACTTTCAACAATTCCGTCGAGAAGCTCCACAATCATCTCCACTGCATTCTGCACTGCGTTGGGCTCATCATAGTCTTTCATGATCTCATGCCTTGCAAACAAAATCAGCCCCAGCAATATCAGACTGACTATGGTGGTGGAGATCATGGTTGTGTTGATCGACAGTGTCTGGCCGAACAGCTGAAACTCATAATAGCTGTGAATAAAGAAATCCACATCCTGTGCGAGCATGACTGGTCCGGCAAAGCCGTTACCCATAGTCTCACCTTCCTTTCTTTTTTAATCTTTTTGTTATATAAACGTTCGTATACATGTGCATATGGGCCGAAACCTTAAGTCCCAGCATCCCGACTATCACCGCCGGGAAGCTGATCTGCCGGATCCGGATCCCCAGCCATGCTACGGCAAACATAACAAACAACCTTATTATACTCTGCATCGTCATGGTTCTTCTGGCAGCTGCGGGATTCATGGAAAGGCAGTCCGCCAGACCTTTATACATGCTGATGCACAGGCCTGCGGCAGCCGCCGTTCCCAAACAGATGCCCGCGCTCCAGGATACCTTGTCACTGACAACCGCCAGGCCGATCAGTTCAAACAGGGCACTGTATATTAAACAGCCCAGGATCAGGTCCAGCAAGGTCTCATTGATCTCTTTGATCCATTTCCTCCAAATCGTCACCTTCTGATTCTCCTTTATCACCTGCGCTGTCAGAAGCAGGCTCCTGCCCGTTCCGGGCCGCTGATATACCGAACTTAAGTCCGGTAAACCGGCTGATCATCTGCCAGCTGGAACGGAAACCGGCCAGGATCCCGATCAGCAAAAACAGCGGAAAGATCAGCATATTATCCAGCTTTCGGCTGGCCCATTGCCCTGCAAAAACACATAAGAAAACAGGAACCATCATGCAGATCCCGATCTGTGTCACCAGGACTATCATCCGCAGTGCCTTTCGATCCTTCGCTTTTCTTTCAGCAGATCTTATCATAGGGCAAGCTCCCCCATCACCCGGTCAGCCACAGCCTCCATCAGCTGCTCTATAATGGTAAAGCAATGCTCATAGTCTTCCCGGCTTCCTCCTGAAACATTCGGAATGGAAGCGTCCAGGTCCAGAAATGTTCCCAAAGACATGCAGGTTGTGGATGCGGCATAATCCTGCCGGATCCGTTCAGCCTGTTCATCTGTGATCGTAAGCACCAGGCCGGCACTTTCAATGTCCTCCTCCGTGAGCTGGGCAGAACGAAAATCCTCGATCATATAATCATGCCGGGTCAGGACCACAGCCGCCAGAGGCGCCACCGGCTCGGAAAACAGGACGACCAGTCCCCTGGATACGATCTCTATTTCAGAAACACCTTTCTTAATAAGCAGGCCGCGTAAAGTGACCTCGCACATAAAACTGGTGCATACATTATTCTCTCCCACAATAATGATCTTACGATAGTCCAATCGGTCATCTCCTTTCCATTATACTGAGATAAGATGGTAGGCCGCCGCCTTCAGCATACGATTCATGATCGCGTCTCCCAGGCCTTCTCCGAAAAAGCTCTCTGAAAAGATATAATCAGCCTTCATGGCATCACAATCTCTTAACACTCCATAAAGGGAGGCGGCAATGGAGTTCGGGTCAGATCTGCTCCCCATACTTTTTATCAGGTCTGCCCGGCAGCCATGATAGGCCTCTATGGTCTCATCCGTTGCCAGTACCGCTGCCCTGTATCCCTCGGCGGTCTTTCGGGAGACGAGGTCGCGGATCTTGCTGATAACCCGGTCCTTTTCTCCCTCCACCAGGATCATCTGGCCTCTGGGGGCATAATGCCGGTACTTCATGCCGGGGGCCTTTGCCACAACATTCTCAGGCTTCTTCCGGCCTGAGATGGCAGGGTCTGACAGCACGGTCCCGGCAACCTCGGAAAGCTCTTTTAAAGAAATATAGCCGGGCCGCAAAATGACCGGCGTACCGGCCGACATATCTATAATCGTTGATTCAATTCCGATCCCCACCGGCCCTCCATCCAGGATCATCGGGATCCTTCCCTTCATATCTTCATACACATGCCGGGCTGTTGTTGGGCTCGGCCTGCCGGATATGTTGGCACTGGGCGCCGCGATCACGGTACCGCTTTCCCGGATCAGGGCGGCTGCCACAGGATGAGAGGGCATTCTTATGGCAACGGTATCCAGTCCCCCGGTGGTGCCGTCCGGAACAATACTCTTTTTCTTTAATATAATAGTAAGGGGCCCCGGCCAGAAACGCTCCATGATCTTTACAGCTGCGTCCGGCACTTCCCCGGCAATCAGATTCACCTGAGAAAGGTCCCAGATATGGGCAATGAGGGGATTATCGGAAGGTCTTCCCTTGGCAGCATATATCTTGGCCGCAGCCTCCTCATTAAGGGCATCTGCTCCCAGCCCGTAAACCGTCTCCGTGGGAAAAGCCACCAGCCGGCCCTCACGGATCAGCGCTGCCGCCTCCTTTACCTGTGATGAAAGATCTCCGGCAGCCTGTATCTTTACCAGTTTTGTATTCAATTATGAACACCTCGATTTAGAATTTCGATAACAAACATTCGTATAAAAGGATAACACGAATCATACATAAAGTCAAAAATGAAATCCCGCCTGCGACTTCTTTTTGAAAGGAGAAACGCATAAAATAGTTTTAAGAGTAAAAAAGGAGTTTCTCATATGAAAATTACTCTGAAATCCCGAGCTGTCTTTCTGGCTTTTGTGATGCCGGCCGCTGCTTTACTGGCAGCTTTGGGGACCCGGTTCTTCCTCAGCCAGGATACGATAAGCCCTGCCCATAATTATACCGTAGTACTGGATGCAGGGCACGGCGGGGATGATCCCGGAAAAGTGAGCAGCTCGGGTATCCTTGAAAAGGATATCAACCTGCAGATCACCCTGAAATGTAAAACTGTACTGGAGCAAAATGGTATCACTGTTCTCCTTACAAGAAACTCCGACAAAAGCCTTGACGGTTCCGGGTCTGTAAATAAAAAGGCTGCTGATCTGAAAAACAGAAAAACCATCATAATGGAAAACAAACCGGACTGTGCCGTCAGTATACACCAGAACAGCTATCCGGATATCAGTCAGTCCGGTTCCCAGGTATTCTACCAGACCGGAAATGATAAGAGCCGGCTTCTGGCAAATTATATACAAAATCAGATCCGAACGGTTACTTCGAAGGATAACCGGAGAGAAATCAAACCCAATTCAGATTACTATCTGCTGAGAGATAATCCGGTTCCCACCGTTATAGCAGAAGTCTGTTTTCTCTCCAATCCTTCGGAGGCAGAGCTGATTACGGAAGAATACATTCAGGACAAGGCGGCCTTTGCAATTGCAATGGGGATCATGCAGTACCTCCTGGCCTGATATACCTGCCGGTGGTCTGTCCCGGTATTATTATATCTGCCTCATGCTCATATTATCATATATGTATATTATTTACAATATCATTATTTTTTGCTAATTTCATCAAATTTTATGAATTTCAGGGATTGACAGCACCCTGAATAAAGATTATACTCATAAGGAACTGACATATTGCCCGCTGCAGACCGGGAGAGATCCGGACCTGCAAAAGTTCAGCGACGCAGGTTCGCTGTGATATTATATGGACTTTTAATGAGAAAGTAGGAACTTTATGAAGTTAGAACGTTTAAATGAGAACCAGATCCGGTGCACTTTAAGTAAAACAGATCTTGAACAGAGACAGCTGCGGCTTTCCGAGCTGGCTTACGGATCTGTCAAGGCCCGGGAGCTGTTTCAGGATATGATAAAGCAGGCTTCTGAAGAATTAGGCTTCGAAGCAGAGAATATTCCTTTAATGATAGAGGCGATCCCCATCTCCGGTGACTGCCTGATCCTTGTTGTCACGAAAGTAGAGGATCCGGAAGAACTGGACAGCAGATTCTCTCATCTTTCTAAGCTGTCTGATTTTCTTGACGGGGACGAATATATCTCACCATTTTATGACGACGAGGATGATTTTGACGCAGCCGTCGAAGGAGACCTGCCTTTTTCTTCGTCCTCCGACGAGGAGGATGAGTCCGAAGGACCGGATCCCCTGAGCCTTATCGCCCCCTTTGCCAGGGCCATAGCCGAGGCAAAAAAGCAGGCTGCAAAGAAACAGGCCGGAAAAGAAGGCGCCGGAAAAGAAGAAGCGGAATCCGGCAATCAGACCCGGCTCTTCCTCTTCCGGGATCTTGACCAGATCATTACCTTAAGCTCTTTCCTGGCTCCCTTTTACACGGGAGACAGTATCTTATACAAGGATGAAGAGCTGTCCCATTATTACCTGTTTTTAAAGCGCAGGGACTCAGAACCGGAGGCATTCAGGAGAGCCTGTATGCTCGCTTCCGATTATGGCATGAGGAGTCCTGTTTCCTATGCTTCTTTGGCCTATTGCAGGGAACACTGCCGGCTTCTTTTTAAAGAAGATGCCATACAGATTCTCAACCATCTGAATTAATATATTTCAACCGTGGGGAAATCGCACATTTCTCCCATGACTCTCCGACTGTAAATGCAAACAAAAAGGGAGCTGCCTCATTAAATGATCTTAATGGGTCAGCTCCTTTTCCTTTACTGCCTGTATTTATTTTCCTTCCAGGTACTTATTGATCGCCGACAATACCTCGTCCGCATTCATACCATGGACTGCGCATGCCTCCTCCAGACTTTCCATCTGGGAAGCCGGGCAGCCTACACAGTGCATGCCTGATGCCATGAGAATTGCCGCGATCCCCATATCCTGCTGGAGCATCTCACCAATCAGTGTCTGTTTTGTAACCTGTGCTGCCATTATTATTATCCTCCTTTTAATCCTGTTTATTTCTCAATTTCTTTGATAAGGTTAATCATCTCGATGGCGCCGAGGGCACAGTCATAGCCCTTATTACCTGCTTTTGTACCCGCCCGCTCGATGGCCTGCTCGATATTTTCCGTGGTCAGAATGCCGAACATTACCGGAATATTTGACTTGAGGCTGACCTGGGCAACTCCCTTGGAAACCTCATTGCAGACGTAATCATAGTGGGAGGTTGAGCCGCGGATCACGGTGCCCAGAGCGATCACTGCGTCATATTTGCCGGAATCGACCATTTTCTGGCAGATCAGCGGGATTTCAAAGCATCCCGGTACCCAGGCTATATCCACATTCTCTTCCTTTACGCCATGGCGAACCAGACCGTCAAGGGCTCCGCCTAACAGCTTTGACACGATAAACTCATTAAATCTGGCACATACGATGCCGATCTTCTCCTCGCCGCCTACAACTTTTCCTTCAAATACATTTGCCATTATATTATCCTCCTTACATAGTGTTTTTTATTCATACCAGGTATAATGTCCCATTTTCTCCTGCTTGGTCTTAAGATAACGGCGGTCATCATCATGGGCCTCCATGACAATGGGTACACGCTCTACGATCTCGATGCCGTAACCGGAAAGGCCCACGACCTTGGCAGGATTATTGGTCATCAGCCTGAGCTCATGCACGCCCATGTCCGCAAGGATCTGGGCGCCGATCCCGTAATCCCGAAGGTCCTCGGGAAATCCCAGGGCAATGTTGGCCTCCACGGTATCCATGCCTCTTTCCTGTAGGACATAGGCCTTCAGCTTGTTGATAAGCCCGATGCCCCGGCCCTCCTGCCTCATATAGAGCATAAGGCCCCGGCCCTCTTTCTCGATCATGTTCATGGCCGCCGCATACTGCTGGCCGCAGTCGCACCGCCTTGATCCCAGGGCATCTCCGGTCAGGCACTCTGAGTGGATCCTGCAGAGCACGGGCTTGCCGTCAAAGATATCGCCCTTATAGATAGCCACATGGTGTTCACCGTTTAATTTATTGACATAGCCGCGAATGCGGAACTGGCCGTATTTGGTGGGGAAGATGGTATCCGCCTCACAGCTTACAAAGCTCTCCGTCTTCCTGCGATACTTGATCATATCCGCTATGGTAATGATCTTTAAGTCATGCTCCCCGGCGAACTCTATCAGCCTGGGAACTCTGGCAATGGCTCCCTCTTCATCAAGGATCCCGCACCGCACACTCACAGGTTTCAGTCCGGCCATCACCGCCAGGTCCACCGAAGCCTCGGTAAAGCCGGCCCGTTTCATGACGCCTCCCTGTAAGGCTACTTTAGGGAAAATACTTCCCGGCCTCCTGAAATTAGCCGGAGAGGCACCTGCCATACAGGCAGACATAATAGTCTTTGACCGGTCTGCCGCCGACACACCCGTGGTGGTTTCAACACTGTCAATGGTGACCGTGGTACTGGAGGGATTCTTCTCCCTGTTTTCCCAGATCAGCTCCTCCACCCCGATCTTTTTGGCGATTTCCTCGGAGATGGGCATGGTGAGCAGGCCCTTTCCGAAAGTCAGCATAAAGTTGACTGTCTCCGGAGTGGCATACTCGCCGGCCGCCACCAGGACGCCATCGTTTTCCTCGTCGCCGTCATCCACTATGATCACCATTTTGCCGAGTTTAAATTCTTCAATAGCCTCTTCAATGGTATGAAAATGATAATCACCCATACATTTAGTCCTCCTGTCTGTCTCTATCCGTATTAAAATCCATGTCTGGCCAGAAACTCCATAGTAATATTGGAAGAAGCATTCTTCTCTTCCTCTGCCTTATATCCCAGCAGCTTCTCCACGTATTTCCCGATGATATCCGTTTCCAGGTTTACGGTATCCCCGGCCTTTTTTTCCAGCAATGTGGTATGGGCCCCGGTATGGGGGATCACGGAAACTGCGAAGCTCTTCGAATCCACCTTCGCCACCGTCAGGCTGATGCCGTCTATGGTGATGGACCCCTTCTCCACGATATACTTTAACACCGATGGTTCTGTGTCAACATGGATCCACACCGCATTGTCATCCTTTTCCATGGAGGTGATGACCCCGGTGCCGTCCACATGGCCGGCCACAATGTGTCCGCCGAATCTTCCGTTTGCCGGCATGGCTCTTTCAAGGTTTACCCTGCTGCCGGCTTTCATGTCGGCAAGATTCGTTCTTTTTAAAGACTCATGCATGATATCCACACTGTAGCTGTGGTCATCAAAGGAAGTTACCGTCAGGCAGACTCCATTCATGGCAATACTGTCCCCCAGATGGATATCCTCCATGATCTTATCCGCCTGAATGGTGATCACGGCGGATTTCGCCCCCTTACGGATACTTCGGATCACTCCCACCTCTTCTATGATTCCTGTAAACATTTCTATTTCTCCTTAAATGTCAGCATAATATCATCCCCGAAGGTCTGCATTCCTGTCCTCTCAAATCTCCAGGCGTCCGCGGCCAGAGCCACTCCCTGTCCTTCCACCGGAGTTTTGGCGTCGCAGCCTCCGAAAATCTTTGGAGCCATAAAGCAATAGGCTTTCTGAACGATCCCCGCCCGCAGGGCGCTTTCATTCAATATACCGCCGCCCTCCAGCAGGATCCCGTCAATCTTCCTCTCTCCCAGCTCCTTCATCAAAAGCTTAAGATCAATGGATTTATTCTCTCTTCCCTGATCCGCGGGAATGTGCAGGACTTGGACTCCCGCCTCCTTTAACAGGTCCTCTTTATTATGATCAATATCTTCCTCCGGCAAACAGGCAACGATCAGGGGCTGCTCTTTGGCAGTGGCAACCAGTCTGGAGTTCAAGGGAATCCTCAGATGATTATCACAGATGATCCTTACCGGATCCCTGCCCCCCTCCAGACGGCAGTTCAGCATGGGATCATCGGCAAGCACCGTGCCGATCCCGGCCATGATCCCTTTATAATGGTTGCGCAGCTTCTGGACATAAGCCCGGGACTCTTCTCCCGTGACCCATTTGGAATCCCCGGTATAACAGGCGATCTTCCCGTCCATGGTCATGGCATATTTCATGGCCACATAGGGGGTCCCGGTCTGTATAAAATGAAAAAAGACGTCATTTATGGCATCGCATTCTTCCTTCAGAAAATGCGTGGTCACCCGGATACCCTTCTCCCGGAGCATCTGATAGCCTCTCCCGGATACCAGGGGATTGGGATCATCCGATCCCACCACCACATGGGCGATTCCTTCCTCGACCAGGGCCAGGGCACAGGGGGGCTGCTTGCCGTAATGACTGCAGGGCTCCAGGGTCACATAGATCGAAGCTCCTCTGATATCATTCCCCAGGGCTTTGGCATGGGCAATGGCATTACGCTCCGCATGCAGCTGTCCATAGCACTCATGATATCCCTCCCCCAGGACCCGGCCGTCTTTTACGATCACGGCTCCCACCAGGGGGTTGGGATTGACCCGTCCGCTGCCCTTTTTTGCCAGTTCTATGGCACGTCTCATATATTTCTCTTCCGGCATAATATCACCTTCTCCGATCATCGATCCGGATTTATATCAACAAAAAGCCCTGAGATCTATACGGAATAAATCTCAGGGCGCACGTACTAAATCAACATACAACAAAATGGTTCTCCATCTTCTCCCATCCAGACTATACTGTCGGCTCCGGAATCACACCGGATCATGCCTTGCGGCTCGCGGGCTTATATAAATGTGCTTTATAAATACCGCCGGTCGGGAATCTCACCCTGCCCTGAAGATAAGTATCTGGTTCGGTTAATCATTATAACGCATTATGAACCTTTATACAAGGATTTTTTTCTTTCCGCTTATTCAAAAACTGTGCCGTAAATTTCATTGATCCGCTGCTCATCTGTTCCAAAGAACCAGGTCAGGACAAAGCCCCCTGTAATGGCGCAAATCATTGCCAGGAGATACTGTAACTGATCTCCGGGTTTAATGATCAGCAAACCAAAGATGCCTGATACTCCCTGAGATATGGCTCCCACATGGAATAAAGACATCACTGCTCCTCCGAATCCCGCACCCAGGCAGGCCATAACAAATGGTTTCCCCAAAGGAAGGGTTACTGCATACATCAAAGGCTCCCCTATTCCCAGGATCCCTACGGGCAGCGAATCTCTGATAACCTGTTTCAGTTTTTTATTCCCGGTTTTTATATATAGTGCCACCCCTGCTCCGACCTGTCCTCCACCGCTCATCATAAGAAGCGGAAGCAGGTAGTTTACACCTCCGGTGGGGCCGGCGGGATCATTCAACATTGTGTGGATGGGTACAAGGGCCTGATGCAGTCCGACAGATACCAGAGGCAGGAAACCTGCTGACAGGATATAGCCTCCTGCAATACCCATTTTACTATAGACAAATTTCAGGACAACATAGATCGCATTGGTCAGCACCGTACTGACAGGCTGGATGACGGAAACGATCACAATCCCGGCAATAACAAGTACAATCAGAGGACTGATGATCGTATCGATACTATCCGGCATATATTTTCGTATTTTCTTTTCCAGACAGGCAAATAATGCTCCGGCAATCAAAGCTGCGATAAGACCTCCGTTTCCCGGATTATAGACAGTACCTGTCATGGGAAGGTGGATCTGGGTCTCTCCGATCGTTTTCAGCAGCGGCATGGAAGGATTTGCGACACAGATTGCCCCGATAATCCCTCCCAGTATCGGGGAACCACCAAATTCTCCGGCAGCATTGTATCCTGTAAACACCGGCAGGTAGGCAAATAAGGCCCAGCCCATGCTGCTTATGCATTCATACCACCAGACCCCGGAAAAAGATCCCCCCGTCCGGACATTGATGATATTAATAATCCCGTTGATCAGACCCGCGGCCACGATCCCGGGAAGCATTGGCACAAAGATATTGGCAATCCTTTTCAAAAATCTCTGAAGAGGCTTATTAAATTTTTCCCTCCTGGCCTTCTTGTTCTTCTTGGCCATGAAAACAGTATCCTGCTTATTGTCTTCCGTGTTTCTGCCGGCTGTTTCGCCTGTTTTGGCAATTTCGGCTGTCCCTGGCATTCCTACCCTTTCATATCGCGCCAGGAAGGCCTCCCGGGCCTTATCCACTTTACCAGGCCCGAAAACAATCTGTATCGTGTCTGACTCCACTACACCAAGGACACCCGGGACCGCTTTGATCTCTTCTGTTTTTACCTTATCAATATCATAAACACCTATACGCAGCCTCGTCATACACGCCTGAACGCTCCTGATGTTTTCCTTTCCACCCAGCAGATTTAATAGCTGCTCACTGACACTCTGCCAATCCACTGCTTATCCTCCTGCTCTTCATTGCTCCTTTGTTACCTTGCCGGTATCTTTGCCGGTAGTCATTTCTTTTATGACAGTATATCAAAATGAATTCCTGATTACAACAAAAACCCCCGTTAACAAGCTTTCATTTGTTCTTTGTCAAGAATAGTGATATAGTTATATAAAAATAGAGGTTATCCTTTAAAGGAGTGAGCAATCCATGAATACTGACAAAGAATTAAGGACCCGGCTGCAGCGGATCCACAGAAAAAGCTACCCCGCCTATAAGGATCTTAAGGGGAGCTACCGTTTTCCGGGATATATATTACATATTAACCATGTACAGGGTGATCCTTTCGCCGCCCCGTCAAAACTCAGTGTGGAGCTGGCGCAAAGCCAGGCGGGATTCCCGGAGGACCTGTTTGATAAAAAATATAAAAGAATCTCTCTGCAGGATCATCTGATCCGAATATTTGGAAAAGAATTGTCCAACTGCAGTTTTCATGCCGGAGGATCGGGAAAGAGCGGGCTTATGAGCATATCCAGGTGCGGACAGGAGGTCCTTGAACGGACAGCCCTTGTCATGGACAAGGACAGGGTGCTCGCCAGGTTTGAGGTGGGCTTCCCCGCAAATGGAAGAAGCATCAATGCCCCGGAGCTTGAGAAGATCCTCTTCCGCTATATCCCTGAATGTGTAAAGAAGGCACTCTGTTATAAAAGTCTGGACCCAAAGAGGATCCGAAGCGTAGTGAATCTGGCTGAAGACCAGTATTTTATCCGTCAGGAACTGGCCAAAAGGAATCTGGTGGCTTTTGTGGCAAACGGTTCTGTTCTCCCCCGGGAGAGCGGAGTTTCTGATAAACCCATGAAAAACGCAGTGGCCTTTGAGAGTCCTGCATCTCTGAAAACAGACCTCTCCCTGCCACACAGGGGGAAGCTTGCCGGTATGGGAATCCCCAGAGGCATCACCCTCATCGTAGGCGGGGGCTATCACGGAAAGTCTACGCTCCTTAAGGCTCTGGAACGGGGTGTATACGACCATATCGCAGGGGATGGCCGGGAGTATGTGATTACAGACAGGACAGCCATGAAGATCCGGGCGGAGGACGGCAGGGCTGTATCTCATACGAATATCTCCGCTTTTATCAACCACCTGCCTAACGGCAAAGATACCGTGGATTTCTCCACAGAGGATGCCAGCGGCTCCACCTCCCAGGCGGCCAATGTTGTGGAAGCTGTGGATTCCGGAGCCAAAGCTCTTCTTATCGATGAGGATACCTCGGCCACCAACTTTATGGTGAGAGATGAATTGATGCAATCTGTGATATCGGCAGACATGGAGCCGATTACACCTTTTATAGATCAGGCCAGAACCCTGTATGAAAAGATGGGGATTTCTACTGTACTTGTGGCCGGAAGTTCAGGCGCTTATTTCTCCATCGCGGACCATATTCTGCAGATGGACACCTACCGGGCTTATGATATTACGGATAAGGTAAGAAAAATCTGCGGCATCAGAGCCGCCGGGCAGACAAATCCAGGCTCAGCCGGAACCGGCCAGGCATCGGCTGCAAATAATATCTGGAGTCAGGAAGGGCGTTGTCTCCGGGTCGGAAGACTGGAAAGAAGACATGACCAGATCAAGCTGAAGCAATTTGGCAGGGAGAGCTTCTCCATAGGCAGAGAAACAGTAGATCTTAAATATGTGGAACAGATCGTGGATACCGAACAGACCACGACCTTGAGTTATATCATGAGATACGTGGCAGAACAGCTGGAGAAGAACCCGAAACCGGAAATCGGCAGACTTCTTTCGGAAGTCTGCCGATACATGGAGGATCACGGACCGGGGGTTCCCGGAAAACAGGCAGGGCAGCCGGGTAATCTGGCCTATGTCCGTCCCCAGGAAATTTATGCCTGCGTAAACCGATACCGGGGCTTTCGCAGGAAATAAACCCACACCGGGACTTTAGCAGGAGATAAACTCACGACGGAAACTATTTCAGTAGTTCCATCACCTTGCCATGTACTTCTTTTTTCAGAAAAATCCTTGCCAGCGAGTCCTCATAGGGCGGATAGGCCACCCCAAACTCCGTAACTATGCCGGTGATGAGGTCGGCATCGGTGACATCAAAGGCAGGATTATAAACCTTTACCCCCTCCGGTACCATGGGTTTTTCATACCACATGGAGGTAACCTCTTCGCCTTTCCGCTGTTCGATTACAATGCCCTCCCCATCAGCAATACTCATGTCGATGGTGGAGGTGGGAGCGCATACATAGAAGGGGACACCGTAACGCTTTGCGGCCAGGGCCGCCATGGAGGTGCCGATCTTATTGGCGGTGTCACCGTTTCTGGCTACCCGGTCACAGCCCACAAAGACCGCATTGATCTTGCCGGTCCTCATGAGGGAAGCGGACATATTATCGCAGAGGACAGTGACATCCATGCCTGCGCTGTTAAGCTCAAAACTGGTAAGTCTGGCTCCCTGCAGGAGAGGCCTGGTCTCGTCGCAGTATATTTTAAAATTATAACCTTCCTCCTGACCCAGATACATGGGCGCAGTGGCGGTCCCATAACGGACCGTGGCCAGCTGGCCGGCATTGCAGTGGGTCAGGAGCCCGTCACCGGGCTTCACCAGAGCCAGGCCGTTCTTTCCAATGGCCCGGCATACCTCGATATCTTCTTCCCGGATCGCTATGGCCTCAGCATGAAGCGCTTCAATGATATCCGCTGCCGGACTTCCTTTCCGGGTAAGCACCACCTGCTCCATCCTGTTTAAAGCCCAGGAAAGATTCACCGCGGTGGGCCTGGAGGAATTCAGGTAATCAGACGCCTTCTTAAACTCTTTATAAAAGCTTTCATAGTCCTCTGTTTTGATCTGCCTGGCCGCCAGGTAGACCCCGATGGCGGCGGCCACTCCTATGGCCGGAGCCCCCCGGACCTTCAGGAGATAAATGGCCTCCCAGATATCCTTCTGCTCAGTTAAAGAAATTATTTCAATATGATTCGGCAGCTTTGTCTGGTCAATGATCACCAGGGCATGATTTTTCTCATCCAGGGCTACCGTGTCGTAATTAAGGATATTGTCATATTGTGGCATTTCACTGGCCTCTCTTTCTCTCTTTATCATGGGGCTGCTGGCCGTAAGTCCGAAACCGGTCAGTCATCCGTTTCATCTCTTCATCGTCAAGAATCACCGGCTCCCCCACAGACTTTGCAAGCACGTACACTTTCGCACAAAACTCAATCTGCAAAGCAATGTCAAAAGCACGAAGAAGTGTATCCGCTCCGGTAATTAATCCGTGGTTGGCCATAAAAGCTGCATATCGATCCTCCATAGCCCTGAAGGTATTTTCCGCCAGCTCTTTTGTTCCAAAGGAAGCATATTCACCACAGCGGACGTTCTTGCCGGCAAAGGCCACCAGATAACTTGAAGCCGGCAGTTCCATCCGATTGGTGGCAAGAACCGTACAATAGGTGCTGTGGGTATGGACCACCGCCCTGATATCTTCCCTTCTCTCATAGAAAATGCGGTGCAGCTCCACCTCACTGGAAGGTTTACGGCTCCCGTCTGCTATATGGCCTTTCATATCCAGGACCACCACATCCTCCGCTTCCATATCATAATAATCAATGCCGCTGGGAGTGATGGCAAACAGGCCTGATTCGGGATCATAAACACTGATGTTGCCTCCGGTTCCCACAGTTAGTCCTGAACTGATCAGCTTTCTGGAATATGTAACGATCTCCCTGCGGAGACTTTCTAGAATCATATGTCTCTGCCTCCTGACCCATATTATGTAATCCTTGTCTCATATTATATAATAGAAAGTTATGAATATCCACGATTATTTTATCTTCACCTTTATCACTTTATATAACCCATTCTGGGCATATACATAGATCCTGCAGTTCCCTTTTTTCAGTCCCCGAACTTTTCCTGAAGAATTTATTTTGGCAATTTTGGGATGGTCGGATTCAAAACATAGTCTTCTGTAATGAGATATTTTAGATTTGCCTCCCCCGCCTGCCTGCCTTGCCCGGATGATAAATGTCTTATTCTTCTTTAAGGAGATCTTGCTTTTGTTTACTTTAATCTTTGTCGGATTGCCGGCCCGGCCTCCCCGGGTGGCGACGTAAATTGTTTTGGAAGTAGAAAGGACGATCTTTTTACCTGCATCTTTTTTACAGGCAATAATAATATACTTATAATAGGTACCCTTTTTCAGCTTAGAATGGACGAAGCTTCTTTTCTTTCCCTCATAAAGTTTCCGGAAATGTCCGCCTGACCCACACCGGCTCCCATAGAGAATATAGCCGGCTGCACCCTTTACTTTATTCCACGCTATTGTATTTGAATTGCCGGAAGATTTTTTAAGCCGGGCACATAAAATGTGGAACCCGGCTCCTTTGACATCATTTTCTGCTTTTTGTTCCCGGATAATCTTCTCCTGATGATCCAAAGTCTGATATTTTTCACCGGATGACTGATCCCCGGCTCCTGAATCTGTGCCGCTGTTCCCCGCACCGGCAGTCTGTCCGGCTCCTGTGGCAGCACTGCCCTCCTGGTACCTGAGAATCCCGTCCCAGGGGTAATCATAGTAGTTTTTTACAAGGATTCCCTTGTTGATGGAGCTGGCTCCCACATTCTCTCTATTTCCAAGATAGATCTCTGTATGTCCGATTTCCTGGACATCATCTCTGAAAAAGAGGATATCTCCTCTTTTCAGATTTGTCATGTCACCAACCTGATCCCAGGGAATCCAGATAAAGCCGGCTTTGGTAAAATCGGCAATCTGGGTACCTGTGTATCCGCTTCCGAAAGGAACATTAAAACCACCTTGATAAAAGGCAGTATAAACAAAGGAAGAACAGTCATAATGAGGGCCCCATCTTTCTATGGTACTGTAGCCATGGGAGTCATCACCGGCGACACCAACAGCCCAGCTGATGGCAGTCTCAATACTTGCAGCCTTCAGATTTATTCCCGGCAGAAAAATCAGCATGGCCGCCGCCAGAACAACTCCTTTAAACACCTGAATCCCTTTTCTTTTATTCATACTCTTCCCTCTGATTTTCTCTTACACTGCTTTCTGATACTCCCGCAGCTTCTGCCTTGCTTCAGGATTTAAATGCTTAGGAACCTGGATCTGAACCGTCACATACTGGTCTCCGCGGACTGATGGCTGATTCATGGCAGAAATTCCTTTTCCTTTAAGACGGATCTTGCTTCCCGACTGGGTTCCTTCTTTTATTTTGCAACTGACATTGCCGTAAAGGGTGGGAACAATCACCTCACCTCCGAATACAGCTGTGGTATAAGGGATCTGGATAGATGTATAAACATCCCTTCCCTTTCTTTCATAACCGGCCTTCTCCCCCACCGTGACCTCTATATAAAGGTCACCCGGAGCCCCGCCGTTCAGTCCCTCTGTTCCTTTTCCCGAGAGCCTGATCTTTTTCCCGGTGTCTATTCCTGCGGGAATGTGTACCTTCAGGGTCTGAGGCTGACCCTTTTCATCCTGATAGGAGATCAGTTTGTCGCAGCCATGGACCGCCTCGTCAAAGCTGACGGATAATTTCGCGCTGACGTCCTGGCCCTTTACGGGCTGACCGGCAAATCCTCCTCCATACTCCCTGCCTGTCCGGCTGCCGCTTCTTCCATATCCATGGTAGTCCTCCCCGAACATGCCCCGGAGCAGATCATCCATATCCACACCATTCCCCTGGAAATGGTATTCTGTATATCCGCCCTTTCCATCGGCAGTATATGTCTTAAAGCCCCGGCCGCCGCTGCTGCCAAAGCTTCCTTCAAAGCCATCAAAGGGACTGCCTCCGCCGCCATAGGCGCTAAAGGGACCATAAGCCGCACCGGGACCATAGCCTGCGCTGCCGCAGGCCTGCTCAAATGCGTCCCTCTTTCGGAGCATCTCAGCATCAAAGCCGCATTCAAAAGCCAGCATACCATACTTATCGTACAGCTTTTTCTTTTCTGCATCACTTAATATCTCATAGGCTTCTGTGATCTCTTTGAACTTTTCTTCCAGAGAAGCACTTCCTTTATTCGTATCAGGATGATATTTCTTTGCCAGCTTACGGTATGCTTTCTTTATGGCCGCAGGGTCCGCTCCCTTACTTAAGCCAAGAACCTCGTAAAAATCTCTCTTCTTTGCCATAAGCCTTCACCTCCCCGGGTGCATGCGGTCTGCAGATAGACCTGCACCACTACTGTTCTATTTGTAATATAACACCCGTTCATCAAGGCGTCAAGGCCGGGGCAATTATTATTTGTGAACATTTTGTGAAAACTATACGACAGGCTTCTTATGGCAGTCCATTAGGGCACCGGATTTTTATAATGATGTACTAGGGTACCAGATTTTTTATCCTGCTGATAGATATGTAACCGTCTGTCACTGCTTTCAGGTCGCTTCCCTCGGGGCCGGTCTCGGAAAACTGGAAGATTGCCTTGATCCGGGCCTCCCGGTCATTGATCTGTTCCTTTTCAAAATGATGAAAATAAAACTCCTCAGGAGCCAGAGTACGATTAAAAAGTATGCCTTTTACATCGTCTGCTGTTCCTCCGGGAAAATTCACATTCCAGATCTCATCCGGGGCAAGTTTCTTCTTAAGGAGCATTTCCGTTACTTCCCGGAAATATGTTTCCGGAATCTCAAAATCTGCCCCTTTGGCCAGGGAATAGGCAATCGACTTAACGCCATTCATGGCACCTTCCGCTGCGGCGCCGAAGGTGCCGGAATAGGCCACATCCCGGCTCAGGTTGTAGCCCACATTCATACCGGAAAAGACCAGATCTGTTTTTTCCGGGACCACACACTGGATCCCCACCTTGACACAGTCCGCAGGTGTTCCGTTTAAACTGTAGGCGTGAACCCCTTCCACCGGAAAATCCGGTTCCTCTTTCAGGATCAGCTCCTGGTTTACCGTAACCCTGTGGGACATGGCGCTGCATTCGGCAGCAGGTGCCACCACCCATACCTCACCAAAATCCTTTGCCAGCTCCGCCAGCTTTATCATATGCTGGCAGCGAATTCCGTCATCATTCGTTACTAATATGCGCATAGTTTTTCCTTTCCGGCTTTATATTTTGTGTATGTTTCTTTATATGCTGGTTCACTTGACATGTTATTTATTAGTTGATAATATTTAACCACTTTTACATTATAGGAGACAGGTATCATGAATTGGAGTCTGATGTTTTTTATTAACAGTATCATGCTTGGTGTGGGTCTGGCCATGGATGCTTTTTCGGTATCTCTTGCCAATGGCCTTAATGAGCCTTCCATGCGGAAGAAGAAAATGTGCTGCGTCGCAGGAGTATACGCCTTTTTTCAGGCTCTGATGCCCATGACGGGGTGGATATGTGTTCATACTATTATACAGTATTTTCGTTTTTTTGAAAAGTTTATTCCCTGGATCGCTCTCTTTCTTCTGCTCTATATAGGTATCAGCATGATCCTTGAGGCAAAAAAAGAAGAGGACGATAAGGATGCTGCAAGCCGTCTGGGCAGAGGAACCCTTCTTGTACAGGGTATCGCCACATCCATTGATGCCCTCTCTGTAGGTTTTACCATTGCGGAATATCCCGCTTCCATGGCTGTGATATGTTCTTTAATCATCGCCCTTGTCACCTTCGTGATCTGCATGGCAGGGCTTCATCTCGGAAAGCAGTTCGGCACCAGGTTTGCCGGCAAAGCTTCCCTGCTGGGAGGACTCATCCTGATCGGCATAGGAATTGAGATCTTTATAAAAGGAGTACTACTTTAGATTATATCCCCGCTCCAGCTCACACTTGACGATGAGCTCCACATTGGCTACTTCAGTATCATTTAAGCAGCTGTCATCAAAATCACCGGGGGCGTACTTTGCCACATACCAGGGCTGGCTGTCAAAATACTTCTGAAGCTCCTGGTCATTAAACATCCTTCCATGCCTGGCGAATATTTCATTACGGGTTATGCGTAAACCATATTCATCCAGATGATCCAGGTCTTTTCTGGTATATTTCACACAATCCGTGTAAGACAGCTTATCGGCTCTTTCATATTTATTGGATTTCTTCTCCTCGCCTTTTACCAGGTATATCTCATTTTTTTCATCACCGCTGTCCCCGGAATCCGACTTCTTTTTATTCCTGATATCTCCTGCACCTGCAGCAGTAATCTCCTCCGATTTCTGATAATCGCCGGACTCTTTACCCGGGGATTCGAGCTTTATGGTAGCCTCCTCCTGATTTGTATCCCGGGCATGGGCCACCAGACTTTCCTGCCGTTTATTCAACATGATGAATCCTGAAATAACTATCAGAAGAACCGCCATGATCACCACTGCGGCTGCTGTCATCTTTCTTCTGCTGGCCGGATTGTCCTGCCCTCTCATAAGATCCTCCTTTGCCTGTTACTCAAGTAGATTATCTGTGAAAGACAAAAAAATGGTTTTTTGAACGAATAACACTTTTTTCATTAAATAATTATACCTGAATATGGAGGAACAAACAACCCTTGGCCCTAATTCTTCATCATAAATTAACACATCTGTAAAAAAAGAACATGATTTGTAACGATTCAGGCCCCTTTGTCTGTTTATTCCGGTCCGGGCCTGCTTCATGTACAAAATTCAAAACAATTTTAGATATAATTTTTCTTGAAATTAGAGGGTATCTAGTATAGAATAATACTACGAACCTAAGGAGTTCGATTAATTTATTATACCATTTAATACTAAAAGGAGGATCTTGATTATGGCATATGTTATTTCTGACGAATGTATCTGCTGTGGAACATGTGAAGGCGAGTGCCCCGCAGGCGCTATCTCCGAGGGAGACGGCAAGTTCGAAATCGATGCTGATACCTGCATGGATTGTGGTGCATGTGCAGCTGCATGTCCGGCCGGCGCTATCGACCAGGCATAATACTGTTACGATACATAAGTAATATTAAGAATACCGCTGCGGTTGCAGCGGTATTTTTATTATACCCTTCTCTTGTTTTTTTTAAAAAACAGGCTCTTTCTTTTTCCCCCGTCCTCTCTGGCCACCGCAGCCTCCTGTCTGGCCCGCTGGTGTGTACGGATCGTTTCATCCAGCTTCTTGAAATAATCTTCCGTTTTCTCTGAATATTCCTCCAGGGTTACATTGAGTCCCTCCACCACCCTGCTGCTGATCTGGTCTCCCATAAGGGCCCCCATCTCCCGGGCCTGCTCCCGCAGGGCTCTTCCGATGATACGTTCCATAATATTCTCGAATTCCAGCATTTTCTCTTCCCTGGACCGGACCGGACTTTCCGGCAGGTTATTTTCCTTATGAGCAGGAAAGTGAAGCCGCTTGTCCTCTTTATCGGCAGGATTTGAAGCCGGCTCTATAATAGGAGGGTCAGCCTGTGTGCTTTCAAGTTCAACCTGCGCTTCCAGCAATTTATGTACATCTATTTTCTGGTCATCCTCAAGATCGGGCAGTATCTCCTTTACTGCCTTAAGCTGGAATCCTTTGTTCTTTAATTCTTTTATACAGGATAATATCCTGATTTCCTTCTCCTGATAATAGCGGTGTCCCTGTTCATTTCTTGGAATTTTAAGATCCAGTTCCTCTTCCCAGTAACGAAGTACATGATTTTCCAGCTCCAGAAGCCTGGAGGCCTCCGAAATTGAATACCGTTCCTCTTTCATCTGTCTGCTCCTCTCATATTCATACCTTGTATTAACATTATATCAGGGAGCTTATCCACTTCTCAATGCTATTCGTTTTCTAAAAACATACAAAAAAGAGCGGAACCCTACATGGTCCGCTCTTTGTTTGCAAATTTCGTATACTGGCCCAGCCACACCAGCTCCAGGCTTCCGGTGGCGCCGTTCCTCTGCTTGGCTACGATCACTTCAGCCAGGTTCTTCTTCTCCGTATCCGGATTATAATATTCATCTCTGTATAAAAACATGACCACATCTGCATCCTGTTCTATGGCCCCTGACTCACGCAGGTCTGAAAGCATGGGCCTGTGGTCCTGCCTTGCCTCCACGGCCCTGGAGAGCTGGGAAAGGGCAATAATGGGAATATTCAGTTCC
The DNA here is from genome assembly GCA_017433295.1 of Eubacterium sp. Classification (GTDB taxonomy): domain Bacteria; phylum Bacillota; class Clostridia; order Lachnospirales; family Lachnospiraceae; genus Anaerobutyricum. Next base: position 62,599 of record JAFRHL010000026.1, read on the forward strand.
CTGGCAAGTACCTTAAGAGCCCTGGAGATCTCCGAGATCTCCTGCTGTCTCGACTCATTACGCCTGCCGGCACTGCCGCTCATAAGCTGCAGATAATCAATGACCACCATATCTATATCGTGTACCTGCTTATATCTCCGGCACTTGGACCGGATCTCCGAGAGGGTCGTGGCTGTGTCATCAATGATCAGCCTGGAATTACCGATCAGGGCAGCCCCCTCCAGCAGCTTCTCCCAGTCGGAATCCCTAAGGTCTCCTGTCCTTATCTGCTGGGAATCCACCATGGCCTCTGAGGCCATAAGACGGGTGACCAGCTGCTCCTTGGACATTTCAAGACTGAACATGGCAACGGTATGGTCGTCCTTAAAGGCAGCATGCTGGGCGATATTTAAAACAAAGGCAGTCTTACCCATGGCAGGCCGGGCGGCCACCAGGATGAGCTCTGCAGGATGAAGGCCGGTAAGCAGATAGTCCAGTTCAATGAAGCCTGTGGCTATCCCTGTCACTCTGCCTTTTGTCCTGGCTGCCTCCTCGATGGCATTGAGGGAATTCAGCACGATCTCCTGAATGGGTACATAATCCGACATCCGGTTGCGGTTCTGCAATAAACCGAAAATATCTTTCTCGGTTTTCTCCAGGATCTCCGAGGTATCCTCTTTTCCCAGATAACATTGATTGCTGATATTCTCCGTGGTCCTGATAAGAGCCCTCAGGGTCGCCTTATCATGTACGATCCTGGCGTACTCCCTGATATTGGCGGAAGTGGAAACAGAATCAACCAGGTCCCGGAAAAAATCCAGGCTGGTCAGTGTCTCCGGAACATCCTTCTCCTTCAGTTTGTCCTGAAGCGTAATAAGATCCACTGCCTTCCCTTCCCGGTAAAGCTCCACCATGGCTTCAAAGAGGATTCCATACTGTTTTAAATAAAAGTCCTCCCTGACCAGCATATCCTCCGCTTCTACGATGGCATCCCTGTCCATCAGCATGGAACCCAGCACTGATCTTTCCGCCTCTTCATTATGGGGCTGTATTTTTTTTATAAAATTCTCATCTAGTTCAGGCATGGGAATCCTTTCTTACTGCTCTGAGACATGCACCTTAAGATCCGCAGTGACTTTGGGATGCAGCTTAACCTTAACCTGGTAGGTTCCCAGGCTTCTGATGGGTTCATCAACGCTGATCTTCTTTTTATCAAGCTCATATCCCAGCTGCTCCTTTACGGCTGCGGCGATCTCCTTGGTAGATACCGCGCCGAAGGTCCTGCCGCCCTCTCCCACCTTCATCTTAAGTTCAACCGTTTTATCAGCAAGGGAAGCCGCCAGATCTTTGGCTGCCGCCAGCTGCTCGGCCGCCTTCTTCTCCTGATTGGCCTTCTGAAGCTTCATATCATTCATATTCTTGCTGGTGGCCTCCACCCCAAGCTTTCTGGGGATCAGGTAATTCCCCGCATATCCGTTGTTCACTTCGACCATGTCTCCTTTTTTTCCCAGAGACTTTACATCCTGTAATAATATTACCTTCATCTTCTTCCTCCTCTACAGTTCTCCTTCTTCCTTCATGGTAAGAAGCAGTTCCTTCAGCTCTTTCTCCACCTTCTCAATGGTTGAATTCTTGATCTGGGCCGCAGCCACTCTAAGGTGTCCGCCTCCACCGAACTTTTCCATTATGGTCTGGACATTAATTTCGTCTATGGACCGGGCACTGATATAGATCCAGCCCGGGATCCTGGTGATGACAAAGCTTCCCCTGATACCCTGCACATCCAGAAGGCTGTTGGCAGCTTTGGCTCCTATCACCGTTGCACCCGCTACTTCCTCTCCTTCAAATGTGGCAATGGCAAATTCATCCAGATATATTTCCGCAGAATTAATGATCTCTGCCTTCTTCTTACAGGAATCCATATCCTCCCGGAACATTTTCCTTACTCTTGTGACATCAGCCCCTGCTCTTCTTAAATAAGCTGCCGCCTCAAAGGTCCTGACCCCGGCCTTTACCACAAAATTATCCGTATCCACAAGGATACCTGAATACAGGGCATCTGCCTCTATGGGCCTGAGCCTGGGCTTATCGGGAATGTACTGCAGGATCTCCGCCACCATCTCACAGGTGGAGGAGGCATAGGGCTCCACATAGGAAATGACCGTATTCTTTATGGTATCATTGGTCTGCCGGTGATGATCCAGCATCACAATGGTCTTTTCCAGCTTCACAAGATCGGGGCACTCTGTCATGCCGGGCCGGTTGACATCCACGATGACCAGCATGGAGTTAGTATCCCTGAGATTTAAGGCCTGGTCACCACTGATAAAAATATCCTCTTCTCCCTGGGGCTGCCCCGTAAGCACCCCTGTAACGATGGGTTCAACGGAGGGAGAGTCTTTGTCCATAACAATGTATACCTTTTTATTAAAGGTTCTGGCCAGCCGGTAAATACCCAGCGCAGCTCCGATACAGTCAGCATCAGGAATCCGGTGTCCCATAATAAATATCCTGTCATGGGTCAGCATGATCTCCCGGAGGGCATGGGCTTTGACCCTGGCCTTCACCCTGGTGCTCTTCTCCACCTTCTGGCTTTTCCCGCCATAATAGGAAATGGTATCCCCATCCCGGACCACTGCCTGATCTCCGCCCCTGCCCAGGGCCAGATCCATGGCAATCCGGGCACTTTCGTAGGTCTCAAGATATCCCGGGGCGTTCACTCCCACGCCGATGCTTAAAGTGGCGGAAAGGTCATTTCCGATATTGATGCTCTTTACCTCATCCAGAAGGGAAAACCTGGACTCCACAAGGATATCCAGACTCTTCTCCTCAAAAACAAAGATAAACTTATCCTTCTCAAACTTCTTGATAATGGCGTTCAGGTCATGCATATATTTTACGACCTTACGTTCCACCAGGGCCAGAAGAAGGGACTGGCGGACCTCCTCCATATTCTCCAGAACTTCCTCGAAGTTATCAATGTAAATCAGTCCGGCCACCAGATTCTTCCCCTTATAGGCTTCCCGGTACTCCACCAGCTGGGTCTCGTCAAAAAAATAGAAATCCAGAACAGGCTCGGTGATCACTGCCTCACCGGAATCACCGGAGGACATATCGGCTGTAGTACCTTTACACTTGACACAGTACTTTCTTTCCCCGAATAATATATGAAGTTCTTTGCTGATGGCCTGTTGGGGAAACTGCTTTTTCTGCAATCCGGGAAATATCTGGGAAATGTTCTTTTTGATCTCCTTACTGCCCATCAGGTCCCTGAAGCTGTCATTATACCAAAGGATATCCCCTTTCCTCGATGTCTGGACATAAGGAATGGGAATACTTTTCAGAAGGTCTGTCTGGACCTGCCCCAGTTCAAATCTGGCACTGAGGAAGTCTTCTGATATCTGCTTCTTCTGATACTGGTATTCCAGCAGGGACTCAAACAGCCAGAGGAGGGCAAGCCCCAGAAGGCCTCCCCCCAGGACAGGCTCATCATACACCAGAACCCATATGCCGATGGCCGAAAGGCAGGCGACAAAAATCATACTCAGAAAAAAACTGATCTTCAACTGTCTTTGAATAAGCTCTCCATGCTCCATCTCTTCACCTTTAAAAAATCATCCGGCCCGGTGCCGGGTTTTCCATCTTATTAAGATATATCCAGACTATCATACCATTACCGAAAAGTTTTTTCAACCGGAATCAGCCTGTCGATTCATCTGATGTGTCTTGATTAATAAATTTCAATATAGTATAATTACTCCGAATATTTATATGTTAGGAGGAAACCATGAGTAGTGTTATTGACATGGTAAGGAATATGAGACGGCTGTCCGGCATATTGCTGCACCCCACCTCCCTGCCGGGAGATTTCGGGATCGGCGACCTGGGACCGGCCGCTTATCAATTTGTGGATTTTCTGGAAGCCGCCGGCCAGCACCTCTGGCAGACGCTTCCCCTGGGGCCGACAGGACACACCAGCTGCCCCTATCAGTGTTTCTCTTCCTTTGCGGGAGAGCCCCTGTTAATCAGCCCCGAATTATTACAAAAGGAAGGCCTGCTTTCGAAAGACTCACTTTCCGAAAAGCCTGATTTCCCGGAAGAGAAGGTAGACTATGACCTGGTCCGGGAGTATAAGGAGAAGCTTTTTGCAGAGGCCTTTGACACCTTCGAAGACCTGCCGGAGGATGACCTTCTGGTCCGGGAATTCAAACAGTTTACAGAAGAGACCGAATGGCTTTCGGATTACGCCATGTTCATGGCCATCAAAAAGAGCAAGGACGGGGTCCACTGGCTGGAATGGGAAAAGAAGTTCCGCAAACCCACCAAGCCCCAGAAATCCGTCATAGCCAGAGAGCTGGCCAAAGAAATCCGCTATGAGTGTTTTATCCAGTGGCTTTTCTTCCGCCAGTGGAGTGAACTGAAGGCTTATGCCAACGAAAAGGGCATCCTTCTGATTGGCGATATCCCCATTTTTGTTGCCGGAGACAGTGCCGATGTCTGGGCAGAGCCCGGCTTATTCCAGCTGGACAGGGACGGCTTTCCCAAGGTTGTGGCAGGTGTCCCGCCGGATTATTTCAGTGCCACCGGCCAGCTCTGGGGAAATCCCCTCTATGACTGGAAATACCACAAAAAAACCGGCTATGCCTGGTGGATGAAGCGAATCGCCGCCCAGCTCACCCTGAGCGACATCGTAAGAATTGACCATTTCCGCGGACTGGAAAGCTTCTGGGAGATTCCTGCCGATGCCGAGACAGCCCTGTCAGGCAAATGGGCTCCGGGACCCGGAGACGAGTTCTTCTTAAAAATCCAGGAGCAGTTCGGAAAAGACCTGCCTATCATCGCGGAGGATCTGGGAATCATCACCGACGAAGTCCGCGCCCTCAGGGACCGTTTCCATCTGCCGGGAATGAAGATCCTTCAGTTTGCTTTTGAAGATGATGACAGCGATTATCTTCCTTATAACCATATTTATAACTGTGTATGCTACACCGGAACCCATGATAACGACACGACCACCGGCTGGTACCGCCAGGCACCTGAAAAGGCAAAGGATAAGGTCCGCCGTTACATGAACACGGATGCCTCCCAGGTCAGCTGGGATTTCATACGTACCTGCTTCGGCTCCGTGGCAAAATATGCCATTGCCCCTGTACAGGATCTTCTCTGCCAGGACAGCAGTTACCGCATGAATGTCCCGGGAGTCGCCGAAGGCAACTGGAGTTACCGTGTCGCAAAGGGACTTCTTACCGACGACATCGCAAAAAGGCTTCACGATATCACAAAACTCTACGGCAGATAGGAGGGATAAGCCATGACCTTTCGTTCCCTTCGTGTATTATTATATGTAACCGGCTTTCTGACCGTCACAATACCGGAGCGCAAAAAGCTCCACAAGCTGGCCGAAACAGATCCTGAGGCCGCCTCCAGGCTGGCCAACGCCAGCGTCCAGAAGGCATTTAAACGTATTGTCAAAATTTCCGGCATTGACATCAAAGCTGACGGTCTGGAGAACATTCCTGAAGAGGCCTGTCTTTTCGTGGGAAACCACTGCAGTTATTTTGATATCGTCACCACCGGCAGCATTATTCCCGGCGGAGCGGGATTTGTTGCCAAAGACAATCTCAGGAAGATTCCGGGTCTTGCCGACTGGATGACGCTCATACACTGCCTCTTCCTGAACCGGACTGACATAAAAGAGGGCTTAAAGACCATTTTAGAGGGTGTGGATTATATAAAAGCCGGATACTCCATGTTTATCTTCCCCGAGGGCACCCGCCACCAGGAAGGCCTGCCCGGAGAATTCAAGGGCGGCAGCCTGAAAATGGCCCAGCGGGCCAAGGCGCCGGTGGTCCCTGTAGCCATTTCCGGCAGCAGAGATATCTTTGAGAATAACAGCGGCCTCAGCATCAAACCGGGAACGGTAAAGATCAGCTTCGGAAAACCCTTCAAGATCAGTGATCTTTCAAAAGAAGAGAAAAAATTCGCTGCGGAATACACCAGAAAGCAGATCATAGAGATGCTGGAGAAGCATACAAAGGAATGATCCGGCGGATCATTCCTTTAAGCACAATCGGCGGAGCCCGCAAAGCGGACTTATACGATATTTATTAATTTTTAACTTTCAAAAGGAGAAAACAAAAAAATGAATCCATGGATCATTACAGGTATTATTTTAGTGGTGGGTATCACTATTCTGATCGTCCTGTACTTTCAGGGCAATAAGCTTCAGAAAAAGCAGGAAGAACAGAGAGCCCAGATAATGGAAAACGTCCAGCAGGTCACCATGCTGGTCATTGATAAGAAAAGGATGCCCCTTAAAGACGCAGGGCTTCCCAAGATGGTAATGGACCAGGCGCCCAAGCGGGCCAGAAGAGCCAAGGTCCCTGTGGTAAAGGCCAAGATAGGTCCCCGTATCATGACCTTCCTCTCTGACGAGGAGGTTTACGACCTGATTCCTGTCAAAGCTCAGATCAAGGCCAATATCAGCGGCATCTACATCACCAGCATCAATAACTACCGTAAAGCTCCGGTTCCGGAGCCGGAAAAGAAGGGTATCATGGCAAAGCTGAGGAGAAAGGCTGATTCAGCCAGCAAGGAGCTCAGTGAGGCCAACGCCCAGAAAGAAAAAAAGAAGAAGTAAAAGAAAGAGTTGTATTTTACAGAAATATTTTCAAAAAGTATCAATTGAAATCGCCTCGGCGATTTCGATTGATACTTTTTGCATTCCTCGCACGACAGTCGCGAGAATCCTGCATTTGAGATTGATATATCAACGATTACTACCTGGTGGGATATAAAATGCTGCATTAAGCCTGCATCAATAACCTGGCGTCCACTGTCAGCCTGTGATCAGATACCAGCTCACCATTCAGGAGCAGGGAGTACTCCATTCTTAAGGTCAGAGTATCCTCACTTTCTCTCAGATTGATCCTTCTGGTATCGGACATAAACTCCATGGGTCCTGCCGGGGTCTGATAGATACAGGGCTTTTTAACTCCCTCCCGAAAGGTCAGGACCGATGTGGCATCTCCGGTCTTCTTTAGCTCTATGTACTCAGGGGCAATGGTCAGACGATTTTTCTGCAGCTGCCCATCTTCTGTATACTCGGTATAAAACAGATATTTCATTACACCATTATCGTAATACTCAGCAGTGGTGACCAGCTCAGATACATCCTCCGGCCCGGGTCCGGTCCGGACCCCCCTTATGGTTAATTTCACCTTTCCCATCATCTCATTATCCCCGTCATAATGTTCTCTCAGTTATATTATTAAGTGAACTCCCCACATCATTATTAGTAGAATCAGACTATATACTTATTTAATCATATCTCACCATGGCCAGATCAATCAATCTCTGTACCAGTTCCTTTATCCCTATGCCCCGGGCAGCCCACAGCATCGGATACATGCTGATGGAAGTAAAGCCGGGCAGGGTATTGATCTCGTTAAATACCACCTCATGGGTATCGTCTGTGAGGAAAAAGTCAACCCGGGATAATCCGAATCCGTCCAGAGCTTTAAAAATCTTCACTGCGTTTTTACGGATCTCCTCCGCCTTACCTTCCGGCAGCTCCGGATCAACAACCGTTCTGGAATCTGCGTTATTATACTTGGCTTCATAGCTGTAGAAGGTATCTGCTGCCAGAATCTCCCCGACCCCGGATGCTTCCACCCTGATACCATCACCCAGCACGGCGCACTCAAGCTCCCGTCCCACTATGGTTTCCTCCACCAGGATCTTACTGTCATGTTCTGCCGCAAGCCTGAGAGCCTTCACCAGGTCATCCCTGTCTCCGGCTTTGCTGACACCCTGGGACGATCCTGCCTTGGAGGGCTTGACAAACACAGGATAAGAAAGCTCTGCCTCCACCCGGCTGATGACTCCCTCCATGTCCTTAAGCTCTTTCCTGCGAACTCCCACAAACCTTGCCTGACGGACTCCGATAGAGTCCACGATAAGCTTGGTATAGAACTTATCCATGGAACAGGCAGAGGCCAGGACGCCGCAGCCCACATAGGGAATACGGGCAAGCTCCAGCAGGCCCTGCAGGGTCCCGTCCTCCCCGTTCATCCCATGGAGAACAGGAAATACCACGTCAATCTCTATATATTCCACGTGGTTTCCCCGGATAATGCACAGTTCCCTTTTGTCCGTATCTGGAGATATGTAAGCGCTGGAATGGCTCCGTGTCCAGGAGCCATCCTCTATACGGCCGATACGGTCTATCAGCTTCCACTGTCCGTCTTTAGTGATGCCGATCATAATGATATTATAGATATCCGTATTAATATTATCAATGATCGTCCGGGCAGAAACCAGAGACACTTCATGCTCCGAAGATCTTCCTCCCATGATCACCACGATATTCTTACTTGCCATTCTTCCTTCCTTTCTTCTTATTATTCTTTAATCCTTTTCCAAAAAAAATCTCTTTGAGATCCTTTAATCCTTTCCCGGATAAAATAAAATCATCATCATTATAACATAAGTCAGGGTATAATGCACACCACCAATTGTGTCCTTTTGCTTCCCCAATATCGACACGAAGCGCGCTGTATACACCTGCCGGAAAGATTATAGCACCATATCTGCGGATTGGGAATCTTTCTTTTGTAAAATAAACTTTCACTTTTCTTTCACAGCCCTGAGCCTTCAGACAATCAATAGCGCACCTTTGAATATCCGTCCTTTCTTCCATCAAAGACTCTTCCAGCTCTCCCGCGCTGTCCGCCCGGTCTGTCTGACTGCGAATCTGCTCTAAAAGAGAGTCCCTGACGCGAAGCTTAAGTTCCTGCTCCAGCCGGTCGTTAGATGCGGCTCTCACATGAAAGCGGAGGGCTCCCTCATAGAGGGGACAGTGCCTCTCCAGCCAGACCTGCCCGGAGAGGAGCAGGGAAAGAACTGTCATAATTAAAAATGTATATCTTTTCATGTCCTGAGTATTGTCAAAAAGTAAAAAGATTAATCAATCATATTTTACATTTATTGTAAATTTCACCAGTATACTCGAGTCCCGTCAGATAATAAGATTCCTAATTCTTATCTTCCGCATTCTGGTTGCCTGCCTGATTTAAGCTGATTTAAAAAACTTACTTCAATATCACAATTTTTTCTGTATCCGTGTCTTCTTACGTGATAAAATATATACAGATCATTTCCAAATCAATCGAAATCGCCGAGGCGATTTCGCGCGAGCCGGCGGCAGCTTAAGCTGCCTTCCATTGCGCAACTCTGCGTCTGAGATTGTAAAGAATGAGGAGGAGGTATATATGGATAAAAACAGACCAAAAGCACGGGAAAAACATGTTACGACCGGTGGCTCCGGGGTCCACAGAAGGGGTGAAGGCCAGGGCGGCGGACCGGTGGGCAGCGGAAATGGGCCCGGGTTCCCGGGCGGTTCCGGTTCGGGATCCGGGGGCGGCGGCAAACGGTCCGGAGGCGGGCTTTCTCTCCCGGGGATCATTGTTTTACTGATCATCATACTGGGAGGAGGCGGAGGCCTTGGCAGCAGCCTGCTTGGAGGCTTATCCGGAAGTGACTCCGGATCCGGATCCGGGTCCGGCAGCGGCTCGAATTCCCAGAGCTACTATAATATGATCAGCAGTCAGGATTCCTCCGCCGGCAGCTCCGGCGGTTCCGGGTGGACTGATGACAGTTCCAATGTTGGAAAGCTTAATAAAGAAGTGGCAAAGGAGGCCAGGGAAAGATATACAACCATACAAGGAGATGGCTCGGACGTTGTCACTCTTATGGTTTATATGTGTGGCACTGACCTGGAATCCCGCAGCGGCATGGCCACCAACGATATTTCTGAAATGGCGGCCGCCAGCCTGGGGAAGAATGTAAATCTTATTCTTTACACCGGCGGTTGTAAAAGGTGGAGAAACCAGGTGGTCAGCAATAAAAATAATCAAATCTACCAGGTGACCGGGGGAGGTCTCAAACTCCTTAATAAAAATATGGGCAACGGATCCATGACCGACCCGGCAACCTTAACTGAATTTATAAAATACTGCAGTAAGAATTTCCCCGCCAACCGCAATGAGCTGATCTTCTGGGATCACGGCGGCGGGTCTCTCACCGGCTACGGTTACGATGAAAAACATCCCGGCAGCGGTTCCATGACCCTGGCAGGGATTGATACCGCCCTGAAAAATGCCAACATGAAGTTTGACTTCATCGGCTTTGACACCTGCCTGATGGCTACGGTTGAGAATGCCCAGATGCTCAGTAAGTACGGGGATTATATGATCGCCTCGGAGGAAACGGAGCCCGGCGTGGGCTGGTATTATACCAACTGGCTGAACAACCTGGCCGCCGACACCTCCAGACCGACCCTGGATATCGGGAAGGATATTATTGATGATTTTGTAACAGTATGTAATAAGAAATGCCGTGGTCAGCAGACCACCCTGTCGATAGTGGATCTGGCGGAGTTTCAGGAAACCGTTCCGAGTGCCTTTACTGCCTTCGCCAAGGACACCCGGACAAAAATCCAGAAAAAAGATTATAAGATCGTTTCCACTGCCAGAGGCAAAACAAGAGAATTCTCTCCTTCCTCCGGCATCGACCAGATCGACCTGATCCATTTTGCCCTGAACATGGGTACCAAAGAGGGCAAGGCCCTGGATTCCTCATTAAAGAAAGCGATCAAGTATAACCGAACCTCTGCCAATATGACCAATGCATACGGGATCTCAGCTTATTTCCCCTATAAACGCACCTCCAATGTGGACAAGGCTGTAAAAACCTACCATGCCATCGGAATGGATGATGAGTATTCCCAGTGCATCAGGGAATTCGCCAGCATGGAGGTCGGAGGCCAGCTTGCTTCAGGAGGGACCGGCTCCCCGCTGATTTCTCTTTTCGGCAACCTGGAGTCAGGCAGCTCCAGCCAGAGCTCCGCAGATATCGCCCAGCTGCTTAATGCCTTTCTTGGAAACCAGTCAGGCATCACGGGGCTTTCCGGCAGCAACAGCGATTTCTTCACCGGGAAATCTCTGGATTTGAATGATATGGCAGACTACATCGCTGAAAACCAGTTCGATACCAAGAACATTTTATGGAAAAATAATTCTTCCGGCCAGCAGGTCATTTCCATGCCGGAGGACCAGTGGGACCTCATTACAAAGCTGGATTATAATATGTTTTATGATGATGGCGAAGGTTACGTGGATCTGGGACTTGACAATGTTTATGAATTTGACGAGGAGGGTAATCTTATCGGACCCTCCGACAGGACCTGGATCTCCATAAACGGCCAGCCTGTGGCCTACTATCATCTTGATACCACAGAAGATGGCAATAACTACACCATCACCGGCAAGGTTCCTGCCAAACTGAACGGAGAGCGTGTGGACCTGATCCTGGTATTCGATCAGGATAATCCGAAAGGATATGTCGCCGGGGCCAGGCCGGATTATGATGAGGACGAGACCGAAACAGAATCCAGGGGACTCATTGATCTTAAGAAGGGTGACAAGCTTGATTTCCTCTGTGATTATTATGACTACAAGGGGAATTATCAGGACAGCTACATGTTAGGGCAGCAGCTTCTTGTTCCGGGCTCCATGGACCAGCTGGTCATCAGTAACACCGATGTGGGAGATGGCCCTGTCATCAGCATGTATCGCTTTACCGATATCTATCATCAAAACTACTGGACCGAGAGGATCGTCCAGTAAAACGATAAAAACATCTTCACCAGTTAAAAAGGAGACAGAGGACTATCTATCCTCTGTCTCCAACTGTTTCCTGTAATCACTTCTCGATTCCCGCCTTCTGCCGGAAACTACTTAATTCTGCCTTTCAGCTTCATATACTCTTCAATCGCCTCATACAGCTTACGTCCATAGTAAGATGTATGAGAATACATAAGCCTCTCCTCGTTAATATTACTGATGAATCCATATTCAATCAGGCAGGCCGGCATGTTTGTCTTATTAAGAACCCTGAGACCGGTACGGTTCATTAGACCTTTGTCAGGGAACCCTGTGGCGCTGACGGCGCTTGCCTGCATGGCTAAAGCCAGATCCCTTGAGGTAATACCATTCTTTTTGGTGGCTTCATTTCTCGAATTATTATATAAGGTCAACGTTCCGGTAGAGCTCGGCAGGTAAGAATTAATATGTACACATATGAAAAGATCCGCGTTATTATTATTGGCAATCTTACATCTGTCATCCAGGCTTGGATAACTGTCATCGGTTCTGGTATATATGACCTTAAAGCGGGAATCCCTGTCAAAGTACTGCTTTGCGGCCAGCACAATGGCAAGATTCAGGTTTTTCTCCCTGTAAAGCTTTCCTGCGGCGCCCGAATCAATGCCGCCATGGCCCGCATCGATCACCAGCACCACCTGGCTCGCGGCAAGGGGTGGCGCCGCCTGTGTATTAATTGTTTGCTCTGTGCTGACAGGCACAGGTGTGGGGTTCGTTACGCTATTGGTTTGAGATTCGGTAACTTCATCCAGATAAATGATCCCGTCACTTATTTTATAGCTGATACCCAGACGGGTGCATACGCTTTTCAGGGGAACCACCCATCTGGAGCCTTTGGTATTGGTGTATACCGCACCTTTCATGGGGGTTGCTCCCAGGGCATTTTTCTCAGTGACACCATTTAAAATGGCTGTCTTACTATTATCCTTTACAGTCAGTTTTCTATTCTTGTACGTTAATGCAATCTTTTTGCCTGACTGTTTTATTTTTACTTTTAGAGGACTGCTTTTAAATATCTTGTCCACCGGACCCATATATGCGCCGCTTTTCAAAAAAACCGGTGTGGTGGACAGGTCCTTCCTTTCACCATTGATAAATATATAAGTCTTCTTCTTGGAGTAGGATTTGGTTACTCCTTTATAACGGACTTTAACCTTGCTGGAAGCCTGTACACTCAGCGGCAAGCACAAACTGAATACCAGTAAAAATACCGCAAGTGTACTTATCATTCGTCTCATGATTCCTCATCCTCCTTTTTCAAACATCGAAGCAATAACCCACACCGTATACAGTCTGAATGTAGGGATAATCTTTCGTAAGTTTAGCCCTGAGTTTTTTTACCAGAGTATCCACACTGCGGTAACCACCCACATAATCAAAACCCCAGACGGCATCAAGGATCTTATCCCTGGACAGGATCATTCCTCTATGCTGAACAAAGAACTCCATCAGGTCAAACTCCTTCGCGGTAACTTTGATGATCTGATCCGCAAGGTATATCTTCCTGCTCTCATAGTCGATGGTAAGGGCCCCGGCTGTAACAACAGAACACTTTTTATCTGCCGTCCTCCGGAGCAGGGCTTCCACATGAGCCTCAATGAGAGGCAGGGGCGCAGGCATGATCATATAATCATCAATCTTTTTAGAATAGGCATATAACTGTGTCTCAAGACGGTCATCCTCTGAAAGCATGACGACAGGAAGATCTGTGATCTCACGGATATGGTCGATCAGATCGTAGTCTCTCCTGTCCGGAATACCTGTCCCGATGATCATCAGTTCCGGATCATATCTTCTCTGGCGAAGTATCATCACTGTCTCTTCATGATCAAGGCAACGGATAACCCTGTAGCCGCTTTCTTTAAAATATGAAAACAGCTTACTGCAAATATCTTCGTCTCGATGCAGGATCAAAAGTCTGTTTTCAGGCATAACTCATCTTCCTTTCTGCAACATATTAACAATATATTAAATAAAAGTGACTTGTCATTGAACTTTAATTAATAAGATTGTAACATATTTTAGAAAGGCTGTACACAGTAATTGTGTATATATTCTATAGGAAAAAATGAAAAAGCACAAGTATATTCTTACAAAATTATAAAGATTCTGCTATCTCGCAGATTAATTTTTCCGTTTTTTCCCATCCCAGGCAGGGATCTGTGATGGACTTGCCATAACACCCTCCGCCTATCTTCTGGTTTCCATCTTCAAGATAGCTCTCGATCATAAGCCCCTTCACCAGTTTCCGGATCTCACCCGACAGCCTGCAGCTGTGGATCACTTCCTTGGCTATACGGATCTGTTCCAGATATTTCTTTCCTGAATTCGCATGGTTGGTATCAATGATCACCGCCGGATTAGCAAGGCTTCTTTCCTGATACAGGTCGTAAAGCTGGATCAGATCCTCGTAATGGTAATTAGGATAAGTCTTCCCGTGTTTATCCACATACCCTCTTAAAATCGCATGGGCATGGGGGTTGCCGAGGGACTCCACCTCCCACCCCCTGTACAGAAAGACATGCTGTCCCTGGGCGGCCGTTATGGAGTTCATCATGACTGACAGGTCTCCGCCGGTGGGGTTTTTCATTCCCACCGGGATTCCCGCTCCGCTGGCCACAAGGCGATGCTCCTGGTTCTCCACAGACCTGGCTCCCACCGCCATGTAGGAAAGCAGGTCGGAAAGATAACGGAAATCCTCCGGATACAGCATCTCATCCGCACAGGTCAGCCCGCTTTCCAGGATAGCCTTCTGGTGAAGCTCTCTCTGGGCAATGATCCCTTTTAGCATATCCGGTTTGGATTCGGGATCCGGCTGATGAACAAGTCCCTTATAGCCTCCCCCGGTGGTACGGGGCTTATTGGTATAGATACGAGGTACGATCCATATTTTATCCTTCACCTTCTCCTGCAGTCTGCCTAATCTTGAGACATAGTCCAGGACGGCATCCATCCTGTCTGCAGAACAGGGCCCTATAATAAGAAGGAACCGGTCCGATTTTCCTTCGAAGATCCTGGCAATCTCCGGATCCCGTTGCTCCTTGATCTTTTTTATCCGGTCATCGGCCGGAAACTGCTCCTTGACATTTTTCGGTATGGGAAGCTTCCGGTAAAATTTCATATTCATATCCATGGCAAAAATACTCCTTAATTAGAATCTTTTCTGAACGAAGAACGGCCCGCATGTCCCGGTTCCGGCTCATTCTACGGGTTATCTTAGCACAAAAGGGCTTCTGCTTCAATACTTTTTTGCTTTAAAGTTTAAAATTGTCTCCTTGTGTTTCTTTCTTCCTTTTTTTTGTAAAATAGGATATACTCAAAAAAAGGGGCTTCTTCCCGAAATACAATGATCAGAGAGGTGTTATTTTGAATTCCGTATATGAAACCCTGACAGAAGCATACAAGTTGACAGATTCCCTGCCCCGGCCCTATACCACCGAGGTCAGCATGATCCTTACCATGTTTATCTCTCCGGAACGCATTGAGTCCTTCAATGACGATGAATTATATCTTGCCTTCGTCAGGACTATAATAGATAACCGGGAAAATGTCTCATTTCCTGATTCAGGCGACCTGTTTGAAAAATATTATCTTGACTGCATCCGGCTCAAGGACCAGATTAAGGAAGAAACAGTAGGGAATGCTTTTCCCCGGGAGAGTTGGCTTGACTGCTGCATCCGCCTTCTTGAAAATCTGAAAACGCCTTATTACGCTGTCTATACCGAGGTCCTGTCCTGCCTTAAGACCTGCTTTGCGGACACAGACCTGTTCGGCCAGACACTGAAGGCCTTTTATTCCGTACTGATCCGGTCCCGGGAGGACACTCTTCCACTGATACAATATATCGGACAGCACGGACGCGGTATTTTCAGGCAGGGTATGCTTAAAGGCCAGCTCCTGTCAGATCTTATGATCCATCATCTGTCCGTTTTCGCCGACGGAAAGGAGCTGTGGGTCCATCGCCTGGCCCATGTCCTTCACATGGAGGATTGCCGGAATAAGGAGACTCTGCTTCTTACCTGGTTGGGACAGGAAGAGCTATTTTTACAGACCGTTTCCGATTCAGGTGAGCTTCCGCTGTCCGCCTGGCTGTCCGCCTGCGGCGGCTGGGTCAGACAAAATGTCCCGGCCTCCGGGAAACCCGTCCGGTTCATTTCCGAATGGACATCTGCAGTATCTGAGCCCGGTCAGTCTGTTCCGGGATACCTGCGTCCGGCATCCGAAGCATTGATCCGTAACCTGTCAAAGGTTGACAGTCATTTTTTAAACACCTATGCCTACAACATGAATGCCAGATCCTATACCACCAATCCCGCCATAGGCAGAGAACAGGAAATAAAGGACCTGGAGCTGATCCTGATCTCCCCCAAGAAATCCCCTGTCCTGATCGGCGAATCCGGAGTGGGCAAGACCTCCGTGGTGGAAGGCCTTGCATGGCTTTTGCAAAAGGGGGATGTCCCGGACCTTTTAAAGAATAAAACCATCTTTAAGCTCACCACCACCTCTCTTCTCAGCGGAACAAAATATGTGGGGGAAATGGAGGAGCGCATCAAGCAGCTGACCGGAGAGCTTGAGAAATATCCTGATGTGATCCTCTTTATAGATGAGATCCACACCATCGTGGGGGCAGGCTCCACAGAAAGCTCCCACAATGACATATCAAATATGCTCAAGCCCTTTATCGACCGCGGTGACATCAAGATCATCGGCGCCACCACCATCCAGGAATATGAAGCGTATCTTCTCCCCGACCGGGCTTTGGCCAGACGTTTTTATCCCATCGCCATTGAAGAACCGGACGAAGATATGACCTTAAAGATTCTCCGGGGAACTCTTCCTTCCATGGAAGTCCAGACCCGGGTCCATAACGGTTTTTCCGAGGAAGAGACCCTGTCTGTGATGAAGACCCTGATCAGGCTTTCCGATAAAAAGAACCAGCCCGAAGGCCGGATCACCCGGCTCCCGGAGCTTCCCCTGACCCTGCTGGAAATGGCCTTCTCCTATGCCGCCCTGGAGTCGAGAAAAACCCTTGTCATTGAGGATATCATAATGGCTGTCAGACATACCAACCTTTTGACAAAGGAAGTGCGGATGAAGGCAGAAAATTACTTTTGACCTGAGGTTTCCTATATGTTATAGTAAAAGTAATAATATAATTCAAAAAGGGAATCGCAAGGGCGATTCCCTGGTAACTATTATATGATTCATCTGTCTATCAATCAGATGACACGGGGTAGAGTTATGTTGATGAAGGATCTTCAGCGGATCACCGGCCGCTATTTGGATTATTTTAAAGTAAAGGACTGCGATTTCAGATTGATCCTGGCGGATGATATGTTTGAGTGCCAGAAGAAGTACGGCTTTGACGACCAGAGGATCCGCAGTCTGGATGACGCTTCTGCCAGGCAGAACTGGAAGCATGTGGCGGCCTGTATGAAGTACCCGAAGAGTATGGACGAGCCTTTCTATATCCTCTTCAAGCGCCCTTATCTAAGTGGTATCGCCGAGTGTGAGCGCTACCGTCTGGTCTTTCATGAGCTGACACATATGGTAGATTACCGCAATTATGCCCGGCTGAATCATTTTGATTCTTATGAGGATCTGTTTTCGGATCCCCAGGCAGTCCTCTTCCAGCATTGGTCTGAATACCACGCCGAGCGCCGCGGCTATGCTTCATGGCTTAAGCGCCGCTATGGCATCAAGCTTAAACATGGCACCAACCGTATCGACCTGATGAAACTGGAGACAGCCAATAACATTCATTTCTACGGTGAGCAGTACACCAACACCGCAGAATACGGTTCCTCCAGACAGATATACTTTACCATGCATCTGCTGGCCCGTACCAGCATCTGGGCCCAGGTCCTTCCGGATCAGGTATGCGCCATCCTTGAGAATGATCCCTTTAATTATAAAGGACTTGTATGGATCAAGAAGCTGATGGAGCTCTTCCAGAAGTATCCGGAGATCGAAGGCATGAACAGTCATTTCATGGATATCGCCAGAATCATTGCCGAGAATAAAGCTTTAACCCCTGAACAAATCTGGGAAAGGACTGACGAACCCAGACTGGACCCGGCCCTGTTCAGAAGAAGCTTTCAATAAACTCCGCGATTTCCCGGTTCACCCGGTCATATGTTACAGAAACATATACTTCATATACAGGTCATTGAACAAATCATGTTCTGACAGGCTGATCTCCTCTGAGATCTCCGCTGCTTTCGTAAATCTTTCAGCCGGTGCCTGGTTCATGGCATACAGTACAGCTCCCTCGAGGGAGCTGTTTCCTATTGGGGTGATCCGGCCCGCAAGTTCTTCCGGCAGCATCCCGATCCCCACAGCCTTGGCGCAGTTGATCTTCTGTCCAAAGCCCCCGGCAAGATAGAGTCTGTCAATCCGGTCGTAATTCACGCCATAGGCGTCCAGCAGGATCTCAATGCCCGCCCGTATGGCGGACTTTGCCATCTGCACCATGCGGATATCCCTTTGGGTAAATATGATATCAGGCGCCAGCGGATAGCCTTTGTCAAAATATGCTTTCCCCAGCAGTCCCGTCTCATCAATCATTTTCTCCTTTTTCAGTTCATAAAGGGTCTCTATGACACCGCTGCCACATATGCCGGCAGGAGTCTCTCCTCCTATGGTAGTGACCCGAACATGGTCCTCTTTCATCAAAACAGTATCAATGGCTCCGGGGATTCCGGCCATGCCATGGGTGATGTTTCCTCCTTCAAAGGCAGGACCGGCAGCGGCAGAGGCCGCCAGGATCTTATGACGGTTTCCGATCAGCATCTCCCCGTTGGTCCCCAGGTCGACTAATATGGATATCTCGTCCTTCCTGTCCATATCACAGGCTATCATTCCACTGACAATATCCGCCCCCAGAAAGGTACTGATGCCGGGCAGGATGGTCATATTCTTAAAAGTATGCAGGGAAATATCCACAGGTGTAAAGGGATATACACCCAGGCTTTCACAGGACAGGCCCTGCAGGAGATGCTCCATTGTGGTATTTCCGGAGATGACCACAGGAATATCCAGCCCGGTTACCTGGCTTCCTGCGCCCAGCTCTCTGCACAGACTGCTCATATCCGAAAGCACCATCTCCTGAAGCTTTTTTCCCTCGCCCCGGTTTGCGGCATCAATCCGGGATAGCACATCTGCCCCAAAAACCCTCTGGTGATTGATTCCTGTCACGGTTTTTATCACATGCTTCTTTTTCGTATCCAGCAGACTGGCTGCGATGGTGGTGGTTCCGATATCTATGGCTAATGCCCGGCAGGCAGTATCAGAAGCTTCCCCACTGCCATAAAACAAATCAGCCGCCTCTATCTTTTCCTCCTGCAGATCCTCCATCAGGATCTCATAGGTTCCTTCTGCGTACACGGAGCAGGCCAGACGGAAGCCCTCCTTCAGTTCCTGTTCTGTAAAAAATGCCTCATCCTGTCTGCCGGCTTTGGGGGCCTTCCCGCAAAACCTGACCCGGCACTTCCCGCAGAGCCCCCTGCCTCCACACCAGGCCGGAAGATAATATCCCCGGTCCCGCAGCTGTTCTGACAATGACCTGTTTTTCTTTATGGATAATAGCACTGTTTTAGTCATCCGGCTGATCCTCCTGATTCTTATTATGATTCATCAAATCAATCGAAACCGCCTTGCCGATTTCATCAAAGTTGCGCGACAGCCCCGCATGTATACAGGTCATACCGGTAAAATGAATCCCGGGATCTGAAGCCATTTCAAGAAGCAGGTCCAGGTAATCCACCCCATGCCCGGCTGAAAGATACGGTTTTACCAAAGCCGGGTCCGGAAGATACGGTTTTGCTGACGCCAGGCCTGAAAGGACCAGAGACCGGGACATTTTCATACAGATATGAACAATGGCCCGGTCAAGAAAAGGCTGACATTTCCTCATAAGATAGACCTCCGCTTCCCCGCATATCGTCTTATAGTAATCTCCTCCCACAAGATCCATGGTTCCGGCCGGGTCTGCCAGGGAGATGATCCGGCAGCCTGCCTTCAGGCAGGCTTTAATATAATCGACCTGAGCATCAGTGATCCGGTGCAGGGCAGCTGTCAGCAGCTCCGGCTCCTCCTCAAAATACTGGTAGAGATCGACAGGATTCATCAGAGCAGAAAGAATGGTAAAGGGTGCTTCCACCTCCAGGATGACAGGCAGGGTGTGTGTCCCTTTTTCCGAATAATCAACCGACATCACCTCGGCGATAGTATTTACCACAGTCTGCATCAGGGGATCTGCCGTCAGGTCTAAGCTTATATCCAGCAGCTGACGGGGACTGTGAAGACAGTACTCCGCAGGCGTGAAATATTTTCCCGTGCCAAGAATCCGGGTGCCCAAAGCTATTGATTCCAGATTCTGCCAGACCGGAAGAACATAACAGCCCATGGCATGTCTCCCGGCTGCTTCTTCCATCAATCCTTTAACAGTTCTAAGGTCTGCAAATCCGGAAATCATCTCCTGGTCAGGGATTCTCATCGCCTGTCTTCTCTCCAGGGAAGGACATTGCCATGTCACATTCTTAATATCTGCTATTTGCTGCATATCTGACACCCCTGCCGCTTTCCTTCCGGTAAATAAATACCCGGGGATATCAATTGGTCTCAATATCCCCGGGAGGTTCTATCCTGACTTCTTATCAGATAATCAGGTCACTGGCTATACAATAATTCAGTTTTTTCTTTTTCGCATAGCTTTTGATACTTGACTTTTTACTTCCGCTCCTGGTGTACTCCAGAATGCCGACACTTAAGTTTGCCTTTTTGGCAGTCACGAAAAATCTCTCATAATAGCGCTGGAATTCTTTACTCTGATTGGAAAAAGATCCATGGCCGCTGTAGCTGGAAATCTTAGTGGTCACTTCTTCCTGAACCATACCATCAATCAGGTGCTTCTTGCCCTGTTTGATGAGAGGAGTGATAAACTGATCTCCACCGTTAAGAATCACAGTTTTATTATATTTGCGAAGTCTGGTAAGAATCTTTACCAGCCCCTTGTAAATACTTCCACGTTTATTATACTCATAGACGTCTGTATTATCTACCCAGAATCCGTCAACTCCCTTTTTCACCATGCTGGCGGCAAGGTTGTTAATGACAAAGTTCTGCCATGTCCTGCTGGAAACATTTACCCAATACTCATCTTCCCAGTTCTCATATGTTTTAAGACGAAGGCTTTTAAACCTGTTATAATACTTCCTGTTAGACTCAACAGAACCGATATTCAGGTATGAGAGAACAATGTGTCCCGCATCTTTGAGTTTCTTTACTTCCTGGGCGTTGTAATTCTGGGCATCAATGACCAGCACCTTGTAATTCTTTACCTTATTGATAGCAGAACCCTTAATGGAATTATTCAGAGAGATCTTCCAGTTGTAGGCCCCTTCGGGCATCTTTATAGCAGTTGTCACATTAGTTTTGGTTGATTTTGTTGAATTATTAGCTGCCGCTTCTACAGACGGATCTGCTGCTGTTGAGAAAAGCAACATCATTACGAATACTGAACAGACAAAACGTTTTAAATAATTCTTCATAATACCTCACTTTCAAAAAAAATATCCTTTGTTATGACGATTTAACTTTATAACACAGAATTAAATATTAGTCAACACATTTGTAACATTTAATTATTTCGTAAGGTTCTTAAGCATTATTATTCAAGAATCACATATGTTTTTTCCTATATTAAATCACATTAGTTGGATATAATTTCAGAAGAGAATTGTTCTTAAACCTCAACACAGGAAGAAGGGAATATTATGATTTCAATTAACGATATGACCACATGGACAGCAGAATATTTTGCCCTGCCGGAGAACCAGAAGAAAGCAGAGAAGGCCTGCGACAGATATGACAGGCTGATGGTAAAAAACATCCGGAGAATGATGAGCGACAGCTCAGAGCAGATTTCCATCGCCGACGCAGCGGCCCATGATCCGGGCAAGGTCCTCGAAAAAGCCAGATATGAGACACTTCGCGGTGCTGTTATGGATGGAAAGAAAGGGAGTATCAAAGTAGATCTGGTCTATCAGAAGGCCGAGTTTATTCCGGAATAGAATGCTAAAAAAATAGTACGCCGCAGTGACGATCCAACCATGTAAAGCCTGATGGATCATCCCGCCTGTTCCTTTCTGGACGGGTGGAGTAACTGCGACGTTTTTCTTCTTATATAAATAGAACAACTACGACAGGCAGCAGTCTGATTTTAATTACAGGCCTGCTTTTTTTCTGAACTCCTCCAGAGCCTGCTCCATCATCTCGTTGATCCTCTCACCCTCCCGGACAGTGACCAGCTTCACATTATGCTGGCACAGATAAATATAGAAGGCGATCACAAAATTAAAATCAGAAGCAACTGCTCCCATATATGTGACTATGACGGTGTCGATCCTGCCTAAATGAATATCCTCCAGCAGCCTTTCCAGTTCGGGACGGACATAGGCCCCTTTCATGTAATTACTCTGGATCATATCCAGTTTCATATCCACATACTGGATAAAGTTCTGCCCCGGTCCATAAAGCTCTGTTGCCTTATCCTTGCACATGGTAACGGCTGACAGGATCAGATGCTCTGCCGACTGGTTCATATCCTGGCTGACAGAATCAGACCTGTGATACTGATAAATTGCTATATTCATACACTTATCTCCTTTCCCTGGGATATACCAGATCACACCCGGATGTATTGCGATTCCGGCTTCAGGCCTCCCTGAACTTAAGGGCTTCTTCCATGAGATCCATGATCCCAAGTCCCTCTCTGGCAGTGGCCAGCTTTACACCATGCTCCTTCAGGTAAACATAAAAGTTCAGCAGAAAATCCATGTCAATACTTAAGATACCCATATAGGTCATGATCACAACATCAATTTTCTTGTCAGCAATATCCTGTAACAGCTTTAAAAACTGAGGACGGTTTTTCACAGTGTGGATATCCGGTCCGGTGAGGATGGATTCGCTCCGGTCAATATAATTGAAATATTCACAGTCCTCACCAAAGAGCTCCTTTGCTTTCTCCTGACAGCTGGCCGCGTTCATGGCCACATTCTGACAGGTTGCCTGATTACAGCTGGGGCAGTCTCCCAGCGCGTTTTGAAACTGATAAATCGCTACTTTCATTTTCTCATCCTTTCTGTGCACCGGATTACAGCACGGTACGGGACAATGTGATGTCCAATACCGGGCAAATGATATCAGAAGTCAGGCTTCCAGAGCCTTGATAAACTCCCTCAGGATAGCGGTATTACCGGGCCAGGCCGGAGACGTTACCAGATTGCCGTCCACCACAGCCTGATCCGGCGCGGCCTCCACAAAATTTCCTCCCGCGATCCTGACATCTGCCGCCAGGGCCGGGTAGGCTGTCAAAGTCCTTCCGCAGACCACTCCGGCTGCCGTGAGCACCTGGGCGCCATGGCAAATAGCCGCCACAGGTTTGGCTGCCTTCATAAAACATTTAACCAGAGTGAGCACTTTATCGTTCAGGCGGATATATTCCGGAGCACGTCCGCCAGTTATGAAGAGGCCGTCATAGTCATCAAAATCCACCTGGTCAAAATCTTTGTTCAGGGCAAAGAGATGGCCGGGCTTTTCTGTGTAGGTCTGGTCTCCCTCAAAATCATGGATGGCCGTCTTTACGAACTCACCCGCCTTCTTGCCGGGACATACGGCATCCACCTGATAGCCCACTACCCCCAGGGCCTGAAAAGGTACCATGGTCTCATAATCTTCTGTAAAATCACCAGTAAGCAACAGTATTTTTTTCAAAATGATCTGCTCCTTTCCTTTCAGCCGGCCAGGGCCCGCTCTGCCTCATCCAGAGAACTGTATCCATAGCATCTGGCCATCAGCTCCATGCTCTTTAAATACAGGTTTTCAGTCGGGTGTTCGTTGATATATTTCATAAGCAGAGCCAGCGTTCTGGCCGAATAGGTCATCAGCTCACAGCGCAGATAATTCTCAAAGCTGGCCCTTCCGTCAGCGGAAACATCCGTAGCTGCCCTCCCGTTCTTCCTGACATTCGGATATCTGATTTCCAGTTCTTTCTCCCATACCATATACTGGCTTGTGATTGCTTCAGCCAGAAGCTTAACCTCATCAGAAATGGGAGGCAGGACCGAACAGATCTGCTCATAATACTCCGGATCTGTCACCGCCATCATATGGGCGTATTTCTCCATCACCAGGTTACGCTCCGCTGACTTGGCATCCTCCAGATCTGTCAGGTAACTGAAGATCACTTCTTCCGGCCAGCTGGCAAACTGGCTTCCTCTCATGATCACGAAGGTCGTATACTGGTCCTGGCAGGAAGCTCTGCCGTTAATTCCGTGTACCTGCTGAAACATCTCCCACTCGTCCTGGATGATCAGCTTCTCTATCCCTTTACGATCCATAATCTCTCCTTTCATCTGTCCGGTCTGTAAAGACATCTGTTAAAGTCCCCGTCCAATCTACTTGTGGCAGAAGGGGGCTTTCTTTAATGTCTGGAACAGATCCCAGTCATGGGCCGGTATCACTGTTGCATTATAAGGATTGCTTCTGGTGGCCATGGTAGAAGCAGCCACTACATTGTTTTTATCAGTCAGAAGATACCCTGTATCCAAGATATAAAACTCTAACATCCGCATTTCCCTCCATTTTATTTTCCGTTACTTCAGGACTATCTCAATCATACCATTTCACCGGTTTTTTATTTTGGAGTTATACAACCACTCTGTGGGAAAAATCAATCTGTTTTTTACCTCTGATCGTCCTCATATTTTCCCGGCCCTTTTCACATTTACTGGTATAATGGAAACAGATTATTCCCATCTTTATAACCGCATCTTCCCCTTCAGAAAGCTGTGAAATTGCTATAATGATTATGGAAAAGTATCGCTGCCGGCGGAGCCGGACTTATTCTATAAACAGAAAGAAGGTATGGATTATGACACGAGTGGGAATATATAATCACCAGCATTACCGCGGAGGCTGTCCGGGTTGTTCCCAGACCTATGTAAAGGGGATGATCGCAGATGGTGTAAAATGCCAGAACAGGGCCATGGGAATCTACGGTCAGGATTGCGAGTTTATCAATTATACCGATCTTGGCGATTACCCGCCGGATAATCTGGATCGTCCCGGCTACCGCCGCATGATGAAGGACGTGGAGGACCATAATATTGATGTGATCTTTGTCCTGACTTTATCAAAGATATCCTCTGAAGTGGGACTGGTGCTTGAGACCTACAAGAAGTGTAAGGAGCATGGTGTCGCCCTGATGACTGCCGTAGATGGCAAAAAGGCCATGGATGTGCTTGATAAGGCACTGGAAAAATGGGAGAAAAAATAGCGATTATGACTGAAGAACGTTTAAAAGAATTATATATACAGATCAAAGAGCTGGAGGAAGAGGGCCGGTGGATGGATCTGGTTCCGGTCTACCAGGAATGCATCCAAATCTCCATAGCCATCAATGGCGAACTTCATGACGAAACGCTGCGGCTGTATATTGAGTATGGCGGATTACTTCGTAATCTGGGCAGGTTCGACGAGTCTCTTGAAGCCCTTCAGACTGCTCTGCGTATAGTAGCTGCCTCAAAGGGAACCAGTCATCTGGACTACGCTTCCACCCTGGTCAATCTCGCAAACCTACTGCGTATGATGAAGCAAAACGAGGAAAGTGAACGTCTCTTCCTGAAAGCGAAAAAGCTTTTTGAAGAAAAGAATGCTGTCACACTGGTGCAGTATGCCAGCCTTTGCAATAATCTGGGGCTCCTTTACCAGCAGATGGATCGCTATGAGGAAGCCATCCCCCTACATAAGATATGTCTTTCCATATTCAAAGGTGATCCGCAATATGAGGTACTCTATGGAGTAACTTTAAATAATCTGGTAGATCCCTATAAGAATACCGGGCGGAGAGAGAAAGCCATCGAATGCCTAAGACAGAGCATTTCCATCTTCCGTAAAAATATTAAAACCTGCCCTGTCCTTTACGCCACCACCCTGAATAACCTGGGCGCCATATATTATGAGGACGGCGAGTACCAGAAGGCTCTGGATTGCTTCAAAATTGCCCTGGATACCAGCGAGAAAAGAATGGGTCCTCTCAGCCAGTGCTTTAAGATAAGCAAGCAAAACTACGAAATGGCTCTTTCCAAAGTCCAGAAACAGGCTTTTGAAGATTCCCACAGGGATCAGTTCCTGCAAAGCGACCGGCAAATTGACATCAATATCAAGGGGCTTGCCTTATGTGAAGCTTATTTTTATGATGTATGCTATCCCATGCTGCAGAAAGAATTTGCCGACCGCCTTCCCCGGATGGCTGCGGGCCTTGTGGGTGAAGGCTCCGAGTGCTATGGATTTGATGATGAGATTTCAAGAGACCATGATTTCGGACCCTCTTTCCAGATATTCATTCCGAAAGAAGACATGGAAATATACGGTGATGAGTTAAAGAAAAAGGTTGCCGGGCTTCCGGCTGCCTACGGCCCCTTTGAAGCGAGAAACGCCTGCGCTTTAGGAGAAGGCAGGGTGGGTGTTCTGGCCATTGAGGATTTCTATGATAAATTCCTTTCCATCCATGAGCTACCGGCCACCAACCGTCTCTGGCTGGCAATGAATGACATCTCATTATCCACAGCCACCAACGGTAAGGTCTTCTTTGATAACCTGGGCAGATTCTCCGAGATCCGGGAGGGACTTCTGAAGCATTATCCAGATGATGTCCGCATAAAAAGAATTGCCTACGAATGTACACAGATTGCCCAGAGCGGTCAGTACAACTTCCCCCGTTCTCTGCAGCGGGGTCAGTATGTTGCGGCCCAGCTGGCCCTGACGGAATTCCTGCATCATTTTATGTCCTTTGTATACCTGATCAACCGGGTCTACAAGCCATATTATAAGTGGGAACATGAGGGACTTAAAAAGCTGCCCCTCTTTGGACAGATGGCCCATAAAGAGCTTGGAAAGCTGGTATTGATCTCCCTGGATGAAAAAGCCAAATATGCTGTTTTCGTTGTGGAGTCTCTCTGTAAAAAAGCCATACAGCTTTTGAAAAAAGAAGGCTTAAGTGACTGTGGCAGCGATTTCCTTCTGGATCACGCACCCTATGTATTGAGCCATGCAGAGGATGAAGCAATCAAGTATTCCAACCCATGGCTGGAGAAATAAAAAAAGACTAAAAAGGATGACGGGCCTGTCAGGGATGTCAGCTAATGCTCCCGACAGGCTCGCCGTCAGATATTCCGGCACTTTTATATATTTCATCCATATGCGGCAGTATCTTAAAGAAATCTTTCTCTTCCATAATCTTGAACAATTTCTGGTAAATATCCTTCTCTTCTTTCAGATCATCCAGACAAAATCCAAGTATATCCTCTTTGTTCTCAAAGTGTGACGCATATCCCATAAGATACATCAGGTAACGAAGATAAACATGAAAGGCCTGATGAGAGGGGTTTTCTATAAACCATGCTCTGGAAAGCTCCGCCTGATGAAGAGTATCACTCACCAGTTTTCTTAAGGATATCTCCCTGTGGGCAGAGGGAAGCACGCATTTGTCCGGGTCAAGTCCCTTTGGATAAAGCTTTTCCAGCGCCCAGCCCAGTGCCCGCCTGCTGGCATGATACTCTGAATAGGTGTTCATATACAGGTAGATCTTACGCATGACCTTATATTCATACGGCTGTGTAAGAAAATCATAAAGATGGGTGAATTCATGCCATAAAATATAATCTACGTAATCACTTCGATAAGAATGAATATCTTTGTTTAAATGAAGTATCCAACGACCGGAATACAACTCCTTGATATCAAAGGAGGAATCTATGCCTTTTTCTGCATCAAAACGAACTTCTTCAATCTGAACGGAACTCTCAAGATGATACTTTTCTTTATAAATATCCCATATTTTGTTGACGTATTTCAGCATAATGATCATTCACCTTCTTCTGGAGTAATGATTCATGAAGGCCGATGGTGTCATGCCTTCGTATTTTTTAAATATTTTGCAGAAATAACCCGCTTCGCTATAACCAAGAAGAAACGAGATATCTGAGATATTCATATCACTGGAAACCATATACTGTTTGGCTTTATGAATCTTTCTCAGGTGAATATAATCAACCACACTGATGTGATAGTATTTTTTGAAAATCCTGCTGAGATATCCGCTGCTGATCCCAGCCTGATCTGCCAGCTCAGAGATTGAGATCTCATAATTTCTGTGGTTCTCTATGTACTGGAGGGCCCGGTTCATATGGGTGTACTTTATGACACACAACTGACGGA
The DNA here is from genome assembly GCA_017433295.1 of Eubacterium sp. GTDB lineage: Bacteria > Bacillota > Clostridia > Lachnospirales > Lachnospiraceae > Anaerobutyricum. Next base: position 90,585 of record JAFRHL010000026.1, read on the forward strand.
ATACTTCCGTGACTACCTGTACCAGCCAGCAGTAACAGAGTATTTCATTTTCTGTCATCCGGGAGGTCAGTTCAAATTTCTGCAGATAGTAATTCATCTGTGTCTTATCCATACCGGGGACCTGATACATTAAGCCGGCTCCGATTTCCTCAAGCACAGCCTTGCGGTCCTCCTGAACAACCGTCTCAAATACCTGGCCCGTTACTGACTTGACGGACTCATATGCCTGCTTGTAATTTCTACTGTCTATCTCAGAGAACAGATCCACACAATATTCCTGACTCCCGTTTTCACCGGGGATACAGGTTTCATGGAGCAGAGAGGAGATCCTCTCCCGGGAAACGGGCTTTAAAAGGTATTCATCCAGCCCGGACATCATCCAGTTTCTGAGCAGGTTCAGATTACAGTAATTGGTAAGGATAAAAACCATAGTGGAAGGAACCAGTTTCTTGATCCTGCGGCAGATGGATATCCCGCTTTCCGTTCCCACCACCACATCAGCAAAAACCACCTGCGGATGATGATTATTAAATATGCGGATGGCTTCATCACTTGTCTCCGCGACTCCTATCAGCCTGCATTCTTCAATACCTTCCATTATTTTTCGAAATGCTTTCTGAAAAAGACTTTCCTGGTCAATAAGCATAACATTAACCATATCATCACCTCGTTTTTATAGCAGAGTTTTATCTAAGCGCAGGGTAACGATTCCCCGGCCGAGATTAAGCTTATAATGATCCCCATAGAAATACTTAAGGCGCTTATCTATATCCTCCAGCTGAAGACGGAGCTGCGTATCACCCATGATCCTCCCCGGTTCCGGAAGCTGATCCTGCAGTGTTTTATTTCGATTTTCCATCTGCATGGTCACCCCGCAGTAGTCACCGTCCGACTCCACATCAAGAAAAAGAACGCTTCTGTATGAAGATGGGATAATTCCGTAATTGATTACATATCCCAGGAGAGAGAAAAGGATAAGGACAGGTATTTTGGTCTCTTTACAGTCCTCTGAAAGCTTAATATGATAATCAAACCGCTTATCAAGCCTGGTCCGCAATACAAAAAGATACCTTTCCAGCTGTGCCAGTTCCGATTCTATCGTCACCAGTTCACTGGTCTCGTCCAGATAATACCGCATGATAGCCGCAATATTTATAACCAGCTCTTCTGTTCCGGAAGCATCCTCCAAAACAGCATAATTGGCTATGGTGGTCAGCATGTTTAACATAAACTGGGGAGGAATACGGTTATTTAAATGCCTGAATTCAATTTTTTCCAGTTCTTCACGCAGGGAGGCGATCCATGTCTTGTATTCCCTGACCTGTGTCCGGCTTTCAGACATGGTGGTCAGTGAGCGCCTGAGGTTTTCCTTTTCACCCATATCCTTAAGGACTGTGAAGATAAGATTCCCAATAGCCATGATCTTACTTTTGGGCAGGACCGGAACCTGATCCCGAAGCTTACTGTCTTTTGCATCCACATCATCAGAATATATAATGCTGTCAGAACCTGCCGCACTGTTGCCGTCCGAATCGTGAAGGCAGTAAACCCTTCCTCCCACCACAGCTCCCAGATATTGTTCATTTACGATGATGGGTACTGCGATGCTGCTGAAACCATGCGGACATTCGAACATATAGGGACAGCACTTAATGGCTGCCTTGGCAGCGGCATAGGCAGCTGTCAGCTGGCACTCCGAACACTCTCTTAAGTCTTTGTGTTCTTCACAATAACTGTTACAGATTGTTTCATTTATCACACTTTTTCCTCTGTAATCTATTACGGAGAAGGAAAAGTCCGTTGCCGTTGACAGCTGTTGTATTAAATTCTGCAGATTTTGTGTTCCAAATATCCCAGGAAGACTGATTTCCTTATCACTGATATAACGGTCCCCATTAATATGTTTCATTTTTAATCCTTTTCTATCTTATATTTTCCATACTGTTATTTTATCATTAATTGTGACAAATTGAATTTGATTTTTTGTGGACTTATAGTACAGTTTGGTAATATATTGAATCTTAATGAAATTTTATTGAATTTTATTTTGTTTTAATATTGACAATATATTACTCTTTATAGCAAAATACGGCTGTATGATGACATACAGCCGTACAAACCTTTTAAGTCTGATATTTCAGTTAAGTCTTTGAAAGCCCTGCTGACCAACATTACAGATGGGGCAGTGAGAAAGAGTTGTAAAGGGCTTTCCCTGTTCCTTCTCATTATAAATCCATCCACAAACCCTGCAGCGGTAGATTCCATCCAGAGGATGGTCTTCTACGTTAGGATTTCCTCCTTTTTCTGTAAGGTCATCCACAGCAGACTTAATATGAAAACTGTGTAACTGCTCTAAAATAGTTCCCATAATTATCATTCCTCCTCTATAGTCAAGAGAAATCATTTTGATCAAAAGTTGTGAGAGTGTTGAGACCGATCGGGGAACTACGAACATTTGGATCTTTTTATTTCGGGCCCGGAATTGCCGGAGCCTTTCCGGGCGAATATTAGAAACCAGTTTTAGCTGGGATCTATGATTGCTTCAGCAATATAGGAAATTGCTTTCTTCTGCAGGTCGGCAACCTTGTCTGTCCTTTCCCAGGGAAGATCAAGTTCAGGCCTGCCAAAGTGACCATAGGCTGCCAATGGCTTATAAGTAACAGATGTGAGAGAGAGGTTATTTATAATACCGGCAACACTAAAGTCAAACACTTCTTCTACTGCTTTTTCAATAATTTCCTTCGGGATCTCCTCTGATCCGAAGGTATCGATTTTTACAGATACCGGGTCCGGTACGCCAATGGCATAGGCCAGGTTTACCTCGCATTTTCTGCAAAGACCCGCTGCCACCACATTGACAGCTGCATATCTTGCCATATAGGCTGCGGAACGGTCAACCTTTGTGGGATCCTTTCCCGAGAAAGCTCCCCCGCCATGTCTGGCGATCCCTCCATAGGTATCTACAATGATCTTCCTGCCTGTAAGTCCGGTATCTCCCTCAGGACCTCCTACCACAAAGCGGCCTGTGGGATTGATATGGATCTTAATATCAGGAAGCATATCCTTTTTATCTATTACAGCATCTATGACCTCCCGTTTTACATCGGCGCGAAGCTTCTCAACGGAAACATCCGCACTGTGCTGAGCGGAGATCACCACTGTCTGGATACCTGCAATCTCACCATCCTTGTCATAAGCCACTGTAACCTGGGACTTGCCGTCCGGATAAAGATAGGGAAGAATCCCCGCCTTTCTCACATAGGTTAGCCTTTTGGTAAGCTTATGAGCCAGGGAGATGGACAGAGGCATATATTCCTCCGTTTCATCACAGGCGTATCCATACATCATGCCCTGATCACCGGCGCCTATCTTACCATCGGTCTGATTAACGCCCTGGGCAATGTCCGGGGACTGGGAGATCACATTGGTAAGCACCAGGCAGTTTCTCCCGTCCAGTCCTTTCTTCGCACTGTCATAGCCGATCTCAAGAACCGCTTCTCTGACCTTTTTCACCAGGTCCGGTCTGGCTGATGAAGTAACCTCACCGGAAAGGAAAATGGTATTCTTTGAGGCAACGGTTTCCATTGCCACATGAGAAGCCGGATCCTCTGAGAGATAGGCGTCTAACAATGTATCAGAAACAATATCACATAATTTATCAGGATGTCCTTCTGTTACAGATTCGGAAGTCAGCAGGTAATACTTGCCCATGTGCATCAACCTCCAATCTTACAGGTGAGGCCTTCCTCTTCTACTATCGCTTTTAACTCTTCCATAAATTCGGCTTCCGGGCTCGTTGTACCTTCCATCTCATATTCCCTGCCCATCATACCATACTTATTGGATCCGAGATCGTGATAAGGCAGCAGATGAAGCTCGTTCACATTATGGAGATACTTAGTAAAGGCCGCGATGCCCTTTATGGTTTTCTTATCAGCATTAAAACCTGGAATTACCGGAACGCGGATCACCATCTCTTTGGCAAGATGAGAGATATATAAGGCATTCTTAAGAATCTGCTCATTGCCCACTCCGGTGAATTCTTTATGGATATCAGAATCTATATGCTTGATATCCATCATCACATAATCAAGCAATGGAATGATCTCATCCAGCACCGTTTCTGACGCAAGCCCTGTGGTCTCAATGGCTGTGGTCCAGCCCACAGACTTACAGGTCTTAAGCAGCTCAGCCAGAAACTTGTGCTGCATAAGGGCTTCTCCACCCGATATTGTGATTCCGCCTCCAGATCTTCTGTATATGGTACGGTCCTTGTATAATTCTATCATAACCTCCTCGACGGTCATCCATTTACCGGACATCTCGAGAGCCTTATGATAACATACGTCTACACATTTGCCGCAGCAGATACATTTGCTGTGGTCAATTTTACCCGGGTAAAACAAGTTAGAAGCGCCTGTTGGACATACAACCTCACAATTGCCGCAGCCAACGCAGTTCTGTTCTTTGAACATGACTACCGGTTTTAACTCCTGAGATTCAGGATTGCAGCACCATTTACAGCGGAGGGGACATCCGTTTAAGAATACAATGGTTCTTACACCAGGTCCGTCGTTTACGGAGAATCTCTGCATATTATACACGAGACCCTTCACGGTAACGTCACTGTAAGGTTCCATATTTTCCATATACACTTCCTCCAGCGTAACCGTGGATCATACCCTGCCCTCAGACAGGGTATATCCATCTTTATGTATCAACTGCCGAGATTAGAAGGTCTGCTCTGTACGAGCGATGATGTCATCCTGAACTTCCTTGGCCAGTACGGTCCAGTGTGCGGAATATCCGGCAACACGAACTACCAGGTCTTTGTAGTTCTCGGGATGAGCCTGAGCATCCAGCAGAGTCTCTTTATCGATTACGTTGAACTGTACATGCATACCCTTCTTATCGAAGTAGTTACGTACAACTGCCGCGAAATTCATAAGTCCCTGATCACCTGCTACTGCGGATGGTAAGAACTTCTGGTTGTAAAGGGTACCGTTGGAGATGTTCAGCTGGTCGAGCTTAGCTACGGAGTTACCTGCAGCTGTCGGGCCCTTAACATCATGACCCTGACGTGGGGAAACACCATCAGCCAGAGGAGCGTTGGAATAACGTCCGTCCGGAAGAGCCTGTACATCTTTACCAAAGAGTACGTTAGCGGATACCGGGTAGCATCCGGCCTGATACTGGCCGCCACGCGGGTTCTTATATTTCTCTACCTCATAGGAGTAGATCTGGGTAGCACGACGTGCATGCATATCAACTTCGTCAATATCATTACCGAAGCAAGGTGTAGCATCAAGAATCTGACGGATTCTGTCATACTCAGCCCTCTTGGCATCGCTGATGGCGTTGTTTGCTGTAGAAACATTGCTGAAGGATGTCTTAGCGCCCTTCTCGGCAAGGATCTTGGCAACAACAGCGTTGATGATTGCTTCCATATCATCTGTGCTGGAAACATTGCTTGTCTTGTTCTGAACTGCTGCTGCAGAGCCTTCCGGCGGAGCACTCATAACTACGAACGGGCCATCATAGCAGCCTGCGCCGAGCTCAGCACCGAAGTTATGCTCCATAGCTTCATAAATCTGCTGCATTGTGAGGTCTTTGTCCTCAAATACATGCTTCTGGATACAGTAGATAGCATCACCTGTATCGATGTTACCGAATGCCTGCGGTCCTGTGAAGTTGTAGTGAGCTCCACCTTCCATAACAGTCTTACCTCTTGCGATACAGTCCTCAACAAGTGCGGACATGAATGGCAGCGGTGCACGCTCTTTATGAGCGATATCTACAGCGTTGTCGGACTCAACCAGCTTCTCAACGAAGTAAGCGATCTCTGTCTGAAGTGCTTCATAAACATCTTCGATGGATGTCCACTCAGGCATAGTCTTGCAAACCGGTCCTAACTGCTTGCCATCACGGTTCTTACCACCATGGATAGCGATATCGAATACCTTGGCTACATTGAAGAATGCGGAGTCATGCCATCCCTCTGTCTTATGCGGGCACTGGGGCTCAACGCAGCCGATGATGCAGTAATTACGTGCATCTGCCAGAGTTAATCCTCTGTTACACAGAGCAGGAATAATAGCCTCGTCATTGTAGAATGCCGGAACACCCATACCTAATCTTGCCAGCTCGCAGGCACGAAGTAAGAACTCGTCCGGAGTCTGGTTGTGGATACGTACGGAGAAGGAAGGAGCAGGCAGTCTAACATGGGCGGAAGCATTCATACACATGTAGGATACCGGGTTTGTGGCATCAAGACCGTCTTCTGTCTGTCCGCCGCAGCCGAAGTTCTGGAATACAGCGTATCCTGCAAAGGCCTGATCTGATACATCATCACGGGTCTTGTTTACATGGTTCAGTAATACGAAGATACAGTCAATCAGTTCCTGAGCGAACTCAGTTGTGATGTTCTTGTCTGCCTTCAGGAATGGCCACATATACTGGTCAAAACGTCCTGGGGAAATGGAGTGTCCGTTGGCCTCGATCTGAACTAATGCCTGAACGAACCAGAAGGACTGGCATGCCTCATAGAAGTTTGTTGCAGGATTTTCCGGAACGCGGTCACAGTTCTTGGAAATCTGAAGTAATTCAGCCTTTCTTACAGGATCTGTGCAGGTAGCTGCCATCTCAGCTGCTTTCTTGCTGTATCTCTTAGCAAAGTTAATAGCTGCATTGTAGGAAATGATAACTGCCTCATAGAATGTTCTCTTCTGTAAGTATTCGGGATCATTGCGGTCGAGCTTGCCCATAGCTTCAACAACTTCAGCGATAATGCCCTTGAAACCTTTGTTAAGAACCTTGCCGTAGTCTACGCAAACATGTCCGATACCACCAAAGTAGTAGTTACCTACTGTGAATACGCCGCCTGCCTGGCAGTCCAGAGCTTCCTGGCTCATGTAGGATGTAGCTAACTCACTTGTGGTTTTACCCTTCCAGTATTTGAATACTTCATGAAGGATATCAGCAGTCTCTTCTGTGATTACGAATGGGTCACACATACGTGTAGCCATTGTCTTGAACTCTTTCTCTACCCAGTCAAAAGAGAACTCAGGACAAAGGTTTGTGGAACGAGGTTTAACGGAAAGAGCACCAACGATAAGCTCGTTGTCACGGATAACAACAGGAAGATTATTGAAGATCTTCTCGTTAGCTTTTGCTCTTCTCATTACAGCAGGCATACCCTCTGTCTCTTTGTAAGACTCTGTAATCAATACGGCTCTATACGGTTCTACTTCTGGTACAGCATTAACAACTTCTGCCTTTAAAGCTTTAATACGTGCGGTTGGCTCTGTAAACCCTTTTGCTATCATTACATTTTCCTCCTTAATAGATGGCACATCACTTTCCGCAAAGTGAGAGATGATGTGCGGTTAAAAATGTCCTCGAGATGATGACTCAGACGGGAATGTCCCCATTCCCATATCCCAACCTGTAAATCAACCAATACTGAGTTTTCATCTGCATATCATTATACTTTTATAAAATAAACATCGTTAGGAATATCTAAACAGAGGATTTGCAATAATCCTTTTGGAAATGATTTCTATTTTTCGAGATGTGTTCTGCAAAAAGTTAAAAAGAACTGATAATTATTTGTTAACACAAAGAATTGCATCTGATGTAAAGGAACAATTTGTTATCAGATGCAATTAATTTTATCCACATTTTTGTCTGATTGATCCGGTTGGCAGGAGGAAATGTCAATAGGAAAATTTATAACATTCTTTGTAGTATCCTGATCAGAAATATTACACGACCGTCTTAAGCCATGCCTGGAAATCACTTTTTTCCTCGTCCGCTCCGGCAAGGATCATACCAAGCTTCACGGCCTCTGCTGTATACTCCGGATGCTCATTTACCGCATCGGGTCCTCCCAGGCCATTTGCCAGGAGCAGGCCTGAACATTCGAATTTCAGCAGGGCATTGACCAGTTCAAATTCTTCCCTGATCGGGCCGAAGGCTGCAGGATTGGGATTGTTGGCTGTGGCAATCAGGCAGGATTCTTTCACTGTACACAGGTCTCTGCCCTTTGGCGAAGCGTATGGATAAAGACGGTCCACCACTTTTTTGATCTGTGAAGAAAAGCTCTTCCAGTAAACCGGTGTCGTCAGTACAAGAACATCCGCCCAGCACATTTTCTCATGAAGCTTCATCCCGTCATCCTTAAGTCCACAGAAGCCTTTTTTATGGCAATTGCCATCACCGTGGCATCCATCCATGTCGAGAGAACAGGCATCCATCATACAGACACTTGCGCCTGCAGCCTCAGCTCCCTTAACCAGCGCTTTTGCCAGTTTGTTGGAATTACCGTTTGCTCTCGGGCTTCCTGTAATAACTAAAATTTTCTTACTCATTGTTTTCCTCCTTTATTAAAGTGCAGCAAATTCCCTACAATATCCTTTTTATGATAAGTCCACAGGGGGGAACTGCGGTAATAGGCGAAGATCCGGTCCTCAGGAATCTGCGTATAACGCATGACCGTCTCGGTCATTTTAGAAAGAACCTGTTCAAGAATGTCATGGTCATATTTCTCAAAGACCTCTCTGATCACTTCCACCTCAATGGATGCGCAGGGGGCATTTGCCTCTTCCCCGAAAAGCATAAACTGTTCATCCGGAAAGTCCGCCATCACAAAGGCTCCCTTCTCGCAGGGGATCAGTTCGATGGCCTCTTTAAACTCCACGGTCATCCGGTACTTCTTCTCCCGGTTAATATAAATATTGGTCTTTGTTGTGATTCTTGGCATACTGTACCACCTCCACATATTTATCCATTTACATCATATAATAAATCCCTGAAGGAGTTTTGCAGAAAACTGTCCATTAAACTGGAATTCCACACACTGTCCTCTGTGTCATGAATTTTTCCATCTTATGTGCATTTTCGTTAGCATTGTCCCTTCTTTTACGGGTTATAATTGTAATTCCGAGAGGCCATTTTACAAAGGAGGATCAAAATGTCAGCATCTATCTCAGACAATTCAGAAAAGGTCCTGTTCCAGAGTGATCTTTGGGAAAATATAAGCAGGATCCAGAAGGGCACCCGTGTGGTATTCAAGACCCAGCAGGATAATGGTATTTTCAAGGTTAGTTTTATTGCCCGGCTGAAAGCGGGATTTGTAAAAAACAAAATTGATCTTATCAAGAACGACCACATGATACTCCAGAAGAAAGGCTCCGGCTACTTTCTCCTGTTCGAAGCAGCAAAGGATGCTTTTATCAGGGAAGATGATGAGAGAGAGTATTATGAGGAAGCACTATCCTGTTCCGATTATGATTACAAAATACTGATAAAAAAGGACAGGTCTGCCCGGCCTGAAATTAAAAAGCCAGCTCCGGCTGATGGTCCTGATGCTGCCTTAAACAGGATCAACGCCATGCTGGAGGAACACGGTATCACGGATGCCGATCCCTCTTCCGCAGTAAATGAGTTTATGAAAACTTGGAAGCTGGGTCACCCTGAGGAAAATTAAATCTGATAAAGGAATCTTCTATGGAATTATATGAAACAGTTCTTTTATATAATGTGAATGATAAAACAAGATACGATCTATAGCCAGATGCTATGATGGAGAACTGAATTTCCTTGAGGATGTGAAACCGGTAAAATCCCGGCAGATCCTTTTGGCGGTCGTTTTCCTGTGCACGCTGTGCGCAATATGGTACCTTACCAAATAATCCCCTGCCAGGTCTTCCGGCGCCGTAAAGCCAAGACGACTACGAAACCCGGCAACCGAACGCATTTGTTAGATAAAAAATACATTTATAGAGGAGAAAAAATCGCGGTACTTGGTTCCAACGGAGCCGGCAAATCCACTTTCTTCCTCAATATAAACGGGGTATTGAAATCGACCTCCGGCCAGATCTGCTACCGGGGAAAGACCATAGACAAAAAGAGTCTCAATGAACTGAGAAAAAATGTCGGGATCGTATTCCAGGATGCCGACAACCAGATCATCGCTTCAACTGTGGAGGCGGAGGTTTCCTTCGGCCCCATGAATTTGAAGCTTCCCAGGGAGGAAGTAGTATCCCGGGTCGACAGAGCCTTAGCTTATATGAATATCACCGAATATAAAAAGAGAGCGCCCCACCATTTAAGCGGCGGCGAAAAGAAACGGGTCAGCATTGCCGACATCATAGCCATGGAATCTGAAGTCATCATCTTCGATGAACCGACGGCGGCCTTAGACCCCCTGAATGCTGCCATGCTGGAGGAAGTCCTCGGCAAAATGAACGAAGAAGGCAGGACTATGCTGATTTCCACCCATGATGTGGACTTTGCCTACCGCTGGGCTGACCGGGCCGTCGTATTTTCCAACGGACAGATCATCGCGGATGATACCTCCTTAAACATTTTTAAGCAGGAGGACATTTTAGAACAGGCCAGCCTGAAGCATCCCACCATGTTTGATGTGTACCGGATCATGGAGGAAAACAAGATGATTCCGGAGGGAGGAGACTATCCCAGAAACATCCGGGTATTTCAAAAAGCAATTGAAAACAGGTAATTCCTTTTTTCCATAATAGGGTCTGATATATTACAGAAAAGCCGGCCGCTTTAGTGGTAAACTCTACATATCCATGATTATATTGAACAGAATGATTTATGAGCATTTAATAGTTCAGGGGGAGGTTTATCATGTATATTACAAAAGACATTAAGTATGTCGGTGTCAACGACCATCAGGTAGATCTTTTTGAAGGACAGTATCCTGTGCCCAACGGCATGGCCTATAATTCCTATGTGATCCTTGATGAGCAGGTGGCGGTAATGGATACTGTTGATATCAACTTCGGCAGCGAATGGCTGATCAACATCGAGAAGGTCCTGGCAGGCCGCCAGCCGGACTACCTCATCATACAGCATATGGAACCCGACCATTCCGCCAATATTGCCAATTTTATGCAGTATTATAAAGACGCGAAGATCGTCTCTTCCAAAAAGGCCTTTGCCATGATGAAGAATTTCTTCGGAACGGATTTTGAGGGCAGGCAGGTCCTGGTTGAAAGCGGTTCCACTTTACGTCTTGGAGAACATACCCTCGCCTTTGTGGAAGCTCCCATGGTCCACTGGCCGGAGGTTGTTGTTACTTATGACATCAAAGATAAAGTTCTGTTCTCCGCAGATGGTCTGGGCAAGTTCGGGGCCAACGATGTGAAGGAAGACTGGGCAGACGAAGCCCGCCGTTACTATATCGGCATTGTCGGCATGTACGGCGATTTCGTCCAGGCCCTTCTTAAGGTTGCGGCCACACTGGACATTGAGATCATCTGTCCTACCCATGGACCCGTCCTGAAAGAGAATCTGGGTTATTACCTCAATCTTTATGATAAATGGTCCTCCTACACACCGGAGGAAGAGGGAATCGTGATCGCCTACACTTCAGTATACGGTCATACAAAGGAAGCTGCCCTGAGCCTGGCGCGTAATCTCCGGGCAAAGAAGGCACCGACGGTTGTGGTATACGATCTGGCAAGAGATGATATGTCCGCAGCAGTCAGCGATGCCTTCCGCTACAGCAAGCTGGTCCTTGCCACCACCACCTACAACGGGAGCATGTATCCCTTTATGCGCGACTTCATCCACAGGCTGGTGGAGCATAAATTCCGGAAACGGACCGTAGCCCTGATTGAGAACGGCTCCTGGGCTCCCCAGGCGGGCAGGCTCATGAAGGAAATGTTAGGTCAGTGCGAGGACATCGAATTCACTAAGAATAATGTCCATATCAAATCCGCATTAAGCGAGGAAAACTACGAAGAGATGGAAAACATGGCATATGAATTATGCCAGGAATATATTGAACACGATGACGAGCTGGCAAACAAAGAGAACATGTCAGCCCTGTTCAAGATCGGCTATGGCCTCTATGTGATCACCACCAGAGAAGGCAGCAAGGATACCGGCTGTATCGCCAACTCCGTGACTCAGCTGACCAACTCTCCTAACCGGATCGCCGTAACCCTGAACAAGGCGAACTATACTCATGATCTGATCCTTTCCACAAAGAAGATGAATGTGAACTGTCTGTCAGTGGATGCTCCCTTCTCCACTTTCCAGAACTTCGGCTTCCAGAGTGGCAGGGATGTAAATAAATTTGAAACATGGCCATTGCTTCGTTCCAGTAACGGTATTGCCTATCTGCCCAAGTTCATCAACGCTTTCATGTCCCTGGATGTGGAAGCCATGGAGGATCTGGGAACCCATACCATGTTCATCTGCAGCGTCTCCGAGGCAAGAGTGATCTCCGGAAAAGAGACCATGACTTACAATTACTATCAGGAGCATGTAAAACCGAAGCCTCAGGCAGCCACAAAGAAGGGTTTTGTATGTCAGGTATGCGGATATATCTACGAGGGGGATGAACTTCCGGCAGATTTTGTATGCCCCATCTGCAAGCATCCGGCCTCGGACTTTAAGCCACTGTAATTGTTGATATAAATAATTTTCCGGTCAGGAGCAAGACTGGCATCAACTTTTTTCTACTTCTGACCTGGAAAAAGCGAACTTCTATCAACCTTTTCACTGAAGATCCGGGAATTACGGGATATCCGGGATATCTGGGGATTCCGAGATATTTGGGGATTCCGAGATATCCGGGGAATCTGAAGTTTTCGACCGCCTGTCAATGTATCTGATGTGATCTCCTCTATCTGTTACCACCTGGTATCCGGTCCGGGACACCCTCAGTGACATACAGCGAATGCATTCGGCCGCCTCGTCCCCGGTACATATCTTATTATCATAAAGCAGATACTTGTCACGTACATTCATGGGGGACAGGTTGGGCATAACGACATTTGCCCCCGCCGCAATTCCTTTTTCACGTCCAAAAGCGTCTATGGTCCCAAGTGCCGTTGTGGCCGGAAGCAATACCTCCGGCAAAAGAAGACGAATAACAGATAATAATCGGAGGGTCATCCCGGCTGTCCCGGGAGGACAGTCTGCGAATTCAGTCTCCTGATGGGGAATAAAGGGGCCGATTCCGGCCATCTCGGGTTTAAAGGCCTGCATGAACCGGAGATCCCTGATCAGGTGCTCCATGGTCTGTCCGGGAGAACCTACCATCATGCCACAGCCCACCTGGTAGCCGATCTCATGCAGATCCTGCAGACATTTCATCCTATGTTCATAGGACATATTCTTCGGATGAAGCTGCTCATAGTGTTCCTTATCGGCAGTCTCATGCCGCAGCAGGTATCTGTCTGCCCCCGCATCGAAAAATTTCTGATAGCTCTCCCTCTCCCGTTCCCCGATGGACAAAGTAATTGCCACATCCGGGTGCTGTTTTTTTATATTTCTGATGATGGAAACGATCCGTTCATCTGTATAATACGGGTCTTCTCCTCCCTGAAGGACGATGGTCCGGAAACCCAACCCATAGCCGGCAGCGCTGCAGGAAACGATTTCTTCTTCACTCAGTCGATATCTTTGTGCATGCTTGTTCCCTTTCCGAATACCACAGTAATAACAGTTGTTCCTGCAATAATTTGTAAATTCGATCAGTCCCCGAAGGTATACATCTTTCCCGTAGACTCTCTCCCTTACGGACCTGGCTCTTGCAGACAGGTAATCGTCCAGATACTGATCTTCACAGACCAGGAGGGAGCGAAACTCTTCATCCGTCAGATCCCTGTCTTTTTCCAGCTTATCCACCAGTTCCTGATAATAATTCTTAAGCTTATTCATAATATCTCCTGTAAAAGAAAAACGCTTTCGGGCGTAAAGCCCGGAAGCATTCTTCTTTTTGGTATCAAATATTTGCAAAGAATACCAGAGAGTATTATAGAACAAAACAGGGTAGATTACCACTGATTTTTTCTCTCAGGTCTTATCTCGAGTATACTTCCTATGAGATTTATGGCAGGCTTTGCACATACCGCAATGTGCGCAGTTTCCGCCACAGGAGGATTTCCCCTGTTTTTTATCTTTGATCAATGTATGGATGATCCCTGCCACCATCAGGACAAGCAACAGGGTGATCAGGATCGTCCCCAGGTTTTGTGTGATCAGGCCTGGCATGGCTGCATCATCCTTCCCTTAAGGCAACATTCGTTAACCTGTCCGCTTCTTTATATTTTTTGAAGAACAGCATGTAGACAATGCCCGCCAGGGCTGCGATGGCAAGTATCACGCCAAACACATTTCCATGCCCTGTTAAGGCTCCGCCAAACTGGTTGATCATGAAGGCTATCACATAGGCGAAACCGCACTGATAGCCAATGGCGAACCAGGTCCATTTTGCGTTGTTCATCTCTCTTTTGATGGCGCCGATGGCTGCAAAGCACGGTGCGCAGAGCAGGTTGAATACCAGGAAGGAGAATCCGGTCACACTGGTAAATGCAGCAGACAGGGCCTGCCATGCGGTCATCTCACCGCCGCCATAAAGGATACCCATGGTACCTACAATATTCTCCTTGGCCACAAGACCTGTGATCGACGCAACGGCTGCCTGCCAGTTGCCCCATCCCAGAGGTATAAATATCCAGGCGATGGCATTTCCTATCCTGGCCAGGATGGAAAGTTCAAGTTCTTCCTCGGCGAGCATGCGGAAACCATCGCTGGTAAATCCGAATCTGCTGGTGAACCATACAACGATGGTGGAAAGGAGGATGATGGTACCTGCTTTCTTGATGAAGGACCATCCCCGCTCCCACATGGAACGGAGTACATTTGAAAGGGTCGGCATATGATAGGCCGGAAGTTCCATAACGAAGGGAGCCGGATCACCGGCAAACATTTTCGTCTTTTTCAGCATGATACCCGAGATAACGATGGCTGCCATACCGATAAAATACGCGGATGTGGATATCCAGGCCGATCCACCGAAGATAGCTCCGGCAATCATGGCGATGAAGGGCACTTTCGCTCCGCAGGGGATAAATGTGGTGGTCATAATGGTCATTCTTCTGTCACGTTCATTTTCAATGGTCCGGCTGGCCATGATTCCGGGAACGCCGCAGCCCACACCGATGAGCATGGGAATAAAGGATTTTCCGGAGAGGCCGAATCTTCTGAAGATACGGTCAAGGACAAATGCAATTCGGGCCATATAGCCGCAGGCCTCCAGAAAGGCCAGCATGAAGAAAAGAACCAGCATCTGGGGAACGAATCCCAGCACTGCTCCGACACCGGCTACAATACCGTCAAGAATCAGTCCTTTGAGCCATTCAGCCGCGCCGGCTGCATTAAGCGCCGATTCCACAAGAGCCGGAATACCCGGAATCCATGTGCCGTAATCTGCCGGATCCGGCTCGTCGCCGATCTCTTCGACAGTCTTAACAGCCTCCTGATAGTCCTCGAGACTTGCTGTCTCTTCTGCAACCTCAAGGGTTTCTTCATCTTCTACTGTATATATGTAGTCACCCGTCGGAGCACTGCCATTTTCTTCAACGTATGCGTTATAACCATCTATGATTGCAGAGGCTTCCGCATACTTTTCAGCAGTCTCACCGTATCCTGCGTCCATACCGAAGAGATGGAAACCGTCACCAAATAATCCGTCATTGGCCCAGTCAGTAGCTGGTGCGCCCACAGCCACCATGGCAATCCAGTATACCAGGAACATGACCACTCCGAATATGGGAAGGCCCAGCCACCTGTTGGTCACGACCCGGTCAATCTTATCCGAGGTCGTAAGGGCACCTGCATTCTTCTTATTGTAGCAGGCCTTGATGACCCCTGCGATATAGATATAGCGTTCATTTGTAATGATACTTTCTGCATCATCATCCAGTTCTTCCTCGGCGGCCCGGATATCATTCTCAATATGGGACAGAATTTCCGGTGAAATCTTCATCTGTCCGAGGACCTTGTCATCCCGCTCGAAGATCTTGATGGCATACCACCTCTGCTGCTCCTCCGCCATATCATGTACCACCGCTTCTTCTATATGGGCGATGGCATGCTCGACCGGACCTGAGAAGGTGTGGAGGGGTACCGTCTTTCCGCTTTTTGCTGCCTTGATGGCTTCCTCAGCGGCTTCTATGGTTCCCGTTCCCTTTAAAGCTGATATTTCCACTACCTTGCAGCCCAGCTGGCGGGACAGTTCCTCGATGTTGATCTGGTCGCCGTTCTTCTTTACGATGTCCATCATGTTAACGGCAACCACCACCGGGATACCCAGCTCGGTAAGCTGGGTGGTCAGATACAGGTTTCTCTCAAGGTTGGTGCCGTCTACGATATTCAGGATGGCATCAGGACGTTCATTAATAAGATAATTTCTGGCCACCACTTCCTCCAGGGTATATGGCGATAACGAATAAATACCCGGAAGGTCAGTGATGATCACATCATCATGCTTCTTAAGCTTTCCTTCCTTCTTTTCCACCGTTACACCCGGCCAGTTACCGACAAACTGGTTGGAACCGGTCAGGGCATTGAACAGTGTAGTCTTTCCACTGTTGGGATTTCCCGCAAGGGCAATACGAATACTCATTTTTCCCTACTTCCTTTCCATGTTATGTACATTTTTCCTCACTGAACTTCGATTATCTCGGCATCTGCCTTTCGCAGCGACAGTTCATAATTTCTGACCGTCACCTCGATGGGATCCCCTAAAGGTGCCACCTTGCGCACATAGACAGAAGTGTTCCTGGTAATCCCCATATCCATGATCCTCCGTTTCACGGCTCCCTCACCGTGAAGCTTCACAACCGTTACCGTTTCTCCAATCTTCACATCTCTTAATGTCTTCACTGTTTATTCCTCCATTTTGCGCATCAGACCATTATTTTTCTTGCCAGTTCATCACTGACGGCCACCCGGCTTTCCTTGACCTTTACGATCAGGTTTTTGCCCAGTGAACTTACAACACTGACTTCGCCTCCGACATTGAAGCCCAGGTCCGCCAGATGTTGTTTTACTTCAGGATTTCCGCCAATCTTTTTGATGATCTGGGGCTTTCCTGCTTCAGCATAAATAAGAGGCATCATAGCTCCTCCCTCCATTCCGAATCCCTGCGTATCCCCACAGAGTGTTTATCAGATGGGAGTTTAAACTCCCATCTGATATAATTATTAGCATACGCTAACTGACGATCAATAAAAAAGTTAGAATCCTCTAACTATTCATTAGTATAATTAGCAAACGCTAACTTGTCAAGTATTTTTTCATTTTAGGGGAGGAATCTCCGTATGAGATTGCCTGATACGCAATTTTATGTTATTCTATTCCTAATCAGCGTTAAAAAAAGGGGGAAATTCAAATGGCATTACAGGAATCCGGAGAAATGTACCTTGAGACAATATATATTCTTTCACAAAAGTCATCTGCTGTCCGCGCCATCGATGTGGGCGAGTATATGGGTTACTCCAAACCCTCCGTCAGCCGGGCTGTCGGGCTGCTGAAGGATGAAGGACTTGTGAAAAGGGACCGCGAAGGTTACCTGAAGTTAACGGAAGCCGGGACTATTCTGGCCAGGCGTATCTACGAGCGGCACACTGTCCTTGCCCGTCTTTTCATGAATCTCGGCGTAGATGAAGAGACCGCCACAAAGGATGCCTGTCGAATCGAACATTATATCAGCGAGACGACCTTTGCAGCAATTAAAAATCATATGGAAAAATACAGCTCCCGGGAGATAAAGGAGACAGGGGACGGTTCTCTGTCTCCTTCTATGGCACGACGTGACCGGGGTTAAGAAACCGGGTAGGTAAGGAGACAGAGAACCGTCCCCTGTCTCCTTATTCAGTATCCCTTAACACCTCATCCATGGGCACTTTCCTGATCTTTATATATTCCAGAACTGCGATAACCATATAAGAAAGAACTCCAATGGCAAAGACCTTCACATAGACGGGCTCCGGGACATAGAGGGCCATCCATCCGGTCATCTCCCGGATCATCATATACCGGAAGAGTACTGCAAGGAACTTATAATCCAGGGGGATGCTGACCAGGAAAAACAGGATTACCATGAGGGAGGTGGGAAGCAGGTAAAGGCTTCCGATCTCGCGGTTATGGTAGCCCAGGATCTTGGCCAGGGAAATGGAACGGCCGTTTTTTTCAATGATAATCTTTGTCAGCAGGTAGATTACCACCAGGAATATGGCCACGGCAAAGACGTTGACCAGATTCATCATCCCTCCCATGGACCGGTCCAGCTGCCGGGAGATCTTGGTAAGGGCCTCTATATCAATGATTGTACCGATATATTTCCTGTCAATATCGGTGATCTCGGTATCGGAAAAGTAGCCGCAAAAGTAATCTTCCTCTTCCCCGAAAAGTTTATTCATTTCCTTCCTGTTCATAAAGAGGGACAGGCTTCCCCGGTAATTGTATATCCCTGCCACTTTAAAGTCATAGGTCTTGTCTTCATAGGCCTCCTTCAAAGTAATTCTGTCCCCTTTTTTCAACTCATATTTCTCAGAAAAACTGACCGAGACAAAAGCCTCTCCTTCCGGAATGGAGGCTTTAAAGTATTTACTGTCCGGTTCCACGCCATAGCAGTTGATCTCCTCACTTTTATAGAAACCGTCGCTGATGGTCTTCAGAGTCCGGATACTGAATTTCTCCGCATCCTCGTTGTCCGTCTCCACACTGTAGGAAAACACCATCATGTTAAGCAGGGACCATACCTTCTGGTCTTTTAGTGTATCGCCTGCCGGTATAGTGAGCATATACTGGTAATTACTCAGCATATTTGCAGACAGCTCCTCCTGATAATGGGTGAGGACGGCCGGCAGGGCGACCCCGAAAAGCAGCAGCAGGGTGGAAAAGGCAATCCCGGTAAAAAGGATCAGCCAGGATGTCAGATTCTGCAGGATCACCCGCAGATGGAATCGGATAAAAAAAGGAATCCCCTTGTATAGAGGAAGAGCCCTTCCCTGCTTTCTGCCGTTCAGGTCCCTCCGGATAAACTTAAGGGGCGGCAGGGCCAGTTTTCTAGTAAGGATCAGCAAATTGATCACGAGCATCATGATCACCGGGATCACCGTGGTCAGGACAAAGGCTTCCCCGTTCCAGATGGTCACATAGGTAGGAAGGCTGTAGCTGCCATAGTACATGGCTGCGCAAAGCTCTTTAAAATAAGTATATCCCGTGATATTTCCCACCAGGGCCCCGATCAGGGTAACGATGACCGGCATGGTCATATAGTGGCTTACCAGTTCGCTTCTGCTGTAGCCGGAGGCCCTCAGGGTGCCGATGACAGCGGCCTCCTTCATGATGGTATTGCTGGTGGTGATGGCGAAAACAAAGGCCATGATGCCAATTATAATATAGAGGAGGATCAGCATCATGGCACGGTCAGAACTCATATCCTCTCCGGCAAACCGAATGGCCTGATTCTGGTAGCGGGGCACAAAATCAGTTAATGAAACCTCGCCGCCTATCTTCTCCATCAGGTCCTCCGAGATTTCCTTCTCCTTCGCTTCCGTATCAGGAAATTCTCCGTATTTCCAAGCATAACACCAGGTCATCTTTTTTTCATCGAAATCATCAAAGATCTCCCTGCTTACCACGCCCACGCCAAACTTAATGGAATCAAACATGGCATCGCTGTTATCCGAGAAAAGGGCGCTGTAGTCGGAAAGGGCCACCAGGCCCGTGATCTTGAAGCTGCGGGAGGAAGTTGAGATCTCATCCCCCACCGACAGCCCGTTGTTGTCCGCATACATCCTGTCAATGGCAATCTCATCCTTTCCTTCAGGAAATTTTCCCTCCATAAGGCAGACTTTGTTGACCTGATCCCGCATGGCATAAAAACGCATGGTACTCCCGTTGGTAAGCTTCCGCTCCGTATAGAAGTTTTCATACAGCCGGATGCCCAGGTCCGATACTGCTTTTGTCTGGGCCCGGTTCATCCTGTGTCCCGTCTCAAAATGTCCATCTTCAATATTGTATTTTTCGAAGCTTTCCCGGTAGGCGGTGATCATACTGCCGTCTGCCACAAGAAAGCCGCTGATCAGCCCGATGGTCAGAGAAAGCAGAAGAAAGATCACCAGGTATTTTCCGAACTCAGACCTGAGTTCCCTGGGAAGCCGCCTGTTCAGAGGGTTTCTCATTGTCACCACTCCAGTTCCGCCGCGGGTATCCTGGATGCGTTTCTGCGCTGGTCCCGGATACGTCCGTCTCTCATACGGACCACCATATCAGCCATCCCGCCTATGGCTTCATTGTGGGTAACCATGATGACCGTATTGCCATATTTTTGATTTACAGTCTCTATTAAATGTAATATTTCCCTGGAGGTCTGATAATCCAGGGCACCCGTAGGCTCATCGCAAAGAAGGATATCCGGATTCTTCACGATGGCCCGCCCGATGGCGGTCCTCTGCTGCTGGCCGCCGGACAGCTGGTTGGGCAGCTTGCTCCGGTGATCATATAGTCCCAGCGTATGCAGGAGTTCGTCCACGTCAAGGGGACTTCCGGAAAGATATGCCCCCACCTCAATATTCTCTCTCACAGTCAGGTTGGGGATCAGATTGTACATCTGGAATATATACCCCAGATGCTTTCTGCGATACCTGGTAAGCTTCTTCTCATTCATCTGGCCCATCCGGTCTCCATCAATGATGATCTCTCCCGAATCAGCCCGGTCAATGCCTCCAATGATATTCAACAATGTGGATTTACCGGAGCCGGATGGCCCCAGCAGAACGCAGATCGATCCCTTCTCCACACTAAGGTCGATCCCTTTAAGGACCTCGACCCGGCCTTCATCTCTGCCAAAGCTTTTCTTCAGATCATTTATCCTTAAAAACATATTATCCGTATCTCCTGCAGACATCAGAAAATACTCCTTTCATCCCTTCACAACAAATTGGCTGCCGCCGGTTATAGACCCCTTCTAATAGTTTTCTCTTTGAGGGTAGTTAGTTTTTTCTAACATTATATTTATTCCTCAATACTGTGTCAAGTACCGTATTTATACCCGATATAAAAAACTGGAACAGATGGTGATTTTATGATATAGTAAAGATATATAATATTTAAGAAAGGAGTTGTTTTTATGTATCGTCCACGACATCTTCTTACTGGAATCTTTTTGTTCCTGATCCTGTTTTCTCTTCTCCGTTTACATACTAATGCTGCGATTGTCCCGGCCGGAAACAAGGGATATTGCAATGTAACCATAACAGGATCCAACAATTCAGTGACCATCTCGGGAAGCATTTCTTCCCAGTACACCCGAAGCCCTTATAACTATATATTCGGTAAACTGTTCATAGACGGGGTTGAGCTGAAAGACTTCACCTATCAGACAAGCATAGGGAGACAGACCATCAGCCTCAGCAATATCAGAAACATCCAAACCGGTTATCACACAGCGTTCCTTCAGGTTTATAATAAGGAGACCGGGAAATTAGTAGATCTTCTTTACAAAACTCACATAGCCTACAATGGCATCAATAGCCAGCCTACTTATAAAGGAAGGTTTGATGTATATCAGAAGTATTTTTATTATTACCCCTACAATATGGCTCTCGCCAACCAGCAGGGCAAACTCTATATGGAATACAAAAAAGCAGGCAGTAAAACATGGAAACGAACTGGTTACATGACAGCCAACGCCATCAAGCTTTATACAAGCCAGAATTACACCATCAGTGGTCTGAAGCCCAATACAAAGTATAATATCAGGATACGGTACGGCGATTACGTCACCTATGATACCGGCATTTATGGAGATGGAAAATCTTATTTCTTCGGAGGTCCCGTATTGAACTGCGGTACCATCATGACAGGGAAGGCCAAAGCGCCAAATATCAAATCAATAAATGTTAAGGCCGTCAATGTCAGATACCATAAAATCCGCCATTATGGATCCTATACCGGGGTCTATCTTTATACCGAAAAATTCTATACATGCAGATTTAAAGTGACCGTCCGGCTAAAACAGAAAACCGGAGCGAAAGGACTGTGGATAAACGGAAAATATGTAAAAGGAAACAAAATGGTTTATACCACCGTATTCAGTCCGTATCCGAATTACTATGTGAAAAAACCACCAAAAGGATTAAAGAAGTATTCTGTATCCATATGTTCTTATCAAAACAAGAGTTATGGCGGCTTTTCCAGATTAAGAACAAAAAAGGTAAAAATCAAATAAGCATCTGCCCGGCTCAGATGCTCAAGCCGGCGCCGGCACCCTGAAGTTGTGTCATGCGCCGGAAAAAGCCTTACTCCTTTGTAAGATGCTCGGCGGGACGGACCTGTTATAACAGGTCCGTCATACTTTTTATTCCTATGGCAAGTGTTGTTGCATTATGAAATAGTGCAGATCTTGTGGGCTGGATCACTCCGGCGATACCTGCTGCGATCAGGAAAGAATTGATGCCCACAATGGAACGGTAATTCCGTTGGATCCTTTTCATAAGGGCCATGCTGATAAGACGCAGCCTGATCAGGGAACAGAGATCATTTCCATTTAAGGTGATATCCGCAATCTCCCTGGCAATGGCAGCGCCGTCACTGATGGCAAGCCCCACATCCGCCGCGGACAGGGCCTTATCCTCCGGCAGCACTTCTGAATAATAACGGTCTACTCCCACCGCTTTTGCCACAGAGGCTGCCGTTTTCTCACTATCTCCGGTCATCATCACGATCTGGCTAAACCCATTTTCCCGAAGACTCCGAACTACATCAGCGGCTTCTGCCCGCAGGGGATCCTCGATCAGTATCACAGCGGCAAGCTTTCCTTCCACCGCCAGGTAGAGATGGGAGTACTGTTCGGGAAGGGCATTGAATTTTCGTTTCTGTCCCCGGGCCGCCGCTTCGTCCACCACGGCCTTTGCAATGGAATGGGGGAAATGCTCCTCCAGACAGGCAGCGAGCCGAAGTGCTTCCTGCGGATCCCAGTTTCCGAAAGCGACCACATCCGCCACCCTGGGTGCGGCTTTGGTCAGAGTACCCGTCTTATCAAATACGATGGTATCCGCCTCTGCCACTGCTTCCAGGAGCTTTCCTCCCTTTACGGACATTCCATACCGGCCAGCTTCTCTGATGGCTGACAATACTGAAATGGGCATGGCCAGCTTCAGGGCACAGGAGAAATCCACCATGAGTACAGAGAGAGACCGGGTCAGATCTCCTGTCAGTGCATATACCAGGCCGGAACCCAGAAAAGTATAGGGGACAAGACGGTCCGCCAGCTGTTCTGCCTGACTTTCCAGACTTGATTTCAATTTTTCCGACTCTTCGATCATGGTAATGATCTTCTCATAACGGCTTTCGCCGGAGCCCTGCTTCACACGGATCACAAGTTCCCCTTCTTCTGCTGCAGTCCCGGCAAATACCATACTTCCTTTCGTCTTGCGTACCGGCAGAGGTTCCCCGGTCAGGGATGCCTGATTCACCATGGCCTCCCCTGATTCCACCAGACCGTCAAAGGGAATCACATTTCCCATATGGATATGGATGCAGTCATTCTCCCTAATCTGGTCAAAAGGCACCAGGATCTCCCCGTCTCCAGCAACATCATGACCGATCCGGCCGTACCAAAATCGCCCCGGAGAATGGAGGCGGTTATTGCTGCCGCATCAAGGACTTCAACTTCCAGCCGGCCTTTTCGCAGGGAACCAAGCCCTTTCTTTAAGAATGATAATGACTTTAATCCTATGCGGAGCTTTAAGAGGGGGGGCGGGAAGAAACAGCCGGCATCCAAACCTTAAAAGGACCTTCTGAATCAGGCGTTCCTTATATACCTTATTAAGAGCCCGGCCGGAATGCTCCTTTCCGGATCTTCCCGAAAGGATATGGCGGCATCGGCCGTCCGCTCATAGACTTTCACCCTGTTAACCCCGGGTACATCCTCCAGGAACCTTTGCAGAGCATCTGCCCGCGCACAGTCAAGCCTTCCTGTGTCCAAATGGACACGGATCCGGCCTTTTAACTCGTCTTTCACATAGAATTTCAATTATTCCACCTCAGTCCCGGATTCAGGCAGGTCCGTGTACTCTTCCACACCTTTGCGTTCTTCGTTGATCATCAGGGCACCCTCGTAGATATCTTCAGCATTCTCCTGAATGATCGTCACCCGGTCCATGATACAATCCTTAGCCCGAAGAACAGCAGCCGTAGTATGGGTATAGACCTTCTTGGCATCGCTGCCGGACAAAGCCCGTATACCTGCGGTACCAAACAGTACACCCCCAGCAAAAGTTCCTACTTTTTTCCAGTTGATTTTTTCTAACAGCTCAAACATACTTCTTTCCTTTCTCCTTTTAGATTAGCATTTGCTAACTATGATTTGTTTTTAAACTGCCGTTATATTTAACGGCAGTTAGTCTATGCTAATATTAAGGAGACAGGGGACGGTTCTCTGTCTCCCCTTTCTTTCTATAAATATATTTTAGCGCCCTCTTCAGCACAGATCCGTCCGGACTGTCAGCTGAAGCAGGGATTTGCCCATAGATAATCCTCTACGATAGGCTTCTGTACATTTCCTGAACTTCACAAAAGTCTCTCTCGCTTCCTTTTCATTACCATATGCCTTCCAGCATCCTGTACATTTTACTCCACATCGGGAGTCCTTCATAAAACACTTCACGTCCTCAGGAGGATAGCCCAGAAACAGACCAACCTCATGGGGGAATTCATCATCCTGCGCCATATGCCGGATCAGCTGAACGACACAGTTTCCCGCGCTGCCGCAGCAATATCCTTTTGCATTAAGGATCTGCCGTGCCTTGGGACAATTGAGGTCCCTGTCCAGATAATCCGGCCTGTATAAATATACCAGAGCTTTTTTATCTGTTTTCCGAAGTATCACAACCCGGATTCCCTTCTCCCCCAGCAGCCTGTTCAGCTGCCGCAGTTCTTCAATAATATCCTGTCCGTCTTCGATGTTTACCGGAAACATATTTCCGGTTTTCAGCCCTGCCAGAGTCGGAGAACATTGGTCAATCAATAATTGTTCAGACATTATGCCATCTGCTCCTTTAAGATATCTCTCAGAGAGTTTACGGAACTGGTGTGGGAACGAACGACCTTCGTGTCCCCGCAAACACAGGTCAGAGCGCACCGGACAATCTTGTGTGAGATTGTGTGGGTAAATAGGATCAGAAGATCCGGTGTTCCGATCCTGCTTTTCATATCAGCGCAAGGTTTACAGAATACTTTTGCTTTGTATCCGAACTTCCGACAGACATTCGAATACTGACGTTCCATACATTCATTTCCACCGAGTATTACAACGCTCATTAAACTCCTCCATTTTATAAGTTAGTATACGCTAACTACAACAGCTTTTTAATCCGCCGTATCATATAGCACGGCGGTTAGTTATGTCTAACATTATAAGCAGTTACCGGAATTTTGTCAAGTACTTACGGCAAAAAAGAGACAGGGGACGGTTCTCTGTCTCTTACTCGCGTATAGACAACAGCTTCTTTATCCTGTATGCGGAATACAGCATATCAAACAGCATGAAGATCATAGTAACATCTACTAATATAGCTGCAATCACGGAATCCGTGATTTCCACTTTGCTGCCTTGAAAAGGTGTAAAAAAGCTGATGAATGCCAAAAAACTTATGAGCATATAGAGGACGGCAAGCAGGAGAAAGCCCTTTTTCTTTGTATTCCCCCTGCTGTACCTGATGGCACCCAGACCGATCTTAAAATGAAAAAGAAGAATGAATCCGAATAAAACACCAAAAACAATCACATATATGAGTATTACGGCCACCATAGGTAAACCCTGCAGATCAACACCTTCCGTCAGCTTATTATATTCCTCCTTGTTCATGGTTATGGTCATAATGGTCTTCAAAATTGCCCAGATTCCAAACAGAATGGTGGCGCTTCCACTTATCTCCATGTTTTTTTTATAACGTCGCAGCAGGATTTCATTTCGATGGTTCATCTTTCAGCACCCTCCCCTCCTATGTAAAAGCGTTATGGCATGTGAGTTTATTGAATGTAAACCAGTTTGGTTTTGCGGCAGGCGGTGATGATCCTCATGATGGCCGCAAAGAAAAGACCGATGGCGTAAATGATCACAGCTGTCTTTGAATACTTTATAAAGACCAGACAGGCCAGAGCCAGGATCAGATTTCCGATGCCCTGGCATATTTTCAGCTTCCAGGATCTGGCACCGTAGCGTTTTGCCTCTAAGGCTCTGAGGATATCCACAGCCCCGGCAAATGCATTGATGCCTACCAGGTATAGAAGTATATAATAGTGAGGCACATCCGTCAGAGTTCCTGTTATGATACCGAAGTCCAGCATCATAACTCCCATATAAAGGGATCGCTTGCCTTCCACCATATATCTTGCCATCCGGAAATAGTAGATCAGATTGCTGATGCCCCTGATGATAAATATCGTGGAAAGAACACCGAGAATAAACGTATATCCCTCTTTTGGATAGCACACTATGAGTACAGCTGCTGCCATCATAATGATTCCTATGAGAATTTCTCTTATCCGTTTAAACTTCGTCATTTCCCATACCCTTTTCTGCCGCTTCCCGGCCCATATCCTCCTGACTGCCGGCCTTCTTCATGGCTTTACCCTCAACAAAACCTGCCAGCATATTTCCTGACTGATAAATCTGGTCACAAACCATCCACTTATGGGCCATGGCGCCTTCCACGAACTGACCGATAAAGGTCTCTCCTTTGTCTTCTTTGGCTGCATCCATATACGGCCCCTGATACTTATTCAGATCAAAATCCTCTATCTCCGACCCGGATAGTTCCTGACCGAAGGCTTTCCAGTCGTCCGAGGCCAGAAGCTGCCTTTTGCCGATAATCTCCCGGATCCTGTCCTCGCAGCCGGAAACAGCCTCATAATCATATGTATCCGTCTCAAAGCTTTGGATTTCCCTCCTGATATATTTCATGGCGTAAATCATCTGGCAGAAGGCCTTGAAATAATCCGACGGATTATCCTTGACCATCACCCTGTAGTCATCCCAGGCCGGCAGATATCTGTAACGGATAAAAGAGTAGTCCGGCAAATGTCCTGCCCGGCCGTGCCCCAGATTCATGATCGTGTTCTCGTTGCGCTGGTAAACGCTGTTGGTATAGAGACATTTGTCCAGATCATCGGGAGCGGAGGGACTGTGTCTGAACTTGATCTTCTTCTCATAGTCCCCGTCCGGACCACTGAATATTTCATAGAAATCGTTAGTCGTATTATTTATCACCAGGGAAGGGGTTCCGGCAAAATTGCTGTGAGCCCAGGTGTCCGCCAGAACATGCATGGCGATCCCCACCGAAGGCAGGGACTTCCCCCTGGCCAGTTCTACAGTCCTTTTAACCAGGTCCCCATTTGGCCCGCAGATGAGACGGTACTTGTTCATGTAGCCTTTAGGACGCCTGGCCTTAACGGCATAGAGATCTTTTGGCAGAAAATGAAAAGAGGCCCAGATTCTTGTGATATCCTGCAGACCTACAATATCCGTTCGCGCATCCATCATCTCCAGCTGCAGCTGGGTCGTAGCCGCAGCCACCGGAGCCTTGATCTTTGAAAGGAGGGTCCTGGAACAAAGATCGACGAACTGGGCACTATAACAGATGTCCATGCTCTCCCCATGGGAGTAGCCGGCCAGTATTGCCGCGCAATAAGTTGCATAATAATGAAAATCTTCCTGCATAATACATATTCCTTCGTCACATAGTCCTATAAACCTCTAAGTGCGGGCCGATCGTAACTGGAAGAACCAGGAGTTCTGAACAGTTACCAATATAGTAACACATCATGGGTCGAATGTCATACGGGATGATATGATTTCTTTAAAAAAACACATTGAATCGCAGGAGGTGGATACCATCCGCCACGCCTTGTCAAAGGCAGAAGAAAAGCTCCCTGCTCCTGTCTTTACCAGTCTCTCCTGGTGGTATCGCTTATTTTTTCAGATAGTTTACCAGCCTGTTTTGGAAATCCTGATAATAAGGTTTTTCGATATATACGACGTGTGACCCACCTTCTATCTTCTCAAGGGCAGACCCCTCCGGCAAAGAGGATAAAGCCCCGTCCACCAGATCGTAATTCAGATAGGGATCCTTGTCACCGCAAATAACGAGTGTCGGAGCGGTAAGCTTTGTCAGGTCAATGAGCTTTACGGTCCCCGGAACACAGATATCGCGCCTGCCTCCATTTGGGCTTTGGCCTCCATCGTAATGCCAGCAGCTTGAGCAAAACATTTCTATGATCACTGGTTCGGCTATATCGTAATCAAATGTTCCGTCTTCTTTCTTCTGGAAATCTCCGGCGGCATTTTCCCATGTATTGTGATGAAATGCCTCCGTCACCTCGTATGCTCCGATACCGGAAAGTATGGGCGCGTAAAGGACGATTTTGCGGATGTGGTCTCCATGGGCGGCAGCAAACCGGCTGACCGTAACAGTCCCCCAGCTCCATCCGAGTATATCGATTTTATCCTGCCCTGTTTCGCTTACGATCTTTTCAACTGCTGCATTGATATCCTCGGCGGCATAATCCGAATCCGGGAGAAACCCGTCTGATACAGCTTCAGACCCGCCATAGCCGGCAATATCCAGCCGCCATACGCCATATCCCTCGCGGGCAAGTCTCCTCACCAGGCTGTAATCCTCATAATTGATATCAAATTCATGGGAGGTAAAGATCTTCTGGATACCTTTGCTGCAAAAGGCTGTGAAGATATTTTTATTAAACAGTGGGATAAGCTGGGCTTTGACATGGACCGGGTCTACTGTCTCCTCTTTCTCCTGACAATTTATAACCCCTCCGAATACTTTTCTGTAATATCTGTCGGCAGTTCAAAATGCTGATAATCTTTTCGATCCGTCCAGTCTCCGCCCCACTCAAAGCCTTTTTCGGTAAAGAGCTTATAACACAGATCATCTTTTTCTATCTTGTAATCGAAGTCCTTTGTCCTGTCCAGATAAGCCTCTCCTGTAGCAGGCTCTATCACTTCTTCCGTGGTGCCGTCTTCATTCGTCACGATTTTATGGTAAGGATTGTACAAGGTATTGATATCTACTGCCATTCCCAGCCCATGCTTTGAGACTTTATTTGTATGCGATATAAATCTGAAATTAAAACTGGATGAGTTATTATCACGCATCATGATCTCATCATCAGCCAGGTAATTATCCGGGAGCACCATACGTTCTATAGGATAATCCGCATCATAAAGCTTCTCAAAAATCTCTAAGACATCTTCCGCGATAAGTTTATGTACAACCATTTCTCCCTGATGAATGTTGCCATCTTTATCTTTGTGCAAAACCAGCAGATAACGAAGATCCTCCCTGGGGACAATGCAGTCCTCTTTATAAGTATTACCTGCTTTCATTCTGTCGAACAGATCATCCGAGATCTCCCGGATAGAAAAACCTTCCCGCTCTTCCATGGATCGCCCCTCGCCTGTTTCATTCTTATTTACATCCATTTGGGTAGTACTGCTCTCTTTCGTACTGCTGCCTGAATTGGTATTCATACTCCCGCAGGCAGTAAAGAATAGTACGGACATCACCAGCAAAATCACAAATCCAAAATATTTCTTCTTATGCATAGTATTTTTCATTTTTCCTCCTTGTTGTATATGGATGACAAAGGGTATCATGTGTCTTTCGGCATCGCATCATTCAGGATTGCTTCGACATCTGCTCCGTAGATATCAAGCCCCACAGCTTTGATCAGGCAGACATCCCTGATTCCATAGAAATTCTCAGAGAGCGATTTGATATAGCCATATCCATACTCTTCAGGAACATAATTTCCGCCTGCTGTCATAACATAATACAGCTTATCTGCCTTACACAATCCCCTTGGAACTCCTTCTGCCGTGTATTCAAATGTAATTCCCGTAACATTTATTGCTTCGATATACTGTTTCAATACAGCAGGAAAAGACAGATCCCAGTATGGAGCTGCGATTACCACCCTGTCGGCTTCTGCAAATTGTCTGGCAAGAGCAAACATATCATCGTCAAAAGTACTCCCCGCAATCAGTTCATCCCTTTTTCTTAGATATGCTTCATCCGTCACATCCCAGTTGATATCAGCAAGCCGGATATGGCATACCTCGTCATGAAATTCAGCCAGAAGAGCTTCTGCTATCCTTCTGGTCCTTGAATTTTTCCGCACACATGCATCAATAAATAAAATCATTTTTTTACCTCACCACAGGAGACAGAGAACCGTCCCCTGTCTCCTTTTCCCTTTTTCCCAGATACCAGGCCCCTATCCTGGTGATATGCTTTTGGACCAGTTCATAATTATCATAGGTTCTGTTATTGTTATCTGAGACATCCAACATGTTTTTTTCCAGGTCGGAAAGCCCTCTTTTCATATCTGATTTTAACCAGGTTGTAATCTGGAATACGTTCAGCCAAAGGAAAAAAAGACAAAACAGAACAACCAGGATAATTTCTATGGTGTTTTTAGAGCAAAAGAATTTTTTCATTATGACCTTCCCCTATCTTATTCTACCTTTTCCTTTTTAAACATAAGTATAACATAAAATAACTGAACTTCCCATACCAAAGCGATAGACAAAGGAATAATTAAAACTGACAGCCAGCAAGGTAATTATCATAGTCAATGCGATCATTAGTACCAATAGTTTCTTCAACTAGATCATTCCTCCCTGTCTTTCTAATATTTCTCAACGCCTTCAAAATCCCTGTCGCGAGTTAATATGTGTCTGCGATCCTGTCATACTCATTTATTGCCTTGGTAAATCTTTCCTTTATCTCTTTATCCGGATAAAGGCCGTCCCCGTTCTGCTCCACTCCTGCCAGATCAATATCCACAACTGCAGGGTGATCTTCCTCTGTCAGGATGTCAACGCTTCTTAACTGCTCTGTTGTCTGATAAACCAGGTCCACATCCCAGAATACTTCTCCGTTTTCCTTTCTCCATTTTGAAAATACGAGTTTGCATCCTATAGGTGTTTTGTATTCGATCGCCTCCGGAAGTTTATAATCCTCTGCCCCCAGAGCCGAAAGGACACTCATGATATTGGAATCATGTCCGCAAAGAAACGTAAACTGTCTTCCGTCGGCAGACATTTCCGACTGCATCTCTTTAAGAAGAGGATTGGCAACATTACAGGATATAAGCGGGGATCCAAAAAGAACCTGGCCGTAGACCCCGACGATTTCAGCGATATCTTTCCACTGTTTCCCGTCCAGGGATTCTCCAAATGCGGCCTTCTTTGGATCTTCCTCTTCATAATACTGAAGAACCAGGGCATCGGACACAGAACCGGCAGTTTTAAGGGAACCTTCCAGAGCCGGCTCCTCTCCTGTTTCCAGATCCACCTTCCAGTCATCGGTTTTAAATTCTTCGATACTTTTATCCTTCCAGGCATCCGAGTCTTTCAAATCTATCACATCCGTCAGAAGGGTATAATTATCTGACAGGCTCTCAATCTCATCAGAATACATCTCACCTATCTGTTTTAATGCTGCATCTTTATACTTTTCAGAAACAAATGTCAGCTTGGGATGAAAGACGGGGTCCATAGTATCGAAATCCGCATGATATTCCACATCTTCATTCATGGTCGGAAGAAGGCCAGCCGCGAAAAACCTGGCAGTGGCAATCGTCCTCTGTTTGGAGTTCGCATAGATCCTGACAGCCTCCTCCCGGGGCTGGTAGTTCTCAGGGAAGAGACCTTCCTTCTCCAGCCATTTCCGAAAATACTGACCCATGCAGGATTCAAGAACGCCTCCTCGCACGGAAAGCTGGCTGGCAGGAGATGACCAATGGAACCATTCATGGGGTGTCACCTTTCCAAGAACCGAGTCTCCCCCGCTCAGGGGTGACCGTATATTGTGTCTGCTGAGCACCAGGACCTGTTCAAGCTTATAGCCCTCATTGGACAAGTCTTCCCCAGCATCTTTTTCTTTTATCACTTCCGCTTCTTTCTGCTGTCCCGCTCCCCCTTCGGATGCACCATGTTTTATTCCTTTATATGCAGCTGCCAAAACAATCAGCAGGAACACCATCCCTATAGCAAACCATATTCTGTGCGTCTTATTTAGGCCCTTCATTTTTAACCTCCTGCCATGATTACTTCTGTTTTCAGGAATTCATTTTCCCTTTCCTTTTGTCATCTTAGTCGCGACATGTTTTTGACTTTCTAATCTATTTGCTCACCTTTTTCAAAATCGAACTCCAGGCTCCGTAATGGATTTTACCGCCTGTTTTAATAAATCCGCGAACACGGACCTGATATTTCCTGCATCCTGTAGCTGACCAGGTAGCCGGTAAAATAATTTTCTCCAATCTTTACGGTTTCACCATAGGCCTTGATCGGGAAATTGTCCATCGTCCAGCCGATCTGCGGATCCCCGGGGATGATCTTTTCCTTTTGTCTGATGATTGACGCCTGTAGTTTTCCGTCAGAGAGATCCTGCCACTTACCATCGTCATAAAGGTAGCTCTCACCCGGATTGATTACTGTTTTTCCGTAATAAGCGAGGCTCCACTCTCTGCTTCCCTGTTCATTAAATGTGTCAATAAATGGGTAATAGGATTTGCCCTCGGAATCCTTTTCCCTTACAATCACAGAATAATTCTGCTTTTTGCTAAGAATCGCACGGTATTGTTTTCCCAGTTCTATACGGTGATAACCTCCGTACTTGAAGTGTTTTGTCCCTTCTGCGAGCTTGATACCATCCGTTGGACCGCTGTAGCCTCCCCTCATTGTGTTATCATGCTGCTGGATATAATAGCCACCATCATTGTTTACCTTATCAAACTCGAAAGCTTCTACTCCGGAATACCAGAGGTCACTGGTGGCATAGCCTGTTCCTTTCATACTCTTCGTGATCCCTGGCAGCTCGGTCTCAATCAATGATGCAAGATCATCATAACTCATCTTTCCGTTTTTGATGGTTAGCCTGCCTACGATACGGGCATCTCCACCCGAAAGATTTTTGGCTCCCTTCATATCCGAGTTGTTGACCATATGGATGGTCCCGTCCTCCTGGATCCTGGTCATACGGACGCCGATGTCCATGACAATGCCGCTTTTATCTCCCATGACAATGTAATCTCCCACATGGATTACGTCTTCAAAGATCAGGAAGATGCCTGCCAGGATATCCGCTATGGTATCCTTGGCTCCGATACCAATGACGATACCGAGGATCCCGGCTGAAGCCAGTATGGTCCTGGTGTCTACTCCGAACATGGCCAGAATATAGTAGATAGATATCAGGACAGCCGCATAGGTGATCAGGCTGTTGATCATCGTACACCTCATCTTCAAGGGGTGACCAGGCATTTTCAGGCTTACCGTCAAGAAGGGGACGGAAGGTCTTTGACATGGGCGTCTTCTTATACCGTTTGCCATAGAGGTCAATATGGTCATAAGTAGAGCTGGTTTGCCTGACCAGGCCTTCCTGGGTAAAAAGATATATCTCCCTTACACCCATATCCTTTGCAATCTTTTTTAAAGCATCCCTTGTCTGCATTTTTTTATCCCGGTTGACAACATAGGCGATGCTGCGGGCTCTTTTCAGGAACCTCTCATTATACCAGGCAGCCATCTCATTTCGGCAATAATCATTTCTTTCTTTAATCTTTTTTCCAACTGCTTATCCAGTTCCTGCTTCTTCAGCTCATAAGAACTGATTTCCACCTGCTGGCCCTGTATCGTCAGAAACATGATTGCGAACAGGACCAGAATGGAGACTCTCATCAGATTTCCGGCCCAGACCGGATCATAGGACCAGATCAGGAATCTGCCGGCAGTTCTCTTCCTCCACCTCCCCCCGGCCCTGCCTGTTCATCCTCTTCCGTTTCTCATCATTAAAGTGAAACCAGATATAACAAAGAACAAGAAGGGAACCGATAAAAATTAATACTATCTTTCGAATACCATATTTCATCTCTTTTACCTGTTAATATCTAATCAGTTGCTTCAACAACGCTTCCCTATATCAATATCATATCATGATACTCCTCCCATTGCACAGGTTTTTTCTATGTTTTATATGCATGATATTTACCATCTGCAATCCGTTGTCACAGGATACGCATCACAGGAAATTACAAATATAGCCGGCAGCATCGCCACCGGCTATGGTAATCCATTATTTAAACTCTCCCAGCTTCTTCCTGACAAAGTTATATATACAATAATTCCCAGGCAGTATCATCCATCGCTGAATATTGCTATTGATTGAACTCTGCCGGATCGAGGGTACTGATATTCGTAATCTCTGCATTCCCCTCAAGATCAGCGTACACCGTTACAATCTGAATCCCGCTGACAGGCTCCTGGGTTGTCAGTGTACTTTTGCAGATAAATGCGTAGTTGGTGCCGGCAACGACCTGGGTTCCGAGCAGGGCCAAAGGCTCGATGTCGCTTCCAGTGAACTGCTCAGCTGCTTTGTTAAAAGCGGCCTGCGCATCCTCAGGTATCTCGGATCCTATGGCATCCTCAGGGACAGACCATCCTCCGGCAAGCTGGTCTGCACTGATCTCCGCATTGTTTCCGCCAGTATATGCCGTTAGATCAAAGTCTTTAATGGAAGTCAGTTCCGCATTTCCCTCCAAATCAGCATAGACAACTTCCATCTGATACGATTTGACCGGCTCTTCAGTCGTTGTTTCCGCCTGGCAGAGGATCATATAGTTCGTTCCCGCAACGACCTGGCTCGCGATATATGCGACAGGCTTAAGCTCACTTCCGGTAAACTGCTCAACTGCTTTGTCAAAGGCTGTCCGGACTTCTTCCGGCAGAGCCGCCGCTTCATGGTCTGTGAACTCCCAGCCCCCATCCAGAGATTCTGCGGCTTCAACGTCTGTCGCAGTCTCAGCTTCCTCCGTCTGCTTATCTGATCCACATGCAGCAAATGTAATTATCATCGTCAACGCAATCAACAAAACCAATAGTTTCTTCATCATAATCATTCCTCCCTGTCTGCTGTTACTGCTGATCGGAATATCCGCTGTCGGCGGAGTGGTGTTCTTCTTCCACTTGGCTGTTATCGTCAGATTTAATGTGACATTCCTGAAATCCTTATCCCAACCATCAAATATTTGGAGAAGGAGACAAAGAACCGTCCCCTGTCTCCTTGGGATATGATTTTACCATGCAAATCCGTCTGTTTCGTTGATGAGCTTCCACTGCTGGTCTGCGATGGAGTCCGCCAGTTTTTTCGGGACGGATATTTTTTTATAGATAAAGGTGCGGGTCTGCGTTCTTTCCTTATCCTGCATGGGATTGTTTTTGAAAGTCTTCGAAAGCTTCTTTACCCTACCGCTTTTATAAGTGAACCTGGCATTGCAATAACCAATCTTCTCACTCTTCTTTTCGTTTTTGTTATAGTAGGTCCTGGTCCAGCTGGTGACATTGCCCTTTTTGTCCAGATTTGCCTTATAATGCAGTTGCTCGTTGTCCGACTTGACGACATGCCCCCCTTTATAACTGTAGGTTGTTTTTCCTCCCATACCTCCCGTTTCAGATACAATCTGGCCTTTACTGTTATAGGTATATTTGAGCAAGGTCGGATTACCATCATAGATTTCTGTTTTGCTTACCTTCCTGCCCTTTTTCCAACTGTATTTAAAGACGCTGTGATTTTTTTCGCCATGGAATACCGAATCATCCACCATTTTAATAAGCTGGTTGTTTTTGTTATAAGTAAAGGTCTCTATTGATTTCTCATCGACAATGGGAGAATCGATGGTCTTCAAAAGGCCGGTTTTGTTGTAGGTCAGCTTAATTGTTGTCTTGCTTTTCCCCTCCATCACCTTGATCTTTGTCACCACATAAACACTTTTTTTGGAAGCGGCCTTCACCCTGGCTCCTGATGGGAGAAAGGCAACGGCAGTCATAAGGGCCAGAACTGTGAGCATCAATGTTTTTAAACGTTTCATTTCTTTTACCTCCTTAACAGATTGTCCATTTTTCCTGGAATCCACTTGCGACTGATGTCCGGCTATTCCCTGCTAAAAAAAAACAAAGAAGACGGGAGACGTAGATGGACGAAACCAGTCATGGTTTATGCTGTCGTTGATGTTGTAATTATATTCTACCATAAACTCATGAAAATGTAATGGTCTGACAGACCACTTTTGAGGTTTATTTTATAAATCCGGCTCTGCCGACGTAGGACGCAGAAGCACTGACCGGCGGGTGGTCCGGTGGACCACATAAGCGCCGACCGGTCATTCATCTTTGGAAGCAGCAGGGCAAACAACTTCCCGCGGATACTGTATTTTTTCATCTCCTCGTTGAAACTGTGTTCTTCTATGAGCCGTATCCCGTCGGTCAGATCCGCGATCTCCTGCGCTGTATCCGTCCCCGATAAAAAACGGGCATTTGTACTCTTTACCGTGTCATGATGCTTCTCATTTTTCTGCATCAGTTTATTATTCTGCTCCGCGATCATGGTTACCCTGTCCTGTTCATGAAAAACCTTCTTCCTTGCCTCGATCGCATCGGGAAGATCCAGATCAAACCACCAGATCTTTCCGTTATCCACACGGGGGAAACGGTTATCAAAACCCGCACCGATGTTTACCACAACCGTGTCCGGTGCTTTCCTTATGATCTTCTTCATTTGCCGGTCCAGCATGATGGTCCGCGCCACCACACCTTCATGCGACAGGAATTTATCATAAGGTTTTGTGTCCCGCCAGGTCGTAATCGTTGATGTAATTGCTCTCAGAACGACCCTGAAAGATACCAAAGTTGATGTCGCACCCGGTCTGTAGATCCAGGAAGCAAATTTCTTCTCTTTCTGCCCCACAAAAAGCGAACTGTTATCAACCTTTTCGCAGAGAATCTCAGTAAAATTGATGTTTTGGGGTTTATGGCAGGGTTCGAGCCCCTGAAACCCGCATAAACAAAGGCTCTCCGCATGAGAGCAAAAAAAAAGCACCACCCCGATGACCTTGCATCATCGAAACAGTGCCGAGTGCGCCGTCAGGGGCTCGAACCCTGGACACGCGGATTAAGAGTCCGCTGCTCTACCAACTGAGCTAACAGCGCATATGTTGTTGATCTATACGATTAACGGGAGAACCCAGAAAGCGCTTTCCCTCAACGCAAAAATGATTATATAACACTTCGAAAAAAAAAGCAAGCTTTTTTTCTCAATTTTTATAATTTTTTAAATATTTCGTTATTTAACTCCAATAATAGCTGGGAATACTAAGGGTACCAGCTGATGGAATACCATGGGTAAAAGTTGCCCAATTCTGCCTCTTGCATTTTCGGCAAAACAATTTATAATCATAGTCAGTATGAATATATGTCAGGCAGACTGACCTCTGTATGAGCCAACTTGATCTACAGACGTATTAAGGAGTTTTAATGAAAAAGAATAAGTTTGAATCTAATGAACAGTACTATACGATCTTTATATATGCTATTCTGGTCATTCTGATAGGGTGTATCATATTCCGGGTGGTTTTTCACTGGAATTCGACCATAGGGATCATAAAGAAGTTTTTCTCAAATATGAGCAGCTTTGTGATTGGTATCCTGATTGCATTCATGGTCAATCCTCTGGTGAACAGACTTTACAAGCTGATGACAGGGTCCCGGGGGCTTAAGAATATCAGGCTGGCAAAGTTTTTATCGATTTTTCTGGCTTATCTTGTTGTTCTGATATTTATAGGGCTTTGTCTTGTTTATATTATTCCTCAGCTTATTTCCAGTATCTCTGATATTTCCGGCAGGATTCCCGGAATGTATTACATGTTTTCTGCGTGGCTGAGGAAAACGGCATATAATAACCGGTTTTTGAATGATACTCTTGTTAACCAGTATATAAATAAACTTACGCCGAAGATTTTTGACTTTTCAACGATACTGGCCTCGAAGCTGATTCCTTTTCTTTATTCGGCTTCTATTGCGGTTATATCATGGTTCTTGACAATTCTGATCGCATTAGTGGTTTCTATTTATCTGCTGACGGACAAGCGAATCATTTTTCACGGAATAAAAAGAATACTTTATGCATTTCTTCCGGATGATACCGCGGGAAGTGTTATCGAAATCGCGAAAAACTGCAATCGGATTTTTACCGGTTATATTGTGGCCAAGTCCATCGACTCCCTGATCATCGGGGTGCTGTGCTTTTTTATCATGAGTATCCTCCAGCTTCCATATACTGTTCTGATCAGCGTGATCGTGGGGATCACCAATATGATTCCGTACTTTGGTCCTTATATCGGGGCTGTGCCGGGGATCCTGGTGCTTGGCGTCCTGAAAGTTAAATACGGAATCATATTCGGCATCATGATTTTTATCCTGCAGCAGTTTGATGGTCTTGTGCTGGGGCCGAGGCTCCTGGGAGATTCCACGGGGCTGCGCCCGATCCTTATATTGTTTGCCATTACTTTGGGCGGGTCTTATGCGGGAGTCCTGGGAATGTTTCTGGGTGTGCCTGTGATGGCGGTCATCCAGTATCTCTTTGATCTTCTTATCAGGAAAAAGCTCCGGCAAAAGCAGATTAAGGTTTAATCCTTGCCGCCCCTTCCTTATTACTGGTTCAGAAATCTGCATACTTCATTAATGTCACTGCAGATTTCGTTGACCAGCTTCCAGATGCCTTCATTGCTGAGAGTTCCCCGCTGGATGGTCCATTTTATTTTCCGGATGATATCCATAGGATTGTTCCACTTCGTAATACGGATAGATCTTGTTATGCTATCATTATATGATGCTGAGAATGAATGGTTTCCGGGAACTTGGTTTCAGTTTTCATGATGAATAACCATCTTGCAGATGGGATTGCCCTTCTTTACGAACTTTTCCTCATATTCTGTCATGACGTTGCCAGGAAGGTACTGGCTGTGATGCAGGTCAAAGGTACAAAGATCCAGGGTCCAGCCAGCCAGCTCTGCTTCCTCCAGGGAGAAATTAAAGAGGTCCCGGTTATCTGTCTTGAAAATGATCTTCCCTTCTTCCTTTAATATCTGGTCATATCGTGATAAAAACTGCCGGGAGGTGAGACGCCTTTTGGCGTGCCGGTCTTTTGGCCAGGGGTCGGAGAAGTTCAGGTAGATCTGGTCCACCTCTCCTACGGAAAAAACCATGGGAATGTATTCAGCGTCCATGCGGATAAAATGAACATTTTCCAGGGGGGCTTCTTCCATCTTCTCCAGGGCGCGAACCAGGACACTGGAATACTTCTCTATACCGATATAATTAATTTCCGGATTCCGGGCTGCCAGTTCCATCAGGAACTTCCCTTTTCCCATGCCTATCTCAATGTGGACCGGTCTGTCATTACCAAAATACTCCTTCCAGCTTCCACGATTATTCTCCGGGTTTTTTATTACATAATCATTTCTCGCAATTTCATCTCTTGATCCTTTTACATTTCTAAGTCTCAATATTATGTCCTTCCTAAATAAAAAAATTACAATCTCAGACGCAAAGATGTCCCGGTGTCCCGGTGTATTTGTCTGATATCCTGCTTCCGTCTGATATATCTTAATAGCAAAAGTGTGTTTTTGCAACGAATTTCTACATTTTCTGAGCCTTTTTATCCTCTGTATCGTTGACTTATCATAATCTATAGAATAAAATGGTATTGTTAATTTTTAAAGGAGAGTAATTTATGAGACGTTTTTTTACTATTATGATGACCTTAAGTCTGATAGCGGCTGTTACCATGCCGTTTTTCTGTGTCACATCATTGGCTGAGACAGGTCAGACTTCTGCAAGCGAGACTTCAGATGAAACAGACGGTGCCAATCCGCAGGGAAATGATGAAACAAATTCAGTTCAGCCGATGGACTTCTCCGATGGCAATTCGAATGACCAGGCAGATGTTGAATCCGATGGCAATTCGGAAAATACTTCGGAACAAAAGTCGACTGCTGACCAGAAGGACAAATCCGGTTCAACAGCCAGCAATATCGGAGATGATTCTTCCTATTATAATATAGGGGATTTTCCGGAAGCCCGTAATATATCCGCACCTTCCGCCATATTGATGGATGCCGGTTCAGGGGCTGTGCTTTACGAAAAAGCTGCCGATGAGAAGCGCTATCCGGCCAGCACCACAAAAGTAATGACGGCTCTTCTCGCCATTGAAAACTGCAAGATGGATGAGATTGTCACCTTTACCAGTGAGGCTGTCAACAGCATCCCCTCCGACAGCAGCAGTGCCGGTGTCAATGTGGGAGCCAAGCTGACTGTGGAAGACTGCCTTTACATCCTCATGCTCCAGTCCGCCAATGAAGTGGCAAATGCTCTGGCAGAGCATATAGCAGGCTCTGTCGAGGAATTTCCCAAGATGATGACGCAGCGGGCCAAAGAGCTGGGCTGTACGGGAACGAATTTTGTAAATGCCCACGGTTACTGGGAAGAAGATCATTATACCACTGCCCGTGACCTTGCTCTGATCCTGCAGCAGGCCATGCAGTATGATGAGTTCCGTAAGGTTACCGGTACGGTAAATTACAAGGTCGAAGCTTCGGATACCCTCAAGGAAACCATTTATCTGTTGAACCACTCTAAGATCCTCAGAAAAGACACGGAATTCTACTATGAGAATGCGGAAGGTTCCAAGACCGGATATACGGATGCGGCACAGCACACTCTTGTCACCTTTGCGAAAAAAGGGAATGTGGAGCTGATATGTGTTGTGCTGAAAGAAGAAAAACAGATGGACTATCTGGACACGGCGGCTCTTTTTGAGTGGGGATTTGATAAGGTAAAAGGTATCACTCCCTTGTCGAAAGTCAGTTTTAAGGAACTGATCTCTTCTTCAAAGGATCTTGATAAGACGGAAAAGAAGTCCATTTCTTCCATGAAGACCTCCTTTAACAAGGATTATTACATTCTTGTTCCGACAGATTTTAATTCTTCTAAGTTAAACATTGCTTTTGAAAAGGATGAGGATAAAAAGGAAAAACGTCTTGGTTACATAACAATTTCATCTGGTAAAACTTTGATCGGTAAGGCCCCTGTTACATACAAGGGGTCTTCCGTCACCCAGGGAACTGACAAGAAAGTGTCCGGTGATGAAGACGGTCTGGAGACCGCTCCCAACAGTGACACTTCCCTTAAACCCCATAAGCTTCTGACTTATTTATTTCGGGGAATTATTGCACTCCTTGTAATTGCCATTGTTGCAATACTGGTCATCCGGAATATCAACAGCAAGAAAAGCCGGAAGGATTTCGGAAGAAGGAATAAGGCCCGCCGGAGCCGTTCCCAGGGCGGCAAACATACCGGGAAAAAGCCACAGAATACTAAGAAATGAGAATAAAAACACCAGGATTCC
Organism: Eubacterium sp.; assembly: GCA_017433295.1. Lineage (GTDB taxonomy): Bacteria > Bacillota > Clostridia > Lachnospirales > Lachnospiraceae > Anaerobutyricum. Next base: position 131,750 of record JAFRHL010000026.1, read on the forward strand.
ATGTTTGATTAACATGAAAACCTGGTGGTTAAGTTAAGGGAGCTGTTTCGGTGCAACAGCCCCTTTATTTTTTATTCCGGTCTGATAACGGATTTTCCTCCCATGTAAGGACGAAGAACTTCCGGAATATTCACGCTTCCGTCCTCATTGAGGTTGTTTTCCAGAAATGCGATCAGCATACGGGGTGGTGCTACTACGGTGTTGTTCAAGGTATGGGCAAAGTACTTGCCACCCTCGCCAACGACCCGGATCCGCAGTCTTCTGGCCTGGGCGTCGCCCAGATTGGAGCAGCTTCCCACTTCGAAATATTTCTTCTGGCGGGGGGACCAGGCTTCCACGTCAACGGATTTCACCTTCAGGTCTGCCAGGTCACCGGAGCAGCACTCCAGGGTACGTACCGGAATGTCCAGGGACCGGAACAGGTCCACTGTGTTCTGCCAGAGTTTATCAAACCACATGGGGCTCTCTTCGGGCTTGCAGACCACGATCATCTCCTGCTTTTCAAACTGGTGGATCCGGTAAACGCCTCTTTCCTCGATTCCATGGGCTCCCTTCTCCTTGCGGAAGCAGGGGGAGTAGGAGGTAAGGGTTCTCGGGAGGGAATCCTCCTGAAGTACATTATCAATAAACTTGCCGATCATGGAATGCTCGCTGGTTCCGATGAGATAAAGGTCCTCTCCTTCGATCTTGTACATCATGGCATCCATCTCCGCAAAGCTCATAACTCCCGTCACCACGTTGCTGCGGATCATAAAGGGTGGAACGCAGTAGGTGAATCCTCTGTCAATCATGAAATCCCTGGCATAGGAAATGACTGCGGAATGGAGTCTGGCGATGTCTCCCATCAGATAGTAGAAGCCGTTGCCCGCGACTCTTCTGGCGCTTTCCAGATCAATACCGTTCAGCTTCTCCATGATATCCGTATGATAGGGAATCTCAAAGTCCGGCACCAACGGTTCGCCGTAGCGCTGAACTTCTACGTTCTCGCTGTCGTCCCTGCCGATGGGTACGCTGGGATCGATGATGTTCGGTATGGTCATCATGATCTTCTTTACCTTTTCGGCCAGTTCCCCTTCCTGCACCTCAAGCTCGGCCAGACGTTCCGCATTCCGGGTAACCTGTTCCTTTACCTCCTGGGCTTCTTCCTTCTTACCCTGAGCCATGAGGGCGCCTATCTGTTTGGATATCTTTTTGCGGTTTGCCCTAAGGTTATCTGCCTCCTGCTGGGCAGCCCTTCTCCTGGCGTCAAGTTCAATTACCTCATCCACCAATGGCAGCTTTTCGTCCTGAAATTTATTCTTGATATTCTGCTTAACAATTTCGGGATTTTCCCTTAAAAATTTAAGATCTAACATTCTTTCCTCCTGATGTAATTTGTTCTCTTGTTTATTGTGAAATCGGCAGCAGCCAGTTTATGATCGGCTTCTCCTCCTCTTTGACCGGAGAAACCAGAATATTGATCCCGCCGGCTATCATCCGGATCTCCAATGGAAATCCGCTCATCAGCTGCTCACCGTCATAGTCGATATTCAGCTTCTCGCCGGACAGGTTCTCGATCAGCAAATGGTCTGCCTGTAAATACTCTACTGCAGGATGGTTTACATGATCTCCGTTCAAGATGCCCAGCAGCAGGGGGGCAACCTGGAAAATGTCCATCTTTTTAATGATGATCAGATCAAGTATGCCATCAGATGTTGAGGCCAGGGGGGCAATCTCCCGAAAGCCTCCGACACTGCGGGAATTGGCCACCATGAATAAAAGGACCTCTTCTTCCATTGCCTTGCCGTTTACGGTAAATCTCATCTTAAAGGCGCTGGTCAGCTGCTTGGGAAGGTCTGCCGCCCCTTCCAGGTAGTAGGCAAATTTCCCCATGGATGCTTTTTTGTCCTTGGGAACCTTAAAACCCACATCCGAAAACATGCCCGCAGCAACCACATTTATGAAATATCGCTCATTCACTTTTCCCACATCGACTTTTTTCAATCTGAAGGTGCGGATCATTTCGCAAAAATCCGCCGGTTCCTGGGGAAGCTTCAGATAGGTGGCAAAGTCATTTACTGTTCCGGCTGAAATCACGGCCAGAGGGATATGGCTGTTCCCTTCCACGATTCCGCTGACCACCTCATTGAGGGTCCCATCGCCGCCTACCGCCACCACAAAATCATACTCTTCCGATTTCAGAGAAGCGGCCTTATTCCTGGCGTCATCCTTTTTTTCAGTATAAAATATATCGATGGTGCTGCATATCTGATCTACGATCAGGGTCCCTGCAATCTCCTTGATCTTATCCCGAAAATTCTGTCTTCCCGATGAAGGATTGATAATAAAAAGTCCTCTCATCTTTTCCTCCTGCAAACATTTTTATTACTGCCGGGACAGACCGGCTTACTATTTCTTTCTTTTCTTTCTGGGACGGCTGCTGCCGGCTTTTCCTTTCACGGTTCCGGCGGCTTTTCCGGCCTTCCCTTTTACATTTCCTGCGGCCTTTCCGGCTTTTCCTTTTACAACTTCTGCTGCTTCTTCGGCTCTTTCCCTGACTGCTTCCGCTGCCTCTTCGGCTCTTTCCTTAACTGCTTCTGCTGCTTCTCCCGCTTTTTCCCTGACTGCTTCCGCTGCTTCTTCAGCCTTCTCCTTTACGGCCTCAACGGCACCTTCGGCCCTGCCTTTCGTAATAGTTTCCTTCTCGTCCTCGTCATCCGTCTCTTCCCCGTCCGCTTCAGAAGGCTTATAAGTCAGCTCCTTTAACAGCTCCAGGGCATAAAAATCACCCTCCACATAAAGGTCGCCGTAGGTCTCCGGATCGATCCGGCCCTCTGCAATACCCAGCAGGGTATCCGCATCGGTACTGATCAGAGTATCTCTGTCAAAGTATTCATAAGGCTCAATAAATATACGCCCGTCTTTTATCTCCATATAAAGGGCTCCATGGCCCTCTCCCCATATATTAAACTGAATGGCAAAATGTCTCCCGACGAAAGAGGCGTCCAGATCCTGATAGGTCTTTCTCAATTTTGCCACTATATGTTCATACATCATAGTTTTTTCCTCCTTTAAACCAAGGTCTTATTCTGCATTTCTTTGTTATAGCATATCCATGCTTATTCTATATAATACATGAAAACTTCCGGCTGTCCTTATTTACCTTCCTCACAGCGGGAACAAATGATCTTCCGCTCAAATTCGTCCGCAGGCAGGGGCTTTGAGAAATAATAGCCCTGCACCAGATCACAGCCTGCATTCTTCAGCAGCCTGAGCTGGTTTTCAGTCTCCACACCTTCTGCCACCACAGGAACCTTAAGATAGCGGGCGATATCTATAATCAATTCTACAAGATGGAAATCCTTTTCATTGCGCTCTATATTCCTGATAAATGCCATGTCCATTTTCAGGACATCGATGGGCATGGCCGAGAGCATATTCAGCGAGGAAAATCCAGAGCCGAAGTCATCCATTTCAATCTCATACCCTCTGCCCCGCAACTGGCCGATGACCTGGATCAGCTGGTCGGCATTGTCCGTGTAGGCAGACTCGGTGACCTCCAGTTTCAGGTCTTTACAGCTTATTCCATATTTCTCCACAAGCCCGTCCAGTGTGGCGGGCAAGTCCGGATCAAATACATCCACACGGGAGAGGTTGACGGACACGGGAAGAATCAGACCATGCTGATCCCTCCAGGCAGCAATCTGACCGGCAGCCTTTGCCCATATAAAGTTGTCAAGGGTGCTGATCTGACCGCTTTGTTCAAAGAGCGGAATAAACTCATCCGGGGATACCAGGCCTAATTCGGGATGATTCCATCTGGCAAGGGCCTCAGCACTTGCCAGTACCGGCCGGTCAGATCGTATATCATACTTGGGCTGATAGTATACCTCCAGCTCACCCTGCTCCAGGGCTCTGCCCAGGTCATTCAAAAGCAGCTGGTCTCTGGCCTCCTGCTCTTCCATGGCAGCATCATAAATAACTACCTGGGCAGTGAAATCTCCCCGCACCTTATTGCAGGCAGTGCGGGCACAGTCGAACTGCAGAACGGGTTCCATTCCCTCCTGCCAGGGCTTGACGCCCATGCGAAGATGGATATTGGCATTATGAAGCAGACCGTCCAGCCGCAGCTGGAACCGCTCCAGCCATTCCTGCCAGTCCTCCCGGTGCAGACAGTAAATATAAAAATGGTCCGCTTCAAAACGGCTTGCTATGCCTTCGGTTTCGGCAAGGAAATTGTGCATCTCCTCGCCCAGGGCGCAAAGGACGCTGTCTCCGAACTCACGGCCGTGAAGGGAGTTTACGGAATGAAAGCGGTCGATATTCATAACGATCGCATCCATGGGCTTCTCGGGATGTTCCCGGTATAAACGGTTGGCATATACAAAGAAGAAGTTTCTGTTATAAAGATCCGTCAGATGGTCACGTTCTGCTTCGGAGATAATCCGGCGGCCCTCCCTGGCCCTGGCTTCCGACTGAACATTTTTCAATACCAGAAGCAGGAAGATCACAGCAATAATGGATACCGCTGCCACAAAATATACCAGATTATCCTTCAGATAGTCAACAAAGGTCACCTTATCTTCACGAATACTATAGCCGGTAAGGGATGCATTGATCGTAGTCTCCGGTATAAGTCTTGTGATCTTATTCAAAATGGAATACAGGCAGTCATTGTCTCTTTTCACGGCGAAGGACATATCCATGACCTCGCCGGTGGCCAGGGCGGAAAGCCCGTATTTGGCGAACATCTCACCCATCCGGCTGATCCGGTAATTACTCAGAAGCCCGCAGTCCACTTTCCCTGCAGCTACGGCCTTAAAGGCTCTGGTGCTGTCATCGAAATAAACGATCTTCCAGCCGGGGAAATTATCCATCAGGAAGGACTCATAATTGGGATTGCCTTTGATGACGGCAACGGACATTTCCTGATCCCGGGAGACACCCTGATGGTCCGCCGTCCTTACTGCGGCATACATTTCGGTACTGACAAGGGGATCTGTAATGATGACACCGTGCTTCTCTCCATCATCTGTACTGAGGCTTAAGGGGAAAATGCAGTCGATCTCGTTATTGGACAGAGCCACCAGGGCCTCCTCTGTGGTGGCAAAGGCCCTTGTCTCAAAATTGAGCTTTGCGTTTTTCTCACAGGTCTCGGCAAAGGACAGGAAGTCCGACAGGGCACCCGTAAGAGTCTGTTTCTCCTGATCCTGATTACAGAAGGGAAGGAAATTATCCCGGTAGCCAACCCGGATGGTGCCGTGGCCGGAAAGCCATTCCTTCTCCTCGGCAGACAGGAAGCTGTTAACAGAGCCTGCTTTGTTGAACTTTTCCGTCAGCTGCTGGTTAAAATCCCGGTTATCCTCAAAGAGCCGGTTCATGGCGACATCCAGATCCTTCTTTAAGTCCGGACGGTTCTTATTGATGCCGAAGAATGACTCGGCATAGCCCACCTTGCAGACCGGCACCACATCGGCGGAATTGCCGTAGGTATCCAGAGTCACCAGGGCATCAAACTGACCACTGGACAGCATATCCAGCATTACAGGCGTTTTTTCCGTTGACTCGATGACCTTGGGGTGGACATCATGGGCCTTGGCCCAGTGGATGAACATCTGCTCCTGGACACTCTTCCGGTTGACTCCGACCCGCTTTCCATTTAATGTTGAATAATCATCGGGCCTGATCTCCGTGTTATCCGGAGCGATAAAAACATGATAACCCTCGGAGCCCATAGCTTCAGAGGAGTAAAGGATCTTCCGGGCGCGTTCCTCTGTATAGGATACGTCGCTGAGCAGGTCGATCTCGCCGGCGATCAGCTTTTCAAGCAGCTCCGACCAGCTCCCCTCCACATATTCATAAGTCCAGCCGGTATAAATGGCCAGACGCTGCTGGTATTCAAAGCCATAACCGGAACGCCGGCCGAACTGGTCCTTGTGATGAAATGCGGAATCATACCATCCGACCCGCACCACCTTCCGGCCTGATTCCCCGGCACGGGCCGGGACCGGCATGGCCATAGTCAGTCCGATAATCAGACAAAGGACAAAAACAACAGACCTCATTACCAAATTCCGTTCAACATTCTCTCGAAGCATGATCTTATATTTCCTCTTAAAGGCCGCTGCTTTTACAGCCTTCCATTGCACAGCTCTGCGATTAGCCGGTCTTCGGCTCCATCGGAATGACCTGGCGCGATCCCACACATGATATAGAGTATTATATAATATTTATGTAGAAATCGCAAGTTATCTGAAAATCCTTTACCTTAGAAAACAGGCCCGGACCAGGCGATCAATTCTGCAAAGTCTTTGCTTTCTCTTCGTACATCATCTGGTCTGCCTTTTCAACCAGCTCTTTCAGCGATTGCCTCCCACTCCCGCTGGCCACCCCTATGCTGACGCTTAAGGTGTAAGGAACGTTCGCTTTCCGGTTCAAGCCGGCCAGACATTCATGAATATTCTTCTTTAACTCCGCGATTTCCCCCTCATCAACCTGAGAAACCATAATCACAAATTCATCTCCCCCATATCGCGCAATGACCGCCCTCCCGGAGAGGATTCTGCATCCCAGCCGCAAAGCGTCCGCTACTCTTATAAGGGCCGCGTCTCCCTGGACATGTCCGTAAGTGTCATTAATACTTTTGAATTTATTTACATCAATAAGGAGCAGATGAATGCAGGCTTTATCTGGATGGCCCTGGCACCACAGTTCAAAAGAGTGTTCCAGTTGTTTCCTGTTATTGAGATGGGTCAGGGGGTCTAAAGAGATCATCTGGTCCAGCCAGTTGAAATACAGCAGGAGGGTCGCGGCGGTCAGTGAAACGCAGGCCAGAGGAAGCTGGGGCCAGATAAACTGCAGGATCCCCGCCCCGGCCGGAACCACAGGAAAAAAGGCCAGCGATCTCAGCAATCTCTTTTTTGCATAATTCTCTGTTTTAAATGATTCAACAAATGCCCGGCTGCAGGTAAAAAAAACGTAGACATAAGATAAAAGATACTGTATGATAAACAACTGTCCCCTTCTGTAGACGCCATCCGCATCTACATAAAACAAATTTCCTGTAAACAGGTTGGCTATCAGGAGAACTCCCATAACCCAGACCAGGACAGAAGAATATAAGACCCTCTTACGGTTTTCCACGAAGGGCGAATCCTGCCTGTATTCAAAATATACGAACCAGAAAAAGCACATCAGGGTGGTGGAGAAGAAATAGAGAGACTTGGCAATAAGAATCCCCGCCCTGGAATACGGCAGAAGGCCGGACACCAGCATCGCCGAAAAGGTATCCGTCAGAAAGAAAAACATCTGGGCCCGGATTGCCATGGCAAAATTACGTTGAGCCACCATTTTGGTCAGTCCCGCTGTTTTTCTCAGGATGATCTCCATCAGCAGGACACAGAAGAGATTGATCTCCACATACAATATTCCATATAGATTAGCTGAAGAAATCTGCATAGGCCCACCTCTGATCACCTGAGATAACTGTGTTATGGAAATTGTACCATTGAAGAAGTATTCTGGCAATAAGAAAAGAACCGAAGGGCATATGACTGATCTGGTTGTAATTATTTTAAATGAATAATTGTTGATATGTTTATAAACTGATGGTAAAATCGGAATATCATGAGATTCCTGAGTCTGAGATTAAAAATAAGGATTTAATGTTATGATAGATTTATTTAAGGAAGCGTTGGCCGATTCCGCCCTGGATACGATAAAACTGTTTCCTTTTTTGTTGATTACTTATATTATTATGGAATATCTTGAGCACAAAACCCAGGACCATACAACCAGGATCCTGGCCACAGCCAAAGGCGGCGCCCCACTGCTGGGTTCTGCCCTGGGTATCGTACCCCAGTGCGGCTTCTCGGCAGCCGCTGCCAGCCTCTACTCGGGGGGTGTGATCTCCCTGGGAACCATGCTTGCCGTATTTCTCTCAACCTCTGATGAGATGCTCCCTATCTTTATATCCCAGGCAGTTCCTGCTGCCACTGTCGTCCGGATCCTTCTGGCAAAGGCTGTCATCGGCGGGATATCAGGACTGGGAATCGATATCATCCTGCGTCAGACCGGATATAAACATAAGACAGAGAAACACATTCATGACCTCTGTGAGCAGGAACGGTGCGGCTGTCATGATAAAAAGGCAGATATTGTACGATCTGCGCTGATCCACACCCTCCATATTCTCCTGTTCATATTTGCAGTTTCCTTCCTGATCGCCCTTCTGATAGAAGGCGCGGGCGAGGAAGCCATTGCCGGATTCCTGGCAGGACATACCCTCCCGGGCATCCTGATCGCGGCACTGATCGGACTCATTCCCAACTGCGCGGCCTCAGTCACCCTCACCCAGCTCTACCTCAGGGGGCTGCTGGGCTTTGAACAGCTGATGGCAGGACTGCTGGTGGGCGCCGGCATCGGCCTGCTGGTCCTCTTCCGCACCAACAGGCATCTCCTTAATAACATTAAGATCGCTGCCCTTTTATACTGCCTCGGTGCAGGCTGGGGACTGCTGATCCATTTTGTGATCTAGATGAGACAAAGGAGACAGGGGACGGTTCTCTGTCTCCCACAAGAAAGGAAAGGAATTATGAAGCTCTTTTTTAAAAAAACCACAGTTATTCTAACAATCCTGGTGGTCTGCCTGCTGCCGCTGGCTGGAGGATGTCAGACTGATAAAAAAAGCCGGGAATCCACAGAAGCAACAGTAAGTACCAGCAGCGTACTGGATACAATAAGAAAACGCGGCGTATTGAGGGTTGGAACAGCGGGGGATTATCAGCCTATGTCTTACCTTGATCCGGATACGGGGGATTATGTAGGTTTTGACGCAGAGCTTGCCCGGGATCTGGCTGCTGACATGGGTGTCGAACTGGAATTTGTTAAAACCTCATGGCCTTCCCTGATGGATGACACTCTTGCCGGTAAATTTGATCTGGCAATTTGTGGTATCACCATTACCGATGCCCGAAAAGAGCAGGCGCTGATGTCCGATGGATACTTTTCCAATGGAAAGACAGTGCTTTGTCGTGCCGAAGATGCGAACAAATACACCAGTCTGGAAGCAATCAACCGGCCTGAGGTCCGGGTCATGGAGAACCCGGGCGGACTCAATGAGAAATTTGCACGGGAAAATCTTCCTGACGCAAAACTTATCATCCACGATGTAAATCAGGAAATTCCGGGGCTGATCGCTTCAGGGGAAGCAGATGTCATGATCACAGAGATCATGGAGGCAGGCTATTATGTAGGACAGGATTCCCGCCTGGCGGCGCCACTCATTTATAAACCATTTACTAATGGTGAACTGGGCGTACTTATGCCAAAGGGATCTGAAGATATGCTTCATTATGTGAATGAATTTCTGGCCCGGGAGAAAAAATCCGGACGGATTGATGAACTGGCAGAAGAATACATATACAAATACATAGACGATGAAAATGAACTAAAACCTGCTGCTTAGGTTGATATAAAAGAACGGAGCACTATCAAAAATGCTCCGTTCTTTTATATCTTTTTGATTCATAACTTCGGATTTCTTATCTTTGGAATCTGCCTTTTCCTGCCTTTTCATTTACAAATCTCCTCCTTAGCTGTTACTATAATAATATCTTACATCACGATAATACAACATGCTGCGTCACAGAAATGTCACAGCAACAGACGACGAGGATATCAAACGTCTGCCTTGTCTGTGCAGCTCTGTCAAAGCATTTATAGACAGATTATATCATTGTATGTATAGCTCGTCAATTTGAGGAGACAGAGAACCGTCCCCTGTCTCCCTTAATCATCAGGAATGATAATGCCTTCTTTTTTAAGTAGCTCTTCTAACCTTTTTGCTCTGGCTTCTGCCTTGTCCGCTCTGGTTTCTGCCTGATCTGCCCTGGCTTCTGCCTGATCTGCCCTGGCTTCTGCCTTGTCCGCCCTGATCTTTTCTTTAACCAATTCTTCGCTCTTGCCTCTCCAGTCAAAGGTCTGAAAATTCTCAAACAGTATTCCCATATCCTTCCCCTTTCTGACATCATTCAGCATATCCCTTGCTTCTTCTTCCGTTACTCTTACCTTCATCAACAGGCCCCAGATCACATCCAGTATAAGCTTCTGGATATCCCCTGTTGTACTGTCATAGATAGACTCCATATAACCTCGGGCTGTTTGGATGAATTCATGGTAGCTTTCCTCTCCCTGGATCTTATTGATCATCATGATAAGGGACATTTCATTATGGTGTGCTTTCAGATTGTTATTATCATAGTCCCGTAAAGGGACGATCCTGTAGGTGAAGTCCGGGACGCAGTCCATGGCAAGCTCCGCGTGGGCAATCCTGTCAGAAAGCCGCATCCCTGCTGTCCATTTGTCAGCGCCTTCATAGTATACGATGGGGATGATCAGGGGATAGCGAAAACCGGTTGTCTTGTTGGCGCTTTTTCTCCGGCTGTTACATTTCTTAGCGTAATCCCGCCAGATCACTGACATATAGTGCAGAAGCTGCATGGCCACATCTGCGTCCACACCGCTCTTGTGTTCGATGAGGGAGATAACGTATACTTCCTCCTGCCGGTCGCCGATCCTGACCCGGATCTTCTTTACCGTGTCGCCTTCCAGTTCTATCCCAAGCTGGAGTCTGAACCTGGTGGTCTCGTCCTCGATATCCTCCGGCCTGATGTCAGAAAAAAAGCTGATGCCGGAGTAATCCCTTAAAAACTGGCTGGCCAGGACGTTGTTTTTGAAGATATCCCGGCTGTTCACATCCCGGATATGGACCAGATCCCCGGATATGTTTTGCTTTTCCTGCCCTGTATTCTTTTTGCTCCCGGATCCGGTGACACCGCTGATTATTTCTTCCTGTGATGTACGGCCTTTCTCATCTGGAGGTATATTCCTATCGGTGGTTTTATCATTTGCAGAGACACTGATCTTATTGTCAGAATGTCTTTGCATAATGCGAAAATCCTCCTGTATTATAATATGATTAGCACATACAATTATACTATATATAATTATACATTTCAACATATCTTTGTCTTAAACTGTCATAAAATGCTATTTCAGGTAATTCTCGGAGACAGGGGACTTCCCTATAGGAAATTAAAATAGAAAATTATCCCATTGATTCCAAATTATAAATATGTTATAATTAGGAACACGGGATTCCTCACATAAGGAGGAATCAATATGTCTCAATCATTCAAAACATTGCAGGAACTGACCATTACCGACGACTTTATGTTTGGAGCAGTCATGGAGGATCCGGAGAACTGCAGGATACTTCTTGAACGCATCCTCAGAACTCCTATTGATCATGTCGAGATTGTGTCACAGAAGAACCTGAAATTCCGACGTGAATTTAAAGGAGTCAGACTGGATGTTTTTGCAAAAGATGACCAGGAAACCCGTTATGATGTGGAAATGCAGGTCAAGAAGACTCCTACCGGGAAGCGCAGCAGATATTATCATTCTCAAATGGACATGGATGCTCTTTTGGCAGGTACCCTCTATGACGCTCTGCCGGACAGCTATGTAATCTTTATATGTGACTATGATCCATTCGGAGATGGTAAATACCAATATACTTTTATGAATCGCTGCCTGGAGAATCCGAAGCTTGATATCAATGACGGTTCACATACCATTATCCTGAATAACAAAGGACACAACAACGATGAAATATCACCAGAATTACTTAGTTTTCTGCAATTTACCGGAAAAAGTCTGAAGGAGAGTGAAGAGAAATCTGACGACAGCTATATTCAACAAATCCAGAATAGTATACGGTCCATAAAAAACAGCAGAGACATGGGGGAACAATATATGAAATATCAGCTTGTGTTAAGAGAACAAAGAGAAGAAGGAAAAAAAGAAGGACGAAAAGAAGGAATTGCCGGCGTAATTACAGTAATGCAGGAATCCAATAAAAATAAGGAAGAAATATTAAACAAGATCATGGATATTTTTTCTCTTACAGAGGATCAGGCATCGGAATACTACAGCAAATATTCTGTTAACTGAATTAGCTTCTGCACCTATTTAAAAACATAATTATCACAATATATCATTCATAAAACAGGAGGAATCCCGTTTTACAAATGATAAAAATATACTATTATGCCATTAAGCAGAAGAAAATGAGTCCATCTTTATAACAGATACGCCAGATACCGTCACATGGATTCGGTTTGCCGAATCCATGTGAGATGCGCAGCCGCTAGCATCAGGTTATCTGACGTATTTGTTTTGTATTTATACTTTAAAAGTTTATATCGTCAAAGTATAAATCTATATATGAATCTAATGCTTAGTTCGTTGTTCTGTCAACGTCGTGCTTTGCGTACAGCGCATTAACAGGAGACAGAGAACCGTCCCCTGTCTCCTGAAAATCTTCTAATTGTCCTAAAAATTATTATAGCCACCGGGGATAAATCCCCGGCGGCTATAATTGAGTATTTTAATATGTTACTCTTTTGTAGATTACAAATCAATCCTTCTTCTTATTAAAGAGCTGATTTGGCTTATCATTTGTTCTTTGATTAACCGTTAACTCTCTTCTTAGCAATCAGGATAATAGCTGCGCCAGCAACAAGGATGCCGCCGATCACGTAGAAGATTGTAGTACCGATACCACCGGTGCTAGGAAGGGTGGAACCCTGAGTATTTATGATTTCACCAAATACTTCACCAGATACTGTTGTCTTATCTGAATTGTCTTTCTTTTTGATTGTGCCTGCAGTTAAGCTTGCGGCAAGGCCTTTACCTGTTGTTACGTCAAGAGCAGTAAGATCCGGATCATCTCCATCTGTGTGAGTTGCAGAAACTGTAAATTCAATCGGATCAATGGTGTTATATCCGGCAGGTGTTGTGGACTCTACAAGCTTATAATCGCCATCATCGATTCCTTTCCAGAGGAAGTTAGTCATCTGACCACCTTTAACCTCGGCACCAACAGCTACATACTGATTATTAGTAGAATCTTTCTTATAAAGTGTAAATCCTGCTCCCGGAAGTGCAGCATTATTTCCATCAATCTTATCAACATCAAGCTTATAAGTAAATACTACAACCTTATCTTTCTTGGTCTCGCCATTTTCTCCAGCCTGATCATCATTAGGATTATTTGAATAAGTTACATAGGACTCATTAGGATTACCAGGCTTACCAAATACTACTGCATCACCTGTAAGAGTAGAATTGTATGTAACTGTAATAACAGAGCCTGCATGAACGGCTGCAATCTTTTTAAGATTAGCAAACTTAATCTGGAATGTTTCCGGAGCGGTCAGCCCTGTTGTAACGACCTCATATCCATCAGAGATTTTAGCGCCGTCAACAAATACTTCTACTGTATTAGCTTTAAAGGAAAGGCCAGCGCTCTGCTCATCATGGAATGTAAGCTTATATCCTTTAGTATAGTTAGCATAATCGTCTGCAATTGTAGCAGTAAGTCTAAATGGAACATCATCTCCAATATCGTAGTCTGCAGAATCTTTCCACTCTACTGCGTTTTCTGAAGTATTGGAATCATTCTTATCATCAACTTTCTTTTCAGAAGTGGTTGTTCCCTTCTTTGGAGTAATGGTAATATCATTAAATACTGCTACGATATCAAGAGAATATGCATCTCCTTTTGCCAGTGTTGCTGTGGTATCTTTAATCAGATAGTAACCTGGATTTACACTAAGAGAGTGGTCTTTATAAACTGTTCCTACGCCTGCTGCATCAGTTTTGAGCTGAGCTCTAACCAGATCATCAATCTGTGCATTTGAAAGGCCTGGTACAGTAATACTATCCATAAAATCTTGTACATTTCCTTCAGTTTTTGCATCAGATCCCCATGCAGGGTTACCAAGTTTGCTTTCTCCAGCAATGAGAGTACCTGTTAAAATCTGATATACAGTATATGTATGTGTATCATCAGATTTAACAGAAATTGTGTACTTTCCTTCTGCATCAGCTGCATTATCCTTATCTAATGTCTGAGATGTAGCCGGTGCAGCAAACACACTAATGCTCATTCCGAGCACCATTGTCATGGCAATTAGAAATGCCATAATTTTCCTTAAACTTTTCATAAATTCCTCCTTTTCCTACTTCCCTTAGTTTATGTATACGTTTCATCACGTATGGGAAGTATAATCTGAATAGTTCAAGTACTATAAGTTACTAATCAGGTTAATCTAATATTTTTAGCTCCCTCAGGCTGTAAAAATAAGAGACTTAACCTGTTTTTCCTTCTTACAATCATATAATACCATTCAAAGCATCAACAGAAGCGTCAAAAGAACAATATTTTATGCGTCAAAAAGGAAAAATTTTTGGTTGACGGGTTACATTTAATTAAAATCGAATCTATTCCAATTTCAAGCAGGCATGAGCTGCCTGGCCACCGCAGCCCACACATGTGAGCGGGAATAGGGATCGATATTAATTACTACATTCATTTTTTAAACAGGACGTTTGTTTCTACCGCTGTGTACTCACAGCTGCATCTGGTGTATTCTTTCCCTCTGTGTTCCTCATATCTGAAACAAAGGCCTTATCTGACATTTGTCAATTTATCAATTCATATTGAAGTCTTTATCAACTAACTTCAAATTCTCTCAATAAGAGGTTCCTGTAAGCAGGATCTGATGTGACCCTGTCAATATCCTCACTTCGACCTGACTTTATTAAATACTGTATCAAGCCTGCCAGTCGTTTCTCTCCTCTTGCCTCTCCTCGGATTTCCCTCTCCACTAATTCCTCTCTAATCTCATCCTTCATCAACTCTCTTAAAGCTTCACACATTTTCGGATCCCCCTTTTTCATCTGATCATATAGTTCCCGGTTCGCCGTTATGCTCACCTGGTAAATCTTGTCTATATAATCTTTATAGGCTGCATCCTGTTCCTGAAATATTATTTTTGTGAAATTTTCTATATCTTCTTTTTGGGCCTGCGGCATCAGTACACGCAGCATCGAGTATTCTTTCTTATCCAATTCCTTTCCTACAAGTATCTGGACCGGGAATAGAACTGCTCCGGTTATGTAATATACTCCTGCATATACACGCTCCACTTTCATTCCCATGCACTTAAGTTTTTTTATTAATTCTCTGGGACAGGCGTGTCTGTAAATAGTCGCTGTTATTTCTTCGTATGGTATAGCATCTACTGTGGTGCTTATTGACTTATAGAGGTTGGCATAAGCCAGCACTTTGGCAAATACATCTATATCTAAGTCATCATCTGGCCGTTTATATTCCAGGATATTGTGGGTTCTGAATATCCGACAGATGTCATTATCGATTTTTATGTTGCTGTCCGGCTTCAGCAGGAGCAGATCCAACCGGATTCCCTGTTTCTTAAGGACTATCTCCTTCCTGATCTCGATCTGTTCTCTATAGGGCCATAGCAATACTTCAAGGCCGCTTTTAAATGCCGAATGGTAATCCCTGTCTTCTATGTCAGGCATTCTTGTCACCTCCGTTTTAAAGTGTGAGATTGCAGTCTTCCTGCTGCTTTAACAGGTGTATATTTTTTTCCTGCTGTCTCATCTAAAACAGAGGTCCAAGCCTTTGCGTTTTATTAGCTCTTCTGTGCTTTTAATTGTTTTTTTATAATATTCGCCTCTATACTCATCTTCCTGATCGATTTAACCGCTTTTTCTTCCGGTATATTCATCTTCATCATCAGGATCAGGGTCACTTTGTCACGTTGGTCTTCCAGTTCTTTGATGGATATTAGTGTATCGGTACAAGGCGATAGGTGAAATCGGGTATATACTTCTCCTCACCTTTAATCTCAGACACAGGTATGCTCCTGATATTTAGCCTCCGGCGGGTGCGGTCGTCCGGCCTGGTATCGAGATAGATATCAAACCCGCTGTATCCTAGCAAAACTGGCTCAATAGGTTCTTGATACAAGAGCACAGCCGAGGCAGTCAGAATCAGAAGAGGAACTTTCTCTAATAAACTCCTCTTAAGTCTGACCACCTCTTTTGTGAATGTACTTAAACTATAGTTTCTCTACTGTCCGGATATCATGGACAGTTCTGGCCTACAGGCTCTGTTTTCTCCTGAAAGCTCTGAAAGCAAGTGCGGTTCCGGCAAATACTATCAGCATGATACCTGCGAAACGGAAAACATCCGTTCCGATGCCACCGGTTGATGGAAGCTCAACGTTGGACTCTGAAGTATTAATGATGACCTGCCCATCACTTGCATTGGTCTGATTCACACCGACTGTTGGCGTTCTTTCATCAGAATCTCCCTGGAAGAAACCGTAGGAAATATTATATCCTTCAACCTCTGCCTCTTTTACGTAGTAATCATACTCAAAACCGTTTGAATCATAATAATCCAGGCCAGTAATCGTAAACTGATAACCCTGGTTTTCTTTGCCAGTTTCAGGTGGTGTACTGGTAATATCAAGTCCTTCTGCGGTTGCATCCCCATTGGCAATCGTAATTGCTTTAACCGGTTCTTCAGAGGAACCATCCGCTTTGGATTTCCTGTACAGGTTGACTGTGATATTTTTCTGCCACGTAGCATAACCGCTGCCATTATCGTCCTTCCAGACTTTGACAAAACCAAAATTCTTTTTACGGTTATCTGTAGTTTTGTTGATAATGGTCACTGTCCCGCTTGAACCTGCAGCATCAGTATCCGCGGGTGCTGGATTATACTTCTCCACTTCCTGGCCGTTCTGATAATATGTTACCGTTGTCGTCCAGGCTCCTTGTGTCACCTCGCGAACTTCATATGTATAGGAAGTTCCATTACCATCATTGTATGGTAAGTTTTCAAAGTGGATGGTTTGGTTCGGTGAAAGGGGGAAACAATATTCTCCTGATGAATCGACCTCATAGTTAGTCCCTTGTGAATCAGGCTTCATAACATCCCCTTCGTCATCATTGTCAGAGGGGATTGTGATTGTATCCTCTAATACTACATATCCGATATTCCAAGTATAATCAGTAGAACCAGTTAGTGTGGCAAAATCAATTGTAACATATCGCCCATATTCTGATTTATACGGAACTTCAAATATATGGCTGTTACCCTCTACTATTGCAGTAATTTCTTCTACATAAGATCCAGGCCATGTCCAATTATAATCAGCTCGCACTTTTAACTTTAATCCTGAATCAACACTTCCATTTGTTCTACTTACCACTAACCTTATTGTTTTACCAATAGCAATATTATCTAACGAATCATTTCCTATTATATTTATAGGTTTACCCCATGCATCGCTTGAGGGAAGCTTAATTCCTGCGGAATTATCTGACTCAGAATTCTGGTCAGAACTATTTGTTGATGCAGTATCACTAATCCTATGTCTTATCAGCTGGATCTCCACATCCTGACCATCGGTGTCACGATTTGAGGCATCCTTCCAGTTCTTAGTTACATCGAGGCTATAGCCGTCTGGCTTAGTCCATGTATTTGTGAAGGCGACTGGTGCTGAATACTGGATCGGCTGATTAACGCTTAAATCTCCATTTTCATCTGCTACCACTGTAATTGTGGCGGTAAATGACTGGGTACCAGTCTGTGTTACACCAGCCGGAAGGTTGCTTGTGTCCTCTGTGATCAGGTAAGTGTATTCACCCGGTTTCTTAAATACCAGTTCATCGAATGTAATCGTTCCGGTATAGGAATTACTGTCATTCGCATCCGGTGTCTCCTGTGCCGCATTATGACCGACAGCAGAAGCGCTTGCATATTTAAAGGCTGCCCGGTCTTCATCTGTGCTGTATGTTGCTTCATTGCCATTAATCATTGTTTTTGTTAATACTGCATTGAAGGTAAACTCACTGTCAGTCATCTTACGACCTGTCAGAGTCTTTGTCCCTTCAAGGGTCGTACTCGTGGTTGTCTCATAAGTATTACTGAAAAGATCGTATTTGGCATTATCTATCTTTGTGCCGTTTATAAAGTATTCAACACTCGTATCCAACAACAATGGGTTGTTCTCATTTGCAGAAACTTTAATATTAACCGTGTGGGTCCTCGCATCATTTGTAATGCCGGTTCTCTGTCCAGTCTCTACAATCTTATAACTAAATGTGGTTTCCTGTGGAACTCCGTTATTCATTGTCAAGTCTGTTAACGAGAACTTGATATCTCCAAATGAGAATGCCGGATTATCTGGTGATTCCATCTTGACTGTGGTATTCTCCGGCATTGGAGCACCGCTAGTTATGGCTTCAAGTTTAAATGAGTATGCCCCCACATCCTCTGCTGTTATCTGCCGAGTTGTACCATCAAGATTCTTTATTTCTTTCTGGCCATCAATCTTAGCACTTCCTGTTGCAACTGTATTATCGTATGGTCCCAGACTATAGATTCCAATTCCGGCAAACATTTGCTGAGGATTTAGCTCTTCTTCTGCATTATCATCATTAACCTTATAGAATTTACAATTGATCTTTCCATTTCCATCATCGGTAGCAAGTACGCGTATTTTATATTTAGTGTTGCCGTACTTAATACCGTTGAGATAGTAGAAACCATCCTCTCCTTTAGTTGCTGATGAAGGATGCTGCTCCTTTATAACGTAATAGAAACTCGTAGGAAGGTATTTAGTCGGATCTGTATCTTTGTCCAGCTGCTCATTTGTATACTTAAATGCCCTGAACTTTACTTCGCCGGCAGCATTGGTTGTAACCGTCTTAACCTCGCCATTTTCTAATGCCTTCCAGTCTTTATCTGTTTGAGTCAGCTTAAACTCAAATTCAGTATTACTACTAAATGGAATCGTGTTCCCATCACTATCTTTGAGGGTCTTGCTAAACAGAACCAAATCTCCCTCAGATACAGAGACGTATTTCCTGTAATGATAATAGAAATGCCATTCTGCTTTTGAATCTACTGTTCCTTTTGCCAGGATCCATCCGGCACCATTCTCCTGTTTAGCGGTTTCTGCGAACGGTGCAAGAAAGACAGCTGATGCATTCTTTGTTTCAAAAGTAGTTGCCTGATAGGCGTTAAAGGTAATATGATTCAGAATGACATCATCGACCAGTTTATTATGGGTCTGATCAGCATCAAGCGCCTGTGTAGTACTTTGTACTTTGTCTACCTTGAGTGTACCATCTGTATCATAAACACTGACGTAGAATTCGCCAACATAGGCTGATTCGCCAGGAATATTGAAGACTATACTCTGGTTCTCCAGTTTGTAGATATTCCAGCCTTGAGTCTTAATAATTTTCTCATTAATGTTTGTACAATCTACATATATTGTCGTGTTATCAGGATAGTCTCTAAAGTCAAGCTGTCTAATGTTATCATTATCCATTACAGGTTTAACCGTTGATTTAGCAGCCATAGCAATAGACATGTCCTGGCCATAACGAATTAGACCGTCCACATATGTCTTTATCTCGCTCTGGGTCATGTGAATGATCTCAACCGGTTTTGTAGTAGTGAGTCTGAGTTTTCTATGATCCAGCTGCGTATCAGAATCATGATCATCATCTTCCGCTGTCATGAAAATATCAACCGGTGTTTTTGTTTTCTCTGAAATCCACATCTGGTTTTCAATTTTTCCAACATAGAAGGGGATTGCTCCTTCTCCGCTACCATCTATGTCCATATTGGTACCATTTCCTTCGAAATAATTAACAGCAAAGTTAGTCTCAGTATGACCTTCCTGTTTATACTTGTTGGCAACGATACCAAATTCAACAGCCTCTCCCAGGATATAATCCGGATGAACAGCTTCTTCCAGGTTTACTCTACTTAAATTAAACTGATATTCTGTCCTGGTAATATGATTTGTATCATCAGTCTCTGTTATCAGACCGTTTTTATTTTGACTGAAATCGGTAAATGAGTAATCTCCCAAGTTGTAAGCTGTCACATATTTCTGATCTCCCTTACAATTATTAGGAACTGTAAGGTCATTTCCATTATAAGGTTTTACAATTTTTGCTGTGATATTACTCCAGTTCTCAGAATAAGTCTGATCGTCTGACCATTTTCCGGTTACCGGAAGGTAAACTGTAGAGGAAGAGCCATCTGTCACGAGCGGAACAGCCTTATAATAATGGTTATTTCCATCCTGACTGGTTGCATCTAAGAGAACATAGAAATCCTTATTCGCAGAAATAATACCAGGCTCATCAGTGAACGTTAATTTCACATCAAATTCTTTTGTATTCCCTTTTTTGATGTTTACTTGATAATCACATGAAATGCCATCAGACCAACCAGTAGTATTCATGACATCATAGCCTTCTATGCCAGAATTCATCATAGTAGAATACTTATGGTCATTTTGGTCATTATTTGCCAACTGCTTAAGATCTGCTAAAGTTCCAATATTCTGTGAAGAATACACCAATCTGACTTTTAATTTGTTCTTCTCCTCTTGTGAAAGACTATCATAGGATCTGGCATTATTCACAGCGTTCTGGTCATTATTGAATTTCTCAATAGATATGGTCTGTGGTGTAGTGTTGCCGGCAAAATTGTCCAATTTTCTAATAGCCCATAATGTATTTGCCGGACATCCATTCATTGCGTCTTTACCAAAGTCCGTCCCGGCAACTATCAGATAATAATTGCCATCAACGGGTGGCACAGTTACAGGTGTAGTGCCATCATAATCAAAGAAATTAATCTCCACATCAAACCCTGTTGTCTGTGAATC
Organism: Eubacterium sp.; assembly: GCA_017433295.1. Lineage (GTDB taxonomy): Bacteria > Bacillota > Clostridia > Lachnospirales > Lachnospiraceae > Anaerobutyricum. Next base: position 152,371 of record JAFRHL010000026.1, read on the forward strand.
TGTCACATCGATCTCATACACTGTCCCGTCCTTCATGGTCACGGTCAGTTTCTCCCATGTTGTGAAGGGCTTGAGGCTCTTGATGGTCCAGTCATAGCTGCCCACAAATCCCAGGTGCCAGTCGGCTGTGATCTTAAGAAGAGTCTCGTCTGTAAAGTCAACCTTTTCTACATTATGGACGTCTTCATTTATTTTCAGCTGTCTGAAGAGTTCGGACAGCTTCATGGTGCCGGAGCCGGGCATGTGGAACTCGTAACCATTGATATAATAATCAACAGTGTAAACAATACCGTAAACGCTGAAGCTGTCAGCGGTAAATTCCACTTCCTTCACGCCATCGCCGGCCTTCTGAACTTCTACATCCGAAAGGACCTCATTGTCGGCCTTGTCGGGAAGATGGACTGCTGCCACTTCCTGGTTGTCTTCGATGGCCTCTGCCTTCTTGTATTGGATCTTCACATTGATGGGCGCAGATGGTTCGATTTCCTTCTGACCGTCTATGAAGGTAATGTCGAAGAAGCGGGCAGACTTCACGTCAGCCTTGTTCTCGTTCTTAATGGCTTCTGACGCCTGGTCGAAGTAGTCTGCGTACTCTTTCTGTTCTGCCTTGCTCTGGGAGTCTTCCTTGATCTCGCGGACATCCAGTTTGACGTCTGCGGGCAGGCCGACCTCGGGACCGTAGGACACACTTACGGTGTAGTCCGGGCCATCGTAGAAGAGATCGCCGGCTACAGCCTGATCTTTCGGATCCACCGGTGCCGCGGGTGCTTCTGTGGTATCTTCTGAGGATCCGGTGGAAGTTTCCGGAGCAGCCTCTGTGTTTGTCTCGTCTGCCGGGGCTGTTGCATCGACTGCTTCTGTAGTAGCTTCATCAGCAGGCTCCGCGGCAGTTGTGGTTTCAGACCCTTCCTCCACCTTTTCGCCTTCTGTGGTGGCTTCTTCACCGGTATCCTGTTCGGACTGCTGATCATCTCCGGCGCCGATATCTTCAGCCCCTGTGTTCTGTTCAGACATTTTTCCGGACTGGTCATCAGACTCCAGGGCAGACTGATCCTCAGATTGTTTGTCTTCTTCCTCAACGCCATCAAATACAGTGGCGACTATTCTATCATCCAGATTGCTGTGTGAGAATACAACAATGTTGCTGCCGTCTTCATCAGGATGTAAGGACTTGCCGGTCACATAGATGTCAGCCCAGACACTGACGTCTCCGACAGCGTTCTCAGCTATCATAGCCGGGGTCCAGTCCACAGTCATGACCCAGCTCCCGCTATCCTCGTTCTGGCTTATGGCATAGGTGCCTGCCCCGGTGCTGTCGGACCCTGAAGGGTTATCCGGTGTGGCAGCGCCAAGGATCAGCTGATCCATGCCTCTGTCTTCGTTGTTATGCCAGTTTGCGATTACGTCTGTAAACTCAATATTAGCCGGCAGTGTGTATTTTGTATCGTAGGTGGCCTTTGTCACGGTTCCCTTTTTAAACCGCATAGCCAGGTGGACACATACCAGATCCTTCTCTTTAAGGACAGACCCTTCTCTGACCCTGTTCCAGGATGCTTTTTCCTTATCGGAAGCCCTGTAGTACCACATTCCGGTGCCCATGGTCATGTAATCAGACAGATTGATGGCCAGCGCGCCTTTTCGTTTGTCTGTCTCATCTTTTACAGCTGCGTATTCTGTGGAAATCTCTTTATGTTTCTTTGTCTTCTCTGCGAATACAACCTTATTGCTGTTATCCTCCATGGGCTTTAAAGCCTTGGCGGTGACATACATATCTGCCCAGACATCCATGGGTTTCTTCGCATTCTGGGTTATCATGTAGGAATCCCAGTCCACTGTCAGCTCCCATTTGTCTGTTTCATTATTTCTGGCGATCTCGTATTTTCCGGCCAGATACTTCTTACCCTTGGAGTTCTTATCCGGCGTGGACTTGCCGAGGATCAGCTGATTCATGCCATGGTCGTCATCGTTGAGCCATTTTGCTACAACGTCTGTGATCTCAACGTTTTCAGGAAGTTCATAAACCGTCTCGGAAATATTATCGGTTACGGCTCCTTTCTTAAACCTGAGTGCCAGATGCAGGCATACCAGGTCCTTCTTCCTTAAAGTTGTATCCTTATCCACCTCTTTCCAGGAAGCTTTGGCCTTCTCGGAAGGTCTGTAATACCAGAGGCCTGTATCATCCGTCATATAATCTGAAATGTCCATGGTAACAAGCTTTTCTTCCTGGCCTTGGACAATCTCATTCTGATCAGCGCTGTCTTTATTGTCTTTATCTGTCTTATTATCTTTTTTGCTGTCAGAGGATGTGTTTATATCTTCTTTTTTATCTTCTTTCTTATTGTTGACAGTTTCTGTGCTATTGGAATCCGTTTTATCTTCTTCGGATACGGAAGTTCCAAATTTTTCGTTCTGCATCTGCGTACCGGCATTGGTCAGCTCTTCAGCTTCCGGGTTCTTATAGCAGGACTCCGTATGAACGTGACGTTCCTTACCACAAACAAGCTTGCTCTCATAGCAGCTTTCATCATGGCTGTGTTCTTCCTTATCGCAGATCAGATTTCCCTCATCGTCATAGCACCCTTCACCATGGGTGTGCTCTTCCTTTCCGCACATTAAAACTTTCTCATAACAGGCGTCTGTATGTTCATGGGCTTCCTTGCCGCAATGTACATCCTGTTCAAGAGCAAGCGCAGGCAGGATCAGCGTATAGACAGTGATAAACACCAATATTCCGGCTATTGCTGTCAGAATAGTAGTCAGACGTCTGTTCTTCTTACGCTGAGCAATATTATTTCTGATCTGTTCTGCTAGCTTTTTCATTAAACAATCTCCTTGAATTATGGCATCCGGTCTCTCTTTTTAAGGACAGCCCGGACAATTATTCGTGTTATTGCCAAACTCCTTGTTTCTGATCTTACTCTTGTTCGTCCTCATCGTCCTGATCATCCTCTGACCTGTAGATAAGGAAATAATACAATGCTCCGGCTGCTGCCGCGATTGCGGCCACAGAACCTAAACCTATGCCGATCTTTGCCGGCATGGAAAGGCCTGTTCCGGAAGTATCGTTCTCCAGAACATCTGCCTCTGTATCTCCTTCCGATCCGTCTCCGGATCCGTCGAAGTCAGCCAGAGGTGTTTCCTGATCATCAATGTCAACTAAGTCCGGAACTTCATCCGGGTTATCCGGCATATCTTCCGTATTGGCAATGCCTGTGTCTCCTGCCGGGGCTGCCGTTGTCGCTGCCGCGGTGGGTCCGGTCTCGTTGTTATCTGCCGGTGTATTCGTCTGGTTGCCGTTGTTGCCGTTGTTTCTCTCTATAATCGTGGTCTGGTTATTGGTCTCCGGCTCATTATCTTCCTGCTCCCTGTTGGTCGCAGCAGGACTCTGGGTCGTCTGTTCCTTGCCGGAAGCGGTTGTCTCCTGCTGTATCTTACGATAAACAAATGTGAAATTATTAGCTGAGGCGTTGGCGGACAGGGTCTTCGTGAGGTTTCTCGCCTGGGGATAGTAACCGTCAATGTACTCGTAGGCCACCACCGGCTTATCTCCCACATTCCCGTAATAGGTATCGCTTTCAGCCAGCTTGTTTCCAGCCTCGTCCACATAGTTTACGTAATACTCTACCGTACTTCCGGCTATTCCGTAGGCCACCACATAATCGATGTCCCCGGTTACCGTGAAGGATTCCGGTCCTACGGTATTATTATCTTTCGCGCTTTCTCTGAAGCCTCTAACATAATACTTATCGTCTGTCAGTTTCACGGTATTCTTGGTCAGGCCTATACTGTTAAAGTTAAATTCATCGCCGTACTTCAGCCCTTTAAACACCTTCACTTCGTTCACGCTGTCACTTTTCCCGGAATAGTTTCCCCTTTCACCCGAGTAGATCCGGACCTTGTAGGTCGTCCCGGCCGCCCTTACCGGTCTTGCCATAAAGGGAAGGATAAAGGCCAGGCTCAGAACAAGCGCGAGTATACAGGCAGCAAATGTTCTTATCTCTTTATTCTTTCTCATGATCCGGCTCCCTCCTTCCTTTTCTTACGGCTTCCCAGGATACAGAAGAGGGTAAAGAAGAGAAGGAATAATCCTCCGGCTCCTGCCACCAGAAAATAGGGAAGCATGTTGGTGTCATCACCGGTCTTTACCACAGTGGTCCTGGTGGTATTCCCGCTCCGGCGTGTGGTGCCGTCCGACTCCGTAGTTGTGCCGTTTGACTCTGTTGTTCCTTCGGAATTATCTGAGAGCTCCACTGCGAAGTTCATCTGAAGGTCCGCCAGGGTATCCTGGTAATCGTTGTTCTGGGTCTCTCCGTCCAGGCCCACTTCCAGGTCGATTCTGCCAGTCTTCCCCTTGGAAAGCTTATCAAGATAGAAATAATCCTGAAGGGCATCTGTGGCTTCTTTCAGACCTTCGCCGGCGGGACTGACGTCATCACCACCGACTGTGTCAGAATCAAACAGGACTTTCACTTCCCCGTCCGGATTCGTGTAGGTCAGCTTATAGGTATAGGCTCCGCCTGCCGTGGCTTTGTCCTTACTCCTGTCCTCCAGGGAATGGAGCACCTTGTTGGTCATATACCAGTCTGTGGTAGCGTCATTCTCGTTGGACAGCTGCATAGTCAGTTTGGCGTTATCGCCGGGCTGCATTCCGAAGATGACCTCATCAAGGTCTTTTGTCTTGAAATTGCTGACCATCTCCTTATCTTTGGTAAACTCCACAGACCAGTCAGAGCTTCCTGTCATAGTATCAGCATTTACATAGTCAGCCGGTATGACCAGGGCCAGTGTCAGGGCTGCCGCCGCAAAAAGGGCTGCCATACATTTCATAATACGATTATCAGATATTACGCCCGGGAGGGCTGCTATATTTAATTTCTTCATCTGCTACCCCTCCTTATTATTCCAGGCTCAAGGTGAGATCATCACCGCTGCCGCTGATCTTAACGTTACGTCCCCAGGCGGAAGGAATCGCCTCATTTGCGTTGTTCTGCTGAACCGCGTCTACTGTGGCTTCGATACAGAAGCACTTGCCGTCGTAATCATAGGTGGTGGTAATGGTCTTACCGTTATCAGTAGTTTTCACACTCTGGGTCACCTTTCTGGCAACCATCTCCTTGATCGTAAGCGTATCCGTCAGATCCACTGTCTCTTCCCCGTTCTTAAGAAGAGCGCTATAGTAGGCGACTGTTCTCTCATCGGTGGAAGCTTTCTCATCAATGATCCAGTGGGCACCGTCTCCACTGGTGTTGACCAGGTGCAGGTCAATAACCGAAGGGTCAAGGTCGGGCAGCTTTTTAGCATCCGGATCATTGGGCTCTTTGTCCGTCCAGTACTTGTATAGTGAAATACGTACAAACTGGTTGATACCTTCTGCATTATCCCTGGTATTCTCTCCACTGGAATTTCTTGCCCGGATCTTCTCAGTATAGGCGGCTCCTATCTTAAGATCCTCAAGAACCGTATTCCCGTCTTCGTCTTTTACTACTTTTCCATCTTCGTCCTTCTTCTCAAGCATATGCCCGAGAAGCACTCCTGTGGCTTCATCCCATGTTCCGTCAGACTCGCCGGAATAGTTCCTGTAGGATACGTCCTGGCCGTTCTCCATCAGGGTCACACCGATATGGTACATGCCGTACTGGCTGGCCAGGGTTTCTGAAAAGTAGGTCAGTGCCGCTCTGGCGCCTCCGATACCGGAGATCAGGAGCAGGATTGCCGCCAGGGCAAACATGGCGATGGTGGCGGCTGGTGACAGGAGTATATCCCGGAGTCTGCGGCCGGAAGATTTCTTTTTATTATTCTTCTTCATGTCTGGCATCCTCCTTCCTAGTCATTGGCCGTTACGGTGGTAGCGTCCACCTTGCCGGACCAGTCTGCATACGGTTTGCCTTCGGCATCATAAAGGACCGGTGTGGTCTCGTAAACAATAATTACATTAAATGATTCCGGGCCCGTTATTTCATCGCTTTTCGGCACATTGTTGATTGCTACTATAAGTTCATCGGTTGATTCTCCGGCATTAAGTATTTTGCCATAGTAGTAATAACTGCCTTCATCCGATGACTGTTCTGTCCAATTGCCGCTTTCAGTTATATCTAACTTATAAGCGGATTTACAAAATGCCTTTGCCCGGACATACACAGGTTTGGAATCTTCTCCGCTGGTGATGGTAACACGCTTCCTCCAGTTTGAAAATTCCTCATCTGTGGTGGTATGGTCTCCCAGATGGATAGTATATCCTCCTTTGGCCGTAGCGTATGTTGTGAAGTAGGCATATGCTTTATAAACAGTTGCCGAGAAGATCATCACTGCAAGAAGTGCAAACAGCAGCAATCCTGCAGATGAGCGTTTTGAAAGATTATTAATTGATTTTCTCACCTTTGCACCTCCCTTTATTTCCTGGCATGGTCGTTACCATCATCATCCAGACCCTGTACCCACTCCCATCCGTTCTTCGTATCATTGGAGAACTTATTGGCAATGGAACCGCCGCCTTTATAAGTATCATCATAGGTGTTCTTAAACTCTGCCCTGACTACCTGTGCCGCTTCAACAGTTACCTGTCTGCTCTTGTCTGTGGTCACGGCGTAATTCCCTCCGCTGTAGGTCTCCTCAACTGTCAGCTTCAGTCCGGCAGGCAGGTCCTCAATCAGGATCTCTTTTCCATCCTTCTCACTGGGTTCATCAAATACGATGGAGAAGTAATCATCGTAAACTTTTCCTTTTGTATCTGTATCAAAAACATGAAAAACAAAAGTAGCAGGATCTTTTGTCTCATATTTATCAAGCTTCTTGACGATGCGGATGGAGGATTTCACCGGTTCTCTGGCGGCCTTCAGGTAGATTACCGCGTCATAGATCCATTCACCGGTATTGGCTGTATTGATCTGGCCGGCTTCATTGACATCTTTTGACGGGAGCGCAACCAGTTCCGGCTCAAAGCGGTACTCATACAGGTCTGAATTGGCAATGGTATATATCCTGCCATCTTCTGATGTCTTAATGTACTCATTAGAGCTAATGGTGCTTCCCCTGGCGATCACCAGATACAAGCCTGCGCCGAGATCAGACATCTTCGTGTCAATCCCTGCTCCTTTTACATCCGGGGTCTGCGCCTGTGCCTCCGGAGCAGTTCCCAGAGCAATGGCAGCCGCCTCCTGACCGGCCTTTCTCCACTGCTCATTGGTCATTTTCGTAATATCGCCGCCTGCATCATCTTTCTCAAACAGACCTTTATATGGTTCTTTAACTGAAAAATCATAAGTATCATAACCGGACACCTTCTTTGCGTCCGCCACTTTATAAAGGTCGATGACTATATGAGCATTACCAATGTCATCAGAGAATTCATTCTTATCCTGTTCTCCGCCGCCGGCAGGCTTTACCGTCAGCGATACCGGTCTGGTCACATCAACCGTCTCCGCCAGGCATGCTGCCGGGGGCAGGATAAAGACCAGCGCCGCCAGCGCCAGCACTGTGCATGCTTTTAGAAGCAGCCTCTTTTTTGTTTTAAAAATGATCATATCTCTCATCTCTCTCCTCCTTTTTCCCGGCTACTGCTCTTTATCAGTGTCTGTTCCCGGATCCTCTCCGGCCACATCTGAGTAATCGTCATTCGCCTGCTTAAACTCATTCATACTTTCATGTTCATCAAATACCGAGCGTTTCGCTTCCCTGCGTCTTGCTCTGTCTTCCAGAGTCCTCTGCCTTGCCATATTCCTGATCATGGCCTGGCTCTCCCTCTTTCTCATGCCTTCTCCGCTGCCGGTCAGCATCATGATAAGAAGTACCAGAAGGACGGGTGCCGCCACAAGAGGCGCCACGATCATGGGCGCATACTGCATGGCGTCAGCAATAACTCTGATATCATCCAGTTCATTGGCCACCCTGTGTCCCCTGACCAGCATACGGTGGGTATTAACACCATATGGTGTACAGGTGATCAGGGTTACATAATCCTGGTTCTCATCGATCTCCAGATCCTGCATTTCGGATGGAAGAACGATGTGGATCTGATCCACCTCATAGGTCATGGTCCTGTCAAGGACCTGGATCACGAACCGGTCTCCGGCTTCCAGCTGGTCTATATCGGAAAACAGCTTTGCCGAGGGAAGGCCTCTGTGCCCGGAAAGGACCGCATGGGTCCCGGTACCGCCGATGGGAAAGGAAGATCCTTCTATGTGGCCGATGGCGATCTGGAGTACCGCCTCGTTGGTACCGTGGTAAATGGGCAGGCTGACATTGATCTTGGATATCTCTATATAGCCCATAATGCCTGTTCCGGTAACATCCAGAATACTGTTATATTCTTTCAGCTCCTCCTTTGACATGCGGAACCGGCCGGATTTCTCCCTGAGGCTGACATTATACTGCTCTGCCTCCTTCCACAGCTTATCGATATTCTTCTGATCCATGTCGGCAACCTTTTCAACGTATCCCGCGATGGCCCTGGACTGATGAAAGGAGTTCCACCAGTCAGAGAACTTGGGGTAAGCCAGGATTCCTAAACCGGCCAGCAGGATCACTGTCAGCAAAAAGTTGGTGATGCTGAACCGTTTCTTTTTCTTACCCTTCCCTGCCTTGCCTTTCTTCTTCTCCGGCTTTGCCTTTGCCGGCCTCTTCCTTTTAGATGCCTTATTGTCCTTTACCGGGTTACTCATAGTTATTATCTCTTTTCCAGACGGCTTTAGCTGCCGGTCTCACCCGCAGCTGGCATAAAATGTCTTTCTATTTGCTATAGAATACTATAACAATACAGTTCTCCATCATCATTATAGTATATATACAGTCAAAGCAACCGTCAAAAACCTCCGCAAAATCGGGTATCTGTCATATAATAATTTATATTATTATTTGACGGCCGAATAATCGCCTCATTCTTCTTCCCAGTTTTTCTTTCCATCTGTCTCCCCGGGGTTTTCAACCGTGTCCAGGGCGCTGTCAATGAGCTTGATCAGTTCAAAGATGGAACGGAAGGATACGGTCTTATCCTCCTCCATCCATGTGACCCTTCCCTGCCAGCTGCTGTTCTGACGGTGATGCACCCTGATGATAAAGGACCCCAGATCACCATGCTTACTTAATAATTCTTCATCTGTCATTACTTTATTAATCTCCTGTTTTTTTGTAGGCACAGAGGCCTTCTCTGTAAAAAAACGGTTATTGGTTGTGGCATGGGGGAAATTAATAGTATCGAAAAACTTTTCCAGATCAAATACCATCTGCTCCAGATTATGAAGAGCCGTCCCCTCCCGTTTATAGGCATGATAGTAATATCCTTTAATATCCGTATCGTGCCTTTCATCGACCGACAGTACCACCCCGTTGGGTGTACCGATATACCATTGTGTTTTATTTCCTTTCATGCTGCATCCTCAACGTCCCGGTGAACACATAACGGAATTCACATGATACTCTATTCCCGTTCTCTGCCGGCCTTTAATAAATTTATAATTAATACGTTTCTGAATGATGGCACAGTTCTCATAGCTGGTATTGGTAAGGAGGATCAGGAACTGTCCCCTGCCAAATCTGGTTATGGTGTCGCTGTGCCTTACCGAGGCTTTAATGCTCTTTCCCAGGCGGTCGGAGAGTTCTCTTAACTGCTCCCCCTCCTGCATGGGGTTCCCCTTACTGTCAACCACCGTACAAAGCATCAGGAAAACAGACTGACCGCCCCGCTCCAGCATTCTGGAGACCATGCGGTATATCCCCTGGAATACCGGGTAGGAAACCTCATATCCCCCCGTCTTCTCCTCATCCTCGGACAGGCGTCTCTGGATATCATCGAGCACGGCATACCGGTGCTCCATCTGGTCGCCCAGTTCATCAAGAAGCTCCAGCAGCCGGGGTGAAGGCTTGAGGCCTTCCTCGTCAAAATACAGTTCCACTGTGTCCTCATAGAGTTTCCTGGCGTCATCGTATCTTCCCATGGACACCAGAGCCTCCATGGTAATGGTCTCCCAGTTGGACAGAGGGTGAACGCCGGAAGCATACATGCCGATCTCCTCCATCTGGAGGTAATCCTGAGACTTTCTTAAAAGGTCTGCTGCTTTTTCCATACAGTCATAAAACATGACCCTGTAGCGTCTGGCTTCCCTGGCGGCCCAGACCACACCCACAAGATTACTTAAAAACTCACCTGTATATATATGACAGGCTTCTATGTAAAGTTCCTGCTTAAGATAAGGCTCCTGCTCTTCCTCTGCCCTCTGATAAAGGCTCTCAAACTCGGTGGCATCCTCAACCACCGAAATCTCCTTCGTCCAATAATATACGTCTTTCTTTCTCTCGATATAGTTCACATCCGGAAGCCCCGCCGCCTTAAGCTTCTTTTTGGCGTTATAGATGACGCTTCTGGTGGCATGATGTATATTGTTAAGCTCCCTGTCTCCAAAGAGCACTCTCTCGATCTGGTCCCTGCTCACTCCCTCTTCCCGGAAATGAAGGAGCAGCTGCATCAGCCAGGTAAACTGTGACTCGCTGGACTTGGTACCGCCCAGGATCGATGTGCCGTTATAGGTCATGGAAAATGTTCCAAAGGTTCTTACATATAGTATATTATTACTTAGCTTGCTTTCCATACTGAATCTCTTCTCCCCGTGTACTTGTCTGCATTAATCATTGATGTCATCTTCTTCCTCTTCTTCCCGTCTCTTTCCCAGAGTACCGGCAAGAATGTTCAGAAGGGCTCCACAGGCTGCAAAACACAAAACATATACTTTACCGATAGAGGTGGTGAAAATCATCATGATCTGACCCACATAAGGAATATGCCGGATCACCTTTCCGACATACTGGTCATAGGTAACCTCTGTCAGATCTTCCCCTTCATTGGCGTCGCCCTTGGTATGAAAATAACCTTCGACGACCTGGTTCTTTGTCACCCGATGCACCACCAGGGAATCTCCGCTCTGAAAGGCTATGATATCCTTCTCTGCAATATTCTCCGGAGAGGTCTTCGTATTGATATATACCGCACTGCCCACCGGAATCTCCGGTTCCATACTGCCGCTGACAATATGGTAAACCTCTATTCCCCTGAACTGGGGAATCACGATGGAAGCAGTCACCGCTATGACGATCAGTAAAATAAGTGTTCCCAGCAAACGACACAGGACCGAAGCGATCACCGGACCGATTTTCCGTTTTCTCATACTATTCATTCCTTCATAATATATCTGTTCATGGCCAGTAAACCATAAACAATGATGCATATACCCGACAATTTTGTTAAATCAAGACTGACAGAAGTGTATAATCAGGGCATTTTATTGTGAACTCTGCAAGTTTTTTACGCCTATCCAATTAAAAAATACGAAATAAGCCTGGATTTATGCGAGTTTTGCTTGCATTTATCCGGGTTTTATGCTATACTTTATTTAGGCGTAAATACGCCTTATAAGGAGGGCGAA
>JAFRHL010000027.1 GCA_017433295.1 Eubacterium sp.
AAAGCAGACAACAGAGATATCATCAATGGCTTTCAACATGCAGGGGAACAGGTCGTACTGATATATTCTGATTATGAGCAAACAATAAAAGGACTTCTGGACCGACAATCGGTATTTGGAGGTAAACCATTATGACCACAGCAGAATGGATCACAGCTCCATTGGTATTTATAATTGCGGCTATTCTTGCAGTTGTCAGTATCAGGAGCTTCCAAAATAAAGGATTCTTATTCAATAATGCATATATTTATGCCTCAAAGGAAATCGAATACTTTGATCCAGAAGACATCAGAAAATTTAAAGCTCAGGCTGTTGCCACGTGGGAGTCATCAGGAAAACAGAGATACCGTTATGGATTTGTGCTTATAGCAAACCTGTATCTAGGTCTCAGGATCGGAGAATTGCTGGCACTCAAATGGCATGATGTGAATTTTAAACAGAAATATATCCTGGTTAATAAGACATTGATGGAACTGACCGATCTTTACCGTACATATGGGAAGATCAAAAAAGAGCAGGTCACACCGCGTCAGTTGTTCAAGATCGTCATCTATGCTGCCATGAACCGGATCTATTCCAGCAGGGATATCGAGACCGCCTGCCGGAGGGATATCAACTTCATGTACCTTCTGGAAGACAAACCGGTCCCTGACCACTCAACCATCGCAAGGTTTCTCTCTCTCCATCTTTCCCAATGTTCCAAAAAGACCCTCGCGGAAGTAACACAGCTGCTCAAAATCCGTGGCGAGATCTCCGGGGAACACATCTTCATCGATGGCACTAAGATCGAGTCGGCCGCCAACCGCTATACTTTTGTCTGGAAGAAAACAGTGACCAAAAACCAGAAGAGGCTCTGTCAGAAGATCGCCATACTGGCGGAAGAACTGGAGCTGCTCTATGGCATCCGGTTCATCTTTAACGGGAAGAAGTTCGGACTCCGCACCCTGAAGAAAATCCGAAAGAAACTGTATGCCCTGAAAGAGGAAGAAGGGATTGAATTCGTCCATGGCTGTGGAAAAAGAAAGAGCCAGCTCCAGAGATCGATAGAAACTCTGGAAGAATATATGGGCAAGCTCAAAGAGTACAACCAGAAGATCTATCAATGTGGGGATCGTAACAGCTACTCCAAGACCGATCCGGATGCCACCTTCATGCGGATGAAAGAAGACCATATGATGAACGGACAGCTCAAACTGGCTTATAATCTCCAGCATGGGGTGGATTCCGAATACATCACCTGGCTGGATGTGACACAAAGGGCGACAGATACCCGGACATTGATCCCTTTTTTAAAGGATATGGAGGACCACCTGCCCTTCCGTTACCGTGACATCGTCGCTGATGCAGGATATGAAAGCGAAGAGAACTATCTGTATATAGAAAGCAACGGCCAGGTTGCTTTTATCAAACCGAATAATTACGAAAAAGCGAAGACCCGGAAATATAAAAAGGACATCGGCCGGATGGAGAACATGGCCTATGATGAGGAGAAGGATTGCTACGTATGCCATGCGGGAAACGAGATCAGCTGGATTTGTGATCGGAAAGCAAAGACAGCGACCGGTTACATCCGAACGACATCCATATATCGCTGTGACGCTTGCAAAGGGTGTCCGCACAAGACAGAGTGCATCAAAGGCAACAACTGCAATACCCCAATGGAAGACCGGCTGAAGACACTGCAGGTTTCGAAGACCATGAAGCAGAAACGGCAGGAAGATCTGGAAAGGATCACAAGTGACTACGGAATACAGCCGAGGATGAACCGGAGCATCCAGGCGGAAGGATCCTTTGCGAACGTGAAGGAAGATATGGGATTCCGACGCTATGCCTACCGGGGGATCGAGAACGTCACGGCCCAGAGCGTGATCCTGGCCATTGCGCATAATGTGAACAAATATCACAACAAGATCCAATCGGACAAGACCGGCCAGCATCTGTTTGAACTGAAAGATAGTGCATAAATTTAAGAAAACCAAAACCTGTTGATCCTGGTCTTTTGTCAAAAACAAAAGGCCTAGCTAAGTGCGCTTTTTCAGCAGGGGAGGCTGTAAAAATCGTTGGAAAATAAAGAAAACCTGATGAAAATGCGCGCAAAAAAGGCGTCAGCAGTTACGATTCAGCCCATTTTTACAAAATGGGCGAAACGTTACTGCGACGCCTCCTTTTTTGTTATGAGTTGGTATCACTTGTCGTGTTGCCTGTGGTCTTTCGCGTAATGGGTAAAAAACTCTATTTTGTCCGGTCTTACATAATTGCGGGCGAATTCGATCTTTCGCCCTATGGCGTCCCGGGTGAGATTCGTAAGTTCCATGACAGCCTGATCGGAGCTCATATTAATAAGCTTCGCCTTGGAGGGTTCCAGAAAAACAACCCGGAGGGTCTGGTCAGCATCGGTCGGGCGCAGATCATTCCATATGAGAATGTCATAGATGGAGAACAGTTCGATGTCCACGTCGCCGTAAGAGGGAAGAAGCTTTTCCGGGATATAGATCTCTTCCAGAGCCACAGGCTTTTTGTGTATGTAGTCAATCCGCTTTGTGAACCAGACCGAATCCTCCTCTGCCAGGTCCAGAAGTCTGGAATAGTAGGGGCCGGCAGGGCGTAAAGCCTTGATCAATACGCGGGTATGGGCGTCGATAGACCGCTCATCCATGGTCTGGCGGAATCCGCCCAGAGTTTCCAGGTCCCGTTCTGTCTTGGGGCCGTTGACATAGACCCCTTTTCCCTGGACGGAACGGAGAAGGCCCTCGTATTTTAATGCGGAAAGAGCACTGCGCACGGACAGAGGATGCAGGTTATAAGTCTCGGCCAGCTGGGCTTCGGATGGGATGGCGGTACCGACCGGGTACTCGCCGTCTTCTATTTTGCTTCGAATCACTTCCCTCAGCTGGATGTAAAGGGGTGATTTGTAGTTGACATTACTCATGACTGACACCCCCTCCGTAGTCCCATCGAAGGATGCTGGACATCTCAACCACATCGACACGGGCAACGGTACGACAGTATTCCACCACCTTGTCATCGGGATCCCTGGTTGTACTGACGATCCAGAAAGCCGGAGAATCTTCTTTAATCTTCAGATAATCAGCCTCTTCTGCATTGACCGCTGTAATGCCGGTTTTCTCTTCACCATGATCCATGATCAGACCATAATTGTTCTCCAGTATAGCAAATAAAGATCCTTTCACCAGATCGTGTTCCTCCAGTCCGGGTGCCAGTTCCCGGGGGATAAAAGCATTCTCGATCATAACAGGAACATCTACGATGATACGGAGACGGGTAATACGGTAGAGCTTGTCCCCCAGCATCCTGCGGAATCTTTGTGCAAGGTGCTTGTCGCATTCGATCGTTGAGAAGGACAGCAGCCTTGTTTCCGATACAGCATCATATCTGGAGGCATATTTGGTAAAACTCTCCAGATTCTGCAGGGTTCGGACGAACCGCGGCGCTACCATGGTGCCCCGGCCCTGGACACTGTAGAGCCGGCCGGCTGCTTCCATAGAAGCAATGGCACTTCGCAGAGTGATTCTGTTAAGATGCCACATATCGCTCATCTCCCGCTCCGTTGGAAGCCTGTCGTGTGCCTTCAGATTATGCTCAAGGATATATGCTTCCAGATATTCTGTTGCAATTTCTTTGGGTCTTGGCTTATAAATATCCATTCTTATTCCACCTTATAATTGGTATAACATTATTATATATTAATATGATGAAAATTACAACCGGAAAATGAGTTAGATATACCCTAAAAACACGTTGACATTGGTATAATATTATAATAAAGTTATTTATATAAGATAGTATTAATTTTAAATAATTGAGATCGTGGTGAACCATGAATTGAGGTGAGTGTTTTGGGGAAGGCAATTGTAGCACTTAAGGGTGTGAATAAGTGGTACGGAAACAATCATGTTGTAAAAGATCTGGATCTGGAGGTGGCAGAGAGTGAATTTTTGACTCTGCTGGGACCCTCCGGATGTGGAAAAACAACCACCCTTCGAATGATCGCCGGCTTTGAGGACGCCAGCAGTGGGCGGATCGAAGTCCAGGGCGGGAGTGTGGAAGAGAAGGAACCATACCAGAGGGATGTTAATACGGTTTTTCAGAGCTATTCTCTGTTCCCTCATATGAATGTGTTCGATAACATTGCTTACGGACCGCGTATCAAAAAGGTAGATAAGGACCAGATTGCACGGGACGTCGAGGAAATGCTTCGCCTGGTCCAGATGACCGGATATGAAAAGCGGAAACCGGATGCCCTGTCCGGCGGGCAGAAGCAGCGGATCGCTATTGCCAGAGCGCTGATCAATCATCCGAGAGTTCTTCTGCTGGATGAGCCGCTGGGGGCTCTGGATCTGAAGCTTCGCAAACAGATGCAGATTGAGCTGAAGCGTCTGCAGAAGAAGCTGGGAATCACCTTTATCTACGTTACCCATGATCAGGAAGAGGCCATGTCCATGTCCGACCGTATTGCGGTTATGAAAGACGGGGTCATCCTGCAGATCGGCAAGCCCACGGAGATCTATGACAGGCCCAACTGCCGTTTTGTTGCGGACTTCATCGGAGAATCCAATATCATGAGCGGCAAAGTGACAAAAGTAGAGGGAGATCTTCTGACGGTGGAGACTCCGGACGGTCAGGTCCGGGCAAAGGGTTCTGATTTTGTTCCCGGGGAAGAAATCGACATATCCGTGAGAACCGAGTATCTGATCTGCAGGAGCGAACCGGCAGACAGCTTCAATATCAAGGCAAAGATCCGGGATTTTACTAATATGGGAACGGTCATTAAGACCAGTGTGATAACGACAAACGGCAAAGAGCTGCGAATCTCGTCCTTTGAGCAGGATGAAAGCCTGCTGGAGGGACAGGAAGTATATCTAACCTGGAAGCCGGAGAAAGCGGTCCCGATCCACAGAGACAAGAAGGAGGCTAAAGCATGAGGTCATCGAAAGGCAGAGCAAAGAAAAAAAACTATCTGCCTGTGCTGGCTCAGGCAGGACCGGTCTCTCTCTGGATGATCGTATTCGTTACGATTCCAATGCTGTTTATCATTTATATCAGTTTTATGACAAGAGGAACCTTTGGCGGCGTTGAGTACACACCATCTATGGAATCCTACCAGACCATGATGGAAGTCACCTATTTCCGCATCATCCTGAAAAGTATCGGGGTTGCGGCGGAAACGACCATTGCCTGTCTTGTGGTGGGTTATCCTTTTGCCTATTTCATTGCCCGCAAGCCACCGGATGTGGCTTCCAGGCTGATCACCCTTCTGATGATTCCTTTCTGGACCAATTCCCTGATGCGTCTGAATGCATGGATGCTGATCTTTCAGACCAATGGGCCGGTCAATAATTTTATGCTGAATCACCATATGATCGAGAAACCAATCACTTTTATCTTTACGGACGGACTAGTGCTCCTGGGTCTGATTACCAACTATCTTCCCTTTGCAGTCCTGCCTATGTATTCTTCCATCGAGAAGCTGGAGAAACCGATTCTGGAGGCATCGGCGGATCTGGGAGCAAAACCGGTGGAGACCCTTCTGAAGGTCACTCTCCCGCTGACATTTCCGGGGATTTTCTCTGCGATTATCCTGACTTTTATTCCCGCCCTGGGAACTTATGTCATCACTGACATGCTGGGTGGTGGAAAAGTTCTCTACATCGGTAATATTATCAAGAACCAGTTCGGAACCATCAGAAACTGGCCTCTGGGCGCAGCCCTGTCAGTACTGCTTCTTGTAATTACGGCACTGATGATCTTCATTTACTCCAGATTCGCCAGAGTAGAAGATATGGAGGTGGTATAGATGGCTGCCAAAGAAAAACTGAACCGTAAACAGAAGAGGGAACGGGTGCGGCAGATTCCCTGGACCATCTTTGCGGCGCTGGTTTACTCCATTTTCTATATTCCCGTCCTGGTAATGATTTTGTTCTCTTTCAATGATGCCAAGCGGAATTATTCCTGGGCGGGATTCACTACCAAGTGGTATCCCAAGCTCTTTTCCTTTGGAAATCATGACCTGTGGGAATCTCTGGCCTACTCCCTGATTATTGCCGTGGTGGTCACAATCATCAGTGTCATCATCGGCGTTCTGGGCGGCATCGGACTGAAGAAATTTGAATTCCGGGGGAAGAAGTTTATCAACATGATGCTCTTTGTTCCCATTGTTGTACCGGAGATTGTCATGGCGGTATCCATGCTGATTATCTTTATGATCATCGGCTTTAAGCTGGGACTGGGGACTATTGTGGTGGGACACTGTACCTTCTGTATTCCCTATGCGGTTATTATTATCAAAGGCCGTATTACCGGAGATAATGAGACCCTGCAGGAAGCTTCCATGGATCTGGGAGCCAACCGGATGCAGACCTTTTTTAAGGTGACCATTCCAAGTATCATGCCGGGAATCCTGTCCGCAGCATTCCTGTCATTTACATTGTCCATCGATGATGTCATCATCTCCAACATGCTTGCCGGGGCCAGTCAGTCCACCCTTCCGGTTTTAATCCTGTCCGTAAACCGTACCGGTATCACGCCGGATATCAATGCCCTGACAACCATCATGGTTATCGTTATGCTGATCGGTATGATGGTGATGAATATCCTTCAGAGGATACACAATAAAAGAGTCGCCAGAATGATGGCGGAGAGTGATGAGAGAATTCACGCTGCTCGCTTAGCAGCTGAAGAATAAAAACACTTTTTGAACAACGTTATTGAGAGGAGGTTGTTTGCAAATGAAAAAGAAGTTATTGGCAATGATCCTGGCGCTGGCCCTGGTGGCTGCTCTTGCAGCCTGTGGAGGCAAAGATGCGGGATCGGGGGACAGCGAATCCAAGGAGCTGAACATTTTCATGTGGAGTGATTATATCTCCGATGAAACCATCGCTGATTTCGAGAAAGAATTCGGAGTTAAGGTCAATCTCAGTTACATGAACGACAATGCGGATTCCGTAAATAAACTGACGGCAGGTGCCGGTGATGAGTATGACCTGATCATGACCTGCGATGCTTACATGGAATCCCTGATCAAGGGCGGATTCCTGGAGGAGCTGGATCTCTCCCAGATTCCGAATTCCGAGAACATCAACAAGGCATACTGGTCCGAAGAGAACCAGAAATACTGTATTCCATATCTGATGAACTACATTTACGTGGTCTATGATACGGAGAGATGTCCCATTGAGATTACCTGCTACAACGACCTGATCAAACCGGAAATGAAGGGACAGATCGGTTCTGTTGACGGTGCCCGCAACCTCTTCCCCATTGCTCTGATCGCTCTGGGTTATGATCCCAACTCCACAGAGGAAAAAGAGATTGCCGAAGCCTATGAATGGCTGAAGAAGTACAATGCCAATGTAGTAGCCTACGGTTCCACAGAGACCAACATTGTTAACGGAACCATCTCTGCTATGCTGACCTATGACGGAAATACAGCAGAAGCCATGGCTGCAATGGGCGACAAAAACACTCTGACGGTAGCACCTTTTACCAAGGATCCTGTCCAGCTCGGTTTCGACCTCTATGTTATTCCCAAGGGGGCAAAACATACGGACGCTGCCTACAAGTTCTTGAACTACATTACCGATCCGGAAGTAATGGCTAAAAACCTGGTAGAGAATCCCTATTCCTGCCCCAACGATGCTGCTGTAGCTGCCGCTTCTGAGGAATATCGGAATGGTCCGGCTTTCGACTTCGACTATAAGGAGAATATTTTCTTCCAGAAAGATGTTGGAGACGCGATTAAGATTTATGACAAATACTATCAGAAATTAAAGGTTGATACCGGCGAGTAATTGGGAGGAAATCACGTTGATCAATTTCAAAGAGCAGGAGAAGATCGACAGCATGCGCGGCGCCCTGGCACTGCGCGTGCAGATCGAACCGCTGGTAGACAGTATATGGGACAGAGGTTTAAAAAATCTCTGCTTCCTGGGAATCGGCGGCACCTGGGCAAGTTGTCTGCAGGTGGTCTGCTACATGAAAGAACGAACGGAGATGGAAGTCTTCGCTATGAATGCCGCGGAGTATAACACCACAGGGGACCGGAGAATCGGAGCCGGCACCTGTGTGGTAATCTCTTCGGTCACGGGTACGACCAAAGAGGTCGTAGAGGCTGTCAGGCTGGTACAGAGCAAGGGCGCAGAGGTTATCGGTTTTATCGACAAAGCGGATTCAGAGCTCGCCGGTCTGGTGGATCATTGCATCACTTACAAATCCAACGAGCAGACCAAGTTTTTTATAACGGCGGACCGCTTCCTGTATCTTGCGGGAGAGATGCCCGAATATGATAAAATGTATGCGCAGTTCGACCGTTATCTTCCGGAAGCTCTTGTAGAAGCAGAGAAGGTAGCAGATGGGTTTGCTTGTGACTTTGTCAAAGCCCATAAGGACGATGCACTGCATTATTTTGTCGGCGGAGGGACACTCTACGGAGCGACATATTCCTATGCCATGTGCTACTGGGAAGAAATGCACTGGCACAGGACCAAATCCATTCATTCCGCGGAATTCTTCCATGGCATGCTGGAGATCGTGGACCGGGATACGGCAGTGACGGTCTTTGTCGGTGAGGACAAACAACGTCCCCTGGGGGAACGGGTAGCCAGATTTCTGCCCCGTATCTGCGATAATTACACCATTATCGACACGAGAGACTATGCCCTGCCTGGAATCCCGGAAGAGTACCGTGCAAGAGTCAGCCATCTGGTGATGCATGCGGTCACCAACCGCATCGACGCACACCTGGTGGATCAGACCGGACACGATATGGATTTGAGACGCTATTATAGAAAAATGGATTACTAGAGAGATTTATCATGAAATTCGGATTGTTTACCTGCGGATATCAGAGAGGGAGCCTGGAACAGGCCTTTGCTGATGCAGCAAGTTTCGGCTATGATTACATAGAGCTTTGGGGCGGCCGGCCCCACGCCTATGGGCCGGACCTGGTCAGAGGCGCGGCTGATGGCATTCGCCGCCTCTCTGAGAAATACTGTATTCCGGTTCGCATCTATACACCGGAACACAATGCCTATCCCTTTAACTATATGATGGGAGATCAGGCACAGTGGGAGGACAGCATCCAATATCTGAAAACAGCAATCAAAGCCTCTACCCTTCTGGGGGCAGAGGCTTTGCTGCTTTCCATCGGTCACAGCGGAGGCCTGCCTCCGGAAGAGAAGAAGACCCGCCTCCTAAAAAGCTTACGGGTCCTGTCGGAAGAGGCGTGGAAAATGGGGCAGACTTTGCTGCTGGAGAACCTGACTCCCATGGAATCCGACGGTTATACGGACCTGGAATCTTATCAGCTTCTGTTTGAAGAAGAACTGCCATGTCTGAAAGCCATGTGCGATGTGGTAGTTCCCTTTGTACAGGGCGAAGATCCGGTGGAATACTGCCGGGTACTGGGAGAGAAGATGGGACACCTCCATCTGACGGACTCCAACGGATCAGACGAATCTCACATCATGCCCGGAGATGGTATAATGGATCTCGGGAAGTTGATAAAAGATTTTCAAAATGCCGGATATAAGGGGAATGTGACCATCGAACTGGTCACAAATTACATGGAAGATCCCTCCGGTGCTGCCGCCCTGGCAATCGGGCGAGTAAAGGAGCTGTTATGAAACGAATCGCATGTATCGGTGATAATTGTGTCGATAGCTACGACGAAACCGGGGAACGTTATCCGGGAGGGAATCCCGTAAATGTTTCTGTATATTTTCAAAGACTTGGGATACCATCTTCCTATATCGGAGTGGTCGGAAACGATGAAAACGGAACAATGATCGTCGATTCCCTGAGGGAGAAAAACGTCGATGTCAGCCATGTGAAAGTGCTGGAAGGGAAAACCGCCATCACCCATGTACAGCGCATCGGAGGAGAGCGTGTATTCGGAGAGAGCGATGCCGGAGTGACAGCTAAGCTGACACTTACGGAAGAAGACCTTTCTTTCATCACAGAACACGACCTGGCAGTCACCGGAGTGTGGGGATATACCGAACCCTTCCTCCCAATGCTGAAGGAGCGGGGAATACCCATCGCCTATGATGCCTCAAACTATCCCACACTGCCCCACAGTCAGGAAGGGATGAAATATGCTGACTACGTATTCTTCTCCGATGATGCATCGGAAGAAGAGCTGCTGCGAAAACAAATGCAAAGCATTGCAGCCATGGGCCCCAAAGTAGTGGTAGCCATGAGAGGGAGCCTCGGAAGTCTCGCCATGGAAGGTGAGCAGTATGAGACTTATGGTATTGTTAATTGTAAGGTAGTAGATACCATGGGAGCCGGCGACAGCTACATTGCTGGATTCCTCAAAGCCCATCTGGAAGGCGCTGACCTGAAGGCATGTATGAAAAGCGGCTCGGAAAATGCAGCGATAACCATTGGATATAAAGGCGCGTGGTAATACAGTGACCAGATGCGGGTTGACTCAGCCGCACTGGACCAGATCCTGAGAGATAAGAACGTGCCCCGCTGGGCAGACTTCTGGGGTTATGACGTGAATCATGACTGGCCCTGGTGGCAAAAACAGCTGCCTTACTTCATGGGCCATATTCTGGGTCCCGCCTGATGACCCCGATATATAAGAATAAGCAGACTACTGCTCGTTGATCATGGACCGTATACGATCAATGAACATCTGCACCGCCGGAGAGAAGATCTGGTATTTTTTCCAGATCAGATTTCCGGCGTTTTTTATTCTGGGGACGATCGGCCGAAAGCACAAGGGACTGTCTCCGGATGTGTTGATCAGCTTATCAAAGCAGATGGCATAGCCAAGGCCGTCTTCTACAAGCAGGGAGGCATTATACACCAGGTTGTAGGTGGCAATGACATTCAACGAGGACAGGTCTGCCAAACTTGCCAGATAAGGTCCGGCAGCCCTTGAGATAATAACAGGCAGTCCCTCTAAATCGGAGAAATGGATCTGCTCCTTTTTGGCCAGCGGACAGTCTTTTGGCATCAGCAGGCCGAAGTAGTCCTCCGTAGGGAGTTCAATGGACTGGTAGCGCGTGTGATCCACATCAGTAAAGATAACGGCTAATTCGATCAGCCCGTTATCCAGCTCATCCATCAGGTTCTGGGTATCTCCGCTGGTAATATGGAAACTGATATCCGGATGCTCTGCTGCGAGACTCGCTGCGGTGCGTGACAGGTAGTGGAAGGACCAGGATTCCCCTGCTCCGATCCGCACAGAACCCGATATATGGTCTTTGATCTGAGTGATCTCGTCCTCCGTCATCTTCATCAGATGTACGATTTCCTCTGCCCTTTTCCTGAGCACCATGCCTTCTTCGGTAAGGGTGATCCTTCGATTCCCCCGGACAAAGAGTTCGGCGCCGAGTTCCTCCTCCAGTTCCTTCATCTGCCGTGACAGCGAAGGCTGGGAGACATGAAGCGCCTTTGCTGCAGCGGAGATCGTACCCTCCCTGACTACAGCCAGATAGTATTGCATCGCGCGAATATCCATAAGAAAGCTCCTTTCATTTTCTTCCTATTCAAATATAGCATAGGAAGGCATATTTAACAAGCATTTGATTATAGGAAGGGTTGCGGCTAGAATAGAAGTATGAGAAAAGTATTTTTGAGTTTATTATTATTGTGCCTGGCCATGTGTTTTCTCCTTGCAGGATGCAATAGTGCTGGTCCGGGAGACGATAACAGCCAGATTGAATTGCAAGACACCACATCTGATAGTAAAAAAGAGACAGAAACAGACCAGAAGGGAAAAGGAGGATCAACGATGCCCGTATACACTTACGAAAAGCAGGAAATATGGGTACAGAACGGTAACAAGAATATTTATGGCATAGCCTATGTACCGGACAGGAAAGGAGAAATGCCGCTGCTGATATTCTCCCATGAACTGGGAAATGATCATACATCCGGTGAGCGATATGCTGAAAGGCTGGCGGAAGCCGGATATTCCACGTATGTCTTTGATTTCTGCGGAGGTACAGTCGGCGGAAACAAAAGCGATGGCAGTAACAAAGAAATGTCTGTCCTGACAGAAGCATCTGACCTGGAAGCAGTGCTGGAGGCAGCTAAAACATGGGATTTTGTTGATCCTGACAGGATTGTCCTCCTGGGAGGCAGTATGGGTGGGCTTGTCACGACAGTCACAGGCACTGAGCATCAGGATGAGATCGCCGGAATGATCCTTATGTATCCGGCACTGTCCGCAAAGGTTGACAGCGGCACGGAGAAATATCAGTCAGAAGACCAGATCCCGGAAGATGTCAGTTTGTTTGGCGGTTGGATCCATGTGGGAAAAAACTATATCACAGATTTGAAGAAAGTGGATTTTGATCAGCTGCTGTCCTCATATAAGGGCCATATGCTGCTTCTTCATGGAGATCAGGACGGGACCGTCCCAATCTCCTGGTCAGAAGAAGCCAAAGAGATTATCCCTGACTGCGAGTATTATGTGATAAAAGACGGAGGACACGAATTTTTCGGTCAGCCGTTCGAGGATGCCATGGCCCATATCATGACGTATCTGGAGACCCAGCTGAATAATGATAACTGAATCATGATAAAGAAGAAAATGAATAGATAACAGAGAAAAAAATATGGAGGGATAGAACGATGATGAAAACAGAAGCGTTAAAACTTATTAATGAATGGGATAAGACTTTTGAAAAAAGTGATAAGGTAGATCATAGTAAGGTGACATTCGTAAATCACTTTGGTATTACCCTTGTGGCGGACATGTATGTCCCGAAGAACGCGGAAAGAAAGCTTCCGGCAATTGCTGTATCTGGTCCTTTCGGCGCATGTAAGGAACAGTCCTCAGGACTCTATGCGCAGACTATGGCAGAACGTGGATTCCTCACGATCGCATTTGACCCTTCATTTACCGGAGAATCCGGCGGATTTCCGCGGGCGATGCACTCTCCTGACATCAATGTAGAAGATTTCCAGGCGGCAGTAGATTTTCTTTCCGTACAGGACAATGTTGATTCGGACCGGATCGGGATCATCGGCATCTGCGGCTGGGGCGGAATGGCCTTGCAGACGGCCTGTTTTGATACGAGGATCAAGGCGACAGTCACATCTACAATGTACGATATGACTCGCGTGGCAGGAAACGGATACTTTGACGCAGAAGACAGTAAAGAAGCCAGAAAGGCAGCAAGGGAAGCCGTAAACAAGCAGCGTACAGAAGATTACAGAAACGGCAGCTATGCGAGAGCAGGCGGCGTAGTAGACCCGCTTCCGGAAGATGCACCTTTCTTTATAAAAGACTACTATGATTATTATAAGACCGACAGAGGCTACCACGCCCGATCCCTTAATTCCAACGATGGCTGGAATGTGACTGCCGGGACTTCCCTCGCCAACACAAGACTGTTTACCTACGCAGGGGAGATCGACAGCGCCGTGCTCATGATCCACGGAGAAAAGGCCCATTCCTGCTACATGAGCAAGGATGCCTTCCAGCTGCTGAAAGGGGATAACAAGGAACTTATGATCATCCCCGACGCTGTCCATACCGATCTTTACGACGGTGGTGACCATGACTATATCCCGTTTGACAAAATGACATCCTTCTTTGAAGAGTATCTGAAATAAGGAGAGAATAGATGAAGAAAAGAATGCTATTTATCCTAACGGTGACAATGACAGTATTGGGGATGTCTCTTGCCGGCTGTAGCAGTTCTGATAACAAGGCAAACCAGGAGACAACAGAGGCTTCAGCGGAGGCTGAGGAGAAGACAGAAGCTGCGAAACAGCCAGAAGAGGGGACCCGGGTTGCAAAAGATGGTGCAGATATGCAGACAGAAGATCCGAGCATGCCCACAAGGATTCCTATGGAAGGCGGCACAAAGATCAACATGTATTTTGGCGATACCTTGATCACGGGCGTGCTGAATGATTCTGAAACTGCCAAGGCCCTGATCGAGAAGCTGCCCATAACCCAGCATGTGAGCAGATATTCCCACGATTTCTGTGGTGTGACGGAGACGCTCCCCTACAAAGAGGAGGAGGTCCACTATGGCTGGCTGAATGGAGATATTGACTATGCGACCGATGCCCCTTACTTCACAATCCTTTTTGAAGATGAAGATGTATCAGAGCAGTATGGAAACCAAGTAAACATCGGTGTGATTACATGCCCCTTGGAGGAGATCGCAGCTTTAGAGGGTGACTATGATGTCCGTATAGAACTGGCAGAAGAAGGAGCAGCGGCATCTGCAGACAAATCGAGTCAGGAAGAGAATATATCTGTCTCGGAGAAAGCGAAGAATAACAGCCTTGCTGTGTATTTCAGCAGGGTCGGTAACACCGATTTTCCCGAGGACGTGGATGCATCCTCAAGTGCAAGTATCCAGGCAGAGGGCGGTCAGATAAAAGGGAACGCCCAGATGATTGCAGAATGGATTTCTGAGGAAGCCGGCTGTGAAACTTTTGAAATTCTTACAAAGGAGTCCTATCCCGTTGACTATGATGAAACGGTAGATCAGGCAAGTAATGAGCAGAATGAAGGAGCAAGACCGGAGTTAAAAACAGAGATCGAGAATCTGGATGAATACGATACGATTTATCTTGTATTCCCTAACTGGTGGGGAGACATTCCTATGCCGGTTTACTCATTTTTGGATGCCTATGATCTTAGCGGAAAAAAAATAAATGTCTTTATTACACATGAGGGCAGCAGCTTTTCCGGTACAATTGACACGATCAAAGAACTTGAGCCGGAAGCAGAAGTTACAGAAGGACTCGCTGTACGGGGAGGCTCGGTGGCAGAGGAAGAAGATAATATAAGACAATGGGTGAAAGACAAATGAAATTAAATGAACTATTAACATATTTCAAGGAAAATGACACGATTGGAGAAAACAAGGAAGCGGTCGAGCTGGTGCGGTATTACAGCCGACAGGCCCAGAAGATCACGATGGAGATTAACACAAAGTACCATGAGCCGGAAGAACTTCAGGCGCTATTCTCAGAGCTGATCGGGAAGCCGGTGGATGAAGGCTTTGGCCTGTTTCCTCCCTTCTACACAGATTTCGGAAAGAATATCACCCTAGGACAAAATGTATTCATCAACGCCGGATGTAAATTCCAGGACCAGGGCGGAATATTCATAGATGATGGAGCCCTGATCGGCCACGGGGTGGTCCTGGCAACCCTGAACCATGACATGAACCCGGAAAAGCGCCAGTCCCTTCATCCCGCTCCGATCCTTATAGGAAAAGGAGTGTGGATCGGCGCAAACGCAACGGTCTGTTCCGGCGTGACGATCGGTGATCACGCTGTGGTGGCAGCAGGAGCGGTCGTTGTAAAAGATGTTCCCGCAGATACGGTCGTCGGCGGTGTTCCGGCGAAAGTGATCCGGTATCTGGATTCGGAGCAGCAGAAAGAATGACAGTCACAGAGGCGATAGTAATAATGTTCATATAGAGGGGGCAAGCAAATGAGTTATAAGAAAATAACAGCATGCATTTTAATTGCAGTAATGACAATTTGTATGTCAGGCTGTGGTAACTCTACTACAGTAACTCAATTGAGTACAGATACGGCATATGAGACACAGCCCTCTCAAGAACAACAAACAGGATCAGAGAACATAACAGAACCAAATACCGAAGAACAGCGATCAGACGAGGCAGCAGAGAAAGTATTACAGCTAAAGATTGCGGATACTGTCGTAGAAGTTGACTGGGAAGAAAATGAATCCGTCGAAGCACTGCGAAAGATGTGTGAAGAAGAGCCGCTCACCATCCAGATGTACATGTACGGAGGTTTCGAGCAGGTAGGATCGATCGGGACAGCCTTACCGAGAAACGATGTAGAAACCACCACAGCTTTCGGAGACATCGTCCTCTATTCAGGAGATCAAATCGTGGTATTTTATGGCAGCAATTCCTGGGAATACACAAGGCTTGGGCATATCACGGACCAGGACACTGCAGAAATGGAAGAGCTGCTGGGTAACGGAGATGTAACAATTACAGTCAGCATGGAGGATAACAAATGAAGAGATTAATCAAGAAGAATCTTATTACATTAGGTATTCTGTTATTTGCTTTCTGCCTGACGAACGTGCAGGCAAACGCAAAGAGCCAGACTGCGGTTAACATGAAAGTAGGAAGCAAGACCTTTAAGTGCGTGTTTTATAATAACAAAACAGCGAAAGCGCTTCTTAAAAAAATGCCTGTAAAATATAATATGTCTGAGCTTAACGGGAATGAGAAGTATAAGTATCTAAAGAAAGAGCTCCCGGCGAACGAGAAAATGGTAAAGAAGATCAAAGCCGGGGACATCATGCTTTACGGTTCGGACTGTCTGGTCGTCTTCTACAAATCATTTTCTACAACCTACGAATATACTCCTGTAGGACACGTAACAAATCCGAGGGGCCTGAAAAAAGCTGTTGGAGCGGGAAGTGTAACCATACAGTTCTCGAAAAAAAAGGCGATCGCGCTGACTCAAAATAAACTGACACTCAATCCCGGGAAGACAAAAAAGATCAAATTAAAAGGCGCTAATTCAAAGAAGATACGCTGGAGCAGCTCAAATAAAAAAGTGGCAACGGTTTCCAAGGGAAAGATTAAGGCAAAATCGCCAGGAAAGGCAACCATTATCGCAAAATATAAAAATAAGAAATATAAGTGTAAAATAATCGTGCGAGCGGTAAAAAAGGTTACAAAACAAACACCTGCCAGTACAGTGCAGACGCCAACGGATACGACCGAAAAGAATATTGCCGAGCAGAATCAGATGAAAGAGGAAAGGAAGCTTGCGATGTACATTGGAGATAAAAAAGTGAATGTACAATGGGAAGATAATGAATCTGTTGCGGCGTTAAAGAACCTGGTGAATGAAAAACAGCTCACCGTTCATATGTCAATATATGGTGGATTTGAGCAGGTAGGATCAATCGGGATAAGTCTTCCGAGAAAAGATGCGCAGACCACCACATCAGCTGGAGATATCGTCCTGTATTCCGGTAATCAGATCGTGGTGTTTTACGGAAGCAACTCCTGGGCTTACACAAGACTTGGACATATTACAGACCAGGACACAACAGGCATGAAAAAACTGCTTGGAAATGGAGATGTGACGATTACAGTAAGTATGGAATAGGAACACAAGAAAGAGTGCGTGTGATTCCTTATTTTTTGAGATAGTGAATAGCAAATCATGATGCAATGTTGACAAAACAACATTTGAGTGTTATGCTCCAGATGTTGATTTGTCAACTTTTTGTTTTTTAGGAGTATTTTTTGAGGAGAATAGTAAGATGAGTGATCGAAAAAAGATACAGGTTATTATTGATTCCACCGTGGATATGGCAGACCGACTGAAGGACCGGGTGAAGACCGTTCCTCTGATCGTGTCCTTTGGTGACCGGGAATACCTGGATGGCATCGACCTGTCCAGAGATGACTTCTACCGGGAACTGGAGGCCGGTCAGCTGCTGCCCAAAACCAGCCAGCCTTCCCCGGCGTCTTTTGAGAAGATATTCGAAGAAATTCATGAAAGCGGGGAGGAAGGGATTGTGATCACGGTAGCCTCCAAGCTTTCCGGAACCTATCAGAGTGCCTGTCTGGCGGCGGAGGATTATCCGGAGATCTCCGTTGTCGACAGTGAGACCGTTGCTGTCGGGACCGGAATCCTTGCGGAGTATGCCTTAAGATGTATCGACCGTGGCATGCCTCGGGATGAGATTATCTCCCAGCTGAATCAAAAGAAAGATGAGATCTGTCTGGTTGCCATGCTGGACACTTTGGAGTATCTTAAGAGGGGCGGAAGAATCTCCAAGACAGTGGCATTTGCCGGCGGGGTCCTGAATATCAAGCCGGTTGTCACGGTAAAAGACGGGGAGATTCTGATCCTGGGCAAGGCCCGGGGAACAAAGAAAGCCAACAACTTCCTTGTGGAAGAGATTCAGAAAAACGGAATTGATTACAGCCTGCCTATTCTTCTGGGCTATACCGGAACATCGACGGAGCTTTTGGATAAGTACATCGAGAGCAGCCGGAGCCTTTGGGAGGGCCAGGTAGATGAGCTGAACAGCTCCCAGATCTGCAGTGTTGTCGGGACCCATGCAGGCCCAGGAGCAGTTGCCGTTGCATTTTTTTCGAAACGCCCTTAATACACCTTGACACAGAAGATTCCGTAGCAGCGGAAAGGACAAAAACATGGATCGATTTGAACATTTTACACTATCTGTTTTCAGCATCACCCGATACTGGAACAAGATTGCGACAGAAGAGATGCGGGAGCACGGGTTAAAAGGAGCGTATGTCCTCTACCTGATCACCCTTTCTGACCTGGAAGAACCGCCCACAGCGGCGAGGCTGGCTGAGCTAACCCAGCGCGACAAGGCGGATGTGTCCCGGGCGATCGCCATATTCCAGAAGAAGGGATTTGTGGAGCCCTACGGAGAAAATCGTTACCGGGCACCGATCTGTCTGACCGAGGCGGGGAAGGCCCTTGCCAGGAATGTCCGGCAGAAGGCGGATTCCGCCCTTGCCCAGGCGGGCCAGGGCCTCTCGGAGGAGATGCGCCGGGACATGTATCAGTCCCTTGACATCATTGCCGGGAATATGAAAGAGATCTGTGAGAAACTGACATAATAATGGGTGGAGAGGAGTCAACCTATTTCTATTTCGATAATTATTGTTTGTTCAAATGGTTTAGCGGAAATCATAGTGATTGTGAGGTTACGTCCTAATTATGATTCTGTAGACTTTATTGATGGATTACTGTATACTTATTTCATTAAGACAATTGGAAATCAAACTGGTCTCTCAAGCTGTATTTCAGTTTTTCTACTAGCTACAAATGGCTTATTTACGCCATATCTTGGGGTTTTTTGTATTCCCTCCAAAACCTTTGGTGGGAGTTCGATTCTCTCATCCCCTGGTGGAAACTCGAAGCTCCTTAGAGCGCATGAAATAGCGTTCTAAGGAGTTTTTTCTTTTCTCTGGAAATGGATATCATGAGTAGATTTATTCCCATAAAACTGGTGAAAATGATATCCTGTACTATTCAGTACTATCCGATTAGTATTTTTTGTACTATTTATGGGCTCTATTGATTGTGATGCCTTGTACTGTTTTTGGTATA
>JAFRHL010000028.1 GCA_017433295.1 Eubacterium sp.
CACGAAGAATAACTATCTATTTCATTTCCTCGAGCCAATCAGTACGAAGGAACATGTCGCCTCTCACTGAGTCACCGGCAGAATAAAACAAGAATCCCTTTGAATCTTCCCATACAATCACACGTTGGGGGAGGGTTCAAAGGGGTTCATCGTTTTATTGTATCAAATCTGCGAGACAGACAGACATGGTGGTACCCAAGTCAATCAGCCGCTTTGCCCGCAACACCCTGGACGCCAAGGGTGAAGACTGCCACAGGAAAGCGGCGAGTGTACAGCGGGAAGTACGCACTGTCCCATCTGAATTCCTGCCGGGCATGCGGCTGGCGATGGACCGGGCGCTTGCTCAGAACAACAGCCCTCGGGT
Source organism: Eubacterium sp. (assembly GCA_017433295.1). Taxonomy (GTDB): domain Bacteria; phylum Bacillota; class Clostridia; order Lachnospirales; family Lachnospiraceae; genus Anaerobutyricum. Next base: position 365 of record JAFRHL010000028.1, read on the forward strand.
GGCGGAGATCGACGCACGGTCAGAGGAGCTGCAGAAGGAGCTCCTGAAGAAGGCCAACGCCAAGCAGGGGTTTGAGGAACCGTCCCCTGTCTCCCCCTGTCTCCATTCACTTCATTAGTATGTTCAGCGTTCCCAGTATTTCCGGAATATCATAGGGCTTGGCAAGGTGTCCGTTCATCCCTGCCTCCAAAGCAGCCCTCCGGTCTTCCTCGAAGGCGTTGGCTGTAACCGCGACAATGGGAATGCCTGCCTTCTCTTTGTCCTCTAAGGCACGGATCTGTCTGGCTGCTTCATATCCATCCATCTTCGGCATCTGAATGTCCATAAGGATAATGTCGTAATATCCTGCGGGTGCGGCTTTTACCATTGCAACCGCCTCGGTGCCGTCATTGGCAATCTCCACCTGGAGATTGGCTTCGGTCAGGATCGTTTCCGCAATCATCTGGTTTACATCATTGTCTTCAGCCAGCAGCACACGCTTCCCGGAGAAGTCCGGCAGCGTTTCCGGCTCATATTGTTCAGCCTGCAGCTCCTGGGCAGACATAAACGGCTGTGTGAGTACATTCCTCAGTTCTGACATGAACAGCGGCTTTGAGCAGAAAGCGGTCACTCCTGCCTCTATTGCTTCTTCCTCAATATCTGCCCAGTCATAAGCCGTCAGGATGATGATGGGAACGTTGCTCCCGATCACCCTGCGAATCCTTCGTACGGTTTCGATGCCGTTCTGATCCGGCATCAGCCAGTCGATAATGTAGACCTGGAACTCATCTGCCTGATTCAGCGCTTCCTTTGCTCGGACTACCGCTTCTTTCCCGTAGTTTGTCCAGTCAGGCCGCATTCCGATTTCCCGGAGCATGGAGCAGATGGAGAGGCAGGTGTTCGTATCGTCATCCGCTACCAGTGCTCGAACGCCTTTCAGTTCCGGTACCGGTTCAAATTTAGTACAAACGTCGCTGATCTTGCATGGAATGATTACAATAAACTCGCTGCCCTTCCCCTCTTCGGAAATGACATCAATCGTTCCTCCCATCATATCGACGATATTTTTAGTGATCGCCATGCCGAGACCGGTTCCCTGAATACCGCTTACTGTACTGGTTCTCTCGCGGGTAAAGGCATCGAAGATGGTTTTCTGGAATTCACTGCTCATGCCGATGCCGTTATCCCTGATACGGAATTCAAAGCTGGTGAGCGCGGGGGATGGCAAGGGCCTTTCTATCACGCGAAAACTGATCGTGCCGCCGGCCGGCGTAAACTTGACAGCGTTGGTCAGAATGTTCAGCAGTACCTGATTGAGCCGCAGGCTGTCAGTAATAATATCTTCGTGGATCACATCCTGTGTGTCGATAAACAGCTCCATCTGCTTGGAGGAGATGTTGGCGTGGATGATCGTCCGCAGATCGTGGATTACATCCGGCAAATGGACGCTTGTTTCCTCAATCGTCATCTTTCCGCTTTCAATGCGGCTCATGTCCAGCACATCGTTGATCAGCGAAAGGAGGTGCTGGCTGGATACGGATATCTTGCCCAGGTAATCCTGGACCTGCTCTTTGTTATCGATATGAGAAGCGGCAAGCGCCGTAAACCCCACGATGGCATTCATTGGCGTGCGGATGTCGTGGGACATACTGTTCAGGAAAGCCGTTTTTGCGTTATTGGCATGCTCTGCCGCAATGAGCGCATCCGAAAGTGCCTGCTGACTCTCGGCCAGTTCCAGGTTCTTTTCCTCAAGTACCAGTCTGGATGCTTCTTTTTCACGAATCTCCTGTTTTGACCGTCTGCTGTCGCGAACCAGCAGGAAAATGATGATCGAGGCGATGGCAAGAATGCCTGAGACGAACAATGCCATATGATCCATCAATATATCGGCAAAACCGTAAGTAAACAGCCCGTCATTATAGCGGTGAAGAAGATTCTGCGTGTATTCCACACCGAGAATGCTGATGCCGCGGTTCAGCAGCCTCAACAGACCCTCGTTTCCAATTTTCACGCCGAAGCACCGCCCGTCGATATAACTGATCTGCCGGTGGGACAGGGCATTGTATTTCCGGTTCCTTAAGATGTCATTGGCCCGCAGACCGTTCATGGTCACGCAGCCCGCCTTGCCGGAAAGCACTGCGGTAAGACATTCATCAATGGACTGATAGAAAGTGATCTTCGCATCGGGATAGTTGGTCCGCACGAAATAATACTGCATACGGTTGTTTTCGTTAATGGCGAAATGCTTCGTTGTCTTTTCGGTGAATTCGCCCCGATAGACCAGTTCTGCGGGTGACGCTGACACGGTGTTGGACTGGTAGATACCGTTCTTTTCGGAAAAGTAAAACCCGCCGCCGACCGGAAAAGCAGCGTCGATTTCACCGGAGTTGACGGCCGCGATCATGTCGTCATAGCTCCTGTAGCCGCTGCAGGTGACGTCAATGTCCGATCTTCCGATGGCGTTCAGAATGGCGGGAACGATCTCCTTTACCGCGCCATCCACATTGCCCTGACTGTCCGTGTCACTGAATGGCAGATAGTTTTCAAGATACCCAACGTGAAGCGTCGTATGCCCGTCCAGCCACTCAAGTTCGGCCTTTGAAAAAGCGCGGGCTGTGACGCTGAGGGAATAATACTTTGCTCTCAGTGTGCTCAGATAGCCCGGCTCTGATGTTGCCAGCAACGTCTGCGCGGTGTTCAGCTCCGCCAGCAGATCCGGCCGGTTTTTATTGACGCACAGATAATAGTCCGATGCACCGAAGATGGAGATCACTTCCGCGTGCTCCCTCCCGCGTGTGCCATCACTCTCCGCGGCAAGGACATCCACGGTATGGGTATCAAAAGCGTTGAACAGCTGCGTGTTATCCTGATAGGTGACAACCTCAGCTGTAATGCTGCGGTCATGCAGATATTGATTCAGAACGCTCACCATCGCACTGTTTAAAACGCCGATGGTACACCCGTTCAGGCTGGCGGGATCCGCCGTAATGTGATCGTCTTTTTCGTGTTTGACAAGGTAATAGGACTCGCTGCCCATGATTGCGTCGGGATACCCGATCAGTCCGGCCCGTTCCTCTCTCCATGCAAGACCTGCGAGCAGATCGATCTCGCCGTCCAGAAGCTTTTGATACAGCTCATTGAAGCCACCGTAAACATAGGTGTATCTCCAGCCGGTATATTCAGAGAGCTTCTGATAATACTCGTAGGCATAGCCGGTTCTGACCGCACTCTCCTCAGCTCCCTCCTGAAACACCTCGTTTTCATAGTATCCGACACGAATGGTATCGTGCCCGTTATCCGCATAAACAGCTGCAGGCCGGACGGCAAATATCATAATAGCCGCGCAGGCAAGGAAAACAAGTCTGCGGAAAGACATGTGCATACCCCGCAGGGCGATAAAGCCACTTATATGCTTTGTGGTACCAGGTAGCCCGGCATGTGGGTTTATTGAAAAAAATCTCATCACGCCCTCCATCATTTTATGATTCCGGCCGCACACCGATTACGATATGGTGGTCATCACTGCTTCTTGTCTTTATTGCCTGTACTGAGTACTGCTTCCATTCGCCGTCACGCAGGCATCTGAAGGACAGGGCTTCCGTTTCTTCCCGGCCGATCCACCGCATCAGGCTGGTCTTGCTGAGTGACTCCCTGATTCTATCTGAGTCTTCTTCACACACATCGGAAAGCAGTCTCTCCCACACGTCCCCGAAGAAATCCGCGCCGCCGGGTCTGATCTGGAGATCTCCGCCCTTCCCGGTATAGAACTCCAGGAAATAATTCGAAACCACATCCACGTAGAAAATGCTTTCGAAGTCGCTGGTAAGCGCTTTGGAAATGCTCATATAGGTTTTCTTGACCGAAGGCGTCATTTCCACACACACCTCTCCCCGTTCAATCAGGAAGGGGTCAAAGGCTTCCGGAGGCACGGGTTTTGAGAAGTAATAGCCCTGCACGAAATCGCAGCCCATCGCCTTCAATACCAGGTACTGCTCTTCGGTTTCCACGCCTTCTGCCACCACGGGCACATGGAGGTAATCCGCGATGTCGATGATCAGCTCGATCATCCGCACGTCCCGTGTCTCGCCGAAGGCGCTGCGCACGAAGCTCATATCCAGCTTCAGCACATCGATGGGCAAATGCGACAGCATCCCCAGAGAGGAATAGCCTGTACCGAAGTCGTCCATCTCGATACGGAAGCCCATGCCCATGCCGCGCAATTCACGCGCCGTGGAAATAACCTGCTCGGCATCCTCGGTATAGGCCGACTCCGTGATTTCCAGCATCAGATCCTCCGGGTTCAGGCCATAGGTGTTCAAAATTTCGCCGAATATACCTTTCAGGTTTGGTGTCAGCATATCAATGCGGGAAACGTTCACGGACACCGGAACGGAATAGCCGAAGCGATCCTTCCAATCCCTGATGCGGGCGGCGGCTTCGTTCCAGACGAACTTGTCAAGCTCCAGAATCAGGCCGTTATCCTCCAGCAGCGGGATAAAGACACCGGGGCTGATCATGCCCATTTCAGGGTGGTCCCAGCGTACCAGAGCCTCTGCGCTGGCGAGGACAGGCTTGTCCGGGCGAATATCGAACTTGGGCTGGAAGAAAACTCTGAACCTGTTGTTATCCAGCGATGGCCTGAAGTCTTCCAGCAATCGCTCGCGATAGAGCTCCGCATTATGCATATCGGTATCGTAAATACCGACGCCATTACTGTATCCGGTCCTGACGGTATTTGCGGCAATCTTGGCATAGTCGAAGCGCCGTTCGATTTCCAGAGTCTTGTCTACATTGGAGTAAACGCCCATGCGCAAACGTACCCTGTTTGCCGAAGCCTCTTCGTCCACAAGCCCTTCTGAGGCTTTCGACAGGAGCACCTCGTAATCCTCACGATGGGGGCAGTAGATCAGGAAAGTGTCGCCGACGCGGCGGCAGCCGACGCCGCCCACTTCCCGGGAGATCCTTCGAATGCGCTCGCCGATCCGGGCGAGTACGCTGTCACCGTACTGCTTGCCATAACGCTCGTTGATCATGTGGAAGCGGTTTACATCTATCACGATGGCATCCATCGGCATTTCCGTATATTGCCGGTCATACATCCTGACAAAATTGAGAAAGTAGTTCATGTTATATAGCTTTGTGAGCGGGTCACGTTCCGTGGATTCGATGATATTCCGTTTTTCAGACAGCTCAATACAGCGGTGGACTCTGGCCTGAACGATTTCCCAGGAAGGATAGGGTTTCGGGATAAAATCCATGGCGCCGATTTTCAGGCATTTCACCTCGGCGCTTTGATCGGCTGTCAGTACGATGACGGGGATATCCGCAAGTTCACGCTCTTCTTTCATTACCTTCAGCACTTCCATGCCGTTCATGTGGGGCATCTGTAAATCCAGAAGAACGATTGCGATTTCATCCTTGTGTTCTTTGATCTGTTCCAGCGCTTCAACACCGTCAGAAGCATACAGCAGATCCCAGTCTCCCTTGAGCATATTGCCCAGCATCATCAGGTTGACGTATTCATCCTCCACGATGAGGATATACCGTTTGTCATTCAGGATCTCCTGGCCGTTCAAGCCCGGAACCGCAGACCCGGACGCTTCCTCTGCGTCATCCCTTGTGACCGCTCCGAGGCCCTTCAGCAGCTGCTTTTCCTTATACATCAAAGCGTCAGCGCGCTCAAACACGCTGTGGAAGCTCTGATCCTCGCCCTGCCTGTATTCCGAAAGGCCGCCCGAGATAACAACTCCGCCGCCGTCGATGTGCTCCACGGACCGGTCGTGCAGCGCCAGCACAAGCTCCTTGCGGATAACATAGTCGCGCCCCGTCAGTATGACTACAAATTCATCCCCGCCGATCCGAAATACGGGGCTGTGCTGGAAGATGTCACAAATCATTCCGAAGGCCTGACAGATATACTCGTCGCCGGCTTTGTGCCCGAGGGTATCGTTGATTTTTTTCAGGCCGTTTACATCGCAGACCACAACGGCAAAATCCTTCGCACAGCTTTCATCGATGGACTTGTCGAATTCTTTCTCGCTTACCAGATAGGCATGCTTGCTCTTTGCGCCGGTAAGCGGATCCCTGAATGCGGTCTCCTTTGCTTTATCCCGCTCCTCTACCGCTCTTTTCTCCCATCGCTCCATTGATATATGGTTAATAAGCATTGCGGAGAGTGCAAGAATGAATAACACGGTAATGAGCAGGGTGTTTATGGTATCAACCTTGTGGATATGGTCGATCTGGCCCTGAATAAAATCTGCCTCATCTAAGCTCTGTACAGTCTCATCCGCCTGACCGTTGTAGTATTCCTGAATAGTATAGATTGATTCATTTGTGGATTTCTCATCCACACGTCCCGACCAGATTATAGCCATGAAGACCACCAGGGACAGAAGCACGATCCAGACGATGATTGCTTTACCAAACCGCCGGGCATGGTCTTTCTTAATGATCCACCGGAAATAAAAGAAGCCCAGAACGGTCCACACCATGAAGAGGATATAAGTCTCTGTCTCCAGCAGGGCATCCGAGAACAGGTTGGGAAAGAGCAGATAGATTCCGAAGACCAGCATGATTCCGAAGCCGAGGAAGCCGGTAATGGTCTGCCTGCGGTCTTTCATCTTTTTTGCCAGCTTGAATGTTGTCGCAGACACAAAGCCATACAGCATGGTCGCGCCCAGTGTCGTTACATCCACGATCCATCCAATCGCTGTGCGGCCGACAAAAGCCATCGGGATACTGAGGGCGGCAACCAGGAGCATTGCGTTTGCGGGAATCTGCTTGTCATTAAGCCGGGCAAAGGGACTCGGAAGAATATCATCCCGGGCGGCGGCATAGAACAATCTGCTTAGAGCCCGAAGATTAGCGATAAGGCTTGTCAGAACCAGTGAAAGCAGCGAAGCCATCAGCACGGCCACACCGACATTCCCCATATAATGGTGTGCAGCGTAAAACGCGGGCAAACCGGCGATACCGGAGAAGCTTCCGCAATTTTGGATATAATCCAGCCAGGAGCTGCAGCCTTCTGGATAAGCGGTAATACTCAGCAGTGTGACAAAAATGTATAAAGCCGTCGAGGTCAGCACAGAAAGGATCAGTATGCGTTGCAGTTTATCCCGTTTGAAATTGAATTCTTCCACAGAATGCGTAATGCCTTCAAATCCGATAAAGGCCCAGGGCGATATGAAGGCAATCCGAAGTGTCCGTGACAAGGCGTTCCCGTCAGGAATGAATGCCGGACTCAGGCTGCCCCTGTGTCCCCAAATCGCAGCCCCAAAGCAGAGCGTAATACCGATCACAAATATGCCGACCATTACTGTCATCGCTTTTGCGGCAATCATCTTGCTGCGCATACAAAGAACAGTTATGGCGCTGACCGCGACAATGGTGAGCAGCACTTCACCGAAATAGACCTCATATTCAAATAAGATAAACATGTATCCGAACCGGCAAATGTCTCCCACGAAATATCTGGCAAAAAGTGGAAGACTGGTCGCATTTGCCCAGAACATGGAGATATATGTCAGGCTGAGGAACCAGAACACAAGGAAGGCGCGGTCGTAGCCGAAAACCTCCTTTGTATAGGTATAAGCACCACCGGCGCGGGGATAATGATTCGCCATGTAGAAAAAGTTTTCGCACATCAGCAGCATCAGCACCGTGCCGATCAGAAGGCCAAAGACTGTGCCGGCCGGTCCTGCCTGTGCCAGGTATGTGTTGCTGGTGACGACCAGCGACCCCCATCCGACGGCAGCACCCACAGAAAGCGCCCATGCCGCCGCAGGTGAGAGATAAGGCTGCAGCCCTATCTGCGGCTTATTATCCGACGCCTGATTTTTCATGACTTATCCCTCCTCATTTTCTTCAATTCAGTATTATCCCGGAGCATTGAAACACCCCCTCCGAAAAGCAGCATATGACTTGATTTGATTTTCCGACAATGTCCCTGTATTTGTATAACTTCTGACCTCATGTTAACATGGTCAGGGTAATAAATCAATCCGTTTTAAATAAAGCAAATATATCATGGTATTTTCTATGTCAAAGAGAGATTAATTCCCCTATCACTGCATCTTTTTACCCTGCTTTTGGCAGGAACTGCCTTAACTGTTCAACACGATCTTTTCCTTCATGATCATGAAATCCCTCTTCAGCCAGCCTGTGAATCTCCCTGCAGGTCTTGTGAAGGATGATTTCCGTCAGGACATGGATATACCCGTGATTTTCTGCTGCATGGATAAAGCTGTATGGCATCACAATCCCTGTTTCGGGAAGGTTCAGACGCATCAAAGCCTCCGCTGTATCGAAGCGTCCGGTCTTGAGATTATAAACCGGCTGGCAATAGGCCAGTACACGAGGATCGTCCATATCGGCCCTGCTGTAAATGTCGGCTAATTCCCGAAGAATATACTCAGTCCGGCTGATCTCTTTCACGGATTCGCCTGGAAAATGCAAGTGCTGAGAGTGGCTGGCACTAATGCAGGGCTGTTTTTATATTTTGGGGGATGGAAAAAGGTGTTGATCTATGATATATTTCTATAAATATTTATTTACAAGGGAGGTTCCTGCCCATGATGACATATTACACATTGATTTCTCCATACATACATCATTGATGTCGAGGTGGTCATACCGTTCCAGCCCAGCTGCTTCTTCATCGGTATCATGTTCGCTTATACGCTTCTGATCACAACGGCTTATAAGGAAACGGAGGAGCAGAACGTAAGACTGACGGAGCGCGCGCTGGCAGCAGAGCGAATCGCGGAATTGTCCGAGTCTGTTTCTGCGCTGCTGTCCAATATGCCCGCCATGACTTTTTCAAAGGATGTAAAGACGGGCAGATACCTGGCCTACGGTTATACGGATCTTTTCTATGTCGATCTCAAAAACAGGGACTTCATCAAATACAAGCCTTCTGACGAGGATGGCAGTCTTACCGAATTGCGGCATGGCGAGGTATGAGGATGACGATTGTGTAGCGGCAGTATTGAACGTGCAGATCATCTGATGTACGAGAATAAGAATGCGCTGAAACCTGACTAAAGGATCATCAGAATCTTGCTCTCTGCGTCGCTTAAGCTGCAATCTGCATGTATCAGGGTTTTTACGGAGATATCTATGTTAGAGACGTGAGGGATCTCATGCCGGAAGCAGGCATGAAGAGTACAGTTTTAAAGGTGTGTGGAATAAAGGAGTATCGGGTATGGAAATCAAAAGCATTGAAAGTCTCGATTTTGGCTCATTGACATCTGAAGAAGCCGGTAATCTGGGGCTTAATGTCATATTTGTAGAGGATGACGGTACGTACAACTGGATTTACTGTCTGAAAATGTTTCAAAATCGTTCCATGTTAAAATTTGTAATGAAGATCATTGCCATTATATACACGATAATAATAGTATTTATGCTTGTACTGGCAGGAGGGTCCGATGATATTCTCCTGATCCTTGGCATTTTGGGCCTGGTCTTTGTCGCTGTGATAGTGATCATCCTGTTTTCATTCTGGCTGGTAGATAAGATTTATAAAGGAAACTATATGCTCATTTATGAGATGAATACCCGGGGGATCACATTTTCCCAGACCACAGATCAGGCACAGATGACCCGTGCGATAGCAGCAGCTTCAGCGGCGGCAAACGCGGCGGGCGGTAATGTCGGGGGAGTGGTTTCGGGAACCGGTCTGGCCATGAGACCCAATTCCTGGCAGGCAGAGTTTTCAAAAGTAAGATCTGTCAGGGGGAAGAGAAGTGACAATCTGATATGGGTGAATACATTTCTGCAATATCTGATGGTTTACGTTCCGGATGATGCCTATGATTTTGTCTGGACCTACATTACCAGCCGATGTGTAAATGCAAAAATTACACCCTGCTAAAAACAATCGGGATTGCTGAGGCGATTTGGAATGAAAGTATTTTCAGGCAGGAAAAGAATATTTTTAAGTGCTTGCATTTTAAGTCCATTAATAGTATAATCAGTTTTAAAACAATTATAGTATAATATTAAAAATCACAATACAACAGAGATTTAATATTACAGGTTCTCTGGTGTTACCATTGCTGGGGGATTGAGGGATTATATGGTACTTGCACTGGTAGATGATGACTGTACATGGTTGGAGAAGGCGGCAGGCATTCTTCAGGAGTGTGCGGACAGATTATCGATTACATTGGAGCTCCTGTGCTTTCAAAGCGGACGGGAGCTCCTTTCCTACGCTGAAAAACCGGTTAATGCTGCTTTTATAGATATTGAGCTGGAAGAGGAAAACGGGATAAAGCTCGCCTCGACCATAAACAGCCAGTGGCCTGAATGTCAGATTATCTATTGTACGAACTATGTACACTACGCCATAGATGTCTATGGTACGAAGCATTCGTATTTTTTGACCAAGCCCAGGCTGGAGGAGAGTGTTGATGCCATTGTCAGGAAGCTGTATCAGATATGGTGTATGGAGAATGAGCTGCTTTCCTTTCATGTGATAAAACTAGGTAAAACAGCCTTCAGGGTAAAGGATATCCTCTACTTTGAGCGTAAAACCAGGCAGACGACTTTAGTAACTACCCGGGGAAAGTATAATTTATCCGAGAAGATCACAGAGATCACAGATAGTCTGCCCGAGGGTGAATTTACCAGGTGCCATGCCTGTTTTACGGTGAACCTCTCCTGTATTGCCAGAAAGAACGGGAATTCCTATGAACTGGTCACCGGTGAATCCATTCCCATCAGTAAGAGTTTTTCAGATATGACCAGACGGGATTACCTGAGCTGGTGCGCGGAGCAGATCGAGTGAGCTTTTATCAGCCGGGAGATTGTATCCCCGGCTGATAAAAGTTTTCCGAGTCTTAAAAAAAGGGAGTGTCATGACTGACTTTATAGGCCTGTTTTTGATTACTATCATAGCGGTAGTGCTGGTATTTTATATTAAGAGTCTCCGAAGGATGGAGGAGAGGAACCTGCGGCTGCAGGAGAATATCAATCTGGCCAGGCATTTTTTTGATGAAGTTCAGGAACATGCGGACAGTATCCGCCATTACCGTCATGACCTGAATAAGCATATGCGCATCCTGGAGGAGTTTCTTGAAAAAGGGAAGAAGTTTGACCACAGTGAGGAGTACCGGGAGCTGAGCTGCTCCTATCAGCGGATGCAAAAGGATGCGGCGGCCATGTATCAGAACGCTTACTGCGATAATAATATTATTAATGCCATCTGTGAGATCAACCAGAGGGAATGCCAAAAAAGGGACATTATTTTTGAAACGGATATTTCAGGTGACGAAAATGCCTGGAAAAAGCTGGACTGGATCAGCGAGTATCATCTGACAGGCATCCTTATGAATCTTCTGGATAATGCCAGGGAAGCCCAGCTGCGCCTTGAGCCCGGGGAAAGAAAGTTCATTTTTCTTTTGGTTCATCTGACGCCGGCTTCAGACATGACCCCGGAACGCTTGGATATAACGGTAAGCAATACTGTACCCGGGGGAGTGAAACCGGACTTTCATACCGGGAAAGCAGATAAGGACCGGCATGGGCTGGGTCTTGATATCGCAGAAAAGTATTGCGGGATCTATCATGGATGTTTGTCCTTTCAGCATGACCCGGAACGACACTGTCTTACTGTGGCTGCCACCCTCATTGGCAGCTGACGCCGGCTTTTAGAAGCCGGGGAGATTTTATTGATAGATTTGCATCAGGGGGATCCTGCATAGATGACAGCTTTTCTTTTAGATAACATCAGATCCTTATATCTAACCTTCTTTGGCTCCCTGATGATGTTTTTTGTTTTGACTAAGACCGCAGGCTGCAGGTATTCAAAGAAGATCACCTGTTTTGTCTGGATGCTGGTCTGGCTTTTTCGCTATTCTTTTTATTCTCTTTATATGGCAAATTATCTGGCGGGATTGTACCAGGGTCAGGAATGGTTTTCAAACCTGGTGCTTTTTTTGAATGCGGCAAATTTGTGGATGTGTATGATCCTGATAGCTTTTCTTTTTAAGGGACGGCTACGGAAAAACATGGTCACGGTGGCAGTATTTGAGATGACCTATGCGGTCTTAACAATGATTCCCCATTTACTGTATTCATTTTTTGTCCATGGCAGGGCTACGGCACCATTAATGAATGATATCAATATAATGGATATTATTATGCCGGTTTATACGGGGGTCATTCTATGGGCCTTTTTATATTATGGCGATTCATATTTGAAAAGATATGCCGGGTGGAACAGCAGCCACCCAGTCATGGTTAATTTATTCCTTTTTTTGTATCTTACAACAGCTTTGATCGGCAACTTCGACTATGTACAAACCAGAGGGAATATGGGTTTTGTCCTGTATGTTGTTTTGATAATGATGGTTTTTGTCTACTTTATTTACGATTATCTCTATACCGAAAGGGAGAAGGAGAAAAAACGCTATCTTGAGCTTGTTTACAGGGAAAAGGCTTTAAAGAACCACTATGAAAGAGTCAGGGAGCAGGCAGACAAGATCAGGCTTTATAACCGGGAAATCCGGGATAATATGGATGCCCTGCTAAAAAAGATATCTGACTCTGAAGGGAATAATGGGGAGGGGTCCGGTGAGTCATCAGAGGAAACCGCTGCTTATGAAGACAATATTAATTCGATGGTATCAGGCTATTTTAAGATTCTCAAAGAGCATTATCAGGAGCTGTCTTTCCGCTCCTGGTGTGATGACCCATTGATGGACCATCTATTAAGGACTTATGATGGTTATTTCAAAGATAAAGGGATAGAAGCCGTATTCTGTTTTCAGGATTATCGGACGCCTCTGGGAGTATCCGGACAGGAAGTGGAACAGATACTCATGTGGATGCTGGACTGGGCAGTGGCTCACCTGAATAAACAGAGCCGGGCAGACCGTACCGGACTGGTCCTGCAGGGAGGCGTTGTGAGGGAGGAACTTATTCTTTCCTGCCATCTTACAGGCGCCGATGGAAAAATATCAAAGAACCGGAGCATCAGGAGGCTGCTTAAGAAGGTGAACGGAGATATAAGTATTATTTCCGATGAAAATGTCAACAAAGTCCTGATCGGGATCCCCATAGGAACTGAAGAATAACTTTTCCTTGATTTCCCCTCGCTTTCATGTATAATATGATATCAGAGTTGCGAAAGCTGCATCACAGCGAAGCAATCCGTGATATCTTATGGCTCCGATTTTAATAATTCAGCCTGAAACTTTATCAATTCTTTAATTAAAGAAAAGAGGGAATTATGAACGAAAGAGATAATGCTATCCGGGATGCGAAGGTCCTGGGTATTCCCAAGCTGCTGCTTTTGGGACTGCAGCACATGTTTGCCATGTTTGGCGCTACCATTCTTGTACCTATTCTTGTTAATTCTTACTTCAACGGAGAAGGCCTTTCTATTCAGGTTACTCTCATCTGTGCCGGTCTTGGTACTCTTTTATTCCATTTATGTTCAAAGTTTAAAGTGCCTGCTTTCCTGGGATCTTCCTTTGCCTATCTGGGAGGATTTGCAACGGTTGCCAACCTGAACGCAGGAAAATACGCGGATATGACCATGGGTGAGAAGCTTCCCTATGCCTGCGGAGGTATTGTGGTGGCAGGTCTTATGTATCTGGTTCTTGCCGGTGTAGTGAAGGTCGTGGGAATCAGAAGGGTCATGAAGTATCTTCCTCCGGTGGTGACAGGCCCCATCATCATCTGCATCGGCTTAAGCCTTGCTCCCTCCGCCATAGGGAATGCATCCACCAACTGGCCCCTGGCCCTGATTGCCCTGGCAGTAGTTGTCATTTTCAATATCTGGGGAAAGGGAATGTTTAAGATCATCCCTATCTTAATGGGAGTTGTTATTTCCTATATGGCAGCCCTGGTTATGAATGCCGCGGGAATGACCAATGCAGACGGTTCATCCATTCTTGTTTTTGAAGGGATGAAAGCCGCTAAGCTGATCGGCCTTCCTCCTTTCCAGATCTGCAAGTTTGATATTACGGCGATTCTTGTCATGGCCCCCATCGCCATAGCCTCCATGATGGAGCATATCGGTGATATCAGTGCTATTTCCGCCACAGTAGGAGAGAATTTTATTCAGGATCCCGGTTTGCACCGGACTTTGATGGGTGACGGACTGGCCACGGCTTTCGCCGGATTATTCGGGGGTCCTGCCAATACCACTTATGGAGAAAATACCGGTGTTCTGGAGCTTTCCCATGTTTATGATCCCATGGTAGTCCGTCTGGCTGCCTGCTTTGCGGTGGTTTTAAGCTTTTTCCCGAAAATTGCCGAGTTGATCGGTTCCATGCCTTCTGCCATAGTCGGTGGCATCAGCTTTATCCTTTATGGTATGATTTCCGCCATCGGTGTCAGAAATGTGGTGGAAAACCAGGTGGACTTTACAAAATCGAGAAATCTGATCATCGCCGCGGTCATTCTGGTGTGCGGTCTTGGTTTCTCGGACGGACTTACCTTTACCCTCGGAACCACCAGTATAACACTTACAAGCCTTGCCATCGCTGCCATCGCCGGCATTGTTCTTAATGCGGTCCTCCCGGGGAATGATTACGAGTTTGGTGCGAACCCGGCGGGAGATATCAGCCGGGGTGTTGGTGTGAACCCGCAGAATTCTGATGTGACCGGGAAGAAGAAAAAGAAATGAGATGAAAAAACTATCGACAAGAACTGCAGATAATTATATATTAATAGTAGAAACTTTGCCTTTAAGCCGGCTTATAACTCACAGGATATGCAGGCAAATGTAATGTTAGCACAGATGATACAAATTTCTATGATACAAAAGGAGGACAATATGGAAAAACTGGATAACGTTATTGAGATGACTCATCCCCTGATTCAGCATAAGATTTCACTGCTCCGGGATAAAAATACCGGTACCAATGAGTTTCGCGCGATCGTAGAAGAAATTGCCATGCTTATGGGATATGAAGCCCTTTCTGATCTTCCTTTAGAAGATACAGAGGTGGAGACTCCCATTGAAAAGTGTATGACACCGGTGATAGCCGGAAGAAAGTTTGCGGTTGTTCCTATCCTTCGAGCCGGTCTGGGAATGGTCAGTGGAATTCTGGCGCTTGTTCCTGCCGCCAAGGTCGGTCATATCGGACTTTACCGTGATGAGGAGACCCATGAGCCCCATGAATATTACTGTAAGCTGCCAAATCCCATTGATGAGAGGCTGATCGTGGTGACAGACCCCATGCTGGCAACGGGCGGTTCCGCCGTGGCTGCTGTGAATTTCATCAAGGAGCATGGTGGAAAGAAGATCAAGTTTATGTCCATTATTGCTGCTCCTGAAGGTATCCGCAGGCTTCATGAAGCCCATCCGGATGTGCAGCTTTATGTAGGACATATCGACAGAGAACTCAATGCCGATGCCTATATCTGCCCGGGTCTCGGGGATGCCGGAGACAGGATTTTCGGAACCAAATAAATATTTGATACAAAATCGGGAGGGGGCAGATACATGCGGCCCCCTCCCGGCGTTTGTTTAAAATGTTTAATAGAAAAGATCACAATTCCCGCAATATTCCGATCGTCCGGGTCAGGCCCGCCTTTATATCGTATCGCGGCTGCCAGCCCAGTTCTTTAAGCTTGCTGCCGTCAAGGCGGGCTTTTGTGGCGGTGCTGTAGCCGGCGGCTTCCACTGCGTCGGGAAGTTCAAAGACTACTTTCTTCCCTGCCACTTCAGCAATGATCGCCGCCAGATCTTTCAGCATGATGTCAGATGCCTCATCAGCAATATTGTAGGCTTCTCCGCTGACTCCGTTAAGAAGAACCGTTAGAAGGCCGCTGACAGCGTCTGCCACGTAGGTATAGCTATAATACTGGGTTCCTGCAGACTTCAGGACGATATCCTCACCGGCGACTCCTTTCCGGATAGACTGGCTGATGGCCTTGGTATCGCTCATCAGCATGGTGGGCCCGTAGGAACGGGTGAGCCTCGGTATCACCACATCAAGCTTCTTCTGGGCCATGTAGGCCTGGCAGAGGGCTTCTCCGCAGCGCTTGCTCTCCGGGTAGCCGGCCCGCATGGTATTGCAGTTGATGTATCCGCAGTAATCCTCAGTAAACATCTCAACATCACCCCGGTTTTCTCCGTAGATCTCATTGGAGGAGGCGAAAGCAAACCGGGTGGCGTTATGGGCACAGGCAAAGTCCAGCATGTTGTAAAGGCCGATGATATTGGTGGTGATGGTGCCGATGGGATCGGTGGAATACTGCATGGGATGGGTATTCGAGGCCAGGTGGAGGATGTAATCCACTGTGCCCAGGTCATCCCGGATAAAGGGCTTGTTTATATCATAGCTGATAAACTTAAGGAAAGGATCTTCCTTCCACCTGCTGAATCTTGCCGCGGCTCTTTGGGCGTTGCGGCTGAGAGCATAGACAGTACAGGAGAGTTCTTCCTGATTCTTAAGCATCAGCACATCCGTAAGAAAGCTTCCCACAAGACCGGTGGCTCCGGAGATCAGGATGGACCTGCCTTCAAGCTTGTCCCAGGGAAGGGGAAGGTTCATTACATACTTAAGGTCGTCCATATATTGTGAATTATTATATAAATCCATATTCATTTCCTCATTTCAGCATGTTATCCATTTTATTTATTTCAGCCAATTGTCTTTATCAGACTTCAGATAAGCCTTGAACATTTCCAGGTCGTCTTTGGTGGTGAGCTTGATGTTTTTATCAGAGCCGGCGGCAAAATAGAGCCTTTCGCCCAGCTCCACCATCATGGTGTTGGTATAGGAAGAACCGTAGATGCCGATCTCTTTCTCAAATGCTTCGTGATAGGCTGAATCCAGCCTGCCGAACTTATAGGCCTGGGGGGTTGAAACCCTGCGCAGGGTCTCCCTGGGGATATACTGCACCGTACTGATGTCGTCATCTATCACAAAGATCTGTTCATTGTAGGGAAGGGATGTTACTCCGTTTCCGTATTGTTTACATTTTATAATGACATCTGAAAGAACCGTTTCATCCACCAGGGGACGGATCCCGTCATGGATAATAATTACGTCATCATCAGAGCACTTTCCTTCCAGATTATAGACACCGTTACGGATAGACTCCTGGCCGGTATTTCCTCCGGATACGATCCATTTCAGCTTATCAATATTAAACTGTTTGGCGTAGGCCCATACGATATCATGCCAGCCGTCGATGCAGACTACCTCTATGGCATCGATCTGGGGGTGCTTCTGAAAGCCCTCCAGTGTATAAATCAGTACAGGTTTGTCATATACATTAATAAACTGTTTCGGAATATCCTGTCCCATGCGGTGGCCTGAGCCGCCTGCGATAATAATTGCTATGTTCATGTTAATCCTCCGGTTCATTATGATAAATAAAAATATAATTAGAAGTTTGCTGTTCTTTGTAATTATAATATGAATGGGGGTAATTTACAATAGGCATTTCAGGCGGTGACATTTCGCCTGCGAGGGGATCATGCTGGTCAAAAAAAGCAGTAATTTATACTTTTTGCAGGAAATTTGCAATTGACTTTCATAATTGCTTTTCTTATAATAAAAACATTAGTGTAAATCTATATAGGTAATGATTTAAAACAAATGAGAGAAACGAGGTATTTGTATGAAGATGATTGAACATGTAAACGGTATAGTCAACGGCCTGGTATGGGGCTGGCCGGCCCTGATCCTGCTGGGCTTTGTCGGGATTCTGATGACCTGTATGACGGGCTTTTTCCAGCTGACCCATTTCGGACACTGGATGAAGAACACCATCGGAGCGATCTTCGGAGACCGGCATGTAACCTCTCACACCGAGGACCATTCTATTTCACAGTTTCAGTCACTTTGTACCGCTCTCGCGGCGACGGTCGGTACCGGTAACATTGTTGGTGTGGCAGGAGCCATTGCCACCGGCGGACCGGGAGCCGTTTTCTGGATGTGGCTGATTGCATTTTTCGGCATGATGACCAATTATTCCGAGAACGTACTTGGTATCCTTTACAGGAGGAAGAATTCCAAAGGAGCCTGGGCCGGCGGAGCCATGTATTATCTGAAGGACGGTCTGGGAAGCAAGCCGGGATGCAAGACCATCGGCCTTGTCCTTGCCACACTGTTTTCCTGCTTCTGTCTGCTGGCTTCCTTCGGTATCGGCAACATGAGCCAGGTAAACTCCATGGTAACAAATGTGAATACTGCTTTCGGTATTCCCAAGATTGCCACGGGTGTGTTCCTGTTTATCGCAGTTTCCCTGGTTATCCTCGGAGGACTTAAGCGTATCGCCGCCTTTACAGAGAAGATCGTTCCTTTTATGGTGGTGGCTTACCTGATCGGGACCCTGGTGATCATTATGATGCATATCGGTACAATTCCCGCTGTTTTCGTTTCCATTTTCCGGGGTGCCTTTGCACTGAAGTCCGTAGGAGGCGGTATCGTTGGTTCAGGGATTGCCCTTGCCATGCAGATGGGTATGAAGAGGGGTGTTTTCTCCAATGAAGCGGGTCTCGGTTCCTCCGTTATGGTTCATTCAAGCTCTAACGTAAAAGAGCCTGTACGGCAGGGTATGTGGGGAATCTTTGAGGTGTTTGCGGATACCATTATCGTCTGTACACTTACAGCTTTGACAATATTAAGCTCCGGTGCCATTGATCTTGAGACCGGAAAGATGACAGAAGCTGCGGAAGCCATCGGCTCCAGTTCTCTGATGAGTTACTCCTTCGGGCAGACCTTCGGAAAGGCCGGTGCCGGTTTTATCGCCCTGGCCATCCTTTTATTTGCCTACTCCACAGTCCTTGGCTGGAGCCATTACGGATCCATTGCCTGCGAGTATCTCTTTGGAGAGAATTCTACAAAGGTTTACCGGGTGGTATTTGCCGTGATCGTTCTTCTGGGATCTATCATGGAAGCGCAGCTTGCATGGGACATCTCCGATACCTTTAACGGTATGATGATGATCCCCAACTTGATTGGTGTTCTGGTACTCTCGCCGCTGGTAATGAAGTGTACCAAGAATTACATAGACCGGCATTTCCACGGTTCTAAAGAGAGACCTATGCTGTCCATGATCGACGAGATCCAGGAAGAGCAGGAAAAGGAACTTCTGGCAGAGCCGGAGTAAAAGAGATGAATAGGAGACAGGGGACGGTTCTCTGTCTCCCTTCTCTCCCCTATTTACATACATCAACCCATTCCGGGTCGTTGCAGCAGTATTCCAGCTCGGAGATGGATAATCGCACAGCGCTGCGGCTGGTGCCCGCAGCCGGGTAAACGGTTTCGTGAAGCTTTAAGCTTTCATCCAGATAGATACTCACATTATCGTTGACTCCAAAGGGGCAGACTCCTCCCACATCGTGGCCTATAAGCTCTTCCACCTGTCCCGCAGGTATCATCTTTGCCTTGCATCCGAACCGTTTCTTATATTTCTGATTATCAATTCTTGCCATTCCTTCCGCCAGAATCAGTACAGGCCCTTCCTCCTGAAGAAATGAAAGACTTTTGGCAATCATACCGGGCTCGCAGCCCAGTGCCGCAGCAGCTTCCGCCACCGTGGCACTGCTTTGTTCCGGGATGATGATACGGTCCTCCAGTCCTTTTGCTTTAAGATAATCTTTTGCTTTTTCCAGTGACATGCCGTATGGCTCCTTTCGGGTAACGAGGGAAGGAGACAGGGGACGGTTGTCTGTCTCCATCTTTTTCTTTACTTTGTTTCCGGAGATAAAAAAAGGAGACAGAGAACCGTCCCCTGTCTCCTTTTTCCTGATTAGTCCAGCTTGATTCCTTTCAGCAGAGCGCCGAGGCCTGTGGTGGCAGCACCCTCATCTTTGTAAGAAACGGAAGGACCGTTGTCTCTTTCGCGTCTCGGAGCATGATTTTCCTCTGCGTCCTTGATGCTTAAGCTGATCTTGCCGTCAGCAACCTTTAATACTTTGGCTTTTACTTCCTGTCCTTTTTTGAGAACTTCGCCGGGTGATTCTATACGCTTCTGGGCGATTCTTGAAATATGTACCAGGCCGGAGATGCCATCGCCAAGATCTATAAATGCACCGTATGGCATAAGAGACTCAACGGTACCTGTAACAATAGAACCGGGAACGATCTCATTTATTTTGCGCTCTTTTTCTTCGCGTCTCTTCTGGAAAAGAACTTCTTTCACAGAAAGAACAAGACGGTTCTTTGCCTGATCCGCTGTGATTACCTTCGCTTCTACGGTTTTGCCGAGGAAAGTATTGGTATCCTCCACATAGCCGATATCAAGGTGGGAAGCAGGGATGAAACCTCTGAGACCTTCTACATAGGCAATAACGCCCTTATTGACAATGCCTCCGATCTTTACGGTAAGAACAGTACCTTCCTCAAGATATCTGCTTACAGCATCCCAGGCCAGGGCCTTTGTGGCATCCTTCGCGGAAAGAGCAACATTGCCCTCGCCGTCATCATCGGAAATCACCACAGCCTTCACGGTATCACCAACCTTTACACTCTGCAGGGAGAAAGAAGGATCTTCGCTGTAATCGGCCTTCCTGATAATGCCCTGTGCGTGATAGTTGATGTCGAGGTAAACGGCATCTTCGTCAACATTGGTGACAGTCCCTGTGAGCACGTCACCCTTCTGAAGCTTTCGGAAGGAAGCTTCTATTTCTTTTTCAAAATCTGCCATGGATTCAGTCATAGTAATAATTCCCCTTTCGTCTAATCTATAACAGTATAACATCAGAAGTGAATGAACTGCAAGGTTTTTTGTTGTAAAATCTAAATATAACGATTATACTATTACTGCGCAAAGCTTAAAAAAGCTTAAAAGGAGAAAACTTGAATGATGGATTACAGCTTCAAAACGGCTTCCCGGGAGCCGGTACGATTAAATAAATACCTGAGTGATGCCGGAGTCTGCTCCAGAAGGCAGGCGGACCGCTATGTGGAAGAAGGAAGGATCACTGTGGATGGAAAGGCTGCAGTGATGGGACAGAAAGTTACGCCGTCCCAGAAGATCTGCCTGGACGGGAAAGAGATCATGGCGAGTCGTAAACGGATCATTCTGGCGGTGAATAAACCCCGGGGGATAGTCTGTACCACAGAGAAAAGAGAAAAAGATAATATTGTTGACTTTATCGGTTATCCGGAAAGGATCTATCCCATGGGCCGTCTGGACAAAGACTCGGAAGGGCTGATCCTCATGACCAATGACGGAGAACTGATGGATCAGATCTTAAGAGCCAGGAACTATCATGAAAAGGAATACATTGTACGGGTGAACAGGCCTGTGACGATGGATTTCCTGAATCAGATGCGGTCGGGAGTACCTATTCTGGACACCGTGACCCGTCCCTGTAAAGTGGAGAAGATCGGGCCTTATATGTTTAAGATCGTTCTGACCCAGGGACTGAACCGGCAGATCCGGCGGATGTGTGAAGCCCTGGATTACAGGGTCAGATGGCTGAAAAGAGTCCGGATCATGAACATTAACCTGGGTCAGCTTCCCACAGGAGAGTACCGTGAGATCAAGGGAAGTGAGCTTGAAGAGCTTGAGAGGATGCTGCGGTCAGGCAGTCAGAGATCGCCCCATGCCCGCCGGACAAGCGGTCAAAGACCGGGCAGATCTGAGAAAGGGAGGAGAAAAAATGCCCCAGAATCATAAAGAAATAACGGAAAAATCAGACAGGATCAGCAGGATGAAAGAACTGGTCCGTTTGCTGGGCGCAGCCTCCAGAGCTTATTATCAGGAAGACCGGGAGATCATGTCCAATCTGGAATATGATGCTCTCTATGATGAACTCGGGGTCCTGGAGAAGGAGACCGGAGTCATTCTTTCCGGGAGCCCCACGGTACAGGTGGGCTATGAGGTTTTAAGCGAGCTGCCCAAAGTGCCCCATGAGTCTCCCATGCTTTCTCTGGACAAGACCAAGAGTCCGGAGGACCTTAAGTCCTGGCTGGGGGACCAGAAGGGAGTGCTGTCCTGGAAAATGGATGGTCTTACCGTAGTACTGACCTACAGGGAAGGAGCACTTGTTCAGGCTGTCACCAGGGGGAACGGAGTGATCGGCGAGCTGATCACCAATAACGCCCGGGTATTTCACAACCTGCCCGCCGCCATACCATTTACCGGCGAGCTGGTACTCCGGGGGGAGGCAGTGATTCGCTATTCCGACTTTGAGAAGATCAACGAAAGGATTGAGGATGTCAGCGCCCGCTATAAAAATCCCCGCAACCTCTGCAGCGGCACAGTGCGCCAGCTGAATAACCAGATTACTGCGGAAAGAAATGTATTCTTCTTTGCTTTTTCCCTGGTAAGCGCCCAGGGCCATGAATTATCCAATTCCGTGGAGGAGAATATGTTATGGCTTAGGGAGATGGGATTTGATATTGTTCCCTATGAGATGGTGACGGCGGATACCGTAGAGGCAGTCATCAGCGACTTTGCCGGACGGATCAGGGAAAATGATTTCCCCTCCGACGGGCTGGTGGTGATTTATGATGATATCGCCTATGGCCGGTCTCTGGGTGCCACCGCCAAATTCCCCAGAAATGCCATTGCATTCAAATGGGCGGACGAAGAAGCGGAGACCACCTTGACCGGTATCGAGTGGAGCCCTTCAAGAACCGGCCTCATCAATCCCATTGCTTTGTTTGAACCGGTGGAGCTGGAAGGAACAACAGTCAGCCGGGCCAGCCTCCATAATCTGAGCATTATGGACAGCCTGAAGCTGGGTATCGGAGACCGGATCATGGTATATAAGGCCAATATGATCATTCCCCAGGTATCGGAGAATCTGACCCGCAGCGGCAATTATCAGGTGCCTGACCACTGCCCGGCCTGCGGCGGTCCCACCAGGATTCGCATGGAGAATGAGGTAAAGACCCTCTACTGCTCCAATCCCTTCTGCAGTGCGAAAAAAGTCAAGCTATTTGGCCATTATGTAAGCAGGGATGCCATGAATATCGACGGTTTGTCGGAGGCGACCCTGACCAAGATGATCGACCGGGAGTTTGTATCAGAGCTTTATGATTTATATACTCTGGATCAGTATAAAGAGGCCATCACAGCCATGGAGGGCTTTGGGGAGAAATCCTATAATAACCTGATCCGGTCCATTGACCGGTCCAGGCAGACGACCCTGTCCCGGTTTGTTTATGCCCTCGGCATACCCAATGTGGGAGCCTCCAATGCCCGGCTGATCTGCCGGCATTTCGGAGATTCTCTGGAACGGTTGATGCAGGCGGCCCCGGAAGAAATGATTGAGATCGAGGGCATTGGATCCGTGATTGCCGACAGTGTCCGGGATTACTTTGACAACGAACACAACCGAAAGGTCATCGCGAAGCTGCTGGATTATCTGACCTTTGAAAGTCCGGCTGCTCCTGCGGAGCCCGGAGATGGTTCGTCCGGCAGCAGCCTTGCCGGGAAAACCTTTGTGATCACCGGGTCTGTGGAACATTTTAAGAACAGAAAAGAACTGAAAGAGAAGATCGAGTCTCTGGGCGGAAAGGTGACAGGATCCGTCACAGGAAAAACGGATTATCTTGTCAATAATGATCTCCATTCTTCTTCGTCCAAGAACAAAAAAGCCAAAGAACTCGGGGTTTCCATCATAAGTGAGGAGGACCTCATTAAGATGTTTAACGAATAAGCCGCTATAGTTTTTGGAATTCAGTTTTCCAGCATAATTTTTTCAATAGTATTGAGTTCCTTCCGGGTCAGCCCTGTATCGAGAAGAAAAGCTTCGATATTGTATTCTAATGATCTGGAAGGATCTTTATAGCAGCTCATTTTATGGTAAAGCTTATTAAATTGTCTCATTTTCCGGTTTGGCACGGAACTGGAATGCTTCGACAGAAAGGTTAATTCATAATCCCGGTACAGATCCTTTTTGCTGACACCCAGCATTCCGTTCAGCAAAAAGGAGAGAGTGCCGGTCCGGTCCCGGCCATATATACAATGGAATACCACAGGATAATTGTTTTTATCTGTGAATACCCGCATAATCTTTGCCACCCTGTCCCGTCTCTTCCTGCTTTTCAAGATTCTTTTATAAGAACTGCCTCTTAAATGGATATAATTGTCTACGGGAAGTGTCTTATGCCCTACCATACCCTCACCAGGCTTTCTTAAGTCCAGCTGTGTCTTTATTCCAAGCTCCTGTACGACTTTTTTTCCCTCTTTTTTCACAGAATCAAAATTCCCTGAGCGGTAAACCATTCCCTGCCTGACTTTTTTACCGGAGGAAGTCCTGTAGCCACCGATATCTCTGGTATTATAGGCACCTTTAATTCTAATGGTCCGGGCACAGTCCTTTGTGTAGAACATATTTGTCATGGAAGTGCAGGAATTCCCGCTTTTCCGGCCTGTCACTTTCCAGTAGTATTTCGTGCCTCTGAAAAGATTATATACTTTTAAATAGTTTTTTCTGGTATGGAAAACCTTTGCATTTTTAAAATCAGGATGGGTGCTCAGATAAATATCATATTTGTGACCATGGGAACCATCTGAAGAACTGTCAAGAGTCCAGCATAAAAGGACAGGTTCAGGTCTGCAGAATTCCTTTTTCCGGGCCATCTTTACTGCCTGATTCTTCTCATAGTGATCCCACCAGTCCTGTATTTTAGTATTGGTGATGGTAACCGAAGCATTATTTTCCGGTGAAACGAGCCGGATCGTTCCAAATAGGGAATGATACACAGGAAAAAGAAGTATGAAGATCGTTTTAATAATATTTAATCTAAAAATAAAATAAGAATATTTCATTGGTGGTTCTCTTTCATCAGAGGATAAATGTCGATAAATTATATTAATAAATCTTAAACCCGGAGTTGTGCCATGTATGGAGTTTATAATATCATATGATTATTTTTGACTCAATACATATTACAAATATTTTACAAAATTTACATTATATTAACATTCACACACTGAACAGAGATTCAGGCCGGATCTGTCTCAAGATTTCATCAGGTAAAAAAGAAAGGCACTTGACTATTTGGATAGAAAAACATATTCTATAGGTATCGAAAAAGAAAAGAGATGATTAATTATGCCTATCAGAATTAATGCCGATCTTCCGGCAAAGAAAATACTTGAAGATGAGAACATTTTCGTGATGGATTACGAGAGGGCCATGAGCCAGGATATCCGTCCTCTGGAAATAGTGATCATGAATCTCATGCCGACAAAACAGGCCACAGAGCTGCAGCTTCTGCGCAGCCTTTCCAACACACCCCTCCAGGTGGATATTATTTTCCTCAAAACGGAAAGCCATGATGCAAAAAATGAATCCGCCACCCATATGGATACCTTCTATCAGGTATTCTCTGATATCAAAGACCAGTATTTTGACGGTCTCATCATTACCGGCGCTCCGGTAGAGACTATGGAGTTTGAAGAAGTGGACTACTGGCCTGAACTTAAGGAAATCATGGAGTGGTCAAAGACCCATGTCACCTCCACCTTCCATATCTGCTGGGCCGCCCAGGCAGCCCTGTATTATCATTACGGCGTCCGCAAGGAAGAACTGCCGGAGAAAATATTCGGCGTATTTGAACATAAGACCATCCACGCCAAGCCCATGCTCATGCGGGGATTCGACGATGTATTTAAGGCTCC
Organism: Eubacterium sp.; assembly: GCA_017433295.1. Classification (GTDB taxonomy): domain Bacteria; phylum Bacillota; class Clostridia; order Lachnospirales; family Lachnospiraceae; genus Anaerobutyricum. The sequence goes on from JAFRHL010000028.1 coordinate 25,907, forward strand.
CCACTCCAGGCATACCCAGATCGTCCGCGAAGATGTGGAAAATAATCCCAACCTTACCATCCTGGCAGACTCGGAGAAAGCCGGTCCCTTCATTCTTATTGCCAAAGAAGGAAGACAGGTGTTTGTCATGGGTCATCCGGAGTACGACATCCTTACATTGGACGGCGAGTATCAGCGGGATATCAAAAAGGGAATGGACAATGTTCCTTTCCCCCATGATTACTATAAGAACGATGATCCTGCCCAGGGCCCGGTGAAGTCCTGGCGCTGCCATGCCAATGCTTTATATACCAACTGGCTCAATTATTACGTTTACCAGGTAACACCGTATATCCGGGAAGAGATCAAGGACATGAAATAGCCATAAACCGCATGAATAAAGGCTCATAACTGAGGTTGTGGGTCTTTTTTTACGAAAAATAACTATTCTCAGCAGGCGAGGACGACATCCGTTCTCGCCTGTCGTCATGTGATTGAAGTGATTACTGGTCGGAGTTCATATATGTTTATTGAAAATAGCGCAACTTAATGATATGGTTATTATAGTTTTTTCGATGAAATAGTCATTATTAATATAGTTTGGTTATTATTGAGGAGGTTTCATCATGAGTGATCAAGTCCAAAAAGATTTTTTAAGGAAGAGAATGGTTGAGTTAAGGGAGAAAAATCAAAAATCTCAGTCTGAACAATGATGGTAGAATTCTTGAGATTTCCAAAAAGGCTTCAGAGGAATTTAACTGTCCAGTCGATATAATTACCTATGACACAGGATTTGCTGCACGGTTAAAAGGGACTGGTACAGCTGTTCGTTCTCTCTTTCTAGAAGAGTATATCGCGCTGATTTGTACAAATACAAAGACAGTATGCGTCCGCTGATTGAAAGGGACATGGAAGAAACGGAAAAGATACTGATGAATTCCAGCTTGTCGGGATAATGCGACAACAAGCTATATTGTAAGATAATCGTACTATAGATTGGAGAAATCTCCATGGCAATAATAGATAAGCGGATAGATGCCGGAAAGGCATTTGACTGGGGAAGAACTTCAGAAGAATATGCAAAATACAGGGATATCTATCCGGAAGTATTTTATAAAAAGATTGTGGACAGGTGATTTTTGCTGTCGGAGGGATATCATGGAAAAGGGCAATACAAGGGATGAAATACTGAACGTCGCACTCGATCTGTTTTCCGTGAATGGTTATGAAGCTACCAGCATTTCGCAGATCGCGGATGCCGTAGGCATACGAAAGGCCTCTCTGTACAGCCACTTCGGCAGCAAGCAGGAGATACTGGATAATGTTGTAGTTTCAGTACTTACGGGATATGCAGAACACTCCATTTTTGCTAATGCCGACTGGGATGATCCTGAATTTACCAAGGATAAAGAGGGGATGACCGCTGGAGACGCTGCGAAGATGATCCAAGCTCAGGTCAGATATATAGTTCATGACCCGGCCATCAGCAGAGGAAGAAAGATGCTCTTGATCGAGCAGTTCCGCAACAAAGAGCTCGCCGTTCTGCAGACTAAGATGAATTACGCAGACATCATGAAATACTTTGAAGGTATGATCAGATTCCTTATCCGGTGCAATACGCTTAGGGAAGCGGATACCGAGATCATGGCAGTGCAGCTCTCATCACCGATCACAGTGTGGATCAACCTGTGCGACAGGGAACCTGCCAGAGAGGAAGAAGTGATGGATCTGGTGCATAAACACGTGTTGCAGTTCTTTGAAATTTACGAAAAATAGAATAAGACAAGTAATCAATTCTATAGAATTAATAACACCGGCCGGCCCTTAAGGCAGACCGGCAAAAAAATACACCTCAAACTACCGAACGATAGGGAGCAAAAGGAGGGGAGCAATAATGTGTACAAGCATAGTAGTAAATAACAACAAGACAATAGTAGGCTGGAATCTGGATCTTCTGGATATGGAATACAGAGTCAGATCTACTGATGAAGGTGTCTATATAGAGATCAATGATGCAACAGAAGGTTGGAAGCCGCTGTTTGGCAGGACTATAGAGTGTTTACGGAAGGAGGCATAGGTAGATGGCTTGTTTCTTTATTGTTGATACCTATATTGATAAAAACAAAGGACGTGGTTCTTATGATGATTATATCGAGCAGGTGAAGCCTATTGTTGAAAGCTATGGCGGCGAGTATCTTGCGCGGTCAGAGAACGTTACAGCTCTTTCTCCGCTTCGCAAGCCGGATCGGGTAATAATCATACGATTCCCTCGCTCAGTCGGAGCCGGGATTCAGACCCCGGCAGTATCTGCCATGATACCGTCACTTGTACCCGAAGATAAACTGATGAAAATCAATGGGTACAATGCATCCATACAGTCAGCAGTACAGTTCGCTGCACCTGCCGCAGCTGGATTAGTATTATCAGCCCATAGGCTGAAGTATTTGATCTTCAGCTATGGGCTGTTCATATTACTTTGTGTACCTGCAGGCTTTTTGTGTTCGTTGTATGTGACAAAATATTTTTCTGACAGCTATATTTATCTTAGCGGTGTGGAACTTGCAGGGTTTGCGGGTATGACGGCAGGCGGGCTGATCATGGCTTCCTTTGCTGGTAAGAGAGACCGCATGAAGATCTACGGGGGAGGTATTGCAGGTTTCGGAGTACTTGCTGTACTGCTTGCTTCAACAGGTTTATTTCCTGTATATCTTTCTCTTATGGTGGTATTCGGAATTATTCTCACGGTTGTTCAAACAGCAAGTACGACATTCCTTCAAGAGAATACCAGGGGAGATATGATCGGGAGAGTATTTGGTCAGGTCAAAGGCTATGAGACCTGGGTTGAACCTTGTCTCGTTTCTAATACGCTCGATTTACTTGACAAGGAAATACCCCGATTAAAAGATAAAATCGAATCAGTACAGCTCTGTTTTACTACTGATCCCTTCATTAGAAGGCTGTAATAGACAGCCATGATTTGGTGTTAGGACTCTACTGACCATATTTTACACTTGACTAGCTAATAAATGTTAGCTATAATATAGCTAATGATTATTAGCAGAATGGAGGGGATCATGCCTGCCGATAAGGTTTCATTTTGTAACCGAATTGATATAGGAATTTTCATCTGTTTTATGGATATTTGCCTTGAGCATAACGGTGTTGGATTTGAGAAAACACTTTATGAAGGCGGCTGACATGCTGTTTGGATAGGAGGTAGCCAGTTATGGATAATACTACGGCTAAAGTGAGCTGCTTTGCGAGGGCATATCACTTTGAGAACAACAAAACACACATTTTTGCTGATAGTATGGCGAAAAAGATTCTGGGAGATGATTTCGATTTCTTTGCTTCGGGCTATGATACTTTCTCACTCAGAAATGAAAATGCAGCAGTTCAAGTATATGAGCTGGATCTGTCGGATCTGCTGGATGATAAGAAAATGCGGATTGGCAATGCCGGTCTGAAGACGATAGCGAAGTTTGTGCCATGTGATCTTGCTGAGGAAAGCTGGGTAGTAAAACTGCTCGAAAAGGGTTTTATGCCTTCTGAAAAATCATACGGAAGCGCTTTTATTTGAATGCGGATTTAAGGTGGCGGAGCATTTTGGAGCTGAGGATATGACAGATCGGTTCTTTGCGGATTATAACCGAAACATGCCTGAACATCCGATGACTGCGCCTGTTGGAGTGGATTATGTGTTTGCTGTGAGAGAGCTGTGTGACCGTGACCCGGAGAAAACGCAAAGAGACGGTAAGGTAGATCGCGGTTTTCAGCCGACATTTTATTAAGACATATAGAAAGGGTCATGGATAAAATGGTCGCAAAACTGACCGTATTTTTTGAGGAGCCCTTTTGGGTAGGTGTTTTCGAGCAGATATCGGAAGGGCAATTATCTGTTTGTAAAGTTACATTTGGAGCAGAGCCAAAAGATTATGAAGTGTGGGAATACATCCTCAAGAATTACTATAAGCTGAAACCAAGCCCGGCTGTTAAGACTGAACTGAAAAAAACTGCTGACAATCCCAAAAGGAGACAGCGGGAAGCAAAAAAGCTGCTTCGAAATACCGGTATTGGTACGAAATCACAACACGCTCTGAAGATGCAGCGTGAGGAAATAAAAATAGAACGTAAACAGACCAGCAGGGAACAGCGGGAAGTAGAGAAACAAAGAAAGTTCGAGTTAAGGCAGCAGAAGAGAAAGGAAAAACACAGAGGGCATTGATTGTGGAGAGGATAGAGGAGTTGTAACTATGATTATATATATAGAAAGACTGATCCTTCGTTCCCGGGAAGAAAAGGATGTAGAGAGGGAATTGATCAGAAAGGAGAGCGTGGACTAAAAATGTGTACAAGCATTGTTGTAAATAAAAAGAAAACCATTGTAGGCTGGAACCTGGATCTTCTGGATATGGAGTACAGAGTACGGCCGTCAGACAAAGGAGTTTATATTGAAGTGAATGATGCGACAGAAGGCTGGATGCCTCTGTTTGGAGCCAATTCCCGGGGAGACTTCGTTGGAATGCCCACCTGCTGGCCTTTTGATGCGCGTTCCAATCCGACAGGACCCGGAGAAAATGTAATCCTTCTGGATATTGATCTTCTGCTGCAAAAGAAGACCCTGCAGGAGATTCGGGAGATCGTGGAAAAAACTCCTGTATTCAGCATTCCCGGTCTTACCTTTATGTCTGCTCTGTCAGATGCGGAGGGCAATGTGCTTCACATCATACCGGGTCAGGGGTTTGAGTATTACGAAAAGCCGGAATATAAGATCCTGACAAATTTCTCCCCCTATAAACAGGATTCGGAAAAGCATCCCTGGATGGGTTGGGATCGGTATCATAAAGCAGAAGCCATGCTGAAAGACGCAGCCGACGATTTTGATGTGAGTGACTGTTTTGAGATGCTGAAAGCGGTTTCACAGGAAGTATGCCCGACGGTTGTGTCCATGGTATATGACGTGACTGAGCGGACTGTTTGGTGGTGTGAAAACCGGCAATGGACATTCCGACATGGCTGTATGTATGGACAGCTGTTATCGTTTTGATCAAGTTTATCAATATTATATCCGGGTATGTTATGGGTTTAAATAGAATAAGTATTCTGCTGATTATAGCTTTGTTGATCGGGTGCCTTATGTGTGCCTGTGGGAAAAAAGATAGTGAAGCCTATATAGAAAACATTGAAGAAATTAGTTCTATAGAAGATATATGCAGTGATGAGAAAGAAGCAGCAGAGCAATGGGCAAAGGGATATGACCTTTCCCTGGATGAACAGGAAGAGAAAGAATCCGAGAATGACTGCAGCACAATGATGGAATTTATCAGGGGCATTTATGAACAGTCATATAAGGGTAAAGCATCTAATGTTGTTTTAAATGATGAAACGGTTCTTAAGATACAAAACAAATTAAAGGGAACTGGATGGCCGATTTCCACGACAGTAATATATTCAGATATGGAAAATTATAAGGGCGTTGACAATTTCCTTACTGAGTGTATGGAAGGAAAAAAAGGTTCTGTAGTAGTTTATTATGTCCATTATGATGGTGGCATTAGTAGAATGAAGTTTATTTTTGATGGAACAGACATGTATCTTGTAAATGCAAGGGGAATCTGGAATGATGACAATAAGCCGGGGATCTCAAGTATTTCCTACACCAGAATTAAGGAGTGGAAATATACGGATAAGGGATGGTTTTGTTATGAATTATGTGTGCCGGAGCCGCCGGAGGTCAGTGAAATCGTGGATGGAAGCTGCCTGATCAGAGTGAAGCCAATGACAGAAGAACAACGAGAAGCGTCCGAAAGATATGTGTTAGGTTTAGGATATCAGGGGAACAATCTTTTGTGTTCCAATTGGGATACAGATCATATGGACCAACTGGATTACAATGGGATGTATGAGTATTTATACAGAATGAAATATCAGCAAAAGTCCGATTTGCCAGATTTTCCCAATGGAATACCAAAAGAGGAATTTGAAAGTCAGATCATGGAGTACCTTCCGGTAACAAAAGAACAGATAAGGAAATATGCAGTATTTGATAAAGAAAATCAGACTTATTTATGGGCAAGACTTGGTTGTGGTAGTTATACGCCTACTTTTTTTGGAACTTCTCTGCCGGAGGTTGTCGATATTAAAGAAAATGAAGATGGGACGGTTACATTAACGGTGGAGGCAGTTTGTGATATGGTCATTTGCGATGATGCAGTCATAACTCATGAACTCACGATAAAATCTGCAGAGGACGGAAGCTTTCAGTATTTGGGGAATAAAATCCTGGGTGACGGGATTAAGCACATACCAGATTACCAATACCGGATTCGTGAATAGAAGCTGTGGAAAACACGGAAGGATGATGAAAAGTGGTTGCAGGAATCATTATTCTGTTAACAGTCTTATCTGTAGTCGGATGTATCAAGGTTAAGAACCCGACAGCAAAGCTTCTCCTTGGAATGAATACCATAATATTACTGGTGCTCCTGTTATTGATAGGAAGCTATGTCTACGTCACGAAGTATAAGATTACTGATATAGACTCTTCTGTTTCACCAGATGGAAAGTATGAGGTATTATTCCAGAGCGTCGGGGACCCGGACTGGCCCTTTGGGCATTCCCATGCAAGGATTACCTTGAGACAGGATGATAAAACCATAGAACAATTTAAGCTTGCTGTTGCTAATG
>JAFRHL010000029.1 GCA_017433295.1 Eubacterium sp.
CGGGCTGGATAATATAAGGGTAATAAAAGTAGCTGTATAGCCCAAAAGGCAGCAGTAGAGGTGTTATGGACGCACCCAAGATCTGCACGGCGAAGCCGTGTATACTTGATGCTCTGGTAATTCAATTACCGAGTAGTTCACCAGAAGCCAGGAAAAATTGTGGTTTGACGCAGGCACAGGTTTCGGATAGACTTCACCTGACAACACAGGCAGTCAGCTCATGGGAATGTGGAAACTCCATCCCTGACACAGAAAAAATCCCGGAAATAGCGGCCCTTTACGGAGTGACAGCGGACTGGCTCCTTTCAGGCAGCCTGCCATCTGCGGAGATCCTGGACTTGACATCGAATCTTTCGGACCGCCTGTTTTCCGAGGAAAAGATGGCTACCTACATTGGAGCCTATTGTAATGCGAAGCATTTATATGAAACCAGGAGGGCCCTGGCCTGTGCTAAGGATAAACATAGCGGGCAGTTCCGCAAGAAAGGACATGGGGACGAACGGGTCCCTTATATCTACCACCCTCTCCTGCTGACCTGCCACGCACTTGCACTGGGACTGGAAGAGGATGACCTCTTATCCGCCTGTCTCCTTCATGATGTCTGTGAAGATTGCGGCGTAGACCCGGAAGAACTCCCGGTCAGTGAGGAAACGCGGGAAGCGGTAAGGCTTCTGACCAAATGGGATGGGTTTGAAAAAACGGACAGGGATGAGACACTCTATTATAATGGCATCGCAGGGAACCGGATCGCCGCTGTGGTAAAACTGCTGGACCGCTGCCATAATATTTCAAGCATGGCTTCATGCTTTTCAGATGAACATATGGCAGAATATATCAAGGAAACACAGGAATATATCTATCCTCTGATGGAGAAAGCCAGGGAGGCCTATCCGGAGTATTCGAACCAGCTGTTCCTGATAAGGTACCATATGAAAAGCGTGGTGGAGGCATTGCGGCACCATATGCGGTCAGGGCTTTAATCCGGGCAGATAATAACGGAAGGGCTACCGGACTGGGTGCAGCCATGATATATTTCGGGGCAGATGCACTGTAAGAGTCAGGTAGGTATTGATGGGAAGTGGATGATGTGATACTATGATTTTACAAATGGGAACCTGAAGTATGGCAGGATAGAATCACCTGCAATGACAAAGAGTTATCCGGACCTGGACGAGTATGAGAAGTATTAGACTCACGACTGAACAGTCACGGGGATCCTGCGTCTGAGACTGAATAAAAAAGCCGATGTCCGAGCCGGAAAACTCCGGACAGGCATCGGCTTTTCTGGATGAGATATTCACTACAAAATGAGGAGGAATAGGATGATCAACAAACTGTCTTTTGTATCTGATTATATGGAAGGTGCACATCCGCAGATACTCAAGCGTCTGACTGAAACAAATATGGTTAAGTCCTCGGGTTACGGCCTGGATGAGTATTCAGAGTCTGCAAAAGAGAAAATACGGAATGCATGCAGTGTCCCGGAAGCCGATATATTCTTTCTTGCCGGAGGAACGCAGGCGAATGCGGTCATGATCGACGCTCTCCTGCGGCCTTATCAGGGAGTAATCTCTGCCCGGACCGGTCACATCAACGTCCATGAAGCAGGTGCCATTGAAGCCGGCGGCCATAAAGTGCTTGCGCTTCCCCATCAGGACGGGAAGATTACGGCAGACAGTATTCAGTCCTGCATAGATGATTACTGGCGGGATGACAATCATGAGCATATGGTCATGCCGGGAATGGTGTATATTTCTCATCCGACGGAATATGGCTCGCTTTATTCACTGGATGAACTGAGCCGGATCAGCAGAACCTGCCGGAAGAATAATATCCCCCTGTATCTCGATGGAGCAAGGCTGGCATATGCACTTGCCTGTCCGGAGAATGATGTATCACTTCCGGACATCGGACGGCTTTGCGATGCCTTTTATATCGGAGGTACCAAATGCGGTGCGTTGTTTGGAGAGGCCGTTGTCATCCCCAGACACGATTATATCCCTCATCTGTTCACCATCATTAAGCAGCATGGTGCACTGCTGGCAAAGGGAAGAATCGCAGCGATTCAGTTCGATACACTCTTTACGGATAATCTCTACACCGAGATTGGAAAAAACGCCATTGAGACGGCAGGCAGGATCCGGGCGGCACTTACAGACAGGGGCTATAAGCTGACACTCCAGTCCCCGACCAATCAGATCTTCATTACCTTTAAAAAGGAAGTTGCCGAAAGCCTGTCTGAAAAAATTGAGATGGGCTTTATCGAGAATATCGATTCGGACCATACTGTTATGCGTATAGCCACAAGCTGGGCAACACAAAAAGAGGACGTCGATGCTCTGATCAATATCCTTTGACGTTCCATCAGGCATCTGGATTCTGATCTATCATGCCGGCACCAATGCATATTATAACCTGGACAATCACTACCTGATGGTGACCCATGAGAACCATTTTGTTGCACCGCCATTTTCATCAAAGACAGCAGCATCTTACAAGATGAGATTAAAAATATGATTCATTAAGGATTAAAGGAGGATGTATCATGAATGAGAATATTATTAAACGGAATGATCTGCTGGCACAGAAAGTTATTAAGGGACTTAAATCGAGGAATATAGAAGCCTTTTATGCCACAGACAAAAAGGCGGCTTTAGAACAGGCACTGGCCCTGATTCCTGAAGGAAGCAGCGTGACTATGGGCGGCAGTATGAGTGTAAATGAGATCGGTCTTGTGGACGCCCTGAAGAATGGAAATTATAATTTTATCGACAGGAATGCCATGGAGGATAAGCGTGCCGCCATGCTGATGGCCTACGATGCGGATGTATTCCTTGCCAGTGCCAATGCCATCACGGAGGACGGTATCATCGTGAACATCGACGGTAATGCAAACCGGGTCTCCGCCATCGCCCAGGGTCCGAAAAAAGTAATCTTCATCATCGGTATGAACAAGGTATGTGATGATGTGGACGGGGCTATGAAGAGGGCGAGAAATGTGGCTGCGCCGATAAATGCCCAGAGATTCGGTTTGAATACCCCCTGTGCAAAGACCGGTTCCTGCATGAACTGCAAGTCCCCGGATACGATCTGCTGCCAGTTCCTGATCACCCGTTTTTCAAGGCAGCCGGGCAGGATTCAGGCAATCCTTGTCAGGGATGACCTGGGATTCTGATCAGGGAGACAGAGAACCGTCCCCTGTCTCCTTCTGTCTCCTTTATTTCAGCATTACATTATCGCAGATGTAATATCCATAACCATGTTTTTTACAGTACTTTAAGATGGACTTTCGTACGGCCGGTTTCTTTGTGTATTCAAGAATGGAAATTTTAAGACCTTTCTCCCTGACCTTTTTCAGATAGGTCTCGTAATACAGACGGTCAGCTGGCGTCTGTGCCTTAAAAACATCATTGCGGTAACCGGCGATCTGGGTCAGAACTTCTTCCTGCATGACCCCTTTGATAATGCGGTGTTGATTTGTTTCCATAAGTTTTTCCACGAAGACATCTCCACCATTGATGATGATGGGGATCCTTTTTTTATGGATTCTCCTAAGGATGCTTACAAGGGCGTCAAAGATGTCGTCACGGGGGTATTCATAATATACATCCGTATTGTCGACCCAGACACCGTCAATCCCCTTTTTGCGCATTCCTGCTACCAGATTATTAACAACAAAGTTTTGCCAGCTTTTGTTGGTGACATCGACCCATCGTTCTTCCGTCCAGTTGTTGTAATTGCCCAGAGTATACTTTTTGAAATAATTAAAATAGGGTCTGTAATTGGCAATAGAGCCGATGCTTAAATAGGAATAAACTTTACACTTGCGGGATTTGAGCTTTTTAATATCTTTAGCATTATAGTACTGGGCATCAATGACAACATACTTGTATTGACGCTTTTTAATTTTATTGGGCAGTTTTTTTGTTGTAGCACCTATAAAGACACCCCATTTATCTGTTTTGGATGCTGCCTTTGTCTCGCAGCAGGGGATAAGAACAGTGCAGAGCATGATTGAGGCTAAAGCAAGGGTCATAAATCGCTTCAGCCGGCAAATCGGTCTTTGATTTCTTTTTCTCAAAACAGGCACCTCCTCACTTGAGTTTTAGTATATAGTCCATATTGTAACATTATAATAATAATTAGTACAGATATGAAATAAATTTCTAAAAAAATATTGTTTTTTTTTGCCACAATTCTTCTTTTTTCAGGTATAATGAAGGTTAGTTTACTATCCGGAGGATTTTATGAAAACAATATTAGTGACAGGAAAAACGGAGATTTTAACCTCTACAGTATTAGAACAGATATCCGGACGTTTTTCCACAGTCCTGATGTCCCGGGAAAAAGAAAGAAAGGAAGATGGCGCGCGGGTGTATTGCCTGGAGGAAAACAAGCCATTTTTTGAACAGCTTTTCTGGGCCTATGATTTTAGTGCGGTCTGGTATTTTTCGCCATGGTGTGATGGCGGGAACGGGGAAGACGGACTGACAGGATTAAAAGAAGTTTATAATCAATGTAAAGAGAACTCCATAAAAAAGCTTCTGGTGATATCCTCCTCCCGGTTGTCGGAAGAAGAAATGAAAGAGGAAGAGGAGATATTATTTTTCCATGCCGATGATGATCCACAGACAGTTGTGCTCAGAGTACCGGGTCTTCTGACTGAGGATAATAAAAAGAATGCCCTTGGTCATCTTTTTTCCGGGCTGTATCATCATAGCCGGAAGATAAGAATACCGGATATTGAAGAGGGAGTTTATGAATTTCTGCCAATGAAGGACCTGGTCGGTTTAATGAAGAAAATTACACTTTCCGGGCCGGCACAGGGAGTATATCATCTGCCGGGAGAATATGTGATTTCGAAAGATGCACTGATATCCGAGATGCAGAAGATCAGCAGGAGAAGCAGGGTCATACAGGATGGCAGGACCTTGTATTATCATAAATGTAATGATATCAGCCCCTTATCCGGAAGATACAATTATCTGATGAAAGACCAGAAACAGCTGGAGTTTCAGGAGCTTTATGAAAGATACAGGGAGAACGAGAAGAAGAAGGCGGGAGGTGTGGCGGCGCGGTTTTCGGCCATACGCGACAGGATCCCCAGGAGGCTTATTAAGCTGATCGATATCGTGGTATTGTTTCTCCTGGCGGAATTCCTAAACCGGTTTACCTCTGATTTTGTTTATTTTAAAGATATTGATGTAAGACTGATATATATCTTTGTGATTGCCACCTTCCATGGCCTCCGGGCCGGTGTGGCGGCTTCTCTTGCGGAGTGTGTTGTACTGGTTTTTGAATATCGGATACTGGGAGTGTACGGGCTTCAGCTTTTTTATAATGTTGAGAACTGGATACCCTTTGTATTATGTATCGTAACAGGTGCCATCACCGGATATTTTTCAGATCTGAGAGAAAATGACAAGGCGCTGATAAATCGTGAGAACGACCTGCTCCGTGAGAAGTATCTGTTTTTGAATGATATGTATAACGTTTCATCTGAGATTAAAGATGAATATCGCCGGCAGATCCTGACTTTCGATCACAGCTACGGAAAGCTCTACCATGCGGCAGAAAGCATGAAGTGTGATACGGTCCCGGAGGTTTGCCAGCGTATCTATGAGACTCTGGGGCCTCTTCTTGATAACGAATCTGTCGCGTTATACTGGTGGAACCTGCTGGAGGAAAAGGCAGAACAGGTCCTGTTTTCTGACAGTCCGGCCAATCCCGGGAGAAAAACCATATCTGCGGAAATGATGACGGAAATGTTCGGTGCAGCTGACCCGGGGGAGATGTTCCGGAATATTCAGCTGGTCCGGGGACTGCCAATGTATGCTGTCAGGCTGCACCCATGTCTGCCGGGAGATGAACCATCAGAGTATCCACCCATGATCATAACCCTTTGGGATACGACCCCCGGACAGATGAATGACTACTATGCCAATCAGTTTGAGATATTGTGCAGACTTGCCGGTAATGCTTTGGACCGGGCAGTGCTGACAGAGCATGTCCGGAAGGAAGCGGACAAAACCTGATTTGGAGTTTTGGAGTAAGGATATAGGATATTATGTCGGTATTAATCATTCTTCATATTATGAGCATCATTCTCATTTTAATACTGAAGAAGAAAAATAAACTGCATATCAGCCCGGCTGCAATAGTGATAGCTGCCCTGGTGCCTGTTTTCGGCCTGCTTTGCATTGTTTCCATGGAAGTCAGCCACAGGAACGATTGTAAAATACAGGAGCTGGCAGATCTCAACCAGATGAAAATTGAGGATGAGATTTACAGAAGTATTCATGTCACACCGGATGATTCTGCCAGAGCCCTTGTTCCGGTGGAGGAGTCTTTGCTGCTGAACAGTGCTGCCAGAAGAAGACGGCTTCTTTTGAATGTGTTAAGTCTTGATACTTCTGAATACGTATCCTGCCTTCGCAAAGCCGGTCAGAACGAGGATACGGAGGTGGTGCATTACGCAGTGACCGGCCTGGTTGAACTGAGAAAGGATTTCAGCGGGCGGCTGGAAGAGACGAAAATCCGAATGGAACAAAACCCGCAGGATCCGGAAGCCCTGAGGGAATATATTAAGCTTCAGGAAAGGTATATCAGGTCGGGTCTGCCTGAAAATAATGAACTGAGAGAGAGCCTCCATCAATATGATGATTTGCTGTCAAAGGCTTATGGTGACAGTAAATCGGCAGAGGAACGGTTTGAGCTCCTGAAGAAAAGAACAGAGTGTGCCATGGAGCTTAAGGATTATGAAAAGGCCGGGACTCTGACGGACCGTCTGATCCTTCTGGGCCCTGAACGGGAAGAGGGCTATCTTTTGAAGGTGGGCTGCTGTGGTGCTTTAAGGGATCGGAAAGAGCTCGATAAGGTATTACAGATGATCGCCGGTAACCATGTTTTTCTTTCGGAAAAGGGCAGGAAGATGATTGCTTTCTGGCAGCCTGACGGAGTATGATCATGAGAAAAAGGTCACGTTTTTTTGGTTTATTAATTATTTGGTTTACTTTAATATTGCTCCTGATTATTGTTTTTTTTGTGGGGAGGAATATTGTTTATTCCGTAAAGGATAAAGAAATCGGGATCCTTCCCGAGAAAGACTTCGAAAAAAACCGGGTCATACAGGAAGAAACAAGTACCCTGGTATTATATCAGGGAAACAGGGATGGAAAAAACGGGAGAAATGAGATCTGCGCTATTCTTAAACAGATGAAGATCCCCTATAAGAAGAAATCCTTTGATGAGTACCTGCCGGAGATGCTGAGTGAATATGAGAAGGTCATTCTGGTGGTAACAGACCGGGAAGTCCTGGCACCGAAGATCCCTGATTTAAGAGCCTGGGTTCAGGCCGGCAATAGTCTGATGTTTGCCCTTCCCATGGAGCTGAAGGACTCTGCGGAGATAAAAGAACTGATGGGCATCGCAAATCTCCCAAAGGAGGAGTGGGCAGAAGTAAAAGGTTTTACCTGTGTAGATGATTTCATGCCCGGCGGCAGCCGTGAACTCTCCATCAGTACTCCCTATGAATCCTCCTTAAATGCGGAGCTTATGGATGATTGTGAGGTATACATGACGTCTACCGGAAAAACAGAGGTTCCGCTGATATGGAAAAGAGATTATGGAGAAGGCGAAATCATTGTAGATAATCTGGGCTTTATGGAAAAGGCCTACAGAGGCTTCCACTGTGCCGCCTACACACTTATGGGAGACTATACGGTCTGGCCTGTGATCAACGGTTCTGTATTTTATATTGATGACTTTCCTTCACCGGTTCCTCCGGGAGACAGTTACCAGATCAGAGAAGATTACAGTATGGACATCAAAGATTTTTATACCCAGATCTGGTGGAGAGATGTCAGCAACCTGTCCAGAAAATATAATTTCCCATATACCGGGCTGATCATTGAGATGTACTCTAACCAGATTTCAGGGAAGCTTCCCAGACAAACAGATACAACCCGATTTGAGTACTTTGGAAATATGCTGCTGGAAATGGGAGGAGAGCTTGGACTGCATGGCTATAATCACATGCCCCTGGTTCTGGAGGATTTTGATTATCTTAATAAATATGAATCATATCACCAGTGGATCAGTAAAGATGAGATCAAAGCATCCATTAAAGAACTCTTAAGTTTTTGTCATGAACTGTTTCCCACGGAGCAATTTCAGGTATATGTACCACCTTCTAATATTATTTCCAAAGAAGGACGGAATATTCTGGCAGAGGACTTCCCGGAGGTAAAGTGTATTGCAAGCCTTTACCTGCCCGACCAGAAGGATGTGTCCTTTGCCACGGACTTTGAAATAACGGACGACGGACTGATTGAGACCCCGAGAATCACCTCAGGATATGTTCTTGAGGATTACATGAGGACTGCGGCTCTCTCGGAGCTTTATCTCCATTGTGTCAATACACATTTTCAGCATCCGGATGATGTCCTGGATGTGGACCGGGGGGCCAATCTGGGCTGGCAGGAGCTGTACGAACGTTTTGAGGACTACGTGGCCTGGCTTTATGATGCTCTTCCCCAGATAAGATCATTTACCGGAAGTGAGCTGGCGGGAGCGGTCCAGCGTTATGATCATGTTGAGATCCAGAGAAAAGAAACTGCCAGGGGACTGCAGGTCAGCCTTGGCGGGTTCGCCGATGAAGCCTGGTTCTATCTGAAAATAAACAGTGGAAAGCCGCAGGAGGTAGAGGGCGGAACCATAACCAAAGTTGCGGATGATCTCTATCTGATCCAGGCCACATCATCTGAAATTAATATTATTACCGACAAAAAGGAGTAATCAACCGGTGAGAATATGTGTTATACTTGAAGGCTGCTATCCTTATGTGACAGGCGGGGTATCCTCCTGGATGCACCAATACATAAAGGCAATGCCGGAACATGAATTTGTTGTTCTTGCTATCGGGGCAGAGCCTTCTGTAAAGGGCAAATTTAAATATGAGCTCCCGAAAAACGTAACAGAGATCCGGGAGATCTTTCTTACCGGCGGGGAAACAGACAGGAGTGCCCGCCCCTTCATCAAATTTACAGAAGAAGAACAGGGAGCCCTGTATGAGTTGATCCGATGCGGAAGTCCGGACTGGGAAACGATTTTTGAGATGATGCAGCATAAAGGGGTCACACCCCATGAGATCCTTACCAGCAGACAGTTTCAAAGACTGCTTACGGATGTAAGCAAGCAGTTTTTCCGATATACAGCATTCTCTGACCTTTTTCATACTATACGTTCAATGCTGATGCCATTACTGGAGCTGCTCAGGACAGATATTCCGAAAGCGGATATCTACCACTCCATTGCCACCGGCTACGCGGGAATGCTGGCCAGGCTGGGCGGCTATGTCTACAGCGTGCCCTATATGATAACTGAACATGGCATCTATACCAGAGAGCGGGAGGAGGAGATCCTCCGGGCAAAATGGGTCGTCCCCGACTGCAGAGACCTGTGGATCAGGTTCTTTTACATGCTGTCGGAAGCGGCCTATAACAGGGCGGAGATGGTGACATCTCTATTTGAGCGGGCCATGAAGACCCAGATCGAGATGGGATGCCAGGCCAAGAAGTGCAGGGTCGTAGCCAATGGGATACATTATGATATGTTTGCTGCCATTCCCCAAAGAAAAGCAGAGGGAAAGGTCAATATTGCGGCTATTCTGCGTATAGCGCCCATCAAGGATGTTAAGACCATGCTGTACGCCTTTGCGGAAATGAAAAAAAGATATCCTGATGCGGCCCTGTATATTGCCGGACCGGAGGATGACCCCGATTATGCCGGGGAATGTTATGATCTGGTGACCAGACTCCAGGTCCCCGATGTGTTTTTCATGGGGACCATCCGGGTAACAGAACATATGCATCAGTTTGATTTTACTGTCCTCT
Source organism: Eubacterium sp. (assembly GCA_017433295.1). Taxonomy (GTDB): domain Bacteria; phylum Bacillota; class Clostridia; order Lachnospirales; family Lachnospiraceae; genus Anaerobutyricum. The sequence continues at coordinate 9,894 of JAFRHL010000029.1, forward strand.
CCAGTATTTCTGAGGGACAGCCTCTGTCTGTCCTTGAATCCTTTGCCGCAGGCCGTCCCTGTGTAACCACAGATGTGGGCTGCTGCAAACAGCTGCTTTATGGTTCGGGAGAGGATAATGAGGGAGCAGCAGGTATATGTGTTCCTCCCATGCAGCCCCATGCTTTAAGTGTGGCCATGGAAGAAATGTGCAGGAACAGGGAACAGAGGATCATCATGGGAAATGTGGGAAAACGGCGCGCCGGCCGTTTCTTTCAGCACAGGGATATGATCCGGAGGTATCAGGAAGCATATGATGAGGTATTTCGAAGATGGCGGGAATAGGTTTTCAGTTAAATAAACTGTTTCAGAAAAAAGGAGTTCTGAACCTTTGCAGGGCCTACATATATGCGGGAGTGATCAGTATCGGGCCAATGATACTCTACGTTGTAATGCTCCTGGGGATCACACTGGTGTCTCTGATTGCCGGGATGGACAGACCGGACAGGGAGGTTCTAAACTGTATGCTCACATACAGTCTTCTGGTCTCCCTGTTCTCTTCCAACTGTTATAACATGGTGGTGACCCGTTACGTGGCAGACCGCCTGTACGAAAAGCGATATTCGGAGATCATGCCCTCTCTGTACGGGAGCTGCTGCGTACAGCTTCTGGTCATGGTACCTTTATACAGCACGTTTTTGTTCTTTTCAGGGGTTCCTCTGTCCTACGGCCTTATGTGTTTATGGATCTCTTCCGTTATGATCATCGTATGGATGGAAATGATCTATCTGATGATATTGAAGGATTACCGCATGATCATGGCCGGTTTCACTGTGTCGGTCATGGCCGGATTCCTGGCGGCTCTGGTCATGGTCCTTTTCCAGATGATCACTGTCGTGAGACTGATGAGCTGTGTGGTTCTTTCCTTCGGCATCATGCTGGTATGGTACCATGAGCTTCTGGTAAGATACTTTCCCAAGGGAAAAGGAAAAGAATTCTCTTTTCTTGAGTGGTTTGACAGGTACAGACCTCTGGGAATCATCGGAGCTTCCATATGGATCGGTCTGTACGGACATCTGTGTATTATGTATTTCGGCCCCTTAAGGCATCAGACAACAGGGTGGTTTTATACAGCACCCATGTATGATATCCCTGCCTTGTTTGCCTTCTTTTCGATCATCATCACAATTATTTCTTTTGTATCCTCGGTAGAAGTTAAATTCTTTCCCAAATACCGGCGTTATTATAGTCTCTTCAATGACCGGGGGTCCATTATGGACATAGAGGCGGCAGAGGAAGAAATGCTGGATGTTCTGGGGCAGGAGCTTCTTTTTATGGGAATCAAGCAGGTTATCATGACTATTCTGGCAATTGTGGGCGGTGGTTTTATTATGGACCTGCTCCCCCTGGGTATGACGGACCTGGGCAAAGATATATTCCGGATCCTCTGCGTGGGGTATGGGATCTATGCCATGGGCAATTCCGTGATGCTGATCCTTCTTTACTTTGAAGATTATCTGGGAGCCATGATCGGGACAGTCCTCTTTGCGGTAATCTCGGTTTCCGGGACAGCCCTGCAGATGCTGTATGGAAAAAATGTATACTTTGGTCTGGGTTTTTCCCTGGGAGCAGCGGTTTTCTTTCTGGTTTGTATTATTCGCCTGGAGTGGTGTACAGGGCATTTGCAGTATATGCTGCTGGGCCGGCAGGAATTTATGATAAGGGAAGATAAAGGACCGTTTATCTGGCTGTCCGGCAAACTGGAAGGAAAGGAGAACTAGTATGGCTGGAAATGCTGAGAGAAGAATACCGGTCATTCCACTGCTTGTTATTTTTCTGGCGGCGGCGATTGCGCTGATCCTTTTATATATACTGCCGGGCCGGTACCGTTTGTATCAGACCACATTATATGATCCCCTGGAAGAAGCCCCGGCAAACCCGTTGATGGGATTTGCGCCTGATGCCAGAAAGGAAAAGGACTGTGAGAATGCAAAGCTGGTCCTCATCGATCTTTCCTGGGAGAATTGGGAACCGGCTGCAGGGAATTACGATACGGATTATCTGAAAGAAGAATTTCATCTTGAAGAGTACAAAGAGAAGAACCTTCATGGTGTGTTGCGTTTTGATTGTACAAAGCCGGATGATGGACATAAAAGAGATATTAAAAAGGCAATCGGGGAGCTGGGAAAGTATTTTTCCAAAGACTCTTTCATCAGTTTCGTTGAAATCAGCGAACAGGGGGCCGGCTGCCTGCATGAATTTGAGCAGGCATTTCCCGACGCGCACCTGATTCTTCCTGCCGGCTATAAGAAGCTGGAGGAGACCGGGTGCGGAGTTTATTTCGCCGGTCTTGGAGAATCTGAAAAGCAAAAAAAAGCTCTGGAGGAGATTGCATATCCGGATTATTGGAAAAATGCAGTTTCCGGGGGAGCATTTTCAGGTGAGAAAGATATTAAGGATCTTCTGAACAAAGATCTGGCTGAGATTTTACAGGAGATCAGAGACGGACATCTTACTTATATTTCAGGTACCTGTCCCGGAGAAGAGGATCAAAAAGGGAATGGATACAGGATGATCAGCCAGACTCTGGGATACTGCATCTATATCAAAAGTATGCAGACCACCGTGAATTTCAGAAAGGATACCGTTACCCAGCGGTTTACATTTACTAATACAGGAGTAGCCCCCTGTTATGCAGACTGGCCTGTGGTCATGACGATTCACAACAGGGATGGGAAAAAGATCCATGAGGTGGAGCTTCCCATGACTTTAAAGAAGCTGCTGCCCGGCCGGGATATGGAGGTGACCGGAGAGTTTCCTTATGATAAAAGGCTGAAAAAGGGTTATTCTCTGGGTATAAGGATCTGCAATCCCAAAGATAAGAATGATTTTATTATACTGTCCCAAAAGGAGACCAGACCGGATAAAAACGGGGAGCATATCATCTACCGGTTTGAACCGGAAAACCGGAGAGAAAAGGTCAGCATTGCTCAGCCGGACAGTTATCAGAATGCAATGATCAATCTCCTGGCAGATCTCAGTGATTATGCCAAATCAAAAAATCCTGATTTTGCCATGATTACCAATGGCGGCTATAAGCTGTATATGCCCAAATATAATACCAGCGAGGAGAACCTCCTGAGATTGACCTCTACCATGGATGGTATGCTGGTGGAGTCTCTGTTTTATGGATGGGGAAGCAAGGACAATCGAAAAACACCGGATAAGGTAAGCGCTGAAATGCAGGAAGCGGTAAAAGATGCCCAGGAAGCGGATCTGCCTGCTTTCAATATTGAATACTGCAGCAATAAGCAGACCCGGAAAACAGCGGCGCAAAAGAGTAAAAAGCTTGATACCGTATGGTTTTGTGCCAAAGATATGGAGCTTACCCAGATTCCGGAGCTTCCATATGCCCGGGTTCATGATGAGGATTGCAGGGAGCCGGCTGACGCCGAGAATTTTCTGGCTCTGCTGAATCCGGATTATTATAAAACAAAATCTGCTTATCTGAAAGCATTGCGGAATACAAATTATGATATAATATTTATTGATCTTGAATTTGGTGGAAAAAACCTGACAAAAAAGGATATAGACTCACTTAGAAATAAGAAGGAGGGAGGAAAAAGAATGGTATGCGCCTATATGAGTATAGGCGAGGCAGAAAACTATCGGGATTACTGGCAGGAGAGCTGGAACAAGAATCCTCCGCCCTGGATCTGCGAAGTGAATGACGAATGGGCCGGGAATTACAAGGTAATGTACTGGACCAAAGCCTGGAGGGATATTCTTTTCGGGAAAGAAGACAGCTATCTGGATCAGATCATGGCAGCAGGTTTTGACGGAGTATATCTGGATGTAGTGGATGCCTATGAATATTTTGAGGAACAACAGTGAGGAGTGTTCATTTAGACACAAAAGGAGATAAAGATGAGAAAGACGATGCACCGGTTTATTCTGACAATGATACTGATGATAATGTTACCCGTTTCGGGCCTGCTCTGTACGGGGCCTGTTGCCCGGGCAGCCACTGTAACCTGTAAATCAAAATATTATGTAACCACTAAAATTAACAAAAATAAGCTGAAGAAAGGGCAAAAGGCTAAAGTTACCATAAGTATTTACAATAACTCCGGTGACGTCATGAAAAATCTGAAGATCAAAGTAGCGTTGCCGGCGGAGCTTAAGAAGGTAAAGGGCAGCCTCAGTAAGAGTAAGAGCGCCCTGAATAAGAAGAAGACCTGTACCTGCTCCTTCTATGTAAAGGCTAAGAAAAAAGTAAGTTTTAGTAAAAAGGTCGTTACATCCAGAAAGGTTTCCGGCCTGACAACGAAAATCGTGGCCGCCAACCTGGTTAAATATGGGAAAAAGAACAGATACTTAAAGGTGGCTGTCACTTTTAAAAAGCCTGCCGCGACTACGGCAGCAAAACCGGCTACCACTTCTGCCGCTTCAGAAGCACCCTCCAGCTATGCGGATGCCATGGTCAGCCTGCTTGGGAATATGAATACCTATGCCAAAAGAAAAAAACCGGATTTCGCCATGATCAGCAACGGAGGCTATAATCTTTATGCTTCAGACGCTCCCACAAAGAATTCCATGCTTGCGGCAGTGGACGGAGTACTGATTGAAGATGCCTTTACCAACAGTGATAAGAAGGCCATGCAGGCAGCCCTGCTGACGGCCGTGACCAACGGAAAAAAAGCCTTCAGTATTGAATATGAAGCTTCACCTTCCGGTAGTGCCAAGATTGTCAGCTTTAAGAATGCGCCGGAGGATCTGGATGCCATTGTTCAGGATACCGCAAAGGGCGTCAGCTATGATGTGAATTCTCTGGCTGATGTCAGGGATTTCATGGCCATACTGGATCCTAAAAATTATAAGAAGACAAAGGATAAAACGGCCCGGGAAGTTTTTATAGAGGCCATAAACAAGACAGATTATGATCTCATTTTTATTGACCTGTTTTTCGGATATGATGAGAATGGTGTGCAGAAACCATGGACAGCCTCCGAGATTGCCAGAATGAAAACGAAAGCAAGCGGAGGAAAGAGAAAAGTATGCGCCTACTTAAGTGTAGGTGAGGCAGAAAACTACCGCTATTACTGGCAGCCGGCATGGAATACCCAGGCGACCAGACCTGCCTGGATCGCCGAAGAAAACAAGAACTGGAAAGGAAATTTCAAGGTCAGGTACTGGCAGCCTGAATGGCAGAGTATTTTGTACGGATCTTCCAATGCCTATCTGGACAGAATCCTTACCGCGGGCTTTGACGGTGTATATCTGGATGTGATAGATGCCTACGAATATTTCGAAAATAAGAAATAGTTTTTAATATCATATTGCAAAGAAAATATGATTGTGATAAGATTAACATACGAACCAGATTGTTGTTAAACCTTTAAGAATGGAGGAGTATGTGTTATGGCTAAGAAAGTTGTATTAGCAGGTGCTTGCCGTACTGCTATCGGAACAATGGGTGGCGGACTCAGCACCGTACCTGCTGCAGAACTGGGTTCTATCGTTATTAAAGAGGCGATCAAGAGAGCAGGGATCCCGGTTGATCAGATCGACGAAGTTTTAATGGGATGCGTTATCCAGGCCGGTCTTGGACAGAACGTTGCCCGTCAGGCATCCATCAATGCCGGTGTTCCCATCGAGGCACCCGCAACCACAATCAACATCGTATGCGGTTCCGGACTTAACTGCGTAAACCTGGCAGCAACAAAGATCATCGCCGGTGAAGCTGATGTTGTCATCGCAGGTGGTATGGAGAACATGTCCATGGCTCCTTTTGCCCTGGACAAGGCACGTTTCGGTTACAGGATGAACAACGGCGTATTAAAAGACTGTATGGTTAATGATGCATTATGGGATGTATTCAACAACTACCATATGGGTATCACAGCAGAGAACGTAGCAGAGCAGTGGGGACTTACCAGAGAGCAGTTGGATGAGTTCTCCGCCAATTCCCAGCAGAAGGCTGCCGCAGCCATCGAGTCCGGAAGATTCAAAGATGAGATCGTTCCTGTAGAAGTTAAGCTGAAAAAGAAGACAGTGATCTTTGATACAGATGAAGGCCCCCGTCCCGGAACAACAGCGGAAAGCATTGCAAAACTGCGTCCCGCATTTAAGAAAGACGGTATCGTAACAGCTGCCAACTCTTCAGGTATCAATGACGGTGCTGCAGCCATCGTTGTTATGAGCGAAGAGAAAGCCAAAGAGTTAGGCGTTACACCTATGGCAACATGGGTAGCAGGTGCCCTGGGCGGCGTTGATCCCAGCATCATGGGTGTCGGACCTGTTGCTTCCACCAGAAAAGTTCTTGCCAAGACAGGCATGAGCATCGATGATTTCGATCTGATCGAGGCCAATGAGGCATTCGCAGCTCAGTCTCTGGCAGTTGGACATGACCTGGGATTTGATACCAGCAAGCTTAATGTAAACGGCGGAGCCATCGCCCTCGGACATCCGGTTGGTGCTTCAGGCTGCCGTATCCTTGTTACACTGCTTCATGAGATGGTAAAACGCGATGCCAAGACAGGTCTTGCCACACTTTGCATCGGCGGCGGCATGGGATGCTCCACCGTCGTTAAGAGAGACTGATTGTAACAGGGTTGTTCAGGAACCTGACTGAATCTTAAATAAAGGAGAAATTCTATCATGGGATTTGTAGATTATAATGTTGACGGACAGGTTGGTATTATCACCATTAACCGTCCGAAGGCGCTCAATGCTTTAAACAGTGAAGTATTAAAGGACCTTGAAGCAGTTATTGATGCTGTGGATCTGGATGCCATCCGCTGCCTTATCCTTACAGGCGCAGGCCAGAAGTCCTTCGTAGCCGGAGCCGACATCGGAGAGATGAGCACCCTTACCAAGGAAGAGGGAGAGGCATTCGGTAAGATTGGTAATGACATTTTCAGAAAGATCGAGACATTACCGATTCCCGTTATCGCTGCTGTAAACGGCTTTGCTTTAGGCGGCGGCTGTGAGATCTCCATGAGCTGCGATATCAGACTCTGCTCCGAGAATGCTATTTTCGGACAGCCTGAGGTTGGCCTGGGAATCACACCCGGATTTGGCGGAACCCAGAGACTTGCCCGTATCGTTGGCCCCGGAAAGGCAAAACAGCTTATTTACACCGGACGTAATATCAAGGCTCCCGAAGCTTACAGGATCGGCCTTGTAAATGAAGTATATCCGGCAGAAGAGCTGATGCCCCAGGCACTGAAGATGGCCAAGGGTATCGCAAAACAGGCTCCCATCGCTGTTCGCGCCTGCAAGAAGGCCATCAACGAAGGTCTTGAGGTGGGAATGGATGAAGCCATCGCGATCGAAGAGAAGTTATTCGGCAGCTGCTTCGAGACAGAAGACCAGAAATACGGTATGGCATTCTTCCTGGACAAGAACAAAGAAAAGGTGAAAGAACCCTTTAAGAACTGCTAAGATTTTTAATCTGTTACAGTGTGGGGAACACCGCAGAAGCCGGAAGCGGTTTTTGCTTCCGGCGGAGTGTGTAGTATAAACAGTAGTTATATGAAGATCAGATGAAGATCAAAAAGGAGGAGATTATCATGAAAGTTGGAGTTATCGGCGCTGGTACAATGGGATCCGGTATCGCTCAGGCATTTGCTCAGACAGAGGGTTATGAAGTATATTTATGTGATATTAACGACGAATTTGCTGCCAACGGCAAGAAGAAGATCGCAAAAGGCTTCGAGAAGAGAGTAGCAAGAGGCAAGATGGATCAGGAAAAGGCAGACGCTATCCTCGCTAAGATCACAACAGGCACAAAAGATATCTGTACTGACGCCGATTTAGTTGTAGAGGCAGCTCTTGAGGTTATGGCTGTAAAACAGCAGACATTTAAAGAGTTACAGGACATCGTTCCCGCAGAGTGCATCTTTGCTACAAACACATCCTCTCTTTCCATCACAGAGATCGGTGCAGGACTTGACAGACCGGTAATTGGTATGCATTTCTTCAACCCGGCTCCTGTTATGAAGCTCATTGAGGTTATCCAGGGTGAGAACACACCGGATGAGATCAAGGATAAGATCGTAGAGATCGCAAAATCCATCGGCAAGACTCCTGTAGAGGTTAAGGAAGCAGCCGGATTTGTTGTTAACAGAATCCTTGTTCCCATGATCAATGAGGCTGTTGGCATCTATGCTGACGGTGTTGCATCTGTTGAAGGTATTGACACAGCTATGAAGTTAGGCGCAAACCATCCGATGGGACCGCTGGCTTTAGGTGACCTGATCGGTCTGGATATCTGCCTGGCTATCATGGAAGTTCTTTATAATGAGTTTGGTGATCCCAAGTATCGTCCGCATCCATTGCTGAGAAAAATGGTTCGTGCCGGCAAGTTAGGTATGAAGACTGGTAAGGGATTCTACGATTACAGCAAATAATGGCAGGATTGTGGAGAGTGCAAAGCACGACACAATTCGTAAAAATCCAGGGTGTTAGTTTTGACACCCAGATCAATTTAGTATAACAGGCTTTTTTTCAGGATGTCTTATATATTATAATGCATCGTATACAACTGTAGAAAAGCTGTGAACTGGATCGACTATCATAATAATAATCAGTAACGTATTGTTCGGGACTGCAGTCTATGGCTGCGGTCCCTTATTTTTGTTTTATGGGAGCATATCACACTAAAACAGCCCCTGACCGTCAGGTTTACATGTGATTTAATTTGCGCCCAGTGAAAAGTTTGATAAAACAAATACATCAACGATTTCAGTCTCAGGTGGAGTATTCCCATGATTTAGGCGAGATACTATTTTGTAAAAATATGTTGATTTTTGTAAAATATATGATATAATGACAATGCAGCTGATATTTTCCTTATTGCCGGCCTCATAAGAGTACCCTGTGATAAGGAATGTTAAAAGGACACGCAGACTGTCCTGCAGAAAGGAGGACTCTATGTCACAGATCATTGTTTCTGCCAATGAGCTTACGAAAAAGAAGGAAGCTCTGGCTGCACTAAAGAAAACTCTCGGCACCCAGATCAGCCAGTTTGAAGCAGAGGGGAAGAAGCTGGATTCCATGTGGGAAGGAGCGGCCAAGAAGAAGTATGCCATGGCTCTTGCAATTGATGTTTCCAAGCTGAAGATGATCATGAAACTGGTGGAAGATTTCATTAAGGTGCTTTCTACGATTATTGCCCTTTACAACCTGATGGAGAAGAAGAATCTGTCAGTGGCATCCAGCTGACAGCCGGCACCGGATTCGGAATAGATTCGGGATAGGAATGTGCCGGCGCCGGGATTCGCAGGCCGGTCTTGAATTAACAGGAGGGATAGTATATGGCTGACATTATTAAAGTATCACCGGAGAAGCTGACAGCAAGTGCGGCCTCTCTGGGATCCATAGGTAAATCGATCAAAAAAACAACGGGACAGATGCTGACTCTGGTAACGGGGATCAGTCAGAATGTATGGAGCGGTGAGGCCTCCGGGGCCTTTGTAAGGAAGTTCCAGGGATTACAGACAGATATTACGAAGATGTGCAGGAGACTGGATGAACAATCCTCTCATCTGAAAACCATTGCCAAAGAGTACCAGACCACAGAGGCGGCCAATAAAGCTGCAGCGGCCAGGCTGAAGAACCAGGCAGGAGTCTGACGCATACTCCGGAGATGAGAGCACACGTCGCAAAAAGGAACACAGCTTTGCAGCTGTCTGTCGGAAATGCTTTGTAAGGAGAGTGTCATGTCTGTTTTGATATCTGTGTTTGGGGAGAGAGGTTATTCCCGGTACAGGCTTCCCTTCTGCAGGAATACGGATTACAGCCTCTGGCTTTCGGATGAGACATTTCAGATAAAGAGACCTCTGAGGATACTCCTGGAGAACATTGACCAGATCTGGTATATAAGGTCATCAGCGGAGTATCTGCTGCCGGCGTCCGGGCAGAAAAGGAAACCGCTTACCGCCGGTGCGGGCTTTGACCTGAAGTCTTCTTTGGGGGATGTGTTTACTTTTTCGGTTTATGAGGTTCCTTATCATTGCTCTCCTTATGACAAGTTCTTTTTAAGAGATACCATCACTATCGGACGAGGCCGGGATAATGATATTGTGATCCGGGGCCAGAAGGCTGTATCCAGACTTCATGCAAAGCTTTATCAGTCAGAAAGAGGCTGGTTTCTTGACTGCAGGGGTATCAATGGCCTGTATGTTAACGACCGCTTTATCAGCAGCCGGACAGAGCTGGGATTTGGTGACCATATCAATCTGATGGGGCTTCAGATGGTGTTTCTTGAAGAGTATATCGCTGTGGAGACAGGGTTGCTTGATGTGGGGATAACATTAATCCCTGTGGGCCATACCGGTGATGACAAAAGGACTCTCCCCTGTGACGGTACTCCGGCCGGGGGAGGAGGCCGGGAGCATATTACAGGTATAAAAGTCATTCACAGATCGCCCAGGAGCTTAAAGTCTGTGGAGGAGGATCCCATTGTCATAGATCCGCCTCCGGAGCAGGATTTTACAGAAGACATGCCGGCAGCCGTCATGATTGCCTCCAACATTCTTATGACATTTCCCATGGTTGCCGGCAGCTGTTTTATGATCTATGCTTCCAGAAGAGAAGGCGGGAACCAGCTGTATATGTACGGCGGCCTGCTCATGGCTCTTTTGTCCTTGCTGTCCTCCCTGATCTGGGTGCTGATCCAGAGCATCTATAACAGAAGAAGGGATGCCGGACGATGGAAGAAGAATAAAGAGGCCTATCATCTGTATCTGAAGCAGAAAGAGAAGGAAATCAGAGAAAGAAGCGCCGGGATAAGGGAGCTTCTGGAGGAAAGATATATCAGGGCAGAGAATCGGACAGCTCTTGATGACAGCTCCATATCCCTGTGGAGCCGGATGCCCTGTCACGTAGATTTTCTGGACTGCAGACTGGGTACGGGAGATATGAAGCTGCCGGCCGAGATATCCATACCGGAGTTTCATTTCAGGACCATGAATAATGATCTGGAAAGTACAGTGGAAGACCTCCGGCACAAGTATTTGATCCTTCCGGATATGCCCATAAGAATATCCCTGAAAGAACACAGCCGGGTCGGGCTGGCAGCCCTCCGGGAAAAAGACAGGGTCTCCCTTGCCCGGAATATGATCATCCAGCTTGCCTGCAATAATTGTTATACAGAGGTCAGGATAGGCCTTGTTTATGATAAAGAGCGCAGTATCTGCGGTAAGGACTGGGATTTTATGCGGTGGCTTCCCCACGTATGGTCAGAGGATGGAAACCGCAGGCTTCTGGCCTCCGGTCATCAGGAAGCCAGAGGACTGTTTTTTCATCTGCTCGGACGCCTCAGAAAAAGAGAAGAGGGGGCTGCAGCCACCATCCCGGTCTATGTTTTGTTTATTGATGCCCCTCATTACCTGGAAGGAGAGCCCATAGAAAGGTATTTTACCGAAGGACAGACCCACAACGGGATCGTGGTGGTCTGGCTGGCTGCGGAGAGGGAGCTTCTGCCCAACTCCTGTCAGCTGATATTGGAAAAAAGTCCGGAATTTCAGGGGATATGCCACCTGTCGGAAGGAAGAAGGACCCCTGTATGCTTCGATGATATCCCGTGGAAAGAGGCAGATGCCTTCGCCAGAAGGATGTCACTTTTCAGGGTTATTGAAAGAACTGAGGATAATGAGATCCCTTCGTCTGTCACTTTTTTTCAGCTTTTTGATATAGCCGGACCCGGGGAGCTGGAAATAGCCGGCAAGTGGAAAAAATCCAGAGTCGTCGACAGTCTGCGGGCACCCATAGGGCTCAAGGCGGGAGGCAGGATGAAATATCTGGATATCCACGAGAAGTACCATGGTCCCCACGGCCTTGTGGCAGGAACCACCGGTTCGGGAAAGAGTGAACTCCTTCAGACATATATTCTCTCTCTGCTGGTATTATTCAGTCCCAGGGTCGTAAACTTGTTTCTTATAGACTACAAGGGAGGAGGCCTGTCAGGCCTTTTTGAAGACATGCCCCATCTCTGCGGCCAGATATCCAACCTGTCCGAAGGGGGCATTGCCAGGGCAATGACCGCTCTGCGCAGCGAGAACCAGAGAAGGCAGAAGCTTTTTAAAGATTACAGGGTAAACAATATCAGTGACTATATGAGGCTGTATTACAGCCGTGATGATATGATGCCGGTCCCCCATCTTCTGATTATTATTGATGAGTTTGCCGAGCTGAAAAAAGAGGAGCCCGACTTTATGCAGGAGCTGATCAGCATCGCCCAGGTGGGAAGGAGTTCCGGCCTGCATCTGATCCTGGCCACCCAGAAGCCGGGAGGAACGGTGGATGATAAGATATGGAGCAATGCAAGATTCCGGATGTGCCTCAGGGTTCAGGAGAAGCAGGACAGTATGGATATGCTCCACAGACCGGATGCCGCCGATCTGCGCCGGACCGGACGCTGCTGCTTCCAGGTCGGCAACGATGAGATTTATGAGGTGTTCCAGACCGGCTGGAGCGGCGCCGGATACCGGGAGACAAAAGAAGTCTCAGAGATTGTATCAATGGTTTCCTTTTCCGGAGAAAAGGAATATCTTCCTAATAAAAAAGAAGAGGTTGCAGGCAGTAAACAGACTCAATTTGATGCGATCAGAGAGAGTATTATCCTGACCGCCGAGAAGGAAGGTCTGGCTAAATGCCGCCAGCTCTGGCTGGATCCGCTTCCTGCAAGGCTTACCCTGGACGAAATAAGTTCGGGCCCGGGACAGGGCCAGCGGGAGCCGGACCTTAAAGAGCCCTCCGGTAATGGCCCTTCCGGTTATGATCCCTCCGGAGGCTGCCGGAGAGTCTGTATCGGTCTGGCGGATGATCCTGCTCACCAGAGACAGTTTCCGGCCTTCTTAAACCTGGAAAGACATACGGCAGTATGCGGACTGCCCGGATCGGGGAAAACAACCTTTCTCCAGACTCTTCTCTATGGGGCCATAAGCCATTACAGCGCCGGGGAAGTACAGATATATATACTTGATTTCAGCAATTCCTCTTTAAAGGCCTTTGAAAGAATGCCCCATACCGGGGGAGTTATAACCGGGGAAGAGGCGGATAACTGCCGGGCTTTTTTCCATCTGGTGAACCAGCTGCTAAAGGAGCGGAAGAAGCTTTTTGCCGGGGCCAATTACCGCCAGTATATCCGTTCTGGAAGGGAAGCCCTGCCGGGAATCCTGATCGTGATAGACAATTACTCTTCCTTCAGTGAAAAGACAGGACAAAGGTATGAGGAGGACTTAATAAAGCTGTGCAGGGAGGGGGAGAACGCGGGAATGACCCTGCTTGTCACCTGCGGAGGCTTTTCATCCTCTGAACTGCCCCATCATTTTTCCGATTATTTTAAGGAATGTTACTGCCTGGAGCAAAAGGAGTATTTCTCCTACTCAGAGATTCTGGGAACACTGGATATCTCCATATTTCCGGAAAAAGGAATAAAAGGAAGGGGGCTTGCCAGAATTGAGGGAGATATACTGGAATTTCAGACCGCCCTGGCTCTGGATTCTTCCGATGACTATGACAGAATGCAGAGGATATGCCGGGAGGCCGGCAGGCAGACCGGTAATTACAAAGGCATACTGCCGGTGCCCTTGAGGGTCATTCCCAAGGAACCCTGCCTTTCTGTATTTATCCGGAATAATGAGGTGAGAAGAGTTTTGTGTGAGGAGGACCTGCTTCCCGCAGGATACGAGGTTGAAACCGCGGGGATTGCCTCCATATCGACCCGGACTCCGGGGGCCTTTCTGATCACCGGCGGAAAGAAGGCGGGAAAACACAGCCTGTTTAAGCTCCTCCTGGAGATACTTATGTTAAAGAAGCAAATGCAGCCGGACCGGGAGATGGTTCTCTGTGTGGTAGATTTTTCAGGAGCTTTTGCTGCCGGCAGGGAGAATGCCATAGATCTTTATCTGGACGGAAAGGAATCTCCGGAAAGCCTGATGAGGAAGATCAGGCAATTGTTAACAAATTGCGATCCCGGAAAGAACTCTCCAAGGGTATTCATCCTGATCGAAAACCTGGGGATGTATTGCGCCCTGCAGGAAGAAGAAAGGGCAGCCGCAGAGGATTTGACCATGGAGATGGAGGATTATAAGAATCTGTTTATCATAGCGCTGGCCAAAGAGGAGGACTGCCTTCTGGCAGGAGAATCAAAGGTCTGGCAGGGGCGGGGGCCCGGAGCTTACGGGATCCATCTGGGCGGCAGCCTGATAGAGGATGTGGTTTTCGACCACGGAGCCCTGTCCTATGAAGAGCAGACCGCTGTACTGAAACCGGGAACAGGCTATTTCTTCCGGGAAGGAAAGCCCCCGGAGCTGATTATCGTGCCGAAACCGGAATGAGGAAGTGAAGATGATCCATATTGATATTTATGTTCCCTCCATGGGCGAAAGCTTTGAGTTCTGCTGTGATGAAACAGTGCCTGTTTACGAGATACGGCGGGATATTTACAATCTGCTGTCTGCGAAAGCAGGAGCTGACCTGACCCGGGAAGCTCCGGATGAACCTTTGGACCGGCCGAAGCTCTGGCTGTGCGACATGGAGGGCCGGTGCGTCCTGTCCCCGGACCGCAGCCTTACTGACCAGAATATCCGGCACGGGAGCCGGCTGATCCTTTTATAGACCGGATCTTGATATCAATCGAAATCGCCTTGGCGATTTTGTGCGAGCCCGGCGGCAGCTTTAGCTTCCTTCCATTGCGTAACTCTGCGATCCGCCGGTTTTTTGTTTTCTTGACCGGACCGCTTCCTTTTTGTTATAGTAAATCATGGTAAGGAGGAAGTTTGTATGGATTTAAAGGTTGGAGAGATCATTAAACTGAAAAAGCAGCATCCCTGCGGAGTAAACCGGTGGAAGATCTTAAGGATCGGAATGGATTTCCGCCTGGAATGCACAGGCTGCGGCAGGCAGGTCATGCTGCCCAGGAAGCTTGTGGAGAAGAACTTTAAGGGTTACATCAGCTGATATTTTTTCATGATAGTATGCCTTATATTTTTAAAAATGACACTTGTTTTTATAATAGCTCTGTGATATAATGCTCTACTGTAGTGTTTAAAGATCCTTGTTCTCTTTGTAAGGAAGAGAGCCAGAAAGACCAGAAGGAGGTGCAGAGATAACCATGAGTAAGTATGAATTAGCAGTGGTTGTGAATGCAAAGATTGATGATGACGCAAGAGCAGATGCCATCGAGAAAGTAAAAGCTCTTATCGAGAGATTTGATGGTGTGATCACTAACGTCGATGAATGGGGTAAGAAGAGATTAGCTTACGAGATTCAGAAGATGAGAGAAGGATATTACTACTTCATCCAGTTCGATGCGAAGACCGATGCTCCGGCAGAGATCGAACGTCGTATGCGTATCATGGAGCCGGTTATCAGATATTTATGCGTTAAGCAGGAGGCTTAAGCAACAGGAGGAATTCCATGAATAAAGTTATTTTGATGGGGCGTCTGACCAGGAATCCGGATGTGAGATATTCACAGGGGGAGAGGTCAACGTGCGTAGCAAGATATACTTTGGCAGTTAACAGAAGATTTCGCAGAGAAGGCGATCCTGATGCGGACTTTATCGGATGTGTTGCCTTTGGCAGACAGGGAGAGTTCGCTGAGAAGTACTTAAAGCAGGGTACCAAGATCGTGATTTCAGGAAGAATTCAGACAGGCAGTTATACCAATCGTGAGGGTGTGAAGGTCTATACGACAGACGTGATCGTTGAGGAACAGGACTTTGCCGAGAGCAAAGCAGCAGCTTCAGGCTATGGTGGAGGATATCAGCAGAACAATTACCAGCAGCCCGGAGGATACCAGAATCCGGAACCGGCGTCTGCGGCACCACAGCCGACAATGACAAGCCGTCCTGCCCCCAGTGAGGCGGCCAGTGACGGGTTTATGACTATTCCCGAAGGGATCGAAGAAGAACTGCCTTTCATTTAAAGGATAATCAGGAGGTAATATCAAATGGCATACAATAAAGAGCGCGGCGATTCTCCCATGAGAAGAAGAGGCGGACGCAGAAGAAGAAAAGTCTGCATTTTCTGTGCAGATCAGAATTCAGTAATTGACTATAAAGATGTTAACAAGCTGAAAAGATACGTGTCTGAAAGAGGCAAGATCTTACCGAGAAGAATTACAGGCAATTGCGCAAAGCATCAGAGAGCTTTAACTGTTGCTGTAAAGAGGGCAAGACACGTTGCATTAATGCCATACACAGTAGAGTAAGCCCGGCGTTATCATCTCAGTAATTATGTAAGATTAATTCTAAAGGAGTCCGTTTTTGCGGGCTCCTTTTATGTTCTTGGGCAATATGGAGGACTATTATGAAATTTGTTCACGTGGGAGATCTCCATCTGGGGAAGTCACTGGGAGATTTTGACCTGATCCGGGATCAGAGATATATCCTGGATCAGATCATCGACCTGGCGGAGATCAACGGGGCCGATTGCATCCTGATCGCCGGAGATATCTATGACAAGTCGATTCCCTCAGAAGCTGCCGTGGGGCTCTTTGATTATTTCATAAACAGGCTGGCGGCAAAGAAAATAAAAGTATTTGCCATTCCGGGTAATCATGATTCGGATGAACGGCTTCATTTCGGGTCCGGTCTCTTTGAGAACAGCCATGTTTATATTTCCGCCAGATTTGACGGGAAGCTTCACAGATATGAGCTTAAGGATGAGATGGGTAAGATAAATATTTACCTGATGCCCTATATAAAAGCTTCCCAGGTGAGACATTTTTATCCCGATGAGGAGATCAGTACATATCACCAGGCTGTGAAGACGGTCATAGACCACAGCGGCATCGACCCGGAGGAACGAAATATCCTGGTGGCCCACCAGTTCGTGGCGGGAGGAGGCAGGGATCCGGAGCTTGCAGGATCTGAGAGCCCGGCGGTTCTGCATGTGGGTCTTGTGGAGCAGATCGGATACGACCTGTTTGAAATGTTTGATTATGTGGCATTGGGCCATATTCACACGCCCCAGAAGGTGGGACGGCCGGAGATCAGATACTCGGGATCCCCCTTAAAGTATTCTCTGAAGGAATGCGGCCGGGATAAATTCCTCCCAATCATAACCACAGGGGCAAAGGGGCAGGTCGACATTAAGCTTGAGAAGCTGAAACCCAGGCGGGATCTGAGGCATCTTAAGGGAAAGCTCAGGCAGCTGCTTAATGAGAAGAATCTCTGCGACACGGAAGACTATATTTATGCCACTTTGACCGATGAGGATCCCATTAATGATGCCATGCGGATATTCCGGCAGTATTATCCCCATACGGTGCGGATCGATTATGATAACGCCCATACCAGGGAAATGGGGCAGGTGGATATCAGCAATGCGGCCGCGGGAAAAAGCTTTGAGGAGATGATCTCAGAGTTCTATGAGATGATCTATGGATGTGATATCTCAGAGGAGGAGCTCGCCATGATGAAAGAGGCAGCCAGAGAGGCAGGTGTGGATCATGAGACCAGTTAAACTGATAATAAGTGCCTTCGGGCCTTATGCAGGGACCATGCCGGAAATCAATTTCGAACCCTTTGAAGAGAAGGGGCTCTTTTTGATCTCCGGGGATACAGGGGCCGGGAAAACAACGATTTTTGACGCGGTCTCCTTTGCCCTGTTCGGATGTGCCAGCGGCAGCTACCGCACCAACAAAAATTTCAGAAGTGAGTATGCGGCTGATACAGTAAAAAGCTTTGTGGAATTTCATTTCAGCCACCAGGGCAGGAATTACCGCATTCGCCGGTCTCCCCAGTATGAAAGAGCCAAGCTGAAGGGGACCGGCACCATCACAGAAAAAGAAACAGCAGTTTTTCAATGTGAAGGGGAATTACCCATAGAGGGTATCACGAATGTCAATCTGGCGGTGGAAAATTTGCTCCATATCAATGTAAAGCAGTTCAGGCAGATCGTCATGATCGCCCAGGGCGAATTCCGGACTTTATTGAACGCGGATACGAAGGAAAGAACGGAGATACTCAGGACAATCTTTATGACCGGCGCCTATAAAGACATAGAATTCAGGCTGAAGAAGAAAAAGGACAGCAATCAGGGAAAAAGGATCGCAGCCGAACAGAGCATGATCCAATATTTTAATGATGCCCTGGCCGGTCCTGACAGCCATTATGCACAGAAGCTGCCGGCGACGCGTGACAAGCTTATAAGCAGCGGACATATATGGGATACAGATGAGCTGTTAGATCTGCTGGACAGTTTAATAGAAGAAGATACGGCATACCTTAAGGACACAGAGCAAAAGCTTAAAGAGGAAGAGGGCAGGTTAAAGGAACGGGAAAACGCATTAACCCTGGCCGAGTCCGCCAATAAGCTTCTGGACAGGGTCATTTCCCTGCAGGAGGAAAAAAGGCAGCTGGATGAGAAAGAAAAGGATATTGAGCTCCTCCGTAAGGAGGTTCAAAGGAAGAAGACGGCAAGCCATCTCATAAAGCCTGTCTACGACATGTGGAAGCTTCAGGTCCGGGAATGCCGAAGGCTGGAAGACCAGCTGGAAAAGACGGCCGCCAGGCAGAAGGCAGCAGAGGAGGCCAGAGAAAAGGCCGATGAAAAGATCCGTCTGGCCGTTTCCCGTGAAAATGAGATCAAAGAGCTTAATACAAAGGCCTCAAAGATAAAAGAGGATGTGGATAAATACCGGCAGAGAGACCGGTTAAGGCAGGATATTAAGACCCTGAAGGGCCGGGAAGAAAAGCTGGCCTGCCGGAAAGAAAAGCTTGAAGAAGAAGAAAAGGCATTGACCGGCCGGATCCGGTCCCTGACAGAAAGGATTGCCCGGCTTTCCCCTGCCCCTGAGAAGAAACTTAAGCTTGAGATACAGGAAGAAAAGCTTGGCACCCTGAAAAACAGAATACATGATGTGTTCCACTCCATGATCCCGGACCTGGAAAGGCAAAGAAAACGGTATCAAGAGACGGTAGAAGTCTTTGATTCGGCCCGGAAGCAGTATCAGAAGGCCAGAATGGAAAAAGACAGGGCGGAAGATATCCTGGACCGCTGCCGGGCGGGCATCCTTGCCCGGAACCTTCAGGAGGGAGAGGCCTGTCCCGTCTGCGGGGCCACCCACCATCCCTGTCCGGCAGAACTGCCCCTGGAGTATGTATCAGAGGAAGAATTAAAAAGACTGTCCGGGCTGGAGGCTAAGGCATCAGAAACCAAAGAACAAGCTGCCCGGCAGGTAGAAAAGGCAAAAACAAAATATGAAACCGCCGAAGAACGGACCAGGGAGGAGATCCTGGCCTGTCTCAGGAAGGAGAGCCTTGCCGGCCTCAGCGAGGGGAGCCCTGCCTGTCCCGACAGGCCTGACCCGGAGGACTTAAGCTTTAAAGACCTGTCCGGCCTGCTTGAGACAGAAAGAAAAGCCGTAGACGAATTACTTACCCAAAATCACAGGGAACTGCAGAAGGCAATAGAAGAGGCAGGGGCCCTGGAGGCGGCCGGAAAGGACCTGGAAAAAGCCAGAGGAGAAGACCAGGAGCAGCTTTATGAAGAGAAAAAGCGGCTGTCCCTTGAGACAGAGGAAAACAAGCTGTCTCTCTCCCGGAAACAAGTATTATCTGATTCTCTTGAGAATTTAAGCTATCAAAATGCCGGGGAAGCACTGGCAGCGGCAAAGGAAGCGGAGGAGCAGGCGGAGAAGTATTCGGCTGATATCCACACTGCCCGGGAAAACCTTCAGGAAGCCATCAAGGAGCAGTCGGCTGCCGGAACAGCCTATCAGAATTGTTGCGAGACTCGGGAAAAGAAGGAGCTGGAAAAGGAACAGCAGAGGAACCGGTTCAGGAATACCCTGGCGGACCATGGCTTTCTTTCCGAGGAAGAATACCTTAAGTATGCAGTGGGCGAAGAGGAGATAGCGGCCGACGACAAAGCCATCAACAGCCATGAAAAGACCCGGGAAGCCAATACCGTATCCCTTAAGAATGCGCTGGCAGATGCGGAAGGAAAAGAGAGGGTGGACCTGAAAGCCCTGCAGAAGGAAACAGAGGGACAGCGTCTGGCTGTCGGAAGCCTTAGGAAGGAGAAAACAGACATTGTCTACCGGCTGAAGACCAACAAGGAGAAATACAAAAACATCAGCAGCCAAAAAGACAGCTTTGAAAAGTATAAGAAGGCGGAAGCCATCTCTGCGCGGTTGTATAATCTGGTCACAGGCCAGACCGGGAAGAAAAAGATTACCCTGGAACAGTATATCCAGGCCACCGGCTTTGATAGTATCATCAGGGCAGCAAACCGCCGCCTGCGGCCCATGAGTGATGGGCAGTATGAGCTTTACCGGCAGGAGGATGATACAGGAAGGAAGAGCAATACCTTTCTTAACCTGGAGGTTTTTGATAACTTCACAGGACACAGACGACCGGTCAGCGACATTTCCGGAGGAGAAAGTTTCAAGGCAGCTTTAAGTCTGGCCCTGGGTCTTTCAGATACGGTGGCGTCCAATCTGGGAGGAATCCAGATGGATACCCTCTTTGTGGATGAAGGCTTCGGTTCTCTGGATGCAAAGTCCATCAGCTCTACCATGGATATCCTCATGAACCTGTCCGGCGCCGATAAGCTGGTGGGCATCATCAGCCACCGGGAGGAGCTTATGGAAAATATTCCCCAGCAGATCCGGGTAACAAAGGACAAAAACGGAAGCCATATAGAGATCGATACCGGACTGTGACCGGCCTGCCGGGAGTCCACGAATGAAACATGAAAACCGGCGGCTCAGGGCCGCCGGATGGCGTGCGATAGCTCTATTTTTTCTGGAATAGAACGATGGTTACATGCCTCCAGTTCTCATTACAGGTATAGAGGCAGAGATCCGACGAAAGCCCATCGATACTTTTGCCCGTTGAATCAAGAATATCATTTTCCGCGTTTGTGCCGGTAAATATAGAAGAACAGAGATATTCCGTAACTGAGTCGGGAGTCAGGACAAAAGCGATGGTGTCCTCGGGGACAGAAGACTTTATGGCCTCGAACCCCTGGTTTTTATGGTCTGCGATCACCGGCATCTTAAAAGAGGTAAGAAGGGCGGCGGAATTTGCGGCATCGGTGATCCGCTGCCCTTCACTGCCTCCTTCCGTTTTCCAGGCAGGCACTTTGACTCCCAGGGTGGGGATATAGAGACTGCCGCCGTCTCCGTAATCGCCATCATAGATCTTCCGGCCCTTTTTATCCACCCTCAGACCGTCAATGGTACAGCTGGTCTGCAAAGTTCCATCCTCCCCGGCATAAGAATTGCCCGTCCAGGTATTTTTCAGGAGCCGGCCGGTGTCGGAGAAACAGTAAATACGCCCGTCCAGCTTTGTCTGTCCGCAGGCGGCATGGCCGTCGGCAAAAAGATAATAGTCGGTATTCCCATCCGCAAACCATCCATTTCTCATCATTTTTCCTTTATCGGTGAAATAATAAAAATTTCCGTCGATCCTGATCCAGCCCGTAACCATTTTGCCGTCCTGTGAAAAATAATATCTGGAATTATCTTCATCGTACCAGCCCCTGGTCATGTCCGTATCAGTAAAATAATAGCTGTCATCTCCCAGAGTGACCCAGCCTGTTTTTCTGGCGCCGTTTTCAGCATAATAATGGGTGCCTGATCCGGTATCGGCAATTCCCGTCACCATGACCCCGTCAGGGTCAAAATAGTACTCCGAATCCTTAATTACGAATTCCCCGGTTACAGGGATGCCGGATATCAGGTATTTCCTCTCATTCCCCTGGGTAAGCCACCCGGTATACAGCCGTCCGTCCTCACCGAAATAACAGTCCACCCTTCTGACCTTTATCCATTGTTCACGGATAAAATGAGTATGGTTCCAGTAATACTCATGCCCCATTATGCGGACAAAACCACTGTAGGAGAGTATAAAAACCATACCGCACAAAAGCAGAAATATAATAGTAAGAAGAGCAGATCTTCTTTGATATCTGTTCATAAGCCCCTCCATGAAGCTGTAACAATCCGTTTATGCTATCTATTTTACCCCTTTTCAATCTCATACGCAAGATTCTCGTGACTGTCGTGAGAGGAATGCGAAAGTTTGCTTTTCCCGGGCAAGGGGAGTCAGAAATAGTGTTGGAATTTAAAGAGAATTGGCTTATAATGTAAACATATATTAACTCACATGCCGGCGCTGCCGGCACCAGGAAGGTGTATAAGTCGGGAGGGAAGCCATGTTGTGTCTTAAATCTGTCAGAACCCTTTGTAAGAATTGTTTTCTGGTTTTTTGCACTATGCTCCTGTGCATGTCTGTTTGCCTGCCGGCCTGCAGGGTATCTGCCGCAGGCAAAACGAAGCTTTCCCGGATAAAACTGAGCCTTAGGGCAGGTTCATCCGGAAAAATAACCCTGAAGAATACAAAAAAGACCGTAAAGTGGACGATTTCAGGGAAAAAACTGGTTACAGTGAAAGCCGGCGGCAAAAAGAAACAGACAGCAGTCATTAAGGCGGGAAAGAAAACCGGCAGCTGCTATGTCCGGGCCAAAGCCGGAAAGAAAACCTATACCTGTAAGGTAACCATAACAAAAAAGAAGTCCGGCTTCACAAAGAAGGCCATAAGCAGTCAGTCTGTCAACATGACCGGCAAGATGAAAGCAGGAAAAGTGAGCGGCAGGGAGGCCGACGACCGGTTTGTGGGGGCAGTATCCGACAGCTCTGTCACTTTACTTAAGGAGACCATGAAGGGTCAGCCGGGGAAGAAAAATATTCTGATTTCTCCGGACTCTATCCTGACAGCGGTCACCATGATGGAAAAAGGAGCCGGCGGAGAGAATCTCACTGAAATGCAGACTGCCCTCGGAGGAATATCCCCGGGGGACTACAACCGTTACCTGGCCGGCCTCCATGGCAGGATCACAGGCTCAAAGGCCATAAAATACCAGATGGCGAATTCTGTCTGGTATAAAAGGGGCAGTATAAGCCTGAAAAAACCTTTTCTGAGGAAGCTGGTAGATTATTACAGGGCAGAGGTTTATGCTGCGCCTTTTCATACCGGTACCGTGAAGGATATCAATGCATGGGTATACAACAACACCAGCGGCAAGATAAAATCCATCATTGACAGGCTGGAGGCGGATGCCAGAGTTGCTGTCCTGAACGCCATATATTTTAAAGGAGCCTGGGCAGAGCCCTACCAGACAACGGTCCAAAGGACATTTACAAAAGAGGACGGAAGCAAGCGGGAGACCCCTATGCTGGAGGGAACAGAGCATATCTATCTGAATGTCAGGGGAGCCGACGGTTTTGTGAAGTATTACCAGGGTGGAGATACTGCCTTTATGGGGCTGCTCCCGCCCAAAGGAATTTCCCTTGCCCAGTATGTCGGGCAGCTGACGGGGAAAGACCTGACAGAAGCTTATAAAAACCGGCTGACATCCAATGTGATCGTCCATACAAGACTGCCTGAATTCAGTTATGAATACCAATGCTCTCTGAAGGAGCCGCTAAAGAATATGGGCATCAAAAAAGCATTCTCCCCGGCAGCGGATTTTTCACAGATGACAAGTAGCCAGGTACAGATCGACCAGATCCTCCATAAGACCTTTATCAAGCTGAATAAAAACGGAACCGAGGCGGCAGCGGTCACTGCGGTGCTGGCGAAGGCTTCAGCGGCACCCACTCATGAGAAAATTACGGAAAAAACAGTCTATCTGGACAGGCCTTTTGTGTATGCTATTATTGATACGAAAACGGGGATTCCTCTGTTTTTGGGAGCGGTTTACAGTATAAAATAATAATATGAATACACCCATTAATGATAAGTTGGCGCAATTGAATAGTGATGGGAAGATCCCTTTCCATATGCCCGGTCATAAACGGAAGACCGGTTATTCCACTGATATCACTGAGATCACGGGCTATGATAATCTTCATGATCCCCATGGGATCATCAGGGATTCCATGGATAATCTGAAGGAGATTTACCATACCCGGGAATCCTGGTATCTGGTCAACGGGAGCACCGTGGGGATCCTTGCGGCAGTTTCTGCTGTATGCAGGCCGGGAGACAAGATCGTGATGGCAAGGAACTGTCATAAGGCAGTTTACCATGCCGTCAGACTCCTCCGGCTGGAGGCTCTTTACCTTTATCCCCAGTATCATTCCCGGTATGATTTTGCTCTGGATATGGGCAGGGCAGGGCTTGAACAGCTTGACCGGATCCTGGCCGGGACTGAGGGGATCAAGATGGTTGTGCTGACCTCCCCCACCTATGAAGGGATCGTTTCAGATATTGCCGCCTTCAGGGACCTGATCTCCCGGTATGATGACAGGATCGTCCTGCTGGCAGATGAAGCCCATGGGGCCCATTTTCCGTTTCACGAGGCTTTTCCGGCCAGCGCTCTGGAGCGCGGGGCGGATCTTGTGGTCCAGAGCTGTCATAAAACTTTACCGGCCCTGACCCAGACGGCCCTGCTTCACCTGTGTTCAGAAAGGGTCAGGAGGGAGACTCTGGCCGACTGGCTGGCGGTCTATGAAACTTCCAGTCCCTCCTATATTTTGATGGCTTCCGCGGAGGCATCTGTCATATTTATGCACAATCGGGGGAAAAATTTGAGGAAATATGTGGATAACTTGAGGGCCTTTAGAAAGAAATGTGGACAACTCCTTCACATTTGCCTTATTTCCGGGGAAAAACTCCCGGTGTATGACTATGATATGGGGAAACTGGTCTTTTGCATAAAAGGGGAAAAAGAGGGAGGAAAATGGCTCTTTGAGAAGCTGAGGGATCAATGGAACATCGAGCTTGAGATGGAAAACCTTTCATATGCCATTGCCATGACCTCGGTGATGGATGAAGAAGAGGATTTCGATTATCTTTTTGATGCCCTGTCGGCCCTGGACAGGGAGCTTGACGCCCGGCCCGGGCAGGGACAGGTCCGGGAGCCGGATGAGGAAATGGCAGCCCCTGCCGGCAGCCTGACCGTATCCCCTGTAAAGGCCGTGAAGGTCATGGAAGCCTGGGAGGCCCTGGAGGCCCGGAGCCGGGACGTTCCTTTGACTGAAAGCGATGGCAGGACGGCGGCATCCTATGTGATGATCTATCCTCCGGGCATCCCGCTTCTTGTGCCCGGAGAAAAAATTATGAAAGAAATGGTGGAAAATCTAAAGCTTTACCTATATAATGGATATAATGTACCGGGACTGCATGGTGATAAGATTCCGGTGCTGGAAGAAGACGGGGGAGAGAAATGAGAGGCAGATTTGTTGTCATGGAGGGACCGGACGGGTCCGGAAAGTCGACCCAGACAGGACTCCTGGAAGAATATCTGAAAGAGAATAAGAAAGAATACATCATCACCAGGGAACCGGGAGGCACCAGGATCGGGGAGGCCATCCGGGGCATAATCCTCAACCCGGAATACAGGGAAATGTCCGATGTGACGGAGATGCTTCTCTATGCGGCATCCAGGGCACAGCTGATGAAGGATGTCATCATCCCTGCCCTGGAAGAGGGCAAGGTGGTGATCAGTGACCGCTTTGTGGACTCCTCCATGGTTTACCAGGGAATAGCCCGGGGGCTTGGTGCCCAGGTGGTGTCAGCCGTGAATGCGCCGGGCATCGGAGACCACCGGCCCGACAGGGTATTCTTTATAGATATCCCGGAGGAGGAAGGGCTTCGCAGGAAGAAGGAGCAGAAAAAGCTGGACAGGCTGGAGCAGGAAAGCATTGATTTTCATCAGCTGGTATCCCGGGGCTACCGGGAGGTCCTTGCCCGGCGGCCGGAGGTGTTGAAGATAGACGGTATGCTGCCGGTGGAAGAGATCCAGAGGATCATCCGCCGGGAGATGGACCTTTTGCTTAAGTGACTGTTGGGAGTTGTAATTTGGAAGGCATTCTCGGGAATGAAGAGTTAAAAGAACATTTTAAGACGGCAATAAGGAACAATAAAGTATCCCATGCTTATATTCTTGAGGGGGAAAAGGGCAGCGGCAAAAAGAAGATGGCAGAGGCCTTTGCCCGGATCCTCCAGTGCGAAGCGGCAGGAAAGGAAGCAGAGAAGGAAACCGGAAAGCAGGTCGGGGAGCAGACCCGAAAGCAGGCCGGAGAGCCCCGGGCCTGCGGAACATGCCGGTCCTGTATCATGATGGACCACAGGGACCATCCGGACGTCATTTGGGTGCAGCATGAGAAAGCCGGTGTGATCAGTGTGGGAGAGATCAGAGACCAGCTGGTCAACACCATAGATATCATGCCCTATAAGGGCCCCTGGAAGATCTATATCGTGGATGAAGCGGAGAAGCTGAACCCGGCGGCCCAGAACGCTTTGCTTAAAAGTATTGAGGAGCCTCCGGAATATGCCGTGATCCTCCTGCTTACCACAAACCGGGGAGCGTTTCTTGACACCATCCTTTCCAGGTGCATCCTTCTTTGCATGAAACCGGTGGCAGATAAACTGGTGTATGACTATCTGAGACGGCAATGTAAAGCCTCGGAGTCCGCAGCGGAATTTTGCACCGGCTTTGCCATGGGAAATATCGGAAAGGCGGAAGCAGCTGCTGCCTCAGGAGATTTTGCGGAGCTTACGGAATGCGGTCTTTCCATATTGAGATACCTTCACGAGCTGAACGACCATGAGATCATCAGCCGGGCCAGGGAACTGAAAAGATGGAAGGACAGTATCCGGGATTACCTGGATATCATGCTGATCTGGTTTCGGGATATTCTGGTCCTTAAGGCAGCGGATGATCCGGAGAGCCTGATTTTTCAAAGAGAATATCCGGTGCTGCAGACACAGAGCAGGCTTATTAATTATGAAGATATCAACAGGAGCATCCGTGACATCAGCCACATGGGAATAAGGCTAAAGGCAAATGTTAATTTTGAAGCATCTATGGAGATACTCCATATTGAGATAAAAAACAGATTCAAAAAGAATGAAAGAGTACCGGCCCGGGGAATAGCCGGGCCGGGATCCGGAGGCAGGTATGGATAATAATAAAAAAGCAAATAGCAGGAAAGCGAATGTGGAAGGCAGGAAGTCCTCAGGCAGGAAAACAGAGGCGGAGCCGAAGGTTCCGGTGATCGGCGTCCGCTTCCGGGATAATGGAAAGATCTATTATTTTTCCGGAGGAGATCTTCCGATTAAGCTGAATGATCATGTGATCGTGGAGACGGCCAGAGGAGTGGAATACGGAAAAGTTGTGCTTGACAACCGGGAGGTCGAGGAAAAACGCATCATTTCCACCTTAAAGCCCGTAATCAGGATCGCCACCCCGGAGGATAAGGAGATCCATGAGAGAAATATAGTAAAAAGCAGGGATGCCTTTGCCATCTGTCTTGAAAAGATTAAGAAACATGGCCTTGAGATGAAGCTTATTGATTGTGAATATACCTTTGATAACAACAAGGTCCTGTTTTATTTTACCGCCGATGGAAGAATCGATTTCCGGGAGCTGGTGAAGGACCTGGCGGCGGTATTTAAGACCAGGATCGAGCTGCGCCAGATCGGAGTGCGGGATGAGACAAAGATCATGGGAGGCATCGGTGTCTGCGGCAGGACTCTTTGCTGCAACACATTTTTATCCGAGTTTATTCCTGTGTCCATTAAGATGGCCAAGGAACAGAGCCTGTCCCTGAACCCGGCCAAGATCTCCGGTGTCTGCGGCAGGCTGATGTGCTGCCTGAAAAATGAACAGGAGACCTATGAATATCTGAACAGGAAGCTTCCCAACAACGGTGATGAGGTGAAGCTGCCGGAAGGAGGAAAGGGCGTTGT
This sequence comes from Eubacterium sp., assembly GCA_017433295.1. Taxonomy (GTDB): domain Bacteria; phylum Bacillota; class Clostridia; order Lachnospirales; family Lachnospiraceae; genus Anaerobutyricum. The sequence continues at coordinate 37,596 of JAFRHL010000029.1, forward strand.
GCAAAGCGTCAATGTGCTCCGCCAGAAGGTAAAAGTGATCATTACGGATGAGCGGGGCGAGAAGGAACTGGTGGAGTACAATGCCCGGGAGCTTACCTTCCAGCCCAGACGGAAAAAGGACAAGGTAAAGGTTGACGCTGAGCTTAAGAAGCTGGAAGCCCTGGAAAAGCAGGAAGGAAAGTCAAAGCTTTCCTGATCAGAGGAAGCGCTGTTATGGGAGAGGTTGAATTAAAAGACCATGAGAGGATCGATGACCTTCAGATAAAAGGATACAGGCTGATACAGAGCAGGAAAAGCTTCTGCTTCGGCATGGATGCGGTTCTTTTATCGGATTATGCCCGGATAAAGAAGGGGGCAGGGGTCATGGACCTCTGCACCGGCACCGGTATCGTGCCGATATTGCTTAAGGGCAAATATGAAACGGGACAGATTCTGGGTCTGGAGTATCAGGAAGAGCTGGTGGATATGGCCGGGCGGAGTGTCCGCCTGAATGATCTTTCTGATTCCATCCGGATACGGCAGGGAGATGTATGCCGGGTCATGGAAGATTATCCCCGGGATTCCTTCGACTATGTGACCGTGAATCCTCCCTATATGACCGGGGACCACGGACTGACCAACCCGGACCGGGGGAAGGCGGTGGCCAGGCATGAAATACTCTGTACCCTGGAGGATGTTGTAAAGGCGGCAAAGTGGCTGCTGAAGCCGGCGGGACATTTTGTGATGGTGCACAGGCCTTTTAGGCTGGCGGAGATAATGTACTGCCTCAAAGAGCATAAACTGGAGCCCAAGCGGATGCGGCTGGTCTATCCCCGTGTGGACAGGGAGCCCAACATGGTGCTTATTGACGCGGTAAAAGGCGGGAAGCAGAGAATCACGGTGGATCCGCCCCTGATCGTCTATCATGATGACGGCAGTTATACGGACGAGATCTTTGAGATATATGGAAAAGGAGCCGATCTGGAAGAAGACCGATGACAGGAACGTTATATTTATGTGCTACGCCCATCGGGAATCTGGAGGATATCACCCTCCGGGTTCTTCGCATTTTAAAGGAAGTGGACCTGATCGCGGCGGAGGACACAAGAAACAGTATAAAACTGCTGAATCATTTTGGCATCAAAACCAGGATGACCAGCTATCATGAATACAATAAGGTGGAAAAAGCGGTCCGCCTCGTGGAGAAGCTGAAGGAGGGGCTCAATATTGCCCTTATTACCGATGCGGGCACACCGGGCATATCCGATCCGGGGGAGGAGCTGGTCCGCCAGTGCTACGAAGCCGGCGTGCCGGTGACGGCTCTGCCCGGGGCCTGTGCCTGCATCAACGCCCTGACCGTGTCGGGCCTGTCCACCAGGAGATTTGCCTTTGAAGCCTTTCTTCCCTATGATAAGAAGGAGAGGGCCCGGATCCTGGAGGAACTGAAGAATGAGACCAGGACCATTCTCATCTATGAAGCCCCCCACCACCTGAAGAAAACCCTGGCCGAGTGCCGTCAGGCCCTGGGAAACCGCCGGGTGACGGTGTGCCGGGAGCTTACCAAGCTGCACGAAAAAAAGCAGCAGGGCACTCTGGATGAGATCATTTCATATTATGAAGAAACAGATCCCCGGGGCGAGTACGTGCTGGTCATTGAAGGAAAGTCCCGCAAAGAGCTTGAGGAAGAAAAACAAAGAAGCTGGGAAGAGATTTCTCTGGAGGACCATATGGATATTTATTTAAAGCAGGGCATGGACCGCAAAGCTGCCATGAAACAGGTGGCCAAAGACAGGGGGATCAGCAGACGGGACGTCTACCAGGCACTGCTTTAACGCGCCGCCTGAGATGGCGGAAGGAACACCGGAATTGATAGAAGATACTGCTTTAAAGTGTATAAATATAAAGAAACAGAAGGAAGGATGTAGAGTATGGGAGAATATTTACGCACCTGGTGTGATGTGGACCTGAAGGCCATCCGGCAGAATATGCAGAATATCCGGCAGAAGGCCGGCGAGGGCATAAAGGTCATGGCCGTGATCAAGGCGGACGGCTATGGACACGGGGCAATACCCATTGCCCATCATATCGAAGATATAACGGATTATTTCGGGGTTGCCACCATCGAGGAGGCCGTTGAGCTGAGACGGTCGCAGATCACACTGCCCATTCTGGTACTGGGTTATAATTCCCCCTCCCTTTACGACCTCAATCTCCGCTATGACGTGGACCAGACCATCTACTCACTGGAGACGGCAAGGGAGATGTCGAAGGCGGCCCGGAGAGCAGGAAAAACGGCAGCCATACATATTGCCCTGGATACGGGCATGACCCGGATCGGCCTTTCCCCGGACAAAAAGGGTCTGGAGATCGTAAAGGAAATAGCAGATCTTCCCGGCATAAAGCTTCAGGGACTCTTTACTCATTTTTCCTGCGCGGATATGACCAACAAAGCCTATACCTTTGAACAAATGAAGCGCTATGACCATTTTGTGGACCTGCTTTCCCGGGAAAATATCGAGATTCCCGTAAAACACATCTGCAACAGCGCAGGTATCATGGAGTTTGACCATCACCGCTACGATATGGTGCGGGCCGGAATCATCCTCTACGGACTGCTGCCTTCCGATGAAGTGGATGTTAATTCAATTGCCCTTGAACCGGCCCTGGCCTGGAGATCCAGGGTGGTCAATATTATGGAACCGGAGCTGAACCGGGGCATCAGCTATGGCGCCACCTATGTGACAGACCATCCCTGCCGGGTCGCCACAGTATCCATCGGTTATGCCGATGGTTATCCCAGAAGCCTGTCGGGCAAAGGCATGGTCCTGATCCGGGGCAGGAGGGCGCCCATTCTGGGCAGAGTCTGCATGGACCAGATGATGGTGGACATTACCGGGATACCGGATGTAGAGATGGAAGATATTGTGACCCTGGCCGGTACGGACGGGGATGAAAGGATCAGTGTGGAGGAAATATCCGGGCTGGCAGGCAGCTTTAACTATGAATTTGTCTGCGATATCAGCAAACGTGTTCCGAGAAAATATATGCAGTAGGGACTCATCCCTGGTACGTACATATAAGAATCTGTAATAAATCATGACCGGCCCACATAGATTATAGAAATTCATCAATCTCAGACGTGGGACACATACCCGCGTCTGTGACTGGGGGCAGGAGGGTCATGCTGAATATTCTTTGGGTCATTATGATGTCGGGCGGCGTTTTATTTGCCGCCTTTGGGGGAAAGATGGGCCTGGTGACCCGGGCCGTGATCGACTCTTCTTCTGAGGCGGTGGACCTGTGCATCTTTATGCTGGGCGTCATAGGAGTCTGGAACGGCCTGATGGAGATCGCCATAAAAAGCGGCCTGATGAAAAGGATTGCCGCGGCAATGCAGCCTTTTATCCACTGGCTGTTTCCGGATATTCCGGAAGGGGATAAGGCAAATGAATACATAGCGGCCAATATGGCCGCCAATATTCTGGGACTTGGCTGGGCTGCCACTCCGGCAGGACTGAAGGCCATGAAGGAGCTGAAAAGGTTAAAGGGCCAGGACACCGGTGCCGCCAGCGATATGATGTGCGCTTTCCTGGTGCTTAACATTTCCTCCCTGCAGCTGATTCCTGTCAACATGATCGCCTACCGCAGCCGGTACGGGTCCGCAAACCCTGCGGCGGTGGTGCTTCCGGCCATCTGCGCTACAGCCGTATCCACCCTGACGTCAGTCCTCTTCATAAAATGTATGGAATGGAGAAAAAGACGAAAGAGGGGAAGACGGGTATGAAGCTGTTTCTTTTTCTTTCTGATTTTCTGATCCCCTTTTCCATGTTTTACATTATCATTTATGGTTTCTTTCAGGGCACGGATATATATGAAAGCTTCCTGCAGGGGGTCAGGGAAGGATTTCGCATTGTGGCAGGCATTGCCCCTACCATGGTCGCCCTGCTGGTATCCGTGGGAGTTTTCCGGGCCTGCGGGGCCCTGGATTTCCTCTGCAGGATACTCAGTCCCGCAGGAAACCTTCTTAATATTCCCCTGGAAGTGATCCCTGTATTCATGGTCAGGATGTTTTCCTCCTCCGCAGCCATCGGCTTTGTGCTGGACATTTTCAAAGAATACGGGCCGGATTCCCGGCCGGGCCTCATGGCGTCGGTAATGATGAGCTGTACCGAGACCGTGATATATACCATAACAATATACTTTATGAGCGTGGGAATCAGAAAGACCCGCTGGACCCTGCCGGGGGCACTGGCCGCGACCCTGGCGGGGACTGTGGCAAGTATCCTGATCACGGATCTGATGCCGGGCGCCTTATGATGGGAAAGTAGGATGCAGAAAACTCCGGATAGAATAAAAATAGATTGTTTTCATATTGAAGGAAAGCCGGGCGGATCTCAGGACTGGTTTGGCGACTACTGGATGCATATAGGGGGCTGCGGGGCCCTGGCGGCCTGCGATCTTGTCATCTATCTGGCAAAAAACCTGGGATTATCCGGCTGCTGTCACTTTGATCCCGGGCGGTTGACCCGCCGGCAATATATAGAATTGGGAATGATAATGAAATCTTATATCCGTCCCAGGCCGGGAGGAGTCATAAGAACCTCCATTTTCACAAGGGGTCTGGGAAAATACCTGAGGGACCGGGGCTATCAGGCAGACTTTGCCATATGCCGGGGCCATGAGGATTATGTGAAGGCCTGCCGCTTTGTTAAAGCAGTCCTGAGCCGCAATCTTCCCATCGCCTGTCTTATGCTTCGCCATAAAGAGAAAGTGTACGCGAATCTGAGCTGGCACTGGTTTATGATCACGGGATATGAGATGAGAAATGACCGGATGGTCCTGCTGGGACACACTTATGGGACAACCTTTAAGGTGGACTTTGAGGGATTATGGAACACAGGCAGATGGTTGAAGGGGGGACTGGTGGCTGTGAGCCGGATCCGCCATGCTGACATCTGACATCAGGCCTGCCCTGTCTGACCGGCCCATGGCTTATTGCCTGGCACGATTATTGACAGGCAAAAAAAGAGCCCCTTCGGAGCTCTTTTGCATTACAGAACATATCAGGTTGCCATCCGGGCTCCCGGACAGTGTGACCTTAGTTGTTACTACAGAAGATATACTGGTAATTCAACGCCGAATCCGTGATGAACTGTTGTCATATGTTCCAGTGTAATGCGTTCCAGTGTCATTTTTGTTAAACCAATCTGCATAACGATTCCCTCCCTGAATAATATCTGTTGTTCTATTATAACAAAAGATCAGTATTTTGAAAAGTTGTAATCGTAAGTTTTTATGCAAATTTTGAACCGTTTTACTGAATTTTTTTGCAGTAGTCTGAATTTGATAGAAAAAATTCAGGAGAAATTTTTATAGAAGACATAGAGAAGATATAGAGGAGACATAAAAGGATGAAAGAGAAAAACAAGGAGATACAGGAGAATAAAATGGGCTTTATGCCCATACCCGGGCTGTTGTTTTCCATGGCCCTGCCCATGATGGTTTCCATGCTGGTACAGGCCCTTTATAATATTGTGGACAGTATTTTTGTCTCTATGCTCAGCGAGGAAGCATTTACCAGCGTATCCCTGGCCTTCCCCATGCAGAACCTCATGATCGGGGTGGCAGCGGGAACCGGCGTCGGAATGAATGCCCTTTTGTCCAAGAAGCTGGGGGAAAAGGAGTTTGAAACCGCTGACAGGGCTGCCATGCAGGGTGTTTTTTTGTCCTTCTGCGGTTATCTGATCTTTGCCCTGCTGGGGCTGACTATCTCCAGGCAGTTTATGCTGGGGCAGAATCAGGACCCGGTGATCGTGGAAGGCGGAGTGACATATCTGACCATCGTCTGTATGCTTTCCTTCGGCCTGTTCGGACAGGTTATCATGGAGAGAATGCTCCAGTCCACCGGCAAGACATTTTATGCCATGATCACCCAGATGACCGGGGCGGTGATCAACATGATCATGGACCCCATCCTCATATTCGGCCTTGCCGGAGCCCCGAAGCTGGGGATTGCCGGAGCCGCCGTGGCCACGGTGTTCGGACAGTTCGTCGCCACCTGCCTGGCCGTCTACTTTAATGTTACCCGGAACCGGGAGATCACCCTGCGCTTATCCGCCTTAAAACCCGATCCCGGCATCATCAGGCAGATCCTCATGGTGGGCGTGCCCTCCATGATCATGGTGGCCATCGGCTCGGTAATGACCTTCGGCATGAACCGGATCCTGAGCCGGTTTTCCTCCACCGCCCAGGCAGTGTTCGGAGCCTACTTCAAGCTCCAGAGCTTTATTATGATGCCGGTTTTCGGCCTGAATAACGGGATGATCCCCATTATTGCCTACAATTATGGAGCCAGAAAGAAGGACCGGATCCTGCAGACCATCAAATTAAGTATCATCGCCGCGATCTGCATCATGCTGGTGGGCCTGATGGTGCTGCAGGTATTTCCCGCAACTCTTTTAGGACTCTTTAACGCCTCCGACAAGCTTCTTTCCATCGGGGTCCCTGCATTGCGGATCATCAGCATCAGCTATGTCTTTGCCGGTTTCTGCATCGTATCATCCTCCATCTTCCAGGCCTTCGGAAACGGCATCTTCAGCATGGTGGTTTCCATCCTGCGCCAGCTGGTGGTCCTGCTGCCGGCCGCCTGGCTCTTTTCCCTGTCGGGAAATCTGAATATGGTGTGGTGGTCCTATCCCCTGGCAGAGCTGATGTCCCTGCTTACCTGTCTCTTCTTTTTAAGGAGGCTCAACCGGACCATTATCAGCAGACTGTAACTATAGTGAAAGTCAGAAAAGATTTGACTTTCACTATAATAATAGGAGAAAAAACATGAGTATCATAGGAATTGATCTTGGAACCACGAATTCCCTGGGCTGTGTTTATGAACAGGGGGAAGTGAAACTGATTCCCAACAGTGAAGGATCCTTCTTTACTCCCAGCGCCGTAACCATGCTGGATGACGGATCTGTCCTGGTCGGGGCAAAGGCGAAGGAACGAAAGATAACCCATCCGGACAGGACCGCCCTGTCTTTTAAAAAGCTGATGGGTACAAAGCAAATGATTAAGCTGGGCAAAAAAGAGTTTCTTCCTGAAGAACTGTCTGCCCTTGTCATCCGCAGTATCGTGGATGATGCGGAAAGATTTCTCGGAGAAAAGGTCACGGAGGCAGTTATATCCGTGCCGGCCTATTTTCATGACAAGCAGCGGGCAGCGACCAAACGTGCCGGTGCTCTGGCCGGTGTGAAGGTTGAGCGCATTTTAAATGAACCAAGCGCGGCGGCCCTGTCCGCCTTTAAAGATAACGGTGAGGACAAACATTTTCTGGTCTTTGATTTTGGAGGAGGTACTTTAGATGTATCTCTGGTCAACTGCATCGATAAAATCGTAGAGATCTCCGCGGTGGCCGGCAACAATCACCTTGGCGGAGATGACTTCGATGAACTGATCGCCCGGGAATTCCTAAAAGAAAACGGACTGGAGGAGAAGGATCTGACCAAAGAGGAATATGCCACCCTGGTAAAAAAGGCCTGTAAATGTAAGGAAGACTTATCGGGCGATCTCCTTGATACAAAGGAATCCATGATCCAGATTGTCATATCCGGTCAGGTTTACAGTTCTGTCTACACAAACAAACGGCTGATCAAAGAGAGTAAGCCCATTATCAATGAGATCCGGAAGGTGATCCAGAGGGTCTTGAAGGACGGCAAGGCCCATCCCGGTCAGATCAAAGATATCATTATGGTTGGCGGGTCCAGTAAAATGCCCATTATCCAGTCATATCTGCGGCATATTTTTCACACCCAGCCCACCATCCGGACAGACTGTGATGAGGCGATCGCCCTGGGGCTGGGAACATTTTGCGGAATCCGGGAAAAGGACAGGGATATGGAAGGATACATGCTGACCGATGTATGCCCCTTCTCTCTGGGAACATCTGTATTAAATAAGAATGACAGCAACAAGAACTATATGAGCATGATCATTCCCCGCAACAGTATCCTGCCCTGCAGCAAAGAAGAAATATATACCAATTCAAGTGACTATCAGACAAAGGTACATTTCACCATTCTCCAGGGTGAGGAAATGTATGCAAAAGACAATACTCTGCTGGGCAGCATTGATGTAAAGATTACACCAAAGCCTAAAAATATGGAGCAAATCATTGCCAGATATACTTATGACATCAATGGCATCCTGATCGTGGACATCAAAGTCCCGTCCACAGGGAAGAACTATCAGAAGGTATTATCTGAGAGTCTTTCCGAAGGGGAACTGAAGTCCCGGATGGAGAAGCTGAACAAGATGAGGACAGATCCGAAAGACCTGCCTGAGAACATGGAGCTGATCGAGAAGCTGGAGCAGATCCATGCGGAAGTGAGCCCGGAACAAAAGCAGGCCGTAATCGACATGATCGATATTTTCGGCAAGGCTTTATCCTCCGGCAGCCCCGTGGGTATTGCCAGGGCAAGGAGGATGATTGAGAAGAATCTTCCTAAACTGGACAGCTGGGATCCTCTGGCAGAGTTCGATCTGGTCCTGGGAATGGATGAGGAGACCTGGGATGATCCCTGGGCAGAGGATGAATGGGATCTGACCGACGACTGGTCCATGACCGGGGATACAGCGGACGATACGTCCGGGGAAAAGGAAGATGATAAACCATTCAGCCTGGAAGACCTTTTCCGTTTTAAGAAAAAGGAGAAAAAATACCTGTCATGAAAACCGATTATGTTCCGGATCAGTGGGACTCTATTTTTGAAAATTATGATATTGAAGCGGACCAGAAAGAGAAAGAAATACGGGAGGAAGAGCTGGCCAGGCAGCAGGAAATCGCTGCCATGGTCAGGCAAATTCTCGATCGGCTGGAGGATATACTGAAAAAGGGTCCCAGGTATGAGATGCCAAAAGAGATAAAAGAGCTTTTCAGTGAAAAAAAAGAGGGCTTTAGCGGGGGAGATCCGCAGATATATAAACAGAAGAAAATTTATGTAAAGGAAGCAGAATTTATCCTGAAATTTAAAGGATTATGTGAGAATTATGAGATTGATAAACATTCATATAATCAGTTATTAAAACGGGCATATCCGGCTGATGGCTCACAGACCGTCAAGGATATGCGGCTTTATCTGCTGGACAAACGAAAGGCAGCTTCTTATCGGCCGCTGAAAAAGATGAACTATCCCCTGGCAGCAGTGGTGATCCTGCTGATCTTCGGATTTCTCCTTGCAGAGGGAAACGACCCCTTCAATTCCCTGTTTCTGTCGTTGCTGGTGGGGACTCACTGGTATTTTTACCGGATCCTTTATCACAGGTACGGAGGACCCGGTTCCCATATGCGTATTTCCTTTGCCATCGTATTAATTTTGTTCTTTTTTGAACGAAAAATGGAGACCACGGGTGTTGAGGTAGACGGGCTCATCGGTTTCACTGTCTTTTATGCTGACTTTTTTGTTTTTTCAACCATAGCCTGGGTGCCGGTGGGCGGCTGGAAGCATCAGAAGGAGTAGATGATGAAATTGTTGATGTAAATGATATACGGCATGAACATAAAAACGGAGCGTTTTTGATAGCGCACCGTTTTTATGTTTGAGGGTCAGCAGCACACTGATACTGCGTTCCAGTCTGTAAGCATGCGTTTTTCAGAGTCGAAAGTGACCCCAATTTCATAAATAGTTCTCGGGTCCGCGGCGTAAGGTAAAATATAGCCCTTATCTTCAATCTGTCTTAATGCATTCTCCGCAGTATCATCCCTTTTAAATTCAAAAATATAAATATAATTTTCCGTTTCCAATATACAATCTACCCGACCGGAGAATGTGTGCATCTCACATCGGGAATACTTACCCAGAAGAGTGAAAACAAGATAGACTACTGCCTGAAAATAATTTTCAAAGGGATCGTCTGCTCTTGTATAGGGAATACTTGAAAAAAGAGCCGTAAATACTTTTCTCATGCCTTCCAGATTACCACTCTCAACATAATTATCCAAAGTAAAGATATCAGTTCCGCTTCCTCCGGAGGCAGCAGGGACATATACCGGCATCAGGCTTTCCAGGAATCCATAACGAACCTCATCATTGGGAAAGCAGAGAGTATATCTTTGTTTTCTCTTATCATAGTCGGCAATTGTTAAATATCCGGTCTGATATAAAAGAGGAACAGGATCCGGATTATCATCACTGTAATCCTTCAATACACTTTCCCCCGCATACAATGTCCTGTCAGTAAATTTTCTCACATCAAAGTTTATAGCTTTCAATCTTTGTATAAGGAAAGCGGGTGTGCCGGTTTCAAACCAATAGGAGCCGAATTCGCCATCTGCAAAAGCATTTAACAGGCTGAAGGGATTATAAACTTTGATACCCTGGGGATGAAAAAGATAACCATCATAGGTTTTTCTCAGTTGAGCCAGAGTCATTTCTTCAGAGAGCTCCTGATTTTTGGCCAAAGCTTTAATCTCTTTAGTAAAACGACTCAGCATTTCTTTTTCAGTGATGCCGCACAGGGCAGAATAGTCCTTGCTCAGGGAAATATCTTTTAACTGATTCAAGTCACTGAAAATACTCACCTTATGAAACTTTGTCACACCGGTTATAAAGGTAAACTGGATATATTCATCAGTCTTTTTTAAGCAACTGAAAAATCCTTTGAAGACTGCTTTGTTGTGTTCGTGAAGCTTCTGACTGGCCACTGTTTCCAATAAAGGTTTGTCATATTCATCAACAAGTATGACGCAGCGAAGTCCTGTCTGACTGCTGGCAAGCTTAAGTATGTTTTCGAAACGTTCTCCTAATGCCTGTCCCCGGAAATCAGTTTTCCCTGGATGGTATAAACTTTCCCAGTTCCGAAGATGACTATCAAGAGTCGCCTCAAGTGCATTATAATCCTGATAGTTAACCCCGTTAAAATCAAAATAAAAGACAGGATAGGTTTGCCAGGCTCCCGTGTTCTCCTGTTCAAGCCTTTCAATAGCCAGGCCTTTAAAGAGATCCTTCCGACCATCAAAATAGGCTTTCAGTGTCGAGAGAAGAAGGCTCTTCCCAAATCGTCTGGGTCTGCTTAAAAAATAAGGGATATTATTGTGAACCAGCCGGTAAATATATTCAGTTTTATCCACATATAAAAAGCCCTCGCTCCTGAGCTTCTCAAAACCTTGAATCCCAATCGGCAATTTCCCTGTCATGACAGACACTCCTTCATATAATCTGCATTATTCTTATCAGTATCTTAGCATTCCCTCTGCAAAAAAGCAAACAAAAAGCCCCGGGATCAGTATAATCCGGGAGCCGCCTATGACATACTTTAAATATATCAGTTATCCTTTGTCCGACCGAGCAGATAATCTACACTGACATCATAATAATCTGCAATCTTTATGATTACTTCAATCGGGATACTGATCTTATCCAGTTCATACTTGGAGTAGGTTGTCTGGGTGACATGCAGATAGTCTGCCAGTTCTTTCTGAGTTTTATCATGATCTTCTCTGAGATTTCGTATATTCGGAAATTTCATATGCTAAAGACACCTTATATCAACTGAAAACAGGATTTACCGGGGCAGGATAATTGCCCTTGGAAAAATGAGTTGTCTTTATTATATGAAAAACTAACCAAGTAATAAAATAATAGTCGTAACACGACTGTAATTACTGCACAATACTCTGAATAGTAGATTAGATGAAATGGCAAAGGAAGAGATAAGAAATAATAGAATATAATAACAATATTGTAAAATAATAGAACATATGATATAATTGTAGCGTTGCCGTTTCTAAACAGGCGGGGGAGGAGGTGTGTAATTTGAGAGCGATAATAATCACATTTATTATTTCTGTTATGGCAAGTATAGTTGCGTACTATATCTGCAAATGGCTGGACAGAAGAAAGATGTGATAGGCAACCAGCCTGGGGCATAAGCCACCTCGCAAAAACGGAATAAAAGCCCCCGGGATGTACCATATCCCGGGGGCTTTGTCAATAGAGCGTTGAGAGCAATTCACATTTACTCATGGATATAATAACATGGCTGGAAAAATAATGCAAGAACTATTTTTCAGGTTATAAGAAAGTAATAATCTGTCATTATCGTTTATCCGTTATATATAATTCTTTAAACTCCCTTTTAACACCGTCTCCCACCACTATATTCATAGGATAATGTGAAAAATTTGTGAAAAAAAGATTAAATAATAGTCGCAATACGACTATAAATAATGTATAATAGTCGTGATAAGACTATTTAAGAAGAAATTATCATATTGAATTTTGCATAATAGAATTGAGATTGTGATAAAAATGGAAATATCTATTACGTTTTATGATCATTTCAGTTTCAATCTCAGACGCAGGAATCTCGTGATCTTCAGTCATGAGAGGAATGCGTAAAGTTCGCTTCTCTCTGACGTGGGACACATAACCGCGTCTGAGATTGAGCCTCCGGCGGATCGCAGAGCCCGGCAGAGGAAGGCAGCTAAAGCTGCCGCCTGGCTCGCGCGAAATCGCCGAGACGATCTCGATTGATAGGAGAGTGACGGTTTTTCGACCGACAAGCTACGCATTCAGGTCATTTTGCTCTGTAGAACCGGCTAAAACTATTAGTTAAAAAAGGGGTAACTGCATGAAAGTAAAATTGAAATATAATTCAATTATTATGGCAAGAATCGTTTTATATACAGTAAAGAGATTCATGGTCACTTTTTTGGGAGTGATGCTGCTCATCAATCTATTGCCTACGGAAATGATCCCGGAGTCGGGTGAAACTGCCATAATCCCGGAAGCATTTGCTGCCACAACATTGCATAATCCCGGGATCGTGGCTGATTCTTCCATGGCATCCGGCCAGAAGGTGACATGGGACTGTATTTATTGTGGCACCTATCCCCAGACAGAGATTGTGGACGAGATTCCGCAGTGCGGAACATATGGAAAATCATGGAGTTTACTGTCTGATTATGATGTTGATCTGACACTTTACAGTAAATTAACAAAAGCAGATTGGGATAGCAGAGGGGATGCTTATATAAATGGAATAAAGTATCATCGGGTGAAAAGCAGTAATGCAACCTACAGCAATTCCGGAGATTACTGGTATCACTGGGACAGCAATGAATCCTATCACTATTTTCGTTATGACAAAATAAAGTGGCGGGTGCTGCAAAAAGAGGGACAGAAGGCTTTCCTTCTTTCTGACAGCATCTTAGATGACAAACGATATAATGAGAAGACCGGAAGTTCTTCGGCTAACAGGATCACATGGGAGACAAGTACATTACGAAGCTGGTTAAATGGGAAAGGTTCGGACGCAAATAATAATCAGATTGATTTCACAGGGAAAGGGTTCATTGATGTAGCTTTTAATAATACTGAAAAATGTGCCATTGAAGATGTCAATGTTGATAATCATAGCACTGCGCCATCGGCAGAAACTAATGGCGGGAATGATACGAATGATAAAGTATTCCTGCTTTCAGAATATGATATGTTTTATTCCGACCGATCTGCTTCTTATGGCTTCTGCAAAAACAGTTACTCAGTATGTGATGAAGCGAGAAGAGGCAGGGGTACAGCCTATGCTATTGCCATGGGATTAAATACCGACACCGAAAAGAAGTATAAAGGAAACACCTGGTGGCTTAGATCGCCTGGAAGAATTGACAATACAAGTCTAGCAGTAAGTGAAGGCGGGCATCTGGATATTTGTGCTCCCTGTACTAATGGAGATGGTATTCGACCAGCCGTAATGATGGATCTATCCAACCCGGATTTATGGTGTTATGCAGGTACCGTAAGTAGTGACGGGAGCGTCTCCGGCAGTTTAAACAGCACTGTTTCATGGGAATACTCTGGCGGGATCCTGACGATACAAGGTTCAGGGGAAATGCCGGATTATAATACTGCCAGCTATTATTACAGTGGAGTAGATTCAAATGTACCATGGGAGAATTACCTTGCTTCCATAACCAGGGTAACAATATCCGGCAATATCACATCTATTGGAAATTGCTGTTTTGCCTGTTGTCCTTCTTTAAGTGAATTATCTTTGTCTTCTTCTATTAAGGAAATAGGGGAATCTGCCTTTAGCGGATGTACAGGCCTTTCAACCTTTCCTTTCCCGGTAAACCTTATAACAATTGAAGACAGGGCTTTTATGGGCTGCACCGGAATAAGTGAAATGGATATACCGAACTGTGTCCAAACAATTGGGGACTATGCTTTCTCAGGATGTAATGGACTTAGAAGAATCAAGTTAAGCTCATCCCTCACCGAATTCAGTAGCGGACTTTTCAATCTGTGCCGATCTTTACAAAGTGTAACCATACCGGAAAATGTAACGGAAATAAAATATGCAGCATTTTTCTTATGCAGCGGTCTTCAGGAAATTTCAATACCATCCAATGTCAATAAGATTGCTCAGGAGGCATTCAGAGGGTGCAGTCAATTATCGAAAGCATCTGTTTATAATCCTGATATAGAGTTCGGCTCGAATGCTTTTAAAGAATGTAACGAAAATCTTATCCTGTATGGATACGCAGACTCTACAACAAAGACATACGCTGATAATAATGGAATCTCATTCCAACTGCTGACAGGCGGAAGCCAATCAGCAACGAGAGTGACAGTTTCCGGTTATAATGGAATCTATGACGGGAACGATCATTCGATCAATCTGTCAGTCAGCGGCCCAACTTCTTATACCATTTATTACAGCACTTCAAAAACCCTTAATTCGACCAACTATACATCTGGGACGACCATAAAACCGAGCCGGAAGAATGCGGGGACAACAACAGTATATTATTACATTAAAGATAATACGGGAAACTATACCGACAGAAATGGAGCTGCTGTTATCAGGATTTCCAAAGCCAAGATCAATACTGTTACTTCAAATAATTATAACGGGCAATATGATGGAACCATTCACAGCATTGGTCTCCAGGTAAATGGTCTTGATAACTATACCGTATACTACAGCACTTCAAGCTGGCTGAATTCATCCAATTACAGCACTGATGGCTCAACAACAAAACCAGACAGGACAAATGCCGGAACAACAATAGTATATTATTTAGTGCATGACAATAACGAAAATTATGAAGATCAGACCGGGTCAGCAAAAATCTCAATATCTCAGATTGCCATGTCAGTTCAATCCGGTGACTATAGCGGAACCTACGATGGTGAAAGTCATACCATCGATCTTAGTGTAGACGGGCCGGAAGACTATAGCATCTATTACAGCAGTTCTAATAAGCTGACCTCATCAAACTACAGCACATACGGAACAAGCACAAAGCCTGCCCGGACAAATGCCGGAACAGTAACAGTCTATTATTACGTCCATGATAACAGTGGTAATTATCAGGATATTGTAGGTTCTAATGAAATACGGATCAGTAAAGCGGCCACCCATGTCTCTACCTCTGATTATGAAGGAGACTATGATGGAAATGATCACACCTTTAATATATCGGTAGACGGGCCAGCTGATTATACCATTTATTACCGTGTCGGCAGTGCTTTGAATTTCTCAGATTATCAGAGCGGCACTACAAGCAAACCACAGGTAAAAAATGCCGGAACAACTACGATATATTACTATGTCCATGATAATCAGGGAAATTATGAGGACTACTCCGGAAATGTACATATTAAGATAAAAGAAAAAGAGGCTCCTCCGGTACCCACTAGCGGGAAAAAGGAAGAGACAACACAGGTTAAGACAACACAGACGACGACAGAGAAAAAGGTTCAAACGACCACAACAAAAGAATCTCAAACTACTACAGCTAAGAAAAAGCAAACCAGGAAAACAAAAACAAAGAAAAAAACATTAAACAAAAGAGGGATGATTATTTCGGTTAAATCCAAAAAGAGATATACCCTTACAATGAAATGGAAGAAAATACCCGGAATAACAGGATATGAATTTCAGGTATCAAGGAATAAAAAATTCAAGAATAAAGGCAGAGATAAGCTGAGATACAATAAAAAAGTAACACATGATACTTTGGACTGGCAGTCCGGGATCTGGTTTATAAGGATGCGACCCTATAGAAAGGCAGGTAAAGTCAAAATTGATGGTAAATGGAGTAAAGTAAAAAAGGTTAAGGTCAAGTAGATTAAAGAAAGTGTAAAGCCAATAAAGGTACAACAGGAATTAGAATCCATCTAATGAGGAGAACAATATGAATTATTATCAAAAATGGGGAAGATTTCCATACAGGATATTATATATAACGACTCTTGTCTTTTGCGTTTTGTTTTTTAAACAGAATGTTGAAGCCGCTACTTCTAACTATTCTGTTTATCCAGTTCAGGATAAAGATGGATGTAGTGCAACAAAGGTCTGTACGTATAAAACTTTTTATGTAAATTTCTGGAATTCGGGTGATGCCAATCAACAATTTAAATCGACGACTGCCACTATTAAGAAGAATGGAAACGTTGTAAAGTCTGTTACCAGGACAGCAAATAACTATATGAATTGGTCCAATGCCGACTTCTATCTTACAGAAGCAGGGAAGTATACTCTGGAGAGAAGTGCTGTGACAACAAAAGGGAGTACTTTGAATTGGGATGCTACGGATATGTATGTTTATCAGCCATCTGCTTTAGGCTCCATCAATGCTTCTTCCAGTTCTATATCGCTTAGTATTACAGGCACGAATTCAAAAACAATAACTTTCTCACAATCTGGAATTTGTCCGGATCAGGTGTATTTAAGTTTTAGTGTGTCTAATAGTAATGTCAGCTGTTCTTGGGGGAATTGGAATGATGCGGGAACAAGTTGCCCGCTTACTATTACTGGAAAATATGGAGGAACGGATAATGTTACGGTATCCATGTATGAATCCAGTACGAAAACTTTAGTATCAACCATCACAGTTTCAGTAACTATAGGTCCGAATTATACTGTCTCTTATAATGCGAATGGTGGAAGCGGAGCACCGTCATCTCAGACCAAATATTATGGAAAAACTCTGACCCTGAGCATAACAAGACCAAGCCGGACAGGCTATGAGTTTTTGGGATGGAGTACAAGCAGCAGTGCAACAAGTGCTACATATTCAGCGGGGGGATCCTATACCTCAAACGCTAATGCTACACTATACGCTGTCTGGAAGAGGATCACATATACCATATCC
>JAFRHL010000030.1 GCA_017433295.1 Eubacterium sp.
CCACGTTGAGGCCCATGGCCTTGGCGAAGCAGTAGAGCTCCATAACAGCACCGGGCTCGTCTCCTGCGGAGCCTGTGTAGATCACGCCGTGGTCTTTTGCGAACTTGTCAAGGTAAGGCCCGATCACCACGTCAGTCTCAACATTGAGCATTACCACATGCTTGCCGTTCTTCATGGCGTCTGTGGCAACCTTTGCGCCCACATCCGGAACACCTGTGCAGTCGATGGCACACTCAACGCCCTCTGCCTGGGAGATGAAATCAGCGCTCTCACATGCAACATATTTGCCGGCTGCGATGCCTGCGTTTGCCTCTTCAAGAGTTTTCGCAACAACGATATCCTCATCGGCTACCCCTGCGTACTTGAAAGCCTGTACAGCGTTGTCAATGTTGATATCGGAAACGATGGCAGGGGTCATACCCTTCATCAGCACCATCTGGGTAACCATGCCGCGTCCCATCTGGCCTGCGCCGACGATACCTGTCTTGATGATCTTGCCTTCTTTTTCTCTCTGTTCCAGTTTCCAGTTCATGTTTAACATTTTCATTTCCTCCTTGCAGTAATGATTCTATATGGATTATTAATGTGTTATCAATGTTGGTTAATGATTATCAATACTTCCGGTATCAATAGATTTCGATCCGGTCTCCGACTTTGACGGAATCTTTTGTGATCATTTCGCCTTCCAGCATGATGCAGCCCGGCCTGTATGCTTCTTCGCCTCCGCCAAAGGCCAGTGTGCAGTGCCCGAGTTCTCTTAAGGTCTCAGGGGCTTCATCACCCACTGCAGTGATGGTGTAGACATTTGATCCGATCATCAGGATATCGCCTTTTTTCGGGGTGGCAAGCAGATCCGCCTTAGTATGCAGAATCGCAAGCTCAGCGAGTTCGGGAGGCGCGTCTTCATTAAAAATGATGACAAAGTTTAAGGGCATTCCCTCTCCGAGAAATTCAAATGCCATTGGACCGAATCCGGTAATTTCTGAACGATATTTCATCCGTAGCTCCTTTCTGGCAGATAGTAAGTTGGCCGGTTTGCTTTATGTCCGTGTCTTGATGGATTAACTATACAACTCTTTTTACGAAATATCAAGTGTTTTGTTCAGAACAAATGTATAAATAACTGCCGGACGTGGATTTATTGAGATGAAGGTATTTGTTTATTTATTAACACTAATGTATTTAGTCAAATGATTAAATAAAAACGGGTTTTCGCATAAAATTACTCTCTTCCATAAATTCCGGGAAGGGAGTGACAGCAGGGCGTATAAAAGAAAAAGGCGAAGAGCCTTTAGGAGATCCTCGCCCGCATTTTCTGGGATGCTTTGTCCTGATATAGTTTTTTATCTGCCCTTTGTATACACTTCTGAATCGTATCCTGACTGCGTTTGAGTTCATCATAACCGACTCCTACGGACAGAATATAAGGAGTCTCGCTGGTCCTGCAGCTATCTTCAATCTGGCTTCGGATCTCTTTGATCAGAGAACCGAGCTCATCTTCTTTACCGGGGTGTACAATAAGTATAAATTCATCTCCTCCATACCTGCCCAGAAAGACAGGCATATTACGGCTGCTGATGACCTGCCTTAATGAATCAGCTATTATAACCAGGGCGTTGTCTCCCTCGGCATGACCATAGTTGTCATTAATGGACTTGAAATTATTGACATCGATCATAATGACATAAGTCAGGTAGTCATCTCTGAAAAGGTTGGCCTTTTGAGAAATATACCTTATCAGCTGCCCCCTGTTATTAAGCTTGGTCAGCGGATCAATAGATATCTGCCGCTCCATGGACTGGATGTAGAAGATCAGCATAAGAATGGTACAGCTGAAGCAGAAGATGGGGGTGCTGGGAAGCAGCCGCAACTGGACCATTCCCCCGGCAATAACCATAAGTGGAAATAGACCTATATAAAGATGCCTTCTCTTTTCTATGGGATTCTCCACGTTCCGCGCCCTTGTCACTGTGTACAGGATCATTGCCACAATATAGATATATGGTACAGCAACCAGGAAAACATTATAAGCATCCTGAACTTCAAGAGCGTCATTGATAAGCACATGGGGAGTAAATATATAGACTGCAATCAGAATTGTGGTGCTTACCAGGAATGGAAATATAACGGCAAACCGATTGATGGGCCTGTTTCTGTGAGATACCTGCTCGACAGCCATAACATAATCTAACCAGGTATATGTTACTGCGGACATAATGACGTAATTGAGACCATTGCTCAGGGTCACCGTGATAATATTCCGGGGAATCATGCCGGCTATGATGGCTGACCAGATGGAGTCGGAAACAAAATACAGCATCAACGCTACCAGGGCGTAATCATATTTAAGCTGTTTTTCCTGTCTATCTACGCTGAAAAGATCATGAGCAAGCAATATGGCGAAAATGATCAGGCATACGATGTTAGATTCCGTGTAATAAATAAAGTACTCATTCAATAATACTTCACTCCTTTATCATATCAGTCCATATATTCTTTTGTAGATATTCGTGTCACATTATATCACATTTTTTTTCATATGTCAGCTTTTTTGATTTCATTTATATGTTTTTAAGATATCATTTATATGGAAATATATCAGATTAGAAAATAAATATTTACAAAATCACATTCAGGGTGATACTCTTGCTATATATGTTACAAGGGTCAAAGGGTTATAAAACGGGAGTCTGCCCATATTTTGGCAGCACGTCATAAAAGGTAAGGTGAACGATGAATCTCCGGATGTCAGAAGAGTTGAAGAGAAGAAAAAGTAAGCAGCGAAGGGCAGCCATCAGTGCCCGCAGAGCGCTGACATCAGGGCAGCGGGAAGAGAAGAGCAGAAGGATCTGTGATTTTCTTAAAGTCTTGCCGGAAATCAGGGAGGCAGAAACCATATTTTCATATCGGGCGACCTTTGACGAAGTAAATGTGGATGAATTTAACCAGTGGGCAGAGAAAGAAGGGAAAATCGTCGCATATCCCATATCTTATCCCCGGGGGATCATGAAAGCGGCAGTCCCCGAAGGGGATACTGCCTGGACAAGAGGAAGCTATGATATCCTGCAGCCGGTGGAAGAACGGTCTTTATTCATGCCGGCGGAATGCTTTGATGTGATTATCGTGCCCTGTCTTGCCTTTGACCGGGAGGGAGGGCGCCTGGGGCATGGCGGCGGGTATTATGATCGTTATCTTCCCCGCTGTAATAAAGAAATGTTTGCCGTTCTTGCGGCATTTGATGTACAGGAGATGGATCATATCGCTGCGGATGATACAGATGTCCGCCTCCGGTGCATGGTGACAGAATCCGGGATACAGCTGCCCGGATCAGATGATATCCGGGGATATTGATTCTGGAGGGACCAGCTGATACCTGCGGATACTGATTCTGGAGGGACCAGCTGATACCCGCGGTTACTGATCTTCCAGGGACCAGCTGATCTCATCCAGCTCTGCATGGAGATATTCTGCCCAGCTATACTGGTTCATATAATCTCCCAGGTAGTGATAACGGGAGGCTTTCTTTTTTTCCAGCCAGTCAAAGAGGTCGCACTCGATCCGGTCCGGCGCAATGGCCAGACTGCCCCGCTGCTTTATGATGATATCCGTAAGGTTCAGCTTTGTCAGAGTGTTATTCAGATCCTGACGGAGATTCCGCAGATAGGAGCCCTTTTTATTCGGGTCGCCTTCATCCTCCCACAGGGAGGCGATGATCTCACCGTTGCTGGTCTGGGCTCCCCGGTTATTGACCAGGAGGGCCAGGACTTCCCTGGTTCTGGAATACTTAAAGGTCACAGGCCTCCCATCCACAAAGAACTCAAAATTACCAAAGGTCTGGGCAAAAGCCCGTTTGGGCAGGTTTTTACCTGTGGGATAGCGGAGCTGGGTCAGCTCCATATTGACATCTTCTTCAGAAAAAGAGTATAAAAGGCAGCCGCTTGCCCGAAGCCTTAAGGCTTCAAAGGCATCCGTTTTCCTGCCAGTGAGAAAGATGAGATTAACTAAGGGGTAGAGGTCTTTAAGATACTGCCCCAGATCCAGACCATGGAGCTCCTTCAGGTCCATATCTAAAAACGCAATGTCGATACCCTGGGTCCTGGCCATGGCCAGGGCGGAAGGGCTGCTGTCAAAGCAGTGAAGGTCAGACTCCGGCGTTAGCTGCGAGAGGGTATGGGAGAGCTTATTCATCAGTATTTCATCGTTTGTCACAGATAGAATTGTCATAGCCGGCTGCCCTCCCCTATAAAGTGACCACATCGGTCTTCTGGTTTTTGCGCTCAGCATCCGTCATGTGCAGAGGATCAGCCTCCCCCACCAGCAGCATTTCCCCTTTATTTAGGGCTGCTTCATGCAATGGGCCGGAAGAAAGATCTGCGATGACCAGGGCCGCAAAACGGTCATAATTGTCATCATCGATCACCGGGAAATGGTGCTGCATCCTGTACCAGTGGCGGGGATCCAGTTCTGTCCGGCCGATATAGAGCCTGTCGGCTGTCGCCTCCACTTCATCGGGACCCGCCGGCTGTCCCGGTTCCATATCCATGTCATCACAAAAGAGCATGGCATAGGTCTTAAGGATCTGATCCCGGACCGTCTCCCTGCGGCACCCCTTTTTAAGTTTACCGGTTTCCATATCCATAATCTTATAGTAATAATCCTTTGCATCTTCACTGGCCTCAAAATGGAGTACAGCCTCATAAAATGCACGATCAATATAGGTATTTGCCATAATCAGACCTCCTTGCGGATCTTTTCTTCCTTAATAATAACAAATGTTTGGATATCAGACAATACCAATGAACTGTTATCCTCAGTCTCACACAGTTTCTATTGACTCTGTATCATAAGATGATACAATATAAAGAAAATGACTAATAATAAAAAGGAGGAAATTGTGATGATAAAAAAGATGATTGCGGGATTTTTAGCCATTACCATGATCATGGCGGCAGCCGGCTGTGCCGGATCAAAAGCTCCATCGGCTACGACACAGAAAGCTGCAGAGCAGGAAACTCAGGCAGAGGCCGGTCAAAGTCAGGCATCGGCAGAAGACTGGTATAAAGAAGTGCTTGCCGATGAAGCGACAAAGAAGCAGTATTCATATTATAAACTTCTGGACATCAACCAGGATGGTACGGAGGAGCTGTTCCTGTCTACTACGGAGAAATATTTCATCGGGGCAGAGGACAAGGCCTGCCTGATGGCTGATGAAAACGGAGAGGTAAAGACCCTGCAGGAGATCGGCGGCGCAGGCGGAGAGTACTGGATCTATAATCAGTCAGACGCCACCCTCAGTTACTATTCCAGATTTTCCGGTGAGTCCCATATTGTGCTTTACAGGCTGGAAGAGGGTGGCCTGACAGAAATCAGCACAGCGGATTATTATTCACCGCATCATTATACAGAAGAGGATAATGAGGAGGAGATCTATCTGCTTGATGGCAAAAAAGCGGACAAAAAGGAAGCGGAAAGCTATTGGGAGCAGTATGGCAATGAAGCCGGTGCCATCACCTATGAAGCAATCGGAGACTGAAGCACAAACCTGTCCGGGTCCGGCCGAGGCCGGACCTTAAATCAGAAGACAACAGTCATAAGAGGAGGATACTCGTATGGACTGGAAAAACTTCGTGAATCATTTTAATCCCATGACATGTATCCTGTCTGTGGAGAAAAAACCGGATGGCGGCTGCGGGACCATCCGTATTGTAACCGGGAATGACGGGTATCTGGATTCTCTGGCCCTTGCCGCCGGAGGTCTTGATCTGGACAGCAATGAAAAAACGGAATTTGTTCCCAACAGCGAATACACACGATACATTCCGAAGGATCTGAATTTTGAGGATGTCTGTTACCGGTGCGCAGTCTTAAAAGAGCCTATTCACAACAGTGTGCGCATGAGCCGGTATTCCTTCGACATGAACGTTTTTCTCCTGCCTCTGGAATGCGATGATGAGAATGTGGCCTACTGCAGCTTCACACAGGTCCTGCTTCTGAAGTCAGATGATAATCTTCTGTCCATGAATATTTCAAAGGAAACAGCGACAGATGTCATCAGTACATGTATCAAACTGCAGGGAGACAGACCATTTCATGATATCATGCAGGAGGTGATCGAAGACATCCGGAGTATTTGCGCAGCGGATTTCTGCTGCATTCTCCTGATGGATGAGACCCGGCGTTCCTGTTCCATTCTGGGTCAGGCAAAGGCACCGGATTCCCCCCATGAATGGATGGAAAACTATATGGATGAAGACTTTTATGATCTGGCGGAAACCTGGCAGGATACCCTCAGCGGCAGCTTCTGCCTGGTCATTCGTGATGAGGAGGACATGGAGTATGTCCGGGAACGAAATCCCGTCTGGTACCAGTCGCTGACCAGTGCAGGTGTGGAGCATCTGATCATCTTTCCCCTCATCTCCCAGGGACATTTGATCGGATACATCTGGGTGACGAATTTTGATACCGAGGATACCCTCCGCATCAAGGACACCCTGGAGTTAACCACTTATTTTATCGCATCGGAGATTGCCAGCCACCGCTTTATCGACCAGCTCCAGGCCTTAAGCAGGATCGATATGCTGACCGGGGTCATGAACCGGAACGCAATGAACAACCGGGTATCGGAGCTCAGTGAGGCAGGGGAGGAAGAACTTTGTCATATGGGAATGGTATTTGCGGACATGAATGGCCTCAAATATGTCAATGACAATCAGGGACATATGGCAGGTGACATGCTCCTTAAGAATGCAGCCATGATCCTTCAGAGTACCTTTGCCGGAGATGAGATCTACCGGGTGGGCGGCGATGAATTTCTGGTGATGCTCCATAAAACAGACATGGAAGATATGCAAAAGAAAATTGGGGATGTTAAGAGAAAGTCTGAGATGTTTGAAAATGTCAGCTTTTCAGCCGGCTGCTGCACTCTGGATGGCTGCCGTGACATCCGCCGGGCACTGTCCGAAGCCGACGCAAGAATGTATAAGGATAAAAAGGATTATTACAGCAGGGGGAAAGGGATAAAAAGATAGCTTTTCCCAAACCGTCAGGATTCATTTTCATGTAAGTTATACATGGGATTCTGACGGTTTCTTGATTAGAGGGGTTCTGCAGGCAATGGGTCGAACCACCCCCAATGCTGAATGACTTGTTGAAAAAAAACAGGATTCCATGTTTTATTACATGGAATCCTGACAGTTGGGGATTTTGATGTGACAGTCCTGATTACGGTATATTACAGATACAGTTCACTTTTTTTCCGGTCGGCGCAGGCGGCGGATATCTTCTGCCGGATGGCCTCAACGGTATTTTCCTCGGCTGCTCTTGCCTGTACGGGACAGACTCTGACACAACGCATGCAGGAGATGCAGGATTCGCCCGACGGGGCGTTCGGTGTCTCGGTGGGAATTGCGCTTACCGGGCAGGCGAATGCGCAGTTGCCGCACATGATGCAATGGTCCTGGGCATAGGTATGGAGAGGAATCCCGTGGTAAAGATGGTAGGGATGGGTACCGGGGACTGCGGGGGAGCTGGTGTCGGACCGGTCCAGTTTCTCTAAAATCTTTCCGGCGATTGTCTTGAGGTCTTCTGCATCCTGGTCATCCGGCCTTCCCTGGGCAATCTCCCTGACAATGGAATGCTCGGCAACGGCGGCGACAGCGGCAATCACTGTAAATCCGCAGGATGCCGCGATATCCTTTAATTCCAGGAGAGTATCTTCATATGCCCGGTTTCCGTAAACCGCGGCGATGACGGCCTTTGCCCCGTTACCTTTAATCATACGGATCCGGCTGGCCGCAATGGCAGGAACTCTTCCGCCGTAGGAGGGGACGGAAATGATGGCAAGATCACCCGGATGGATCAGAACGCTGCGGGCTGACAGGTCTTTTTCTACCAGGTCCACAGTGGTTTTTTCGTCTGCCAGAGCAGCCTGTAAAGCATCTCCAAGAATTCCGGCGACTTTTTCGGTGCCCCCGGCAGGGCTGAAACAAATATTGTAGAGCATAGATTATTCACCTCTTCTTAAAAAAATATTAGCTGGTTATATCAGGGAGTTCAGGAGTCTTCGTCCTGAGCCCCTTTTTGTTCTGCCTTTTATTTGCATACATTATCTTATCTGCCCGGCGGACCGTATCAACGACATAAAAGTCGATTTCGGGATCGTACACAGCAATTCCCATCGCGATACTCACCTGTTCCCATCTGTTGACAGCCGATCTGCAGATAGCTTCTTTGGCTTCCTCAAACTGCCTGGAGAGGGCCTCCCGGTTATTATAGTCATCGTTTCGCAGGATAACGGCAAATTCATCGCCCCCTATTCTGAATACGGGGCTGTGGGCAAAGACACGGCAGATGAGCTGACAGGCAGTTTTCAGATATATATCTCCCTTGTCATGTCCATATTTGTCGTTGATCAGTTTAAGATTATCGCAGTCAAATACACCGATGGCAAATATCAGCTCTTTATTTGATGCTTCTACCTGTCCCTGCAGCTGTTCTACAGCGGTTGAGAAAGCACCCTTGTTTCTCACGGAAGTCAGGGCATCCACATAGGCACGTTTATTAAGATCACTGATATGATCCTTCATGTTGGCTGTCAGCCGTTTGAAGGTGCTTGTGAGCCTGCCCACCTCATCCTTGCCATCGTAATTCAGAGTAAAATCATAATCACCTTTATCAACCTGTTCTGCGGCTTTGGTGAGTTCCTTAAGGGGTTTTGTGATCCGTCCTGTATAGAAAAGAGTGAATATACTTAAACCCAGCAGGACCAGAAGAGAGATAAGGATGATCTCCCGGATCAGTTTCTGCCAGTCGCCCTCAGTCTCGGAGACCGGCACCGTCACGTTCATGCGCATACCGTTGGACAGGGGGAGCCATACAGCCTGTTTTTGTACACCCTGAAAGGTGTACTGGAAAAAAGTGCTGTCGCTTAAGGCACCATCGGGGATTTTGGGTATGGTTTTTTCCGTCAGCTGGGTGACATCGATGCGGGGATGAAAATACAGGTTCCCTTCGGCATCACTTAAAAAGGCATAACCGTTTCTGTAGAGTCGGATACTGTCCACCTGTTCGGCCATGGTGCTGTAGTCGATCTCAATACCGACCACACCGATGAACTGGCCCCGCCAATAAATGGGCTCATTGTAGGAAATGACCCGTTTATCCAGATTGTCCGTGATGTAGGGAGGGAGCCAGATGGGCTTGCTGGTATGTTTGGGAACGGTGAACCAGACCAGCTTGGAGGTGTCCTCGGTATCATAAAGGGTGATATCGGTTACCTCATGCTCCACAAATCCTTCATTCTCCAGATTCGTGAACCAGAAGCCCTTTACCGTATCAGAGACCGCAGGATCGATCCGGTAATAGTAGGTCAGCACACCGTTTGCCTTGTAGGCCATTTCATCGAAACATTTTCCCACACGCTCCATATGGGCTGACAGTTGTTTGGGTTCAAGACTGTCCAGGGTTTCCAGATCCTCTTCCACAAAAGCAGAGACTTTCCCCACTGATTTCTGTACACTGTTAAAATAGTAATCAAGATTCCGCTCTCCGGTCTCACATAAAAGAAGGATAAGCTGCTGGGCTTCACGGCGCTCGTTATGTCTGATAAAAAATACACTGACCATGGTAACCACCGTCACTGATATTATGATCATCCATACGGTCAGCAGAGTAATTCTGGTTCGCAATGAATGCATCAGTCTTCCTCCTTTCATCTGGCACTCTGTATAATGTTCGATCCAAAATCTGAAGCATGAAGGGGGCGGGAGAAATAATATCCCTGCACCAGGGAGCAGCCCAGAGCCTTTAACCGTCTCATCTGCTCTTCGGTCTCCACTCCTTCCGCGACGACAGGAATCTTCAGGTTTTTAGCGATGTCAATGATCAGCGCCACCAGCTGGACGTCTTTTTCATTATGTTCGATATTCTGTATGAATGCCCGGTCCATTTTCAGGACGTCAATGGGCATGGAAGACAACATATTGAGGGAGGAATATCCGGTGCCGAAATCGTCCATTTCCACCTCATAACCTTTCCTTCGAAGGCCTTCTACGACCCGGATGACTTCGTCTGCATTTTCGGTATAGGCGGACTCGGTCATCTCCAGTCTCAGGGCATCGTGATCCAGACCGTAGTAGGAAAGGATGCCGTCAAGTGTGCTCTCCAGCATGGGGTCGAACACATCCACTCTGGAAACATTGACAGAGACAGGAATGGTTATCCCGTACTGTTCCCTCCAGCGGACGATCTGCCTGGCGGCTTCTTCCCATACATACTTATCTACCAGGCCGATCTGGCCGTTTCTTTCAAACAGGGGGATGAAATCGTCCGGGGGAATCATGCCAAGCTCGGGATGACACCAGCGGACAAGAGCTTCCGCGCTTACCATCCTGGGCGGATCAGCCTGAATATCATATTTGGGCTGGTAGTGGACTTCAAATTCATAGGAATCCAGAGCCTGCCGCAGGTCATTTAAAAGACGCTGATTATACATCTCCTGGTCACGGACCTTCTCGTCAAATATGATCAGATGCTCCTTATAATGTCCCCGGGCCATGTTGCAGGCTGTCCGGGCCCTGTCAAAAAGTTGTACCGGTTCAAGCCCCGCCTGCCAGGGCATGACACCCATTCGGAGGCGGATACTGGCGTTGGGAGCGAGACCATCCAGCCTGGCCTGCAGGCGGTCAAAAATGACCGGATAGTCTTCTCTGTGCCGGCAGTAAATATCAAACCGGTCTGCACCGAATCTTCCGGCGATCCCTCCGGCTTCCTCTGAGATCTCCCGGATCTCGGCTCCCAGGATACGCAGTACCTGATCACCGAATTCCCGTCCGTTCAGCGCATTCACGGAATGGAACTGTTCAATATTGAGTACGATGGCATCCATGGGAGTGTCCGGGTGGTCGTGGTACATACGATCGGCATATTCAAGGAAGTAATCCCTGTTGTACAGGCCGGTCAGCTCATCAATTTCCGTAGCGGAGATCAGTTTTTTTGCTTTTTTCTCCGACCGCATGCTCTGGATCATCAGGGTGAGGATCAACAGAAGCACGATGCCGACTCCTGCCATGACTACGGTCAGGTTATCTACGATAAAATCACTGATGGTGAGTCTGGCATCTTCTGTGGTATAGTAAGTCAGGGCAGCATTTACAGTGGAATTGGGAACCTGGCCGACAACCTTTGACAGGATGGAATACAGTTCCCTGTCCCCGTTGCCCACTGCAAAGGAGTAATCCAGTCCCACACCTGTGGTGATGGTGGTAAGATGATACTTCTTGCATAGTCTGGAAATATTATTATAGCGGTAATTGCTGATCAGAACACAGTCTGCCAATCTGTCCGATACTGCTTTCAGGCAATCCTCGGTGGTGGGGTAATAGACCTTCTTCCATTCAGGGAAGTTATCAAGAAGAAACGAATCGTAATTGGGATTCCCCTCATTTACGGCCGCGATAATGTGCGCCTTGCTGGTAAATACCTTCTGGTCTGACTGGCGTACCACCGCGTAGATTTCCGTATCCATCAGCGGCGACGTTATGATGACACCCATGCTTTCTCCATCGTAGCCGCTGAAATTGACAGGGAAGACGCAGTCCACCTCGCCTTTCTGCAAAGCGTCCATGGCAGAAACCACAGTGGGGAAGGCAGTCGCTTCAAAATCAAGCTTTGCATTTGCCAGACAGTCAGAGGCGTAGTCCAGATAATCCTTCATGACCCCGGTCAGCCGGCCGGTTTCTTTGTCCTCTGCGCAGAAGGCCAGATAGTTGTCCTGGTAGCCTACCCGGATCTTCCCGTGGGAGGATAGCCATTTTATCTCATCGTTAGTCAGAACAGTATTGGCCCCGGTTCTTTTAAAGAATTTCTCATACATCTGCAGGTTATAATACCGGTTTTCGTCCTGTATCATGCTGAGAGCTACATTCAGATCATTAAGAAGGTCAGGCCGGTTTTTGTTCACGGCGAAATAGAAATCGGAGGATCCGACCTTGAAAACGGGTACAGCATGCACCGGATCCGTAAAGAAATCTACGGTAACATAGGCATCCAGTTTACCGCTTTCAAGCATTCCCAGGGATTCGTCTTCGGAGCATGTCATTTCAACCAGCTCCGGGCGGATCCCGTTATCCGCAGCCCATTCCCTGAAGTAGTTTTCCTGAATACTGTCCTTATTTACACCAACCTTTTTCCCGTTCAGGGAAGAAAAATCCATTGAGGAGATTTCCCGGTTCTCAGGGGCAATAAAGAGGTAGTATTCTTCCGTTCCCATGGCGAAGGATGGAAAGAACATCTTCTTTTCGCGCTCGGGCATATAGGAGACATCGCTCATCAGATCGATTTCGCCTCTTTCCAGCATTTTAAGGAGCTCCGGCCAGCTTCCATTTACATATTCATAGTTCCAGCCCGTATAGGCGGCAACCTTCAGCTGATACTCATAGGCATAGCCGGAACGCCGTCCTGTCTCATCTATGGTATTGAAGGTGGAGTCATACCAGCCCACCCGCACGGTCTTGCTCTTCTGTCTGGCTCCGCCACTGACCGGGATCAGGAGAAGAAAGGCCGGTATGAGGAGAAGCAGCAGTCTTATCATTTTTTTCATATTTGTTCATCCTTTTTATTCAATCTCAGACGCAGGCTGGATGCACATAGGTTTCCAGTACCCGGGCCAGGATGTCGACATCAATGGGCTTTGTAATATGCTCATTCATGCCGGCTTTTTTACATTTCAGCATGTCGTCAGTGAAGGCGTTGGCGGTCATGGCAACGATGGGGATCTCCTTCGCGTAGGACCGGTCCATGGCCCGGATGGCCTGTGTGGCTTCATAGCCGTTCATGTTGGGCATCTGCAGGTCCATAAAGATCATGGAATAATATCCGTCGGGGGAGGCGGCCAGTTTTTCTACGGCCTCTTCGCCGTCCCTGGCCCAGTCCACATCAAGGCCGGTCATTTCCAGAAAGTCCATGGCGATCTCCGCATTGATCTCCTGGTCTTCAGTCAGCAGCACCCGGCAGCCTTCAAGCTCCAGCTCCTCCAGATTTTTTAAGGAGGCATCCAGATCCACATCTTCCGGATGGTTGTTGATAAGGGATTCGAAGAGGGCGGCAAGCTTGGTACGGAACAGGGGCTTGCTGATGAAGGCAGTGGCCCCCGCTTCTCTGGCCTCCTGTTCGATATCCGTCCAGTCGTAGGCGGAGAAGATGATGATAGGAACATCCTCTCCCACCAGCTTACGGATCTGTCTTGTGGTTTCCACACCGCCCTGATCCGGCAGCTTCCAGTCTATGATAATGGTAAAAAAGTCCCTTCCCTGTTCCAGTCGTGCTTTTACCCGGTCCACGGCTGCCTTTCCTGAGAGGACCCATTCACTGTTCATTCCCATTTCACCTATGATCTCGCAGGTGGATTCGCAGCAGACGGGGTCGTCATCTGCAATCAGGACACGCAGATCGACAAACCGGCTGTAATCAATGTCTGCCGTATTCTGAAGCTTCAAATAAATATTGACCGTGAATTTGGAGCCCTCTCCGTAAACACTTTCCACGGTGACATCTCCGCCCATCATGCGGACGATGTTCCGGGTAATGGCCATTCCGAGCCCGGTACCCTGGATTCCGGCGGTCTGCCTGTCATTAGCCCGGGAAAAAGGTTCAAAGAGACGTTTCTGAAACTCTTCGGTCATACCGTAGCCGTTGTCCTCAAAGACAAACTGGTAATGGCCAAAGCCCTGAGTCCTGGTGGGAGTCTCCCGGACACTTAAGGAAATCTTTCCCCCGTCGGGAGTGTACTTGATGGCATTGCTCATGATATTGATGAAAACCTGCTCGATCCGCCGGCTGTCACCGATAACATATTCGTGTTCCACTCCCTCGATATGTATCCGGAAGGAGTGGCCTTTGGCCTGCAGCTGGGGCCTGGTCATGGTCAGCATTTTATCAATGAGCTCCGCCAGACAGAACTCTTCTTCCTGCAGCTCAACCTTTCCCGACTCGATCTTATTCATATCCAGAACCTCGTTGATCAGGGAAAGAAGGTGGCTGGAGGATTCCGTGATCTTCCGCAGGCAGTCTGCCACCCGTTCCCTGTCATCAAGATGGTTGGCGGCTATGGTGGTCATACCGATGATTCCGTTCATGGGGGTGCGCATGTCATGACTCATGCTGGAGAGGAAGTCGCTCTTGGCCTTGTTGGAGGCGTTGGCGGCATCAATAGCTTCCCGGAGGGCCTGCTGGATCTGCTGTTCCTTTCGGACCTCGTCGTCCACGTCTTTAAAACCGGCTACGATGCCGGTTTTTCCATCCGGCAGGTCCAGCCTGGCAAACTCCAGCCGGTAATATCGGATCCCGTGTTCAAAGACCCGGCGGAAGGGAACAGAATAAATCAGAGTGTTCTCTGTATTTTTTATGATTTTTTCAGGTGATACTGCTTCCAGGAAGCCCGCACGGTCTTCCTCCAGTACGAGGTTGGAATAAAAGGCGAAAGCGTCAGAGAACCGTGTGATCTTCACGGCGGTCTGGGCGGGCATGAGATGGACCATTTCCTCATCGATCCGGTAAAGCTCAAACCGCTGAGTCTCAAGGTCATTGATGAGCCAGACCGAGTCATATACCCTGGTAAGAGCTTCTATAACGGCAGACCGGAGAGCTTTGTCAGATTCCGCCTGCCGGTGTTTATCAGTGATGTCCGAGATAAATACATAGTAAAGACCGCTGTAGACTTCAGACTCCACATAATGACCGTAATCATCGATCCAGCGGGTCTCTCCGTCCCTGCGAATAATCCGGTATTCAACATAATCAAGGTCAGAACGGTTCTCATCGATCTGCTCCTTTATTGAAGAGGAAACCCGGTCATAATCCTCCGGATGGATCATTCCCCGGAAAGTAAAGCCGGAAAATGCCCTGAATTCTTCCAGATCCTCGCAGCCGAAAATATGGCAGACGGCCTTATTGGCATACAGCAATTCCTCGCTCTCATCAGCCTTGTAAATAAAGAAGCCGCCCGGCATATGCTCGCCAAACTGTTCGATGATGGAAAGACTCTGTTCGTTAAAAATAAAATGCCTGCTGAACATAAAAAGCTCCTTTTTCTCTGGGGATTATTATCGTTGGGAGACCCCGGCTGTAATATATGCTGAGCATTAAGCGGGGCTTTTATCTGATTTTTTGTACTAGGAATAGTATAGCACAAGATTTACCGGGCTTCAATCTCAGACGCAAGAATCTCACGACTGAAGTCGAGAGATTCTCAGACACAGAAATCTCTATTGCATTCGACAGGGTCAGTGGTTATAATTATTAAAAAAAGGAATAAGAAAGAAAATGATTTACCAGGAAGCTGTTGATTATCTGAATGAACAAAAGTCTCAAATAATACGTCCGGGCCTGGAGGCTGTATCAGGGCTGCTGGCCCTGCTGGGCGATCCCCAGGACAATATGAAATATATCCACATCGCGGGAACCAACGGTAAGGGTTCCACAGCGGCTTATATAGAAAGTATTCTCCGGGCAGCAGGCTATAAAACGGGTTTGTTTACTTCTCCTTACATCGAAAGCTTCTCGGAAAAGATCCGTTTTAACAATCAGATTATGAGGGAAGATATATTGATCCAGCTTACTGAAAAGGTAAAGGCTGCCGCGGACCGGCTTAGCCTCAGAGATCTTTACCCTACTCCCTTTGAACTGCAGACAGCAGTTGCTTTCCTGTTTTTTCAGATGATGGAATGCGATATCGTGGTTCTGGAAACGGGTCTTGGGGGAAGGCTTGACGCGACGAATGTGATAAAGGAAGCGGAGGTGTCCGTGATCTGCTCCATCAGCTATGACCACATGGATTATCTGGGGAATACCCTTGTGGAGATAGCCGGTGAGAAGGCGGGGATCATAAAGCCCCATGGACGGGTAGTCTGTTATCCTCAGAAGGAGGCTGCCGGGGAAGTGATAAGGAGACGCTGCCGGGAGATGGATTCCGAATTATATTTGCTTAATGAGAAAGACGTGGTTCTTGTCAGCGGGGACAGATCCGGGCAGATTTTCAGGATGGGAGAGCATGAACCCTTTACGATCCATATGCTGGGAGGCCACCAGGTTTATAATGCCGCCCTGGCGGTGATGGCTATCGATATCCTGAACCGGCGGGGATACCGGATCCCGGAGAAGGATATTGCCTGTGGCCTGGCACAGACCAGATGGCAGGGGCGTCTGGAGATGGTCAGAGAGGATCCTGTTGTGATCGTGGACGGGGCCCACAATGCCGATGGAGCCAGGGTACTGGCCGAAGGCCTGAAAGAATTATTTCCGGGGAAGAAAATCACTTTCATCACCGGGATCCTGCGGGATAAGGAATATGAGAAAATGCTGGACCAGGTCATTCCCATGGCGGAAGCCTTTTATACTGTGACTCCTGACAATCCCAGGGCCCTCTCGGCGGAAGAACTGGCTAAGGTGATAGAAGACAAAGGCGTGAGGGCATATGCCTGTCCGACTGTGAAAGAGGCAGTGGGGCAGTGTATGAAATTGGGCAGGGATTCCATCCTATGTGCTTTCGGATCCCTCTATTATATCGGTCAGGTAAAAAAGGAAGTTGTGACTCATGTGTGACATTTTCTGTGTTATAATCATTTCATAAAAAGGCCTGGTAATAAAAAGGCCTGGTAATAAAAAGCTGTTAAAGAAGCAGAAAATAAGAGGAGGAATCATTTATGAAGACAAAAAAAGGATTAGTTGTTATTTTCCTGGCAGCGGCATTGATGGCTTTGACTGCCGCCTGCGGATCGGCCTCAGCGCCAGCGGGGAAAGAAGGCACAACAGAAGAGTCTGCCGGGGCAGCAACAAAAGCAGCTGCAGATACCCTGAATCCCTCACCGGACTGGGTGGCAAAGCTTGACGCGGCCGAGGACGCAGACCAGCTTTTCGTAGTGGCGCAAGTGGGAGAAACCACAGCCTATGTTTCCATGCATGAGAAGGATGCCGACGGAAACTGGAAAGAAATCCTCACAACACCCGGTTTCATTGGTAAAGCCGGACTGGGCAAGACCAAAGAAGGCGATGCGAAGACACCGGTGGGAGTTTATCATTTCAATTATGCATTCGGTATCGCCGATGATCCGGGATGTGTATTCCCCTACCAGAAGGTGACAGAGGATGATTACTGGTCCGGGGACCAGAGAGACGGCTATCATTACAATGAGATGGTCAGCATCAAGGATCTTCCGGATCTGGATACAGATGAATCAGAGCACATCGTTGAATATCCCTATCATTACCAGTACTGCATGAACATCAGCTGGAATGAGAAGGGAGAAAAAGGGAAAGGCTCTGCCATCTTCCTCCATTGCCTGGGACCCTACAAGCCCTATACCGGAGGTTGTGTGGCTATCCCTCAGGACAAGGTGATCACAGCCATGCAGAATGTGAAAAAGGACTGTGTCGTTGTCATAGATACTCTTAAGAATATAGCGCCGGATTATTATGATGACTGGGATCTTGGACCCGGGACAGATGCCGATGACGCTGCCGATGACGCCGATGATGCTGATGATGCCGATGACTTTGCAGACGCTTCCATAGATTATGGTACATCCAAACTCTTTTCCCAAGAAGATATGGATGCCTCCATCAAGCTGATTGAGAAAGAATTTGACCAGTGGGAGGGCTGCGAGATGCACAGCATCAGATATGCCGGAGATGACTGCAACAATGAAGAGAATATTAAATGGGTGAATGAGCTGGAGGAAGGTAATAATTATACCCAGTGCATCCAGTTCAACACGGATTTCCACTCCCCGGTAAAGGAGGAGGACCTGAAAAACACAGCCTGGGAACCGGATCAGGAGTACAAAGATTACCAGTGGACACTGGCCCGGACTGAAGGCGGAGACTGGGAGCTTTTGAGCTGGGGGTACTAATTTGGGCTTATATCCAGAGGATACCAGTAGATCTATGAAAAGGTTGATGAAAGTTCGCTTTTTCAGGGGGCAGAAAGAGAAGAAAGTTGCTGTCTGGCTCTAAAGACCGGATGATGCATCAATTTTTGACTAATATAAGAGAACGGAGCATGATCAAAAATGCTCCGTTTTTTATATTTGGGCCGTTCTGTATGCTGAAATATCAACTTTAGTATCTTTCAGGCCCGGCCGAAAATCAATTATATCAACGATTTCACAGGTAAGCCAGTTTTGTGATGACCACAAAGCAAAGAACCAGGAAGGCCAGTCCTGCTAGTTCGGGGATAAGCCGGTTCCTGAAGAGACCTGCACATTCTCTGATGAAGGCGTTTGGCCAGAACCACCATTTGGTCTGGCTGCCCAGTCCTTCTGCCGCCAGTCCTGCCAGCCCTGCCCAGACACCGCTTCGGAAGACGTGATAGTTGGTCGTGACAAAGGCGGTGTTCACATTGGTCATATCCGGATTTTGGTTCTCGATGATCTTTTTTGAAAATTCCATATTCTGGTATGTGTTGGCAGACTTGTCCTCGCGGATTATGGCATCCTTCGGGAATCCGGTACTGATCATATACCGGTACATTGCATCGGCTTCCGCCATGGGTTCCCCGTCGCCCTGTCCTCCGGAAGGAATGATGACCGCTTCTTTTCCGCTTTCTTCTTTCTGCCTGTGCCAGAATTCCATGGCTTTGTCCACCCGCCCCCGAAGCAGGGGAGGCAGGGTACCGTCTTTCCGGAAACCGCAGCCCAGGATCAGGATATAGTCCCTGTCGGAAGGGGGTATGTGTTTTGCTGCCCGGAAGCCGCAGACCAGGGAACTGAAAAAGATACATTCAAAATATGTAAATGTAATGCCTATGACATTCTCGATGTTGATGGCCAGGAACTGCTGGTTCAGGGTCCCCTGGCTGAGGCCTGTGTATATTTTATAATAGATGATTTCTCCCGCGATCAGAATAATGCCCAGCAGGAGGCCCAGGACATTCTGGAATCTGGGGCGCTCGTGCCGCAGCAGTTCAATATTGCTGATGATCAGCAGGATACTGAAAATGACCAGCAGTGGAGATGTAAAGATGGTAAAATATTTTCCTCCGGCAGCCACATCACAGATGAACTGCCAGGTAGAGTATAATTCAGGATTGATCAGGTGATTGATGTAAACCGGGACAAGAATGATCAGCGCCACCACTGAAAAGATAAACACACCGCAGGACAGGATGGCCTCATAAGAGTATGCCAGAGGCCCCTCCAGCCGCCGGTAAAACATCAGCATGATCAGGGCCAGTCCCACATAGTAGAGGATCCCTGAGAGTATGAGGGCCTCATCTCCGGTAAAGCTGCCGGTCTGTTTAGAGAAGGCTGTCCGGAACCGGTCGACGAAGATCTCATCCTTTATCAGCTCCATTCCCTTCGGATCCAGCACTCTCATCACATATTTTCCGGTTTTATCAGGGAGCATGGTCATCTTCAGCACCTTTGCGCGGACCGATTCCTCCGGGGAGTCCTCCAGCTCGTATTCCGTGACGGGGACGCCTTCCTTCTCCCATCGGATGGTAACATTCCCGGCTGTCTTTAACTGATCTGTATTTTTAGTCAGTATCAGAGATAAGGACAGGCGGTTTTGAACCATCAGCCTTCCCGCCAGGGTAAATAGAATGGCAGCTGCCGTTAGAATCAGGACCTGGATGGCAAGGCTTCTTTTCGCCTCTGTTAAAGATTTATACCGCTTCATTCGTATTTTCTCCTTTTCAGGATTAATACTAACATATCTCCTTTTCTGTTTCCAGTAAATTTATTTGGGGGGCCGGGGATCTCCCGGGCCCTGGATCCCCTTGCCCCCCGCAAATTATTTTTCTGAAATGGAAGCGTTTTTTATACAGCCGCAAAGCCTCCCTCCAGGTCCGCGATGATATCATCGATATGCTCTGTTCCGATGGAGAGCCGGATGGTGCTGGGTCAGATGCCCTGATCCAGCAGTTCTTCTTCCGACAGCTGTGAGTGTGTGGTGGATGCCGGATGGATCACAAGGCTCTTTACATCTGCAACATTAGCCAGCAGTGAGAAGATCTTCAGGTTATCTATGAACCTCCAGGCTTCATCCTGGCCGCCCTTTATATCAAAGGTAAAAATGGAAGCGCCGCCATTGGGGAAGTACTTCTGGTAAAGGGCGTGGTCCGGATGGTCCGGAAGAGAGGGATGGCTGACACTTTCCACCTGTGGATGGCCGGTCAGGAATTCCACGACCTTCTTTGTATTTTCGGCATGTCTTTCCAGGCGGAGCGACAGGGTCTCCACTCCCTGGAGGAGCAGGAATGCATTAAAGGGCGAAATGGCTGCTCCGGTGTCACGAAGGAGAATGGCCCGGATGTAGGTTACAAAGGCAGCGGGTCCTACGGCATCATAGAAGGAAACACCGTGATAGCTGGGGTTGGGAGCTGCGATATTGGGATACTTTCCTCCTGCCTTCCAGTCAAATTTACCGGACTCAACGATAATGCCGCCCAGTGTTGTGCCGTGGCCGCCAATGAATTTCGTGGCCGAGTGGACTACGATATCCGCACCGTGCTCAATGGGACGGATCAGGTAGGGTGTGCCGAAGGTATTGTCAATTACCAGCGGGAGACCGTGCCTGTGAGCCAGTTCGGCAACGGCGTCAATGTCCGGGATATCGCTGTTGGGGTTGCCAAGTGTTTCAAGGAAGACTGCCCTTGTCTTATCTGTGATGGCGGCTTCCGCTTCCTCCAGATTGTGAATATCTACAAAGGTGGTCTGTATTCCATATTGGGGGAGGGTATGGGACAGGAGGTTGAATGTGCCTCCGTAAATCGTTTTCTGGGCTACAATGTGACCGCCGTTTGCTGCCAGGGCCTGTATGGTGTAGCTGATGGCAGCCGCCCCGGAAGCCAGGGCCAGGGCTGCGCTGCCGCCCTCAAGAGCCGCAAGCCGCTTTTCCAGCACATCCTGTGTGGAATTGGTCAGTCTTCCGTATATGTTGCCCGGGTCGGCAAGGCCGAAACGGTCAGCTGCATGCTTGCTGTTATGGAAGACATAAGAAGTGGTCTGATAAATGGGGACTGCCCTTGAATCGGTTGCCGGGTCAGCCTGTTCCTGTCCTACGTGTAACTGTAATGTTTCGAATCTGTATTTACTCATGTTCTATCTCCTTTTCTGATATCTGATCTTGTGTTATCGTTATTCCGATTTCCTGAAAATAAAGAAACCGGGGGCTTGTGGCAAGCTCCCGGGCAAATGGCAATATCGGCAGGATACTCCGTCAGGTGAAACCTTTCTTTTAAAAAAGATTCCTGGCTGATGTTAATGCCGTATTGAAGCAGGGCGTACATGGAAAGCAACCGGACGCCCCAGCCATATGATATGCCCGGGAGTTATGCATTCGGAAGCACATGACCATATTCTTCTTATCAATTACGGTATTAAGCATCTTGTTTTATCCTCCTGTATCGGTTGAAAGTAATATACCACTACATACCTACTATGTCAATAGGTAATAGTGAAAATTTTTTTTCTGCCTTATTAATTCATTGCGAAATAACAGATTCTAATATACAATATAAAAGTAGAATCAGCACAGATGCGGATTCGATGCTCACCACATTCGCAAAGGAGAGAAGTGATGATGGATTTTAATCTGCCATGGCAATCCCAGGGAGATGAATTAGACCGATATAAAGAAGAAATCAATAAGGAGAACCGTATCGCCATCCGGATGCTGGCCTTTTACGGGGTGCCGCTCAGCGCTGTAATTACCATTTCCCACCTGATTTTTTTAGGGATGGGAGCGGCTGTCTGGTTCAGCATTTTCATGATGATGTATTATGCGGCCTTTCTTTTATTTGAGCATTTTCTGCTGCCGGAGGACTATCCTTATTCTACCACTCTCCTGTATCTGATGGAGACGCCGGTGATGCTGATGGCTGTCCTTCTGGGTACAGTGCTGGATCCCCACCGGGCTGCAGTGACGGTACTGCTTTTTCTGATCGCCCTGCCTGCCTTTATCATGGACAGGCCTGACCGCCTTCTGATATTTACAGGGCTCTGGGCTGTTTTATTTCTTGTAATGTGCTTTATCTGCAAGGATCCTTCGGTTCGTATCCTGGATGCCCTGCACATCTTTGAGTTTTTTGTTACTTCCGTTGCCCTGGTCAATGTGATCCTGCGGGTGCGTCTGGAGTCCCTGCACCATCTGATTCAGGGAGAATATCATCTGGAGCATGAGCAGCAGACAGACTGTCTGAACAGGTATGCCCTGGCCAGCCGGGCGGTCTCCTATGTGGATCAGGAAGTGGTGGTACTGCTGGCGGATATGGACCGGTTTACTCTCTATAATGACTTTTACGGACACGAAGCAGGGCAGAAGATCATAGATTATTTCGCGGCCGCCCTGATCAACCATTTTGGCAGGGATAATATCTACCATTATAATGGAGATGAGTTTCTCTGTGTGCTGAAAGGACAGCAGGAAGAGGACTACACCAGAAAGATTGCCCTGTGCCGGGAGGAGCTGGACAACTTTATTCTGGAAGAGAAAAAGCTGCCGCTGACCTGTGCTTTCGGATATGTCACCGGAAGGCCGGCTGATGTAAAGGAATTTCACGAGATGATCCAGCTGGCGGATATTTATGCCCACAAAGCTAAAACCAGAGGACTGGGCGGTTATCTGGGAGATGTCTTCAGCCAGGAGCATCTTCGGTCCGGTATTGTGGAAAGCAATCTGATGACCCATGCGAAATCCTATGAGATCAATCAGCTTACCGGGCTTCCGGGCATGAGTTATTTTGTCAGCCGTTCCGACGCCCTTCTCAATAATGTGGCTGACCAGTCCCGCCATCCGGTGGTGGGCTACTTTAAACTGGTCAATATGAGAGACTATAATGATGCATTCGGCTATGGCCAGGGGGATGAACTGATCGTGGAGACCAGCCATCTCCTGCTTAAGTATTTTTCAGACCGGTACATCTGCCACATTACGGCTGCCAAGTTCGGTATCCTGTGCTATGAAGAAGAGATAAGCGATGCCCTGCGTAATATTAATGAGACATTGAGAGATTATAAGGAAGGATTTCCTGTGCGGGGACAGGCCGGCTTTGCCCGTTTTACGGGTACCGAAAGTGTTATCTCCCTGATGGACCAGGCCAAGATCGCCCAGGAGACTTTGCCCCGGGGCGGTGAGCTGGCCTATTGCTTTTACGATCAGGTGCTTGATACAGAACTGCATTTTCGCCAGTACATCATCAGTCATGTGGACGAGGCCATCCGGTCCGGCTGGCTTCAGGTATATTATCAGCCCATTGTCCGCTCTGTAACAGGCCATGTATGTAACGAAGAAGCCTTATCCCGGTGGATCGACCCCCAGTACGGATTCCTGTCACCCGGCCGCTTTATTCCCACCCTGGAAGAAAACGGGCTCATGTACAAGGTGAACCTTCATGTAGTTCGTCAGGTGCTTAATGACTTCGAACGCAGGAAGGAGAACGGCGTACCCCTGGTTCCTGTATCTGTGAATCTGTCCCGGAAGGATTTTGAGAAATGTGACATGGTTCAGGAGATCGCAGACCTGGTGGATGCTTCCGGTTACTCCCGGGATATGATTAAGATCGAGATCACAGAATCCGCCTTTATCAAAAACCAGGAACTTTTAAGGCGGGAAGTAGAAAGGTTCAGGACTGCGGGCTTTGATGTGTGGATGGATGACTTCGGCAGTGAGTATTCTACCCTGAACCTGCTGCAGGACCTGGATTTTGACCTTATTAAGATCGATATGCAGTTCATGGAGAACTTCTCCATCACCAGTAAGAATTACATCATTATTTCAGATATTATCCATATGGCCAGGCGGATGGGGATCACCACCCTGATCGAAGGCGTGGAAACCAGGGATCAGTTCAGGCTTCTCCAGTCCATGGGCTGTGAAAAAATACAGGGATTCCTGTTTAATAAGCCCAACCCCTTTGACTACATTCTGGAGAGGGTAAGGACCAGGACCGGCCTTCGCTTTGAAGACCCCAAAGTAGGCCCCTATTATGCTGCCATCGGCGGCATCGACTTAAATGAGCCTTTATCCTACGGGAAGATGCAGTCCGAGTCCGGGATGGAAAAGGAGATGGCTGCCGGCGTACTGGAGCTGAGCCAGCAAGCTATCCTCTGTTTAAGAAGTACGGACCGGTTTGTGAAGATACTTGAGGAGGAGGGGGCCATTGACAGGGAGGGCGCCTTGTCCCAGTTCAGTATTAAAGAGGAGAAACTTCCGGAAGCCTTCCTTTCTGCCGCTGTCCGCAGCGTGGAATCTTCGGGGTGGATCAATTTCAACTGTAAGCTTGGGGCGGAAGGTGATATGTCCGTCTATATGTGCAAAGTGGCAAATGTTACCGGCGGAGACGCGGTGGCTATCCTGACGGTACTTCTGGAGAGCCATGGGAAATGAGCAGAGCCATAGAAAATGAGGGAAGACATATGAGCAGAATGGAGATCACCTGCATCGGGCAGGCCCTGGTGGACTGTATTACCCGGAGAATGGGAGAAGAAGACCCTTCAAAAAGGGTACACAGGGCAAAGAGCATCTCTTTAAGTATCGGCGGAGACGCAGTGAATGAAGCAACGGTCCTGGCCAGACTGGGCCATAGAGTCAGGCTGGTCTGCGGTCTGGGTCAAGACCCTGCCGGAGACCTTATCCTGGATCATGTGAGGAGAAATGGAATCGATGGCAGCCTAATAGATAGAAAGGCCGGCAGACCGACTCCCCTTGCCAATCTGCTGGTAAATGAGGATGGCAGCAGAGTTTCCTTCAATGACGCATCATCCCTGCTGGAGGATTACATTCCCCCGGTGCTGTCCTGTGACGGGACAAGGATCGTATCTCTGGCCAGCCTCTTCAGGGCGCCTCTGGACCGGAGGGATACTTTACTACGGCTGGTTAAGACCGCAAAGGAAAACGGCTGCCTGGTCTGCGCCGATACCAAGCTGCCCACCTTCAGGAATATCGGGCTTTCGGATATTGCGGATATCCTGCCCATGATTGACTACATATTTCCCAATGACGCAGAGGCCGCCTGGCTCACCGGCTGCGGAGACTATGCGGACATGTCAGCCCGTTTACGGGATGCGGGGGTAAAGAATGTGATAATCAAGGCAGGCAGCGACGGCTGTTATGTCTATGGAAGGGAGGGGCATTTCCACATGGAAGCCCTGCCTGTGAAAGCCGTCGACGCCACCGGCGCGGGAGATAACTTTGTGGCAGGCTTCTTATCGGGCCTTTTGCGGGGATTTTCCCTTTATGACTGCTGCAGCTACGGAAGTATCTGCGCTGCCGTCTGCGTGCAGAATATCGGAGCAGGAGGCGGGGTGCGGTCCAGAGAAGAGGCGGACGAGCTGGCAGCCCGCAAAGCCCGGCTGTGTTCCTCTCATGAATGAGGGGCGAGGGAGCTGATGTCCGCTTAAGGACTTTGCTTAGATACATTTTTTAAGGTACGGGTGACATTCGTAATCACCTGTCAAATGGTATTTTTTAAGAGGAGTGACTGTATGAAACAATTCTGGAAAGACTCTTTGAAAAGCGCGATTCCCGGCTTTCTGAGTCTGACACTTACCGTAATCTTATTTTTTTGCATTTTTCGTTTTGATGGGATCGGCAAAGGCTTTCATTCCCTTTTGTCCATTCTGATGCCCTTTATCTATGGCGGTGTGATGGCATATCTGCTGAAAACACCCTATAACTGGATCGAGAAAAAACTGTCTGCCCGTATGTCAGGAAAAAGACAGGGACTGGTCAAACCCCTGTCTGTTCTGATCGTAATGTTCCTGTCCTTTGTGATCATCTATCTGCTGCTGGCCATGGTGGTTCCGGCTTTGGTAAACAGCATTGTGCGGATCATCAGTAAAGTGCCGGAAACTCTGACCCAGTTCGAGCAATTTGTAAATAATATCAGCCATGGCAATGAGGTGATCAATAATTACATTGATCAGGCGACGGCTGCCATCCGGACCAACGGTATGACCTGGGTGAAGGAACACATCCTTCCCAGCCTGCAGAGTATGATGGGCGAATTTGCCAATACCTTTGGGGCCGTATTCGGAGTCATGTACAATATTGTCATCGGTATCATTATCTGTGTCTACCTGCTCTTAAGCAAGGACACTTTTGCCCGGCAGGGTAAAATGGTGATCTATGCCCTCTTCCAGAAGAAAATCGCAGTAAAGGTTCTCGATGAATTTGCCTTTATTGACAAGACCTTTGTGGGCTTTTTCGCGGGAAAGATCCTGGACAGCGCCCTGGTGGGACTGATCTGTTATGCCTTCTGCCTGATCATGCATTTTGCCATGGGCATGCAGAATATAGTCCTGATTGCCGTGATCATAGGTGTGACCAACGTCATTCCCTATTTTGGCCCTTATATCGGCGCCATTCCTTCCGCTCTTCTGATATTGATGGACAGTCCCGTAAACTGTATTATATTTATCGTATTTCTTATTATATTGCAGCAGTTTGACGGAAACTTCCTGGGGCCCATGCTGCTGTCAGGAAGTGTGGGACTTTCCGGTTTCTGGGTTCTTTTTTCCATCACACTTTTCGGTGGTCTGCTGGGATTTGCGGGGGTACTTGTGGGAGTCCCGGTTTTTGCGGTAATTTATGACCTGATCAAACGCTTTATCTTCTTCCTGCTTAAGAAGAGGAAGGTGAAGGTCAGTGATATAGCCAGCTGATTTTCAAAGGACCTTTTTGTCCCGGTACAAAAGACCGAAGGTACCCGGTCCGCAGTAGGAGGAGATGGCCGGGGAAGCCTTCTGGAAAATGATCTTTTCAAAATCGCAGTATTTCTTTATCTCAGACCGGATTGCTTCAAGCTCCTTTGGCTGCATTCCCACATAGGTGACAAAAAGGATCCTCTGGTCAATGGAGTTTCTGTGTTTGAGTTCGGAAGCAATGTACTTCTTCCAGTAGGAACGCCGGGAGCCCACCAGGAGTCTCCCGATGCGGATCCTGCCTTCTTTCAGTTTCAATACAGGATGTATCAGCAGGGCTTTTGTGAGTCCTGCTGTTTTCTTTTTTACCAGTCCGGATCTTGCCATATATTCCAGATCTTCCACAATGAATCCGGAATGGATATGGTTTTTGACAAGCTCCAGCTGCTCTATGATCCTGGCAGGGCCAAGGCCCTCCTCCAGCAGCTGACAGGCCTTTAGTACCAGAAGACCCTGCCCGCTGGAAAGATGGCCGGAATCAATAACCTGGACATTCTGGAAGTTACCGGCAGCCTCTGTTGCCGGCTGATATCCGCTGTCCTTTATTTGACCGGAAATAGAGATGTGGATAACATTTCCTGCCCGCAGCAGCTGAGAGGCAAAAAAGCTTTCATAGGCTGAGGTATCCGGAGCAATCGTCTTTACGCTGCTGCCTGTTTTCTGCATATAAGAGACGAGGCCGGCAGATTCGATTTCCACCCCGTCAAGAAACAGCCCCTCTTCGGTGGCTACGGTATGAGGGATAATACCTATATGATACTTTTTGATCAGGTATCCCGGAAGATCGGCGATGCTGTCGGTCGTTATGACAGTCTCATGAAGCTGCTGCTGCTCCTTCAGCCATGCCATGCTGTCTTCAGCGATGGACCTGTCGGAATCGACGAGATGAAGAAGCTCTTCGGGCAGAAGACGAATACATTCCT
The DNA here is from genome assembly GCA_017433295.1 of Eubacterium sp. Classification (GTDB taxonomy): domain Bacteria; phylum Bacillota; class Clostridia; order Lachnospirales; family Lachnospiraceae; genus Anaerobutyricum. The sequence continues at coordinate 27,620 of JAFRHL010000030.1, forward strand.
CCTCCAGCTCCTTTCCGCTGCAGGGCTTCACAAGATAACCGTCAAAGCCTTCTCTGGCATAAAGCCGGCGGCTTTCGCCCTCACTGTTGGCGGTAAGGGCCACCACCCGGGCATCCCTGCTGAGTCCCCCTGCCTGGGATCTCAGATGATGCAGGCATTCTATTCCGTCCATTTCGGGCATCATGTGATCCATAAAGATAAGATGATAGCGGATATTGAGAGTTTTCTTAAGGGCCTCCTTTCCACTGGCAGCAGTATCTATGCGCATACGGGTATCCCGAAGCAGTTTTTCCACCACCATACGGTTGGGGGCATTATCATCCACGATCAGCAGACTTGCTTCCGGCGCTTCAAAGCTGTGCCTGTAAGGCTGGCGGGTAAGTTCGCTGCGGCTGCTTTTGAAGGGATTTGTCCCGATACTCTCGCTGCCGGCAATTTTCTGGGGCAGACGGATGGTGAAGACGCTGCCCCGGGTATAGACGCTGTCTACGGTGATGCTGCCATGCATCAGGTCCACAAGCTGTCTGACAATGGAGAGTCCCAGACCTGTTCCTTCAATCTGACGGTTTTTCTTTTCGTCTACCCGGCGGAAGGCAGTAAAGAGATGGGGCATAAATTCTTTTTTTATGCCGATTCCCGTATCGCTTACCGTGAATGTGATGATTTTATCTGCAGAATCTTCAGATTCCCCGCTGACCGTTAAAGTGACAGAGCCCTCGGAGGTATATTTGATGGCATTGTTTAATATGTTGATGAGGATCTGTTTGATCCGGATTTCATCCCCGTATAAACGGGCGGGCAATTCCGGATCCACCTCCACATGCAGGTCAAGCCCCTTTTCTCTGGCGGGAAGCCAGACCATGCCAATGATATCCGAAAGCATATCTCCCAGCTTGTACTCTGCTTCCGAAAGCTCCATTTTGCCGGATTCCAGTTTGGACATATCCAGAATATCATTGACCAGGTGGAGGAGCAACTTGCCGGCTGCCCGGACCTGGGCAGCGTCCTGGGCCACTTCATCAGAAATGTTTTCCCTGAGGATCATTTCATTGAGTCCCACAATGGTGTTGACCGGGGTACGGATCTCATGGCTCATACTGGAAAAGAACCGGTTCTGGGCCATGTTCAGGTTTGCGATCTCTTCCTGCTGTTTTTTAAGGATTTCCCTCTCCTGTCCGGCCATATGAAGCTGGAAGAGGAACATGCTGGTGGTCATGATCCCGGTTATGATCAGCGAGGAGAGAGAATCAACATAAGCTGAATCAGTGGAGTAGGGCACCACCAGTCCGGGATAATAATAAGACAAGGCATAGCAGATGATGGTTACGACAATATCGGAAATCAGAAGAAAGATTCTAAGACGGCCCCGGACTGTGAGAGTGATGAAAACCATGGCGAGAATACACCAGTTGGGTGCTCCGGCATGGATGCCTCCGTTATAAAAGAAGGCAAAGGGAAGCATCAGGAAAACCAGAAAAATTCCGCTGGCCCCTGCTCCCAGCTGTATCTTCCCCGTGCGCAGGGTGGAAATGCAGGTGGGTATAAAAAGCAGGTCACAGACCAGGAAAAATACTGTCCGCTGAAATTGAAAATCCACAATGGCCGCAATGACAAGCCAGACAAAGAGAGTGATGATACTGAGGGCAGAGTGCAGGCGGTAGCGTCGTTCAAATACATCCCGGGAGGGATCGTTCAGTTTTTTAAGCCAGTTTTTCATTCTGCGCCTCCTTTCGGGAAAAACTCCAGAAGCTCGTCAATTTCGGGCGCGAACTCCAGAACTTCATCATCAATCTGCATCCGGATCTGTTCGACCAGCTTCCTGTAATCCCGGATCATTTCCCCATGATGTTTCACAATATAGGAAGAGTCACCCTTTTTCGCCGCCGTCTCCAGAGCCTGGGTGATCTCTGAGAGGGGGACAGCCCCGATCAGGCGGGAGCTGCTTTTCAGGGCGTGAACATATATGGCATAATTATCCAGATCCATGGAAGAGAGACATTGGTCCAGGCGTTCCTGCTTTGAAACTGCCTCCGAAACATATTGCTCAAGCAGGGTATCATACAGCTCTTTATCTCCCTGGCAATGGCCAAGGCCCATCTGTAAGTCAAGCTCTGCCTGAACCGGTGGATTCATGGAATCCGGCGGAACCGGCAGCGGCTTTTCTTCCGGTTGACGTGGATCGGTGAAAATCGCCTCAGCAGGCTCTGTAAAAGAAATCGTCTCAGCAGGCTCCGCAAAGGAAATGGATGAAGGGGGCAGGACCCGCTTCAATGTCCGCTCCAGCTCCGGTATTTCAATCGGTTTGCTGATAAAGCCGTCAAAGCCCTCCGCCAGCATCATTTCCTTTGCTGTGCTTAAGGCATTTGCCGTCAGGGCGATAATGGGTATGTTTTTCCTGCCGCACTCGGTTTCCTGCCGGATCCGTTTCATGGTCTCCACCCCGTCCATTTCCGGCATCATATGATCCATGAAGATCAGGTCAAAGGTCTGGTCCCGGCACATGCGGACAGCCTCTTTCCCGGAATCGGCGGTACTGATAAAGATACCGTATTTCCGGAGGATACCGGAAGCAACATTTAAGTTCATGGGTTCATCATCCACGATGAGGGCATGAACATTGTGACAGACCAGTTTTCTTTCACTGCCGGGGATGAAATCCAGGTCGGAATTAAGGATGGCGGCAACAGGGAAGCAGTAAAAGGGTTTGGGCATGATAAGAATGTGGGAGGAAGGCGGGAGAGGGAAGTTTTCCCTGCCAACCAGGATCACATTCATCTGGCCGGAGAGGGAGTCCAGCAGAGCGGAAGAGGACAGATATTCTTCCTCGCCGATAAAGAGGTGGGTGATCTTAACCTTTTTAAGCAGTGCCAGGAGGTCATGCTCATTATCGACACGATGCATGGGCGTGCCAAGTCCCTTTACAATATTCAGGATCATATCGTTATAGAATTCCCGGACATAGGGATTGGAGTATTTGCGGATATTGAGGTATCCTCCCAGCACGATACTTTCGGGACTGGCAACGGACATGCAGAATTCTTCGTCCGTCACCTGCTGGGGGATACTGACATGTACCGTGGTACCGCTGCCGGGCTCACTTTCCACCATGAGAAAGCCGCCCAGGGCATGGGTAAATCCTGACACGATGGAAAAACCGAGTCCAAGTCCGCCAATGCGCATGGATTTGCCGGTATCTCCCTGGTAAAAACGGGTGGATACCAGGTCAACTTCTTCTGGGGTCATGCCGATTCCCGTATCCTTTACTTCAATACAGAGATTGATGCCATAGGTCTGTTTTATGGCAGAGAAATGGACATATACGCCGCCTTCCCGGGTGTATTTTATGCCGTTGCTGATAAGATGGAAGAGGATCTTCTGCAGCTTGGCCGTATCTGTAACCAGACCGGCAGGAATATCGGCATCAACATCCACCACCAGCTCAAGCTCTTCCGGGAGCCCGGGACGGAGGACAGTCATCAAATCGTTCAGAAGAGAAGACAGGCTGTAGCTTTCGGAATTGACCACAAGACGGTCAGTTTCCAGTTCGGAATAATCCAGGATGTCACTGATCTGATCAGCCATCCGGCGGCCTGCGTTGCGCACCGTATACAGCTCCGGACCGAATTCATGATCCGGGTGCTGAAAGAGAAGGGTATCCGTCGTTCCAAGAATGGCATTGACCGGTGTACGGAGTTCATGGGAAAGATTGGCCAGGAACTGATTCATCCTTCTGGTGGCCTTGTTCAGATTCCGGATCTGAATATCATTTTCCTCAAAGAGCTGGGCCCAGAGCTTTATGATAAAACGGGCCAGCCAGCAGGCCAGTGTCATCAGAAAGAAGTGCAGGATAAGCCTGGAGATCAGGAGGCTGTCCCAGACTGTATTTAAACGGATCATAAATATAACGTCATAGAGCAGGGTGAAATAATAGGTAATCTGGCAGAAGGTCACCAAAGCCCCTTCGCCAACTACCGTAAAGATCAGGATCATGATAATCATGAGGGTAGACATGTCAAAGATACTGGTGAGATGGATCCCGTAAAAAAAGAAGGTCCCCATCATCAGGAAAGTGTAGATCCAGACCCGCTGGTGTTCAGTCATTTTCTGTCCGGTATGCAAATACCAGCAGACGGCGACGGCGGAGAGGATCAGGGGGATGGCCCAGAGCTCCCAGGACATGAGAAGAGTCTCAAAAACAAGCCCCAGGGCCAGGAGAGTGTAGCTGACCAGGATTAGCATATGTGAAGATTCAAATAGTCCGGTGCGGTGATTGTCCTGCTTCATAAATACAGTTCATCCTCCCTTAATTTTCGTGCATGGTATATGCGGTATCTTCATCGATCATCTCCAGCATGATGTCCGCAAAGGCCGGGTCAAACTGTCTTCCCCTGCCTTCCTCGATCTCCCTGCGGACTATATCCTGGGCAAGGATCTCCCGGTAGCTTCTGTGGCTGGTCATGGCATCATAGGCATCCGCCACGGCAATAATGCGGGCTTCCTCCGGGATATTCTCTCCGGCAAGTCCGTCCGGATAGCCCTTTCCGTCATAACGTTCATGATGCCAGTGGGCTCCGGTGGCCAGGCCGGGCATTTCCCGGATATTGGATAAAATGCTGTGGCCCCTGTCCGGATGGCCCTTGATCAGGGCAAATTCTTCCTCGGTCAGGCGGCCGGGTTTATTGATGACGGCGTCCGGTATACCGATCTTACCCACATCATGGAGGATACCCATCATATAGAGATAGCTGCACCGGGCCTCGTCATATCCGTATCTCCGGGCAATTTCCCGGGAATATTCGGCGACCCTTCTGGAATGCCCGTGGGTATACGTGTCCTTGGCGTCAATGGCTTCCGCCAGGGTTTCTACAATATGAAGAGAAAGCCTTTCGATTGCTTCGGTTTTCTTTCTGACTTCCCTGGTGAGATTCCTCTGCAGGCGGACCAGGTCAATGGTATGTCTGACCCGCAGCACCAGGACTTCCGGGATAAAAGGCTTTTTGATGAAATCCATGGCACCCAGCTGCAGGCCCCTGGCTTCAGTTTCCGCCTCGTCATCGGCGGTCAGGAAAATGACCGGAATATCCTTTCCGTTTTTTAACCTTTTCAGCCGTGTTATGGTTTCAAAACCGTCCATCTCCGGCATCCTGATATCCAGAAGGATCAGGTCAGGGGACGGATCCGGCTCCTGACGGCTGATGTGGTCAAGCAGGGCCTGGCCGGACTTAAGTCCGGTGACCCTCATACCGTTTTTGCTGAGGATATGTCCCGCCATTTTCAGATTCGTAATATCATCATCTACTACAAGTACCCAGTTTGTCATAATTAATACCCTTTTCCATCATGATATCTGACTCCTACACAAAAGAACAACCGTCTCGATATGAACCGTACCGGGGAACTGGTCTACCAGGCAGCATCGCCTTACTTCATAACCTGCTTCCATAAGAACTGCCAGATCCCGCATCAGGCTGGTAGGCTTGCAGCTGACATAGACCATTTCCTTAACGCCGAAGCTGATTATCTTTCTTAAGGCTTTGGGATTGATCCCGTCTCTGGGCGGGTCCAGGACGATGATATCTGGTTTGTCATGAAGATCATCAACCACCTTAAGCACATCTCCGGCTATAAATTCACAGTTGGCCAGGCCGTTGGCTGCCGCATTTTCTCCGGCTGCTTCCACAGCTTCCTCAACGATCTCCACTCCCACCACCTTCCGGGCCACCGGAGCCAGGATCTGGGCAATGGTGCCGGTGCCGGAGTAAAGATCGTAGATCAATTTATCTCTGGTTTCTCCCACATATTCTCTTACCTTGTCATAGAGGATCTCCGCACTCAGTGTGTTGGTCTGGAAAAAGGAGAAGGGAGAGATCTTAAACTTCATATTAAACAGGTATTCATCAATATAATCCTGTCCATAAAGGAGTCTGGTCTCGTCGCTTTTTACCACATCGGCAGGACTGTCATTGATGGTGTGGAGGATGCCGGCAATACGGCCGTCTATTGAGCTGCCGGCGGTCAGGATCGCCTGAACGAAACTCTCCTCATCCAGCCTGTCCATGGAACTTGTCACCAGGTTTATCAAAATATCTCCGGTTTTTACAGACCTCCGCAATACCAGGTGCCTTAAGAAACCCTCATGCCGCATCCGGTGGTAGTATGATTTTCCTTCCTTTTTAAAATAGGAGAGTACTATATTGAGCAGCAGGTTAAAATCCGGGTCCACGATCCGGCAGTCGGAAAGGGGCACTATGTCATAGAAACTGTTTCTCTTATGCATACCCAAAGTGAGGGGGCCGCCTTTTTCCTCGTCCCCGAAGGTGTACTCCATCTTATTGCGGTAGCCTTCATGGATGGGGCTGCCATAGATGGCCTCAATGGAAAAATCAAAGCCGGCCTGCCGGATGAGAGCTTCTACCTGACGCCTCTTCAAAGAAAGCTGTTCATCATAGGGAAGATTCTGGTAGGCACAGCCTCCGCAGCTGCCGAAATGGATGCAGGCAGGAAAAGGGAGTTCGCGGTCAGAGGGCTCGAGAACTTCCAAAAGCCGGCCTTCCAGCCGGTCTTTTCTTTTTTTGCTGATAGAAAAACGGACAGTCTGGCCCTCCAGAGCATTTTTCACTATGATTTTCTGATCGTCTTTTATTATGATGCCTTTATTGGGGAAATCTGTTTGAAGAACAGTTCCCGTAAGGATGTCGCCTTTTCTCATATATATAAAAGTAATCCTTTCATTATCTTGAATGATTGTACCATTGCACAGCATAGAAAGCAACTTAAAAACAAAGAACCGAAATCCGACAAACTTTTTAGTAGATTCTACATCTGATTTGTGATATTATAGGCTTCGTGTGACAAAGATGTCTTACTTAAGGAGGATTTGAAATATGAACGAGAAGACAAAGCGCGGCAGCTTTTCCGGGCAGCTGGGATTTATCCTGGCGGCAGCGGGAAGTGCCGTGGGACTGGGAAATATATGGCGTTTTCCTTATCTTGCCGCTAAGGACGGGGGAGGAGTTTTCCTGCTCCTTTATCTGGTTCTGGCCCTGACCTTCGGATTTGCGCTGCTTACCACCGAGATTGCCATCGGACGCAAGACAGGACAGAGTCCGCTGACAGCCTATGGGCAGATTGATAAGAGGTGGGGCTGGATTGGCTTTGTGGCCTGCCTGGTACCATCTATTATTCTTCCTTATTATTGTGCCATCGGCGGCTGGGTGTTCAAATATTTCTTTACATATCTGACCGGGCAGGGGCATGCCGCGGCAGCGGACGGCTATTTTTCGGGATATATCACCGGTAATACTGAGCCCATCGTCTGGATGGTGGTCTATTTTATGATCACTGCCGTCGTTGTAATTGCCGGAGTGGAAAAGGGGATCGAGAAGTTCAGCAAGATACTGATGCCGGTTCTGTTTGTTTTGATCACCGCAATTTCTGTTTTTGCTCTGACACTGAAGCATACCGATGCTTCCGGAGCGGTACGCACCGGATTCCAGGGATTAAAGATCTATGTGATCCCCAATTTTAAGGGGATGACTGTAAAGTCTTTCTTTATTGTGCTGATGGACGCTCTGGGACAGCTTTTTTATTCCATCAGCGTGGCCATGGGCATCATGATCACCTATGGTTCTTATGCAAAAAAAGAGACAAACCTGATGTCCTCCATTAATGAGATCGAGTTTTTTGACACCCTGGTGGCTTTCCTGGCAGGACTGATGATCATCCCGGCTGTATATACTTTTGCCGGCGTGGATGGTATGTCCGGCGGCCCGGGACTTATGTTTATCACCCTGCCAAAGGTATTTGAGTCCATGGGCTCCATTGGAAGCGTGGTGGGGCTGGTCTTTTTTGTAATGGTTTCCTTTGCCGCGGTTACCTCCTCCGTATCGATCATGGAGGCTATTGTTTCCAGCCTTATGGATCAGTTTAAGCTCAGCAGAAGGAAAGCCTCGGTGATCATCATTGCCTATACACTTTTAGCGGGAACTGCTGTCTGCATGGGCTATAACAGACTTTATTTTGAACTGAAGCTTCCCAACGGCACTGTGGGACAGATCCTGGATGTCATGGATTATGTCAGCAATAACTGCCTGATGCCGGTGGTATCTCTGGGCACCTGTATCCTGATCGGCTGGGTGGCAGGCCCGGAGGTGGTCATCAATGAGGTGACCCAGGACAAATACAAATTCGGACGGAAAAAGCTCTATGTTGCCATGATCCGTTTCATTGCGCCAATACTGCTTTTCATATTGCTGCTGCAGGCCTTTGGAGTATTTTAACCTGTTGGCCGGGGCAATTTCGATTGATAAAATGATATATTTTCGGGAAAGGAATTAATACCATGTCAGAAATGTTTGACCAGATAAAGAAAAGAAGAACATTTGCCATTATTTCCCATCCTGATGCCGGAAAGACCACGCTGACGGAAAAATTCCTCCTTTATGGCGGCGTGATCAACCAGGCCGGTTCTGTCAAAGGAAAGGCCACCGCAAAGCATGCGGTGTCGGACTGGATGGATATAGAGAAGGAGAGAGGAATCTCTGTCACTTCTTCTGTTTTACAGTTTGAATTCGGGGGCTGCTGCATCAACATCCTGGATACGCCCGGTCATCAGGATTTCTCGGAGGATACCTACCGGACCCTGATGGCGGCCGATTCCGCCGTGATGGTGATCGATGCCGGTAAGGGTGTGGAGGCCCAGACCAGAAAGCTCTTTAAGGTCTGTGCCATGAGGCATATCCCCGTGTTTACCTTTATTAATAAGATGGACCGGGAGGCCAGGGACAGCTTTGACCTGCTGGATGAGATCGAAAAGGAGCTGGGTATTCCCACCTGTCCGGTAAACTGGCCCATCGGTTCCGGAAAGCAGTTCCGGGGTGTCTATGAGAGAGAAAGCGGCCAGATCGAACTGTTTGAGGACACTATGAAGGGGACCCGGGTGGGGACGGTAAAGAGAATTCCCCTGGATGATCCGGAAGTCTCCGATTATGTGGAGGAGGATGCCCTGGAACTGCTCAGGGAAGAGATCGAGCTTCTTGACGGGGCCAGTGCGGAATTTGACCAGGAGTTGGTGGATGCGGGAGAACTGTCGCCGGTATTTTTCGGGTCTGCCCTTATGAACTTCGGGGTGGAGACTTTTTTGAACCATTTCCTTAAAATGACAACATCCCCCCTGCCCCGGACCAGCGATCAGGGTGTCATTGATCCCATGGAGGAAGAGGAATTCTCCGCCTTTGTCTTTAAGATACAGGCAAATATGAATAAGGCCCACCGGGACCGGGTGGCCTTTATGAGGATCTGCTCCGGCGAGTTTGATGCCGGCATGGATGCCTGGCATGTACAGGGGGGAAAGAAGGTCCGTCTCTCCCAGCCCCAGCAGATGATGGCCAATGGCCGTAAGATGATAGAGCGGGCTTATGGGGGAGATATTATCGGCATTTTTGACCCCGGCATCTTCTCCATCGGAGATACCATCACCTCCTCCGGAAATAAATATGCCTATGAGGGGATCCCCACCTTCGCGCCGGAGCATTTTGCCAGGGTCCGGCAGGTGGATACCATGAAGCGGAAGCAGTTCATCAAGGGGATCAATCAGATCGCCCAGGAGGGAGCCATTCAGATCTTCCAGGAGTATAACACCGGAATGGAGGAGATCATTGTGGGAGTCGTGGGCGTGCTCCAGTTTGATGTACTCATCTATCGCCTGAGAAATGAGTATAATGTGGAGATCCTCCTTGATAAGCTGCCCTATGAGCATATCCGCTGGGTGGAGAATAAAGACATTGATATCAGGGAGCTTCGGGGCACTTCCGATATGAAGAAGGTAAAGGATCTGAAGGGAAGACCGCTTCTCTTATTCATAAATAGCTGGAGTATCGGAATGACACTGGACAGAAATGAAGGACTGGTGCTTTCGGAATTCGGGAGAGAATAGCTGTAATATTTTTTTGATATGGCATGGATACAGATTCTGTGTTATCATAGAGGCGATTTCGATTGATTCTGATTGTATAAAGGAATTGACGATGACAGCAGAGTATCATATGATCCTGAATTGATTTGCAGATTATTTAAAGTCAGAAAGAGGATATTTATATCATGGGTGGAATTTTTGGAGTAGTTTCAAAAGAGAATTGCGCATTTGATCTATTTTTTGGTGTTGACTATCATTCTCATCTGGGAACCCGCCGGGGAGGCATGGCTGTCTATGGTGAGGATGGTTTCGACCGGGCGATCCATAATATCGAGAATTCGCCATTTCGGACAAAATTTACAGGGGATGTGGAGAAAATGAATGGCCACATGGGAATCGGCTGCATTTCCGATTTTGAGCCCCAGCCCCTGCTGATGCACTCCCATATCGGGAGCTTTGCCATCACGACAGTGGGTAAGATCAATAATCAGGAGGAACTGATAAAAGAAGCCTTTGATAAAGGAAAGACACATTTTCACGAGATGAGCGGCGGCGGAGTGAATCCCACGGAACTGGTGGCGGCCCTGATCAATGAAAAGGCCAGCATCGCAGAAGGGATACGGTTTGCCCAGGAGAAGATCGACGGTTCCATGACCCTGATGGTCATGACGGAGCATGGTATCTTTGCGGCCAGGGACCTGATGGGAAGGACGCCTCTTTTTATCGGGGAAAACGAGATGGGCCACTGCATCTCCTTTGAGGATTTCGCCTATGCCAACCTGGGCTATAAGACCTGTAAGGAGCTGGGACCGGGGGAGGTGGTCTTTGTTACCGCCGACAAGGTCAGGACCGTCATCTGCCCGGGAGATAAGATGAAGATCTGCTCCTTCCTCTGGATCTATTATGGATATCCCAATGCCTCCTATGAAGGAGTCAATGTAGAGAGTATGAGATACCGGTGCGGCGAGCTGCTGGCCAGACGGGATAATGTGGAGGCAGACTGTGTCGCCGGGGTCCCTGATTCCGGGATCGCCCATGCAGTGGGTTATGCCAATGAGTCCGGTATACCCTTTGCCAGACCATTTATCAAGTATACTCCCACCTGGCCCAGATCCTTTATGCCCCCCAGTCAGGTAAAAAGAGATCTGATCGCCAAGATGAAGCTGATTCCCGTAGATCCCCTGATCCGGGACAAAAAGCTTCTGCTGATCGACGATTCTATTGTACGGGGGACCCAGATGAGGGAGACTACCGAGTACCTGTATGAGAACGGAGCAAAAGAAGTTCATATCCGGCCTGCCTGCCCGCCTCTCCTTTACGGCTGCAAGTACCTGAATTTCTCCCGGTCCAAGTCTGAACTGGACCTGATCGCCCGCCGGGTGATCCTGAAGAGGGAAGGGGAAAAGGCGGAGGATCCCGAGATCCTGGCCCAGTACGCAGACCCTGACAGCGAAAGATACCAGGCCATGCTGGACGATATCTGTAAGGAGCTGAATTTCACCTCTCTGCGTTACCACAGGCTGGATGATATGATTGAAGCCATCGGCCTTGATCCGGAGTGCCTCTGCACCTACTGCTGGGACGGAAAAGAATAAATGTATGATAACCGGGAGGTAAATATATAAAAACCGTGAGGATGATCAAGTAATGAAAAGAGATGATTTTAAGGTTTATTCAAACCCCGATATAAAAAAACGCATGAAAGAGCAGGTGGACGAGATCACCTTTGAGCTGGAGATCCCCGATGAGGACTCGATCACGGCACTGTTTCTGGCAAGTCCCTACTTTATCGCATTCATGCGCAGCCAGGATATGTTTTATTATCCTGTAGACCTGACAGTGGAAGAGACCCTCATGGCCCCCCTGCTTTCCGATGAAGTCCTCTGGGATTTTGTGGAGAATTCGAAGCTGATACGGATGAAAGAGGATATTCCCCTGGCACCCCTTCTCCATATTCCCGTGGAGGATGAGGAGGGAGACCAGCAGATGCTGTCCCTGTTTGAAGGAATTATCCAGATGGAATTCATGAAATTCTTCCAGACCACAGTGATGGTCACAAACGTGGAAGCCGCCATGGCGGACGAGTTTGATGATGTGTTTGAAGACCTGGTTGGAGAACTGGAGGACAACGGCTATCTTGACCAGGTCATGGTCAATGTCGGGGAATGTCTGGATAATCCGGACTTCCTTTCAGAGTTGCTGTTTCCGGAAACAGAAGAAGAATAATAAAAAAGTGTCTCGCAAGCGAGGCACTTTTTTATTATTGAGGAAGCCGGTTGTTTTTGTGCTCCCCATATGCTGCGGGCAGTCCTTTTATCAGTCTCTCACAACCACTGAGATACCGTTGGGAATGCAGGTAAGGGAAGCGTCCTCCCCCTTGATCTCTCTTGCCATCCTGTAGGCGGTATCCAGATCGGGAGCGTAGGTCATCTTCAGGCCCTCGATCATTTCCTTCTGCTCAGGATCAGCCACGAAGATCACCTTGTACCTGCGGACGATCCGGGCCAGGATCTGGGAACACCACTGGTCCGGCGCGGTGTCGTTCTGCTCGGTTGCCAGGAATTTCTGGTAGGCGTCCTCTATGGTGGGCTCGTCTGCTATGATATGGTAGAAGAAATCGCCGCCGGTGCCGTCGGAGCAGCTGGCCAGCATGATGATCACACCGCCTTCTTTTACGGTTGCCTCCGCTGCAGTCATGCCCTTGGGGGACTGGTAGGCGTTCTGGTCCAGGGGATAGCCGCCGTTGGTGGTGATGACGATGTCCGCGGGCTGAGGTTTTACTACAATATAATCTGCGATAAAGTCACATCCCTGCCGGTGGGCAGTCTCAAAATTCCCCGCGAAGGCGGCAACCGTTTTCTTGTCCTCATCGATGACCACATTACAGATGAAGGCCAGCTTTGCCATCCGGGCAGCTGCCAGCATATCCTCGTGGATGGGGTTCTTGTCAAGAATGCCTGTACGGGCATAGGGACTGTCAATAAACTTGGAACAGTGGTTACCCATTACAGTTACGGCATCGGCCACACCCGGCAGGACAGACTTGCGGCCTCCGGAAAAGCCTGCGAAGAAATGGGCTTCGATAAAGCCTTCTGCCACCAGGAGGGAGGTATTTAAGGCTATCTTGTCGATGATGCAGTCCGGGCCGGAGGGCAGGACTCCCACTTTGGCATTCTTGGAGGGATCATGGGCATCATGGACAACGATATGGTCTTTAAACTCTTCATAAAGGGCAGAGCCCAGTTTGGAGCGGAGCTCTTCCACAGTGGTGGGCCGGTGGAAACCGGTGGATACCAGCAGGGTGATTTCAACATCGGGATTACCTGCCCGGAGTTCTTCAATCATGACAGGCAGAATATCCTGTGAAGGAACAGGCCGGGTGTGGTCGCTGATGATGATCACACAATCAGGCTTTCCCTTTGCAAGCTCACAAAGTCTGGGACTGTCGATGGGATGCATCATGGCTTCCCTGACGATCTCCAGGCCGTTTTTATCGCTGGCAAGCTTGTCCACATTGGATGTTAAAACAGGAGTGTCGTCCGGGACCTGCAGATCGTAGGTGGTGTGCGCATAGAAAAACTTGACTGTTTTCATATTTTCCTCCTTAATTGTTTGTTAGTACAGGTTCTGCTTCCTCTCTGACGAAAAAACGGTCGAGACTTTAACGGTAAGATGAATGTGTCAGGAACAACGAGCTGATTTTGATAAGCTTTTGAAGGATAAAATCCCTTGACTATTGTATCAGTAATATAATATCATAAAATAGCTGCCGCAGGCAATTAAGAAATATTTATGTAAAAAGAATCAGGGTGGGGTTAATTATTCATGAGATACGGGATACCGGAGTTGTTTCCAGAAAAAACAGCATCCTCTGAAGAAATCATTCATCGTTTAAATCATACATTTCCTGAAGAGAGGTTTGAGGCGAATTCTGTTACCGGACTTCTCGAAGAAAAGGAGTATATCAGGGTGGCGGAGAAGCTGCTGACTTTTATTCATTCACCCTGGATATTGATATCTATAGATCTGGAAAAGTTTAAATTATTTAATGAGTGGTATGGCTGGCAGAATGGAACCAAAGTCCTCTCCAGTGTCGGCAGGACCCTTGACATTGAAGCAAAGAGGGCGGGCGGGATCGCCGGTTATATGGGCAATGATGATTTCCTGCTCTTTGCGCCGGAGGATAAGGTAAAGGTTAAGGAGCTCTACCGCAGCATCCACGAGATCATGGGGCAGTACGGTGTATCCGTTGCTTTTCAGCCATCCTTCGGAATCAGCCGTGTGGAGAAAGCGTCTGAAGGATTGTCCATCCGCACCCTCATCGACCAGGCAGCCCTGTCCTGTAAAAACGCCCAGACGGATTTCAGGGACAGAATACTGTATTTTGATTCCCATATGGTGGAGGAGACAGAGAAGGAATATCGTTTCCTCTCAGAATTCCGCCGTGCCCTCCGCAGCCGGCAGATTACCTTTTACCTGCAGCCCCAGTGCCGGGCTTCCAACAGCAGTATTATAGGGGCGGAAGCTCTTGCCCGCTGGCAGAAAGAGGATGGAAGCTTCCTGTCTCCGGCGGTCTTTGTACCTATGCTGGAGAAGACAGGTTTTATTACAGATCTGGATAAATATATCTGGGATTCCGTGGGGAAATGGATCCATGACTGGAGGGAAAGAGGCGGTCCTTTTCTTCCTGTATCTGTAAATGTCTCACAGATCGACATATTCACCATCGATGTACCCGCATTTTTTAAAGACCTGGTAAAACATTATGATATCCCCATCAATTCCATCAAGATTGAGATCACGGAGTCGGCTCTCGCCGAGAATCAGGAGAAGGTCCTCTCTGTGGTAAAAGAATTGAGAGATGCCGGATTCCTTGTCATGATGGATGATTTCGGAAGCGGCTATTCCTCTTTGAATATGCTCTATAAGATTGATGTGGATATAATAAAAATCGACGCATTTTTCCTGCATTTTGAACAGGAACGCGAAGAAAAGGGAATTCATATCCTGGAGTCCATCATTAATATGACCCGAACCATGGGTCTGCCCATAATTGTTGAGGGAGTAGAGACAAAAGAACAGGTGGAATTCCTCCGGACCCTGGGCTGCCGTTATATGCAGGGCTATTATTTCTATAAACCAATGCCGGTCCGGGACTTTGAAGCACTGATAACCACAGAAGATGCGGTGGACTTCAGCGGCTTTACCTTTAAAGCCAATGAGCAGTTCAGAGTCCGGGAATTTCTTGATCAGACAGTTTACAGTGACGCCATGCTTAATAATATCCTGGGACCTGTGGCCATATATTCCTGGAATGGGAAGGACATAGATATCATCCGGTTCAATGAGCAGTTCTACCAGATGGTTAATGTACCGGATTTTCAGCAGCGGCTCATTGAAATCCAGCAGTATATGCCCGAAGAGGACAGACAGAACCTCACGGATACCCTGGAACAGGCCTATAAGGATCATATGAACGGCGCGACAGCGGTACTTACATTTTTCAGGGGGACCGGGGACAGCCTTCGTATCCTGATGCACTTTTATTATCTCAGGGATAAACAGGGATCCAGACTCTATTATGGGTCTGCCAGAGATGTTACCCAGATCACACTGCTTCAGAAAAATATAGAAATGATCACCAGGCAGTTTTCAGAATGTCTGATCTTCCAGATAGCAAACGACGAAGGCTGCCACTTTGAAGTTGTCGCCCAGGGGATAGAGGAACTGGATCTGTCAAAAAAAGAACTGGAAAACGAACTGAATTCCGGTATCTTCTATACCCGCATCGTACCGGAACAGCAGAAAATGTTTAAGGAGCAATGCCTCGGGGCTCTGGAAGGCCTTGACTTTTCTTCCTATATCGCCCTTTACAATAAAAAAGGAGAGAGATTGTCCCTTTACATAGAATCAGATTGTGTGGAAGACAGCATAAGCAATGTAGCCTGCATCATCAAAATATCAAGCCCGTAAAAAACGGGCTTTTTGCATCTTACGAACCCTTATTTTCTGCTATTTCCTGCTGCTGCATCTGGATAAAGGTTGCCAGACAGCTGCTTACCAGCAGCTGGTGAGAGAAATCATTTCTTTCCTGCAGGGTCAGCTCCGGAAGAGAAGCAGCGGCTTCCCCTTCCCTCATGGCGGCAATGACCAGGGTGATATTATGCATATATATCTTGCCTCCGGTACGGTGTATCTCGCCGGCTGTAAAGAAACCGGCAGACGGAGCAAGCATTTCAAAAGGAAGAGTTTCCCTGCTGACTTCCTTTGGACCCCAGAAGAACTTTCTTCCGGCACAGGAGAAAAACCGGATTGCCTGCGGGCCGAAGGGGTGGATCTTCCTGACCATCTCGTGGACAGTGTGCATGATATGGACGGGATCTCCATAAGTGATACAGCAGGAACGGGCCTCATCAACAGTAGCTCCCAGTCTGAGAGAACCATCAGGGAGATGGGAAGCGATCACCCTCAGATACTCTGTTTTGTTTTCTTCAAATAGAAGGGGAAATTCATTGCACAGACGATAAAAGCGGTCATCCGTGGGAACATTCAGATAATGTCTATAGACTTCAAGGGCCGGTCTGCCATCCAGTTCATGCAGCAGATTCCTGCTGGCGGAGGTCACCATTAAGGGCTTGCCCAGCACCCTCCACCCGGTCAGATGGCTGGTGGATATATGGAAATCAGGCCCTCCCATGAGGATAAAAACAGCGGTGTATGTAGAGGGATCTCCGGAACTGGAAAAGACAAAGGTATCACTGGTATCGCCATTTACAACTTCCAGCGCATGGGCTCCGCCTCCATATACCTGGATCTCTTGGGGCATGGCGGAGATCTGATTGCAGAAAGCGGGCATGTCCACCTGTCCCAGGGTGGTCAGCATTTCGATCCCCTTTACCCATGGATTATCATTGACAATGCCCAGGAGCTTTTCGGCTGACCCGGCCTGGGTCTCATAGGTCATGGGCATCTGAAGGACCATTACAGTGGTGTCCGGATCCTCGAATACGGAGCAGGTCAGGGAAATCTTCGTCTCCACAAGGCTGCCGTGGATAATATTTCCGGTACTGGTAACTCCCGCGTAAAGGGCCTCCGGAAAGACCCCGTGAAGCATGGATAGAACAATTTCAAGGGGCTCCCTGGCCAAAGTATTGGTAAATATATGGAATAATACAGATGAATCACTGATATGGTGGCTGTCACAGAAAAGCCTGATCTGCTCTAACCAGATAGACAGTCCTTTATTTCTCTTGTAAATGGTCTGGAATTGTTTCATAAGCGGCTCCTCGTTTGGATCAGATACAGAAAACTAATGATAATAATACAATAAGGAACCGGGCTTGTCAATTGGCCCGGAAGCTTGAGGGAAAAGCATGAATGATAACAATATAGCGAATACTAAGGATAATAAAACCTGTCCCTACCATAATAAATGCGGTGGCTGCCAATATACCGGCATGCCCTACGACAGACAGCTTGCTGCCAAGCAGGAAAAGATCCGAAATCTCCTGGGCTCTTTCGGGAAGATAGATCCCGTCATCGGTATGGAAGAGCCTTATCATTACCGGAATAAAGTACATGGGGTGGTCTGCACCGATAAAAAGGGGAACGGCTATACAGGAATTTACCAGGCAGGAAGCCACAGGGTAGTGAAGGTCGAAGGCTGTCTGATAGAAGACCGCCGGGCAGACCAGATCATGCACTCTGTCACCGGTCTCATGAAGTCCTTTAAAATGAAAGCCTATAATGAAGACACAGGATACGGTTTCCTAAGGCACATTCTGATCCGGACCGGACGGCAGACCGGCCAGATCCTCCTGGTGCTGGTGACCGCCTCACCCGTATTCCCTTCCAGGAATCATTTCGTCAAAGCCATAAGGAAGCTGCACCCGGAGATCACCAGCATTGTCCAGAATGTCAATGACCGCTCAACCAGCATGATCCTGGGAGAAAAGCAGAAGGTCCTTTTCGGAAAAGGATATATAGAGGACATACTCTGCGGAAAAAGATTCCGTATCTCCCCGAAATCCTTCTACCAGGTAAACCCCCTGCAGACGGAAATTCTCTACAATAAGGCCCTGGAATTCGCCGGCCTTACCGGAAAAGAAACCGTAATTGATGCCTACAGCGGTATCGGAACCATCGGCATGATCGCCAGCGACCAGGCAAAAGAAGTAATCAGCGTTGAACTTAACGGGGATGCCGTCCGGGACGCCAGGCTCGGCGCCAGGCAGAACAATATCCGCAATATTCGTTTTTACCAGGCAGATGCCGGAGAATTCATGGTGGCCATGGCAGCCCGGAAAGAACAGGCAGATGTGGTATTCATGGACCCGCCCCGGGCCGGGAGCGACCGGAAATTCCTGGACTCCCTGATCCGCTTAAAACCCGGAAAAGTAGTATATGTGTCCTGCAATCCTGAGACCTTAAAAAGGGATCTTTCTTATCTTACGGCTCATGGCTACAGGGCAGGGAAGATACAGCCGGTGGATATGTTTCCGATGACGGAGCACGTCGAATCAGTTGTGAAACTCACCCGAGCCGGGTTGTGACTATGATTTTACTGACAAAAACCAGATTTCAGAGAAGTCCGGGAGCAGTGCGGTTACAAGACCTTTATAAAGATGACGAACAAACTCGGGTATGATGTGGTACTCGCTTAAAGCAACCGCTGATTGATACTGCGTCAAATCAATATGCAAGGAGAAATTCTTATGATGGAAATAAATAAGAGCACCAATTTCAGAAAAGACTATTCCATAAGCTGTGCAAGGTTTATTGCAATGTGCTTTATTGTGGGTTGTCATATGATGCAAAGGGATGATTTTTCCACTGATATACAAGGAGCACATATCGGATGGGCTTTTTGGTTCAATATAGGAGTCCAAATGTTTCTGTTTATATCAGGGTATCTCTATGGAAAAAGGAAAAAGATAGATATATTGCCGTTTTATAAAAAAAGCTTTCCAAAGATATTGGTAGATTATTATGTGTTTATTGTAGTAATGCTCATAGTGATTTGTTTTTCACCGTTGTTAGATATAGGTGTAAGTGGCGCATTCAAATTACTGACTTTTTCTGGTACAGTTCCGGGGTTGGATCACTTGTGGTTTATTGCCACCATAATGTTTTGCTATTTGTTGACTCCAATTTTTTCGGAAATAATAAATGCGATTGATGAAAGAAGCAATTGTAGATTTTGGATAGAGTCTATTGTTTTGCTCTTGATAGTTCAGGTCGCAATTATGGTGTTCTTCAGATCTTTTAGTGCCGCATGGATAAACTGCTTTGTTATAGGAATGATTTATTGCAAGATAGAACAAAGAGAGATAGTGAACAGGCGCTTGTTTAATGTAATAGTTATAGTGCTTTGTTTGCTAATTGTTCCTATTCAATTTCGCATAGACTATTGGCCACATAGAGAATTGCCCTCTCTGATTGCTTCTCTGTATGGTCAGTTCACAAATTATGGGCATGTTTTTTTGGGGATAGCAGCTGTTATTCTAATACGGTTTGTTTTCAAAAAAATCAACACAAAAAAAGATGGACATCATCTTTTGGATTGGTCAGATAAGTATTCTTATGATGTGTATCTTGTCCATCATGTTTTTGTACAGAGCGCGTTTGGCTGTGTAGAGTTTATTTCAAATCGCTGGATAGCTTTACCTTTAGCAGTAATTCTATCTATTATCTGTGCAGTTTTGCTTTATCATGTTTCGAATTATATAAGAATTAAGCTAACTGCTGTATTTCGAAGCCTACCAAACTGAAAATGAAGGAAGAGGAATTCTGATCGACATGTTCCCGCACACTGGCTCCGGTGGATATGTTCCTGACCGAGATTTTACGAGCAGGCACGAAGAATGACTATCTATTTCATTGACTCGTGCCATGTGGAGACGGTAGTATTGATGTCAAGGAAAGATACATAAGGCCGTAAAAAGTGCCGTATTTCCGGGCTTTTCGGGCATTTGACCGTCAGCGGTGACACCCGGATCAGACCGTAAAAATTGCTCTGTCAGAACATATCAATCGCTCCGGTCGGAGGGTTGAGTAGGCGGTTTAGATGTCAGAGCGATAACTCTGGATTTTACGGACTTGGTTTCGTTATCAAAAAACTGACCGTCAGTTAGTCTGGCGGTCAGATAAAACATACTCTCATGTTGTTTTGTGCACCCTCTTGCGTCCGGGACATCTGCTTCCGTCGCTGTACCATTGACAGCTGCGGCAGCCCAAGCACGGTTTATAATTCATGTTGTTTTTACTTTTGAGCACGAATTCCGGATCTGCTAAGAAAGATTTCGCATAAGCCGCCAGATCAGCATTTTCATCGCGAATCAGCCTGTCACCACGATTCAGTGTCTCAATACCCCAAGCTGCGATCACCGGAATGTTGACATGCTTTTTCAACAGAGATGCGGCGTAGGTCATAGGTGTATATTCATAGTCTGCCGGAATTCCCGGAGCGTATCCCTCCTGTACGCCAACGGAAACATTGAGGAGATCAAAGCCCATTTCTTCAATTGCTTTTGCCATACGGATATCCTTGTCCCAGTCAAAACAACAGCCCATCCGGAAAGATAGAATGAGATCTTCAGGGGAAAAAATACGAATTCCGGTTACCATCTCGCGAACAAGATTCAAACCATCGCTGTAGCGGTCATGACGCCCGTTTGTTCGTTGCGAAAGGATATGGTTCAGGGTTACATTATGTGCTCCGTGAATTTCGATGCCATCCACACCAGCCTCAATGCACAGTTTGGCGCTGTAAAGATAACGGGTCAGCAGGTCTTCTATATCTTTGGTTGACCAACGTGGTGAATAAGGAATTGCAATGCCAAGTTGGGCAATCAGAACAGAGCCGTTTTTATGGGCGGCGTCAACAATTCTCTTAAGCGGCATGACATGCTCAGGTTTATAAATTCCCGGAACAGGAAATCCGCAGGCAACAGCATCTTCCGGGGAGATGACAAGACTTTGTGTGATCATCAGACCGATATTGTTCTGAGCCAATGCCTCATATTCCTGTATAACATCTTCACCCATAAGACCGTCTTCATAAGTAAAGCCAACGCGTTCTGCGGCTCCCATTACAATGCGGTTTTTTAGTTCTTTGCTTTTTATCTGGAGGGGAGTAAAAATATCTGGCATAATCGGTTCCTCGTTTCTGTCAGGTTGTGGTTATTATAGCCCAGCCAAGTATTGAAGAAAAGAGACAACGATGATATAATGTATAAAATAGAACAAAAGCAGATGATTGTATTGCCTGAGGAGCATGATATGGACACGAAAGGGATCATCATAGAAGCCATGAAGCAGCTGTTGGCGGAGCAGAGGTTTGACAAAATCACTGTACAGAATATCATAGACCGCGCACACTGCTCCAGAGGAACCTTTTA
>JAFRHL010000031.1 GCA_017433295.1 Eubacterium sp.
ATTTTAAATTTATTTTATGAGATCATTTATTCTTTTTTTGATTTTGTCCCAGATAGAGAGTGTGTCATGATCATTTTTAACGTCATAATTAAAATAATGGTCCTCTTTCATGGAGTCTTTATCTACGGAAATAGATTGATCAGAATAATGTCCTTTTCCCTCCAGGTTTAATGAATAGGTATCATCATCTATTTTTTCAAAGGAGATATCATTGTAAGTAACAAATTCGTCGTCCGAAAGAACCGGAGCATAATAGGGCTGCGGCAGAAAGTAATAGGAAGTCAGCGTCCAAAAACAGATAGCAAAGATCAAAATTGCCTTCATTACACTATGTCCTCCTTCATGTCCGTAGATCAGCAATGCGAATCTTTGCTTCAGAGTAGACCGGGCATTCTTCCGGGTTCCGATAAATTCCATAGTAGTCGAGCTGCTTTTAATTCCTTTATCATGACTAATAAGGTAAGCCTGGGTCTGATATAATGTTTCCAGATAGTTGGTTTCTTCTTCAGAAGTTAATCTACTGCATAGGGAGGAATCGCATCGAAACTCCAGAATCTGAATAAACTCATTACGGAGAATGTAACTGAAAGGGTTCCACCACATAATAGAGCTGAACAAATATAAACAAATCTTTTTCCATATGTCTTTTCTTTTCCAATGATTGTATTCATGGAGAAGAATGTAGTAAAGATTCTGAGAGTCATATATTTGTTCGGTGAGATATATTGCGGGCTTTTTAATCCCGGCGGTTATGGGGACGGAAATATCCGGAGAGATAAAAACCTTGATAGGGCATTCCGGGTCAAGATCGTGCATAATCTTAGTGATGTGCTCTTCTGCCGGGACGGCATTAGACCGTATGTTTTTTTGTATAAAAAAATAGCGGCAGAAATAGATTAATATGAAAAGGACCGTGCCGACAGCCCAAAAACCTATGATCAGAGGACTGATTTTCAGAAAATGACGGTAGCGATCATAAGAACCCTGTATCAGAGGCAAAATATATTTGTCCGGGATAACAAACTGAAAATTGGGAAATTCTAAAGGAAAAAGCATCCGGACCGTACAGCAGAAGGTGAGTAAAATCAAAGAAGAAGTACCATATTTACGAAGAAAATGAGTATTTCTGCGGAGAAGCATTAGAATTAATGCCATCAGGCTGCAATTTATAATTGCCCAAATGACTGAATACACGGATATCATTGGTGTCTCCTTTATGACACAAAAAACTGTATTGAAGAAAGCTGCTGATTGGATTCGTCCAAAAAAAGACCTTCCCGGCTTGAGAAGATCTCTCATGGATCAAAATGACAGGCATCATTTTTTATTTAATTGCTGTTTTCTTTCCTCCAGCATTTTGGAAAGGTCATCCAGTACGGACGAATCTGTTTCTTCTTCCAGCATGGCTGAAAACAGATGAGATAATGATTTTGAGGATATACGCTGGTTCTGCTTGATCTGATAGATGGAATATTCTTCTCTGGTCATACTTGGTTTAAAGGTTCGGGCATAATTCTTTGTGGTCTTTTTAAAACCATCGACCTCAATCATTTTCTTTTTTAAAAGGGAGTTAATCAAAATGTGAATATAGCTTTCTTTCCATGTTCTCCCCTCGCAGAAAGATACTATTTCTGAAGACGTTAAAGACTCTTCCCGGTCCCATAAAAGATCGAGGACCTGCTGTTCGCTCTCAGTTAATCTGGTAGTGCTTTTTTTCATGGTAATCTGCTCCTCCCTGTATGGTAAGCATTTTTTTCATTATGTATTTAGATAATTCCAATATTTAAAAATAATATACCATTGTAATAAAATAAACAACAAGAATTAAAGAAAAAGCACAATGTTTCTTATGCAAAATATCATATAACTATGCAAAATATTCTATCATATCTAAAGCTTCGGCCGGATTGTCACAGATCCGGAACAGGTCTTTGACATGATTTCGGATAAATCCTTGTTGTACACAGGAATCAATAAAGCTGATCAGAATATCATAATAACCATTAATATTATATAGTATGACAGGCGCGGACTTCCGGTCCAGAGAGATCAGGGTCAGGATCTCAAAAAACTCATCCAGGGTCCCGATACCGCCGGGTGCGATGATGAAAGCGTCAGCCCTGTCTTCCATAATGGCCTTACGCTCCCCCATGGTCCGGGCTTCGATCATTTCATCACAGTTGTCATTAAGAAGTTCATAACTCCCCATAAAGTCCGGGATTACACCGATTACTTCTCCCCGGGTTTCGGCGACACCTCTGGCACAGGCACCCATGACGCCGGTTGCTCCTCCGCCATAGATCAGCCTGTATCCCCTGCGGCCTATTTCCCTACCCAGTTCTTCTGTTTCAAATATATAGTGGTCATCAATATTACTGCTGGCGGCACCGTATACACATATAGTCAATTTTTTCATGTGATCACCTCCAGAAAAGATAATAATTGGTTCTTTTTATGGTTACTGTTTGATTATATCATAATTTACTATAAGAAAAAAGCTAAAAATCATATGCTGAAGCATCAGAGTATATTGCGTCATGATCGAGCTCAGCCAGTATTTCTGCCCGTCTGCTCCCGATCAGCAGGGACTTGTTGTATTTGAAATAGCGCTCGCAGCCATTTTCGCTGATAAAGGCCGAAATGTCAGGATCCAGGGTCAGTTCTGTTATAAAGATAACCATTTCCTGGCCTTCTCCAAAGGCATCCTCCATAAAAGTAAAGGCATTTTCCAGAGAGGATGCAGATTTCCGCACCGACAGGGATCGTATTTCCCGCAGGTCATTAAAACCGGACCGGGCAAGAGTGAAAGCTTCTTTGGGAGCCAGAGATGGGTCCGGAGTCCATTTCATTAACAGTTTCACAAGCTTTGCATGGAAGGTCTTTTGTCCCGGCGACAGAAGTCCTGTTTTTTCCTCCTGTTTGAAGTCATCGTTGAGGGCGGAGAGCTGCCGGGTCCACAAGCCCTCCTCTGCCTGCTGTAAGCGCAGATCTGCCTAGTATTTTTTAAGAAAGTTATAGCAGGAATCTGTCAGGTGATCCAATTCCAGAGTATCGGCAATCATGGTATGCAGGCCGCTTACCAGCAGCTCGACACAGCTGAGCTTTTCATCGAAGGAGGCGGTAAGAAGACGCCTGAATACCCCGGCCTGGGCTTTCCCCTTTAAAATATTACCGATGTCATAATCATCCCTGTATTTTTTGTACAGGTCATAGTAGGCGGCGACGTCTCTGGCAATATCCGCATGCTGCAGATATTGATGGATCACATCTTCATCCACAGGCAGCCCCAGTTTTTCATAGGAATTGATCAGACAGCTTAAATCTTCCCATCCCCTGGCTGTGATAAACTGCAGACCGTCCACATCATTTTCCGCCTTATAGAAATTGCCGGGACGCAGTTCCAGATAGCTCAGGATAAAGGGGTGGATATGCCGGCTTCTGGCATACTCTTTAAATACGGAGAGGTCTGCCTCGATATCCATTCTGCGTACACGGTCCAGGGTCACAAAGTCAAAATCCCGGACACTTTTATTATATTCGGGAGGATTTCCGGCAGCGGCGATGATCCAGCCTTCCGGTACTGCCTGGTTGCCGAAGGTTTTACACTGGAGAAACTGAAGCATGGTGGGAGCCAGGGTCTCTGAGACGCAATTTATCTCATCAATGAATAATATGCCCTCTTTCCTCCCGGTATGCTCCATATATTCATAAATTGAAGCAATGATCTCGCTCATGGTATATTCCGTAACGGAATATGTGCTGCCTCCGTAGTTTTTCTCCCGGATAAAGGGAAGGCCTACAGCACTCTGCCTGGTGTGGTGGGTAATGGTATAGGAGACCAGTCCGATATGGCATTCAGAAGCGATCTGCTGCATGATCTGGGTTTTGCCGATGCCCGGAGGGCCCATAAGCAGAAGGGGTCTTTGCCGGATCTCGGGGATGATGTATTCTCCGTATTCATTTTTATCAAGATATGCCAGAACAGTATTTTTTATCTCTTCCTTTGCTTTTTTAATGTTCATGTAAATCTTCCTCTTCCAGTTTAAGCTTCATGGCCCAGGAGGGGACATCGGGGTGGTCTTCCCGGCCGAAAAAAATAAATGCTGTGTCATAAGAAGGACGCTTGCGGGGATAAATGCCCTTGCCGTCCGTAAAATATAAAAGGCCCTTCAGGTTTTGAAAGATGCCGTCTGCCAGCAGCTTATCAACATAGGAAAAGGCGGGACGGAAATCAGTCCCTCCTCCGCCCAGTAAGGTGAAGGAATTCAGCAGTTTTTTAAGATCCGATTCCTCCCTGATAATCTGATCGCTCTGTACCCTGTTATCACATTGGAGGATACGGATATGGCTCTTGTGAAAGAAGCTGTCCCGCCGGGCTATGATATGGAAGGTCTCTTCCAGAAAACGCCGCACCAGGTCTCCGCTGGTGGAATAGCTGGTGTCGATCACGATGACAAACTCGGAGATCTTCATGACCTCCCGGCTTTCCAGAGGCTCAATGAGGGGCATATTTTTATACAGCCTCAGCCCGTAGCTGTAATAATTCATATCAAATTCATCATAATCACAGTGGAGCTCCTCTTTAAGAACGGTGAATTTCCGCAGGAAGTCCCGGTAGGACCTGCGGCTCATCCCCTGTCTGACCTGGGTCTTAAGACAGGAGATGGCATCCGAATCCTCCTTGCCCCGAAGCTCCAGTTCCTGGCTGATCCTGCGGCCGGTTCTTTCCCAGGCTTCTCCCGCTTTTGCGGCCTCCGGTGAGGAACGGGGGTCAGCGGGCCAGTATCTGTGATCGTCCGTGACAAATTCCAGCTGCAGCTTCATTTGTTCATCGGGATCATCTACAGAGAGGAGATCCCGGTAGATGGCAGCGGCACTGACCGGAATCCCCTCTTTTTTCAGGTGCTCATAATAATTGATCCGGGTCAGGGACAGTATCCTTTTCACGCTGGGGGATTCCAGGGAATCAATGGTCCATTCCACAGAGATGTCACAGGCCAGATTCCAGATGACCGGTTCCCTCTCTCCCCGGATCCAGAGGTGGCGGAAGATGCAGTGGAGGACACTGTGAAGATAGGAGCGGTTTAAGTATTTCGGATTGGAACGGAAGAGCCTTAAAGTCTGCTCTGCTGAATAGAAAAGACGGATTCCGTCCACAGCCATGACCTGAAGAGAAGCATCCGGTGTGAATGAAAGGGCTGACAGAGCAGAGCTCAGGTAACGAAGATCCAGATATAATTCATTACGTACCAGTCCCAGGATCTTTTCGCACATATTCTGTTCCCATTGGGTCTGAGTAAGTGGTTGTGTCATAGTTTTATCACCATTCCGGCAGGTCGTATTCTTTCTTTGCAAAATGCAGCGGATCCCGCTGCTGATTTATCTCCATGAGCCAGGCGGCTGCCTCTCCCCATTCTGAATGAATACATTGATCCAGAACATGAGAAAAGGAAGTCTTATCGGGGGTGAACTCTGTAAATAAAAAGGTAAGCAGGTCCAGATCCCGTTCTTTAACGGCCATGTCCGCGGCTGTGTCAAAATGCCCGTCCAGGGCATCCCTGTAAAGCCGGGCTGCGCCTGTCTTCAGGCCGTGAGGCCAGCGCAGGCGGCATTCCGCTATACGGCAGATTGCGGTCCGGGGCTCAGTCTTCAGCGCATTCTCAAAGCAGGCATCATATTTTCCGTAGTCAACCTTTCCGTGGAGAAAGCATTTTCTCATCCGGAAGCCCTCTCCGTGAATACTGCGGGAAAAAAGGTGGGCAGGGCTTACTTCGTCCAGCCATTCGTAGTATTCGGGAAAAAACAGGGCGCCGGAAACGGCCTCGCCGGCCAGATGGCTTTTGTCCTGCCCCGGGGCATGGCCTGATGAGAGACCGGGATCCTCGCCGGTAAAAAGCAGATAAAGATCAGATTCCAGTCTGGAAAGGATCAGGGCGAGGGCAGAGGCATCGGAGTCTCTCCCCTGGTAAATGATGCGGGCAAGCTTTGTACAGTTGGTAAATTCATCACTGCCTATGGCGGAGAGGGCCGGTCCGATCCTCAGGCTCTGCAGCCTGCGGCAATTATAAAAGGCGGCATTATGAAGGACAGAGACAGTGGGAGGGAGAAAAACTTCCTCAAGGTATCTCCCGTCAGAGGGAAGAAGTGAATTTTCCGCTATTCTTTTTTCCCGGGTCACCTGCCCGGTGTCATCCATCATAATAGAGGAGAAGAAAAAAGGCTCTTTCCCATGCTTTGGCATGGAAGCGGAAAAGCAGTAGGGGCCGATCTCCGTTACCGGGCAGTCTTCAATCATGGAAGGAATATTGATACTGACCAGGTCACTGTAGGTCTGAAGAATACGTATTCCCTTTTCGGTATGCTGCCAGCGCAGCTGAAGCTTATGCATAATAAATCTCCCGGATAGTTATCAATCGAAATCATCTCACAGTCAGCGGCCTGATTTTTCTGCCAGCATTTCATCAAGGATATGGGCCGCGCACCATACAAGGTCCGGGCATGGACGCTTTTTATAGTAGTCCCCGGTCCGTTCCTCCGGATCTCTTCCGGGAATGGTGCTGACGCCGGCCAGGAGCTGGCGGCAGATGATGGATCCGTTTTCTTCCCGGAAACGACCGGCAAAATCCTGAACGAGGTGATACTGTTCTTTTTTTGCATCGCCATCCTTCGGATCATTGTAGCCGCAGACAAGGCCAAGGACCATCAGGGCACCGCTGACGGTGCCGCATACCTCCCGCATACGTCCCATTCCGCCTCCGAAAGAGGAGGCAAGCTTTGCGGCAGTGCCGCTGTCAAGACCGGTAATATCCTCAAAAGCCATAAGAACTGCCTGGGAGCAATTATAGCCTGAAAGAAAAAGATTTTTTGCATACTGGGCATGGTCCTTCATGATAGATCGACAGCTCCTTTCATCAGCAGGAAAAATCAGGCTCCCTCTTCTGTAGGGGGGAGCGATGATTCACTCATAGGTAATTTCAACATACCATATTCTTTTCCTAAAGTAAATACCGGGAGAGATTGGAAAATGCCGGTCAAACATAGTCCGGGATGGTTTTTTTCTGTCCGGACTTATGTTATGATAAAATGGAATAGAGAGAGGCTGCGGTGAAAGCGAAATATTTGGAGGTAATATATGGGTATAATGAAGCCCCGGATTGCTGTTCCCATGGGGGATCCGGCAGGAATCGGTCCGGAAATAGTGGTAAAGGCACTGGCAGATCCTTCTGTATATGAGGCTGCCGAGGTTATTGTTGTAGGGGATAAGGGGGTGCTGGAAAAGGCAATAGAGCTTTGCAGTGCTGATCTTAAGATAAGTCCGGTGGGATCTTCCGGAGAATGCAAAAGGGATAAGAGAATTCTGAATCTTATGGACCTTGATAATGTTGACCAGTCACGGTTTGAGTATGGTAAAATCAGCGCCATGTGCGGACAGGCAGCCTTTGATTATATAAACAGAAGCATTGACCTGGCGAATGCCCGGCAGGTGGATGCCGTAGCTACCACCCCGATCAATAAGGAGGCTTTAAAAGCAGCGGGCATTCCTTACATCGGTCATACAGAAATCTTTGGAGCCCGGACAAATACACCGGATCCCCTGACCATGTTTGAAGTCAGAGGCATGAGGGTGTTTTTTCTGACAAGGCATGTCTCTTTGCGTCAGGCCTGTGATATGATCACAAAGGACCGGATCGTTGATTATGTCCGGCGGTGTACGAAGGTTCTTAAGACCCTTGGCGTGAATGAGGGAACCATGGCTGTTGCCGGGCTGAATCCTCACAGTGGTGAGCATGGCCTGTTTGGCACCGAAGAAATGGATGCCATTTATCCGGCGGTGGAAGAGCTTAAAAGGCTGGGCTTTGATGTGGAGGGTCCCATCGGAGCGGATTCTGTGTTCCATCTGGCTCTTCAGGGAAGATATAACAGTGTTTTGTCTTTATATCATGACCAGGGCCATATTGCCACCAAGACCCTGGATTTCGAGAAAACGATCGCCATCACCGGCGGGATGCCCATCCTTCGGACATCCGTAGATCATGGGACTGCTTTTGATATAGCAGGAAAAAATCTTGCCAGTCCGGTGAGTATGGTCGAGGCGATCCTGCTGGCGGCAAAGTATGCCCCGAATTTCATCCGCTGCTCCTGATTGGGCAGTTTTTACGAAAGATCAGGGAAGAGGCGACCGGATAGGCAGCATAGATTGGGTGATGATACACTTTTTTATGACAGAGGTACTATTATGAAAAAACTGAAAATACTAAAGAGAATATTAAAGCAGACCGGAGCCGATAAGATGCTTTTAAGCTTTCTGGGAGTCATCTTGCTTTCTGCTTTTCTCATATGGATATGGGAACCGGAGATCCACACCCTGGGAGATGCGGTATGGTACTGTTATGCCGTCATCACTACCATAGGATTTGGAGATATTCTGGTGCATACGCCCGTGGCCAGGATTGTGTCCATAGTTCTTTCGGTTTATGCAGTTCTTATCATTGCCATCATTACCGGCGTGGTGGTGAACTTTTATATCCATCTGGTGGAGATGCGCAATAAAGATACGTTGACAAGATTTCTTGACAGGCTGGAGCATTTGCCGGAGCTTGAGAAGGAAGAA
This sequence comes from Eubacterium sp., assembly GCA_017433295.1. GTDB lineage: Bacteria > Bacillota > Clostridia > Lachnospirales > Lachnospiraceae > Anaerobutyricum. The sequence goes on from JAFRHL010000031.1 coordinate 8,612, forward strand.
CTGGAGGAGATATCCGAGGCGGTTAAAAAATTCAGAAACGGCTGAGCCTGTAACTGACAGGAGGCAGAAGGAATTCCGGCATTAAGACCGGACTTATACAACATTATGGTTGCCATTTTATTGTTTACAAGGTATAATGAAGCAGAGGTTTGTTGTTGGCACGTTAAAGGAGGATTATATGCAGTACGAAATTAAAGGAGAACCATTACCGGTCGTTATTTGTCAGCTTGAATCAGGCGAGTCTCTGAATTGTGAATCCGGTGCCATGAGCTGGATGACCCCCAATATGGAGATGAAGACCAGCGGCGGAGGAGTAGGAAAAATGTTTGGCAAGATGCTCTCAGGGGAAAATCTTTTCCAGAATACTTATACCTGTAAGGGAGGTCAGGGCCTCATTGCCTTTGCATCCAGCTTCCCGGGATCTATCAGAGCCCTGGAAATCACTCCCTCCAATCCTGTTGTAGTTCAGAAGAGCGGCTATCTTGCTTCGGAACCGGGTGTTGAGCTGTCTGTTTTCTTCCAGAAGAAAGCCATGGGAGGTTTATTCGGAGGAGAAGGCTTTATTATGCAGAAGCTTTCCGGAAATGGTATGGCCTTTGTAGAGTTTGACGGAAGTATCGTGGAATATGACCTCGATGCCGGTGAGAGTCTCCAGGTGGATACAGGACATGTGGCCATGATGGACGCAAGCTGCACCCTGGATGTAAAGGCCGTTAAGGGTGTTAAGAATATGCTTCTGGGTGGAGAAGGCTTATTCAACACAGTGGTAACAGGTCCGGGAAGAGTTTGGCTCCAGACCATGCCCGTTGTTAACTTTGTAGGTCTTATTTCGACCATGCTGCCATCCAAGTAACAGAATTTTATTTCTTAAAAAGGTAAACTTTGCCCCCGGAATCAGGATTCCGGGGGGGTTTTTTTTACTCTATAGAAAATTACCTTGCATTTCCTGTAGAGTGAAATCGCCCCGGTCATTTTGCACAAATAGAAATTCTTACCAAAAGATGAATAGATTTACTGATTTAATTGTGATACAATAAATCAGTAAAAAGGGATGGATACGTCCGGATAGTGATAAGGAGGAAAAGACGATAATTATGAAAGGGAAACAGATAGCCGGTATCATTGTGGTTTGCCTTATTCTGATCGTTACAGGACTGGTTGGAGTGGGGACCGCTGTTTACAAAAGCAAAATAAAACGGGAATCTGATAAAAAGACCATGGATACCCTGAACGATCTTCTATCAAGCCAGGAAAAGGAAATTCAATTACCCGAAAAGGAATTTGTCGGGCAGATCGATATTGTGGGTACTATCCAGAGACAGGATTCCTCTCCCGGATCTGTAGCTTCAAACAGTGAGTACAGACATGATTATTATCTGGAATTTATTGACAAGATGGAAAAGGCAGATAATAATAAGGGGATTTTTCTTTATGTGGACAGCCCGGGCGGAACGGTTTATGAGAGTGATGAAATGTACCTGAAGCTGTTGGAATACAAGGAGAAAACAGGCAGGCCTGTGTATGCTTATTTCGCTGGTGAAGCATGCTCCGGGGCATATTATATTTCCATGGCAGCAGATAAGATCTATGCCAACAGGAATTGCTGGACGGGATCCATCGGTGTCATTATTTCCATAATGAATTATGAGAAGCTGATGAAAAAGATCGGTGTTGCCGAAATTGATATTACCAGCGGAAAAAACAAGACCATCGGGTCCGGAGCCCATGAGATGACCAAAGAACAGGAGAAGATCCTGCAGGCTCTGGTAGATGAGGCCTATGACCAGTTTACAGGTATTGTGGCCAAAGGACGGAATATGGATATTGAAAAGGTAAAGAAGCTGGCGGATGGACGGATCTATTCTGCAGCCCAGGCAAAAAAATACGGCCTTATCGATGAGATCATGGGCAAGGAAGAGACAAAATCTGAATTTGCGGCAAAGCTGGGCAATGATCAGATCGGATTTTTTGTCCCAAAGAAAAATACACAATGGCAGAATATCTTTGATCAGATCTTCAGCCTGGCCGGACGCTTTGGAAGCAAGTCGGATATCCAGGCGGCAAGAGAGCTGATGGAAAATGATGAGAGCGGGGTGTTGATGTATTATGCAAAATGAACAAACCCCAAAAGATGCATGGCCTCCCCTGGCAGAAGACCGTAAAAAAAGGGTATACGCCGGCTTTTTTGTAAGACTTACTGCCTATCTGATTGATAAACTGATCCTGTGTGTACCTCTTCTGGTGCTGAGAGCTGTAATAGGAATTATTTCTCTTAATGTAACCGATGGTTTGCTGACGAAGGATATTATATTCAGCTTTTCTGCGGTGGATCTGATCTTATATTTTGCAGGTGTGGCCTATTTTATCCTGATGACATATGGAGCAGGCAGGACAATAGGAAAAAGGCTTATGAAGATCAGGGTTGTCAGTAAAGATGACAGAAAGCCGACCTTGTTTGAAATATTTTTCCGTGAGACCTTCGGTCGTTTTCTCTCATCGGTTGTACTGTGTATCGGTTATCTGATCATCGGGGCAGGGGATGAAAAAGAAGCCCTGCACGATCATCTGGCGGATACCAGGGTGATTTATGAATTTGACTCATGAAGAGTAAAGAAAGGACGGATATCTGATATGAGATATGGTGAATTTCTTCCTGCCGGTGGAACCATCGGTTTTGTGGCCCCAGCCTTCGGCTGTAATACGGAGCCCTATCATAGTGCATTCTTAAGTGCGCTGGACATGTGGAAGAAGGAAAATTATGAATTGAAATGCGGACCCAATGTGTATGAAGGAAGTGGTCTGGGAATCAGCAATACACCGGAAAAATGTGCCCGGGAATTTAGTGACTGGTATTGTTCGCCGGATACGGATGTTCTTATCTCCTGCGGAGGAGGCGAGCTCATGTGCGAAATTCTCGACAAGGTTGATTTCGATGCAATAAAAAAAGCACAGGCAAAATGGTTTATGGGTTATTCAGATAATACAAATCTGACCTTTCTGCTGGCTACTCTCTGTGATACAGCAGCCATTTACGGCCCCTGTGCTCCCACCTTCGGCATGGTACCCCGTCATGAATCACTTCTGGATGCCATGAAGCTTCTGACCGGAGAAAGCCATCAGGCCCATGGATATGATAAATGGGAAAAAGAGAGCCTGAAGACAGAGGACAACCCTCTGGTCCCCTATAATCTGACAGAACCAAGGATATTAAAATACCTGGCTGCTTCCGGGGAAGTGGAAACCTGCGACAGCACAAAGGAGATCACAATGCAGGGCCGCCTTTTGGGAGGCTGTCTGGACAGCCTGATTAATCTGTGCGGAACATGCTTTGACCAGGTGGAAGCATTTAACGAGAAGTATAAAGAGGACGGCGTGATATGGTTCCTGGAGTCCTGTGACCTCAATGTATTGCAGATGCGCCGTGCCCTGTGGCAGCTGTCCCATGCGGGATGGTTCCGCCATGCCAGAGGATTCCTGATCGGCCGGCCATGGCATTTTGGGGAGGAGATCATGGGGCTTGACCAGTACAGGGCTGTGACGGATATGCTGTCAGAATATAACGTACCGGTTATAATGGATGCCGATATCGGACATCTTCCGCCCATGATGCCCCTGGTCTGCGGAAGCCTGGCAGCTGTTTCCGTAAAGGGGAATGATATCGGAATCCATATGGAATATAAATGACGGATATCTGACCATCCCTTTTTGTTTATAGTCTGGCCACACCGCTGTCTCTGGCGGCTTTTGCCACAGCAGCAGCGACAGCTTTGCCGACCCGCGGATCCAGAGCCCTGGGGATAATGTAGTCCTCATTCAGCTCCTCCGGACTGATCAGGTCAGCCAGAGCCCGGGCAGCGGCGAGTTTCATACTCTCATTAATTTTACTGGCCCGGACATCAAAAGTCCCGCGGAAGACACCGGGGAAGGCCAGTACGTTGTTGATCTGATTTGGGAAATCACTGCGGCCGGTGGCGACAACCTTAGCTCCGCCGGCCCTGGCTTCCTCCGGAAAAATTTCCGGTGTCGGGTTGGCACAGGCAAAAATAATCGGATCCCTGTTCATGGACTGTACCATTTCCCTGTTTACCAGACCCGGGGCGGAAACGCCGATAAAGACATCTGCTCCCACCAGCATGTCAGCCAGGCTTCCCTGCCGGCCCTCCCTGTTGGTGACTTCGGCCATCTCTTCCTTGATCCAGTTCATGTCGTCTTTCCGGCCTTTATAAATGGCACCCATGCGGTCACACATAATAACATTTTCAAAACCCGCCAGAAGCAGCAGCTTCACAATGGAGACAGCAGCGGCCCCGGCTCCGGAGGTGACGATTTTTACATCTTCTTTTTTCTTCTGAACCACCTTCAGGGCATTGACAAGTCCGGCCAGAGTGATGATGGCTGTCCCGTGCTGGTCATCGTGAAAGACTGGTATGTCACATTTTTCAATTAGCTTGCGTTCTATTTCAAAACAGCGGGGGGCAGAAATATCTTCAAGATTTATTCCGCCGAAAGAGCCCGAGAGAAGGTAAACGGTATTGACAATCTCGTCCACATCCTTTGATTTAATACAGAGGGGGAAGGCATCCACATCGGCAAAAGACTTAAAAAGAACACATTTTCCTTCCATGACAGGCATCCCTGCCTCCGGTCCGATATCCCCCAGACCCAGAACGGCGCTGCCGTCAGTAATCACTGCGCATAAATTATGCCGTCTGGTCAGCTCGTAGCTTTTACTGACATCCTTCTGAATTTCCAGGCAGGGCCGGGCTACCCCGGGAGTATAGGCCAGAGACAGGTCAGTCTCATTTGTTACCGGGATGGTGGAGATGACTTCTATCTTACCTCCCAGTTTTTTATGTAAGTTCAAAGATTCTTTTGCGTAATCCATGGGGTCCTCGCTTTCCTTATATCAGTATTACTTTAAAAAGGCATAACTGCCCGGGAATCCTGAGCAGTTACGACTTTCTAAAAGATTATTATTTTGTATTTTCGACGATCAGATCTGTGATGATGGCAACGGCGTCATTCAGTTTACTTTCGCTCTGAGCCTGTATATATTCATCCCGTTCGTTATAAACATACTGGATGGCTTTCAGAAGAGCGTCATCTACCAGTTCTTCTTCCTGAATTACATAGCTGTAACCGGAATTCTCAAAGGAGGCAGCATTCAGAAGCTGGTCGCCCCGGCTTTGAGAGGCCGGAAGGGGTATCAGGATATTCGGTTTTTTCAAGGCCAGCAACTCGCAGATAGCATTGGCTCCGGCCCTTGATATGATCAGGTCTGTTGCCGCAAAGAGATGAGTAAGCTCCGATTTGGCATATTCAAACTGCTTGTAACCCGGGATGACTGCCAGGTTCTCTTCATAATTCCCTTTACCGCAAAGGTGGATGATATCAAACTCCTTTAATAATTCGGCAAGATTTCTTCTTAAAGCATCGTTGATAGCCACGGCGCCAAGACTTCCGCCCATGGCAAGCAGCACAGGCTTGCTTCCGTCAAACTCGCAGATTTTAAGACCCTCTTCCCTGCTGCCGGAAAAAAGCTCCTTACGGATAGGAGAACCGGTTAAAACAGCCTTTTCAGGAGGAAGATGTTCCAGCGTTTCAGGGAAATTGCAGCATACCTTGGTGGCGGAAGGAATACTCAGTTTATTTGCCAGACCGGGCGTAATGTCCGATTCATGGATAATGACCGGAACCTTCTTTCTTTTGGCTGCCAGTACCACAGGGACTGTTACAAAACCACCTTTTGAAAAGACTATGTTGGGTTTTAGTTTCTTTATCAGACGGGAAGCCTCTGCGTAGCCCTTCATCACCCTGAAAGGATCAGAGAAATTCTTTACATCAAAATACCTCCGGAGCTTTCCGGAAGAGATGCCGTGATAGGGGATTCCCATTTCTTCAATAAGCCGCCGCTCGATGCCGTTATAGGAACCAATATAATGAATATCGTAGCCCTTCTCCTTAAGTCCGGGGATCAGGGCCATATTAGGGGTGACATGTCCGGCGGTTCCTCCGCCGGTTAAGATAATGCGCTTCATTCGCCTTTGCCTCCCAGTCAATAATTATCAATGTTGTTCTTTATACTGTTTTAGAGCCTTTGCAAGCTGATCAGGACAGGAAGTCCCGCGATTACCGCAGGGAATCCCCTCCAGAAGCATGATAATCTCATCAACACTGCGGCCGTTGGCCAGGATAGCGACACCCTGGGTATTGCCGGGACATCCGTTGATGAACTTAATATTTTTTACCTTATTGTCTTCGACACTGAACTGAATCTCCCGGGAACAGGTTCCTCTTGTTTTGTAAGTGTACATTTGCCATCCTTTCTCTCTTGTGTATAAGTCCGGCCTTGCCGGACTGTGGCGATTGCGCGAAATCGCCTAGACGATTTCGATTGATTAATCTGTGTTTTATATTTGTTTATCAGTATAACATACAAGTTTTAAAATGAATAGCAGGAAAATTTTTAAAAATACAACTTTATTATTGCATCCAATGCTTTTGTTTCATTGAGCTTCCTTTCTGTTATTTTCAATTCTGCCTCAGCCGCTTCGCGTTTTTCATTGGCTTCTTTCCAATCAAAAGTTTTAAAATTCTCGAAAAGTACGCCCATATCATTCCCCTTCCTGACGCTTTGAAGCATTTTTTCTGCTTTTTCTTCCGGTACATCAATTTTCGTCATATAAAGCAAAAGCTGCATGGCTACATCGGCGTCCACCTGACTTTTATGCTCTATCAGAGAGATGACGTAAATTTCTTCCTGACTGTTTCCAAGCCGCAAATTAATCTTCTTAACCGTATCTCCTTCTACCTCTATCCCAAGAAGGAGCTTAAACCGACTTGTCTGGTCTTCGATGTCCTCCGGCTTAATATCAGAAAAGAAACTGATTCCGGAATAATCTTTCAGGAACTGACTGGTCAGTACATTATTTTTAAAAATATCCTTGCTGTTTACATCCCTGATATGTAATAATTCTCCAGAAATGTCCGGGCTTTTATCTGCGAAAGGATGCCCCTCATCAGTTAGTAGATTTCCATTAATGGTTTTTTCATTAGCAGAGACATTGAGTGCTTTCTCATCTTGTCTTTGCATAATGCAGGATAACCTCCTTGATTAATTTATGTATAAATGTTAAATATATATAATTATAGTATATTTCAACATATGATGCAAGATGTTTTATTTTATATCTTGAGTATGACACTATGATATGATATAACCATCACAGAGGATTATCTTGCCGGGATTGTATTTGTCAAAGGAATGGGAGTCGTGTACTTGACAATTCGGCTTAAAACTGTGTTTTCAGGAATTGAGGATGATGTAGATGAATAATAAAAGAATAATCATGGTTTTAGATGCCCAGGGCGGAGGGCTTGGGAGGCAGCTGATTGCCGCAATACGAAGCAGTATCCCGGATGTCCATATTATTGCGACAGGGACCAACACTGTTGCAACAAACGCCATGTTGAAAGCGGGGGCTGACGAAGCGGCTACAGGGGAAAATGCGGTCCGTGTTGTAAGCCGCAGGGCAGATGTGATTATCGGACCGATCGGAATGGTTATAGCCGATGCCATGCTTGGGGAGATTACTCCGGAAATGGCTGTTTCTATTGCACAGTCAGATGCAAAACGCATTATGATCCCTTTTAGTAATTGCCATAATTATATTGCTGGTGTATCAGATTTCAGCACAGGTCACCTCATGCATGATGCCATCAATCAGTTGAAAAAGATTTTGACATAGGGATGAACCGTGTGGTATTTTAATAATGATGGCAGAAGCCATCTGATGACTGTGCAGAAGTACGGTTGATATACTTATATTACTATTAACAGGCATGGATCATGCGTAATCATCAAGTAGGTCATGAAGGCGTACATTACTCTTAAGAAGAAAGGGTTTTGTGCGCCTTTTTTGTTCCTGCCGGGATCTTTCCGGAAGTCCTTTGTGTGTGGAACTTTGAGGGAAATTAAAAAAAGATTTAGGAGGTTTAAAAATGGCTTGTTTTCTGGTTTCAGCAGCTGAGGCTGCCATTGTGACTGCAGTTGAAAAAGCAGAGAAGAAAAAGGAGTTATCGGCTGTAGACAATAATGAGGGAGAAAAAGGTGAAGAAGTGAAAATTCCATTCAGCAGAAAACTCAGATGGCTGACATATATGCTTTGGGGAGGAGCAGCTCTTCTGGCCTTTGAGCATATCTGGCATGGGGAGGTCGTGCCCTGGTTCCCCTTCCTGACGGCCATGTCGAATCTCGCAGATACAGCAGAAATGCTCCATGAGATGATGACAGCAGGTATTTCAATGGCAGTATTGATTACCCTTGTCTGGATCGGCATGTGTATAGCGGCAGATGCAATCGTAAAACGTCCTGTCAGGGAAGCAGGCCAGATAACGAAGTGCTAGGGAGGTTCGGCGATGACATTATTGATCACTGTGTTTGCTGCGGTTATTGTGACTGTATTATGGTACATTCGTAAAGATGATAATATGAAACTTGGCATATTGATTTTTATGTATTGGGGCGCATCAATCATGTGGCTGGTGGATGCTCTGTTTGAGTATGCGGAGCTTGGTGCAGCTTATTTTTCACCTGCCCTTGAGGATATGGTCAATGACAGTTTTCTTGGACTGTCCGTTGTAGTGCTTGGGCTGGTAATCTGGCTGGTGAGGCTGCTGATTCTGGATCCCAGAGGTTCAGTTCGCGAAGCATTAAAAAAAAATTAGTTGTCCAAGGAGGAGCTGGATCTGACGGATTCCTGCGCTACTAAACTGTTTGGTGTAGCAGCCCCTTTATTCTATAATCAAATATGTGGAAAAAACCAAGCCATTTGCAGGAACTGCGATGGCTTTATTCATTTTGTCCTTCATATCTTTGTTGCATTTGCTTAAAAATGTGTTAAAATACCTAATGATAAAGATGAGACAGATCGCTGACCCGTCCCAAAGGCTCACGAGTGAGATTTATTTTAGAGGCAACAGCCGGGGTGGCAGCAGTATAAGAAAGGATGACATTATGCCGAAAAGAACAGACATCCATAAAGTATTGATTATCGGGTCCGGGCCCATCGTGATCGGCCAGGCCTGCGAGTTTGATTATTCCGGAACCCAGGCCTGTAAGGCTTTAAGAGGACTGGGTTATGAGATCGTACTGGTGAATTCCAATCCCGCCACCATTATGACGGACCCCGAGATGGCAGATGTGACATATATTGAACCCCTGAATGTGAAGCGGCTTGAGCAGATCATTGCAAAGGAGCGGCCGGATGCCCTGCTGCCCAATCTGGGGGGACAGTCAGGACTGAATCTCTGCGCGGAATTATATAAGGAAGGAATTCTTGATAAGTACGGCGTGAAGGTAATTGGTGTTCAGGTGGATGCCATCGAGCGCGGGGAGGACAGAATCGAGTTTAAGAAGACCATGGACATGCTGGGCATCGGCATGGCCAGGAGTGAAGTTGCATATAGTGTGGAGGATGGACTGGCGATTGCGGAAAAACTGGGATATCCGGTGGTTCTGCGTCCTGCCTACACCATGGGAGGTGCCGGAGGCGGTCTGGTATATAACAGAGAGGAGCTTAAAACTGTTATCAGCAGAGGTCTTGACGCAAGTCTTGTTCATCAGGTCCTGGTGGAAGAGTCCATCCTGGGATGGGAAGAGCTGGAGCTGGAAGTGGTCAGGGATAAAGAGAACAATATGATCACAGTATGCTTCATCGAGAATGTGGATCCCATGGGAGTCCACACCGGGGATTCTTTCTGTACCGCCCCCATGCTGACCATTTCCGAAGAATTGCAGAAAAGGCTTCAGGAGCAGGCCTATAAGATCGTGGAGCACATCGGTGTCATCGGCGGGACCAATGTCCAGTTTGCCCATGATCCGGTTTCCGACCGGGTTATCGTAATTGAGATCAATCCCCGTACCTCCAGGTCTTCCGCCCTGGCCAGCAAGGCCACCGGTTTCCCCATTGCTCTGGTTTCGGCGAAGCTGGCCACCGGCCTTACTTTAAAGGATCTGCCCTGCGGTAAGTACGGGACTCTGGATAAATATGTTCCCGGCGGGGATTATGTAGTGGTGAAGTTTGCCCGCTGGGCCTTTGAGAAGTTTAAAGGCGTTGAAGACAAGCTGGGAACCCAGATGAGGGCCGTGGGCGAGGTCATGAGTATCGGTAAGAACTATAAAGAGGCCTTTCAGAAGGCTATCCGGTCTCTGGAAAAGGGCTGCTATGGTCTTGGCCACAGGGGAGCTTATGATACCATGCCCGCAGAAAAGCTGCTTCGCTTACTGAATACCCCCTCCAGCGAGAGATACTTCATCATGTATGAAGCCCTTCGGAAGGGGGCTACTGTGGATGAGATCTTTGAGCGCACCCATGTGAAGGCTTATTTTATAGAACAGATGAAGGAGCTGGTGGAGGAAGAGGAAAAACTGACGGCAGCATTTAAGGGTCAGATGCCGTCTGATGAAGCCCTGATCCAGGCCAAGAAGGATGGTTTTTCTGATAAATACCTGGGACAGATCCTGGGTATCCCGGAGGAAGATATCCGCCACCGCAGAGAAGCCCTGGGCTGCCTGGAAACCTGGGATCAGGTCCATGTCAGCGGAACAGAGGATTCTTCTTATTTCTACTCCACCTACAATGCGCCGGACAACAATCCGGTTCATACAGATAAACCCAAGATCATGATCCTGGGAGGAGGCCCCAACCGGATCGGCCAGGGCATCGAGTTTGACTACTGCTGCGTCCACGCCGCAAAGTCCTTAAAAGAGCTCGGATTTGAGACCATTATCGTAAACTGCAATCCGGAGACGGTTTCTACAGATTATGATACTTCAGATAAATTGTATTTCGAACCCCTTACCCTGGAGGATGTCCTGAGCATTTACCGCAAGGAGAAGCCGGTGGGCGTGATCGCCCAGTTCGGGGGCCAGACACCATTAAATCTTTCTGCCGAGCTGGAGAAGGAGGGTGTGAAGATCCTGGGAACCTCTCCTGCCATCATCGATCTGGCCGAAGACAGGGACCAGTTCCGCATGATGATGGATAAGCTTGAGATCCCCATGCCTGAATCGGGCATGGCCACCACTGCGGAAGAAGCCATTGCCATTGCGGGCAAGATCGGTTATCCGGCCATGGTCCGCCCCTCTTATGTACTTGGCGGCCGGGGTATGGAAGTGGTGTATGATGATGAAAGCATGACAGATTATATGAACGCTGCTGTAGGCGTGACACCGGACCGGCCCATCCTCATCGACCGTTTCTTAAACCACGCCCTGGAATGTGAGGCGGACGCCATCAGTGACGGCACCCATGCCTTTGTTCCGGCAGTTATGGAGCATATTGAGCTGGCAGGGATCCATTCCGGAGACTCCGCCTGCATCATTCCATCGAAGCATATTTCCAGGGAACACCTTAAGACCATTAAGGAGTATACCAGAAGGATCGCCGAAGAAATGCATGTGGTAGGTCTTATGAATATGCAGTATGCCATCGAAAACGACACGGTCTATGTGCTGGAGGCCAATCCGAGAGCTTCCAGGACCGTGCCCCTGGTATCCAAGGTCTGCGGTATCCGCATGGTGCCCCTGGCCACGGATATCATTACTTCCGAACTGACCGGCAGACCATCGCCGGTGGCGGACCTGGAGGAGAAGGAGATTCCTTATTATGGTGTTAAGGAAGCGGTATTCCCCTTTAATATGTTCCAGGAGGTAGACCCGGTATTAGGACCGGAAATGCGGTCCACCGGAGAGGTGCTGGGCATGGCTCCCACCACCGGAGAAGCCTTCTTCAAGGCTGAGGAAGGGGCCTCTTCCCTGCTGCCTCTTTCCGGAACCGTCCTCATTTCGGTAAATGATAAGGATAAACCCGAGGCGGCCGATGTGGCGAAAGATTTTTATGAAGCAGGATTTTCCATTATGGCCACCGGCAGGACCTGTGACCTGATCCGGGAAGCCGGCATTCCGGCCCGGAAGGTTAAGAAGCTTTATGAAGGCCGCCCCAATATTCAGGATTATATTACCAACGGTGATATCCAGGTGATCGTGAACTCACCGGTCGGAAAGGCCAGTATCCATGATGACAGCTACTTAAGGAAGGCCGCCATCAAAAACCGGGTTCCCTATATGACGACAATAGCAGCCGGTAAGGCAGCGGCAGAGGGGATCCGCCAGCTGGTGAAGAAGGGTGATTCTAATATTCATTCCCTTCAGGAATGGCATGCCCAGATCGGCAGCAGGCGGCCGAAGAATGAAGTGATGAAGGCGCTGCTTACCCGCCGCAGCATCCGGAAGTTCACAGATGAGCCCATTAAAAAAGAGATCCTTAATGATATTGTTGACGCAGCTCTCCATGCTCCCAGCGGCAGAGGCTTAAAAACCTGGAAATTTACGGTAATTACAGACAAAGCCCTGATCCGCAGGCTGGCAGGAACCATTGCCGCGGAGCTGGGAAGAGACGGATATGATATGTATGACCCCACTGTACTGATCATTCCCTCCAATCTGAAAGAGAGCAGGTTTGGTATGGAGGATAATGCCTGTGCCCTGGAAAATATTTTCCTTGCCGCCCATTCCTTTGGTGTGGGTTCGGTATGGATCAACCAGATCCGGGATATCTGTGACAGGGATAGTATCCGTGAGATCCTTGACCAGATCCATATCCCGGCGGATCATGTAATCTATGGTATGGCGGCTCTGGGTTATCCGGATCCCGAAGCACCTGTCCACGAGTTTAAGAGGGCAGGGAATGTGGAGTGGATCAGCTGAAGGGTCCTGTAATATACTGCTAAAGCTTACAGGGAAACTGACCTAAAAAAACCGTAAAGAGATAGCAGAGTATCATTAGAATATCATTGATAAAAGGTCTGACATAAGCTATAATGGAATAAATATATGGTTTAATCAGATATAGAGGAGAGATCGATAATGAGTGAGAAAAAAAGGCTGGTAACCCGAAGCGATTTTGACGGACTTGTCTGTGCCATGCTCCTCAGGGAACTTGACATTATTGATGATATCAAGTTTGTTCATCCCAAGGATGTACAGGACGGCAAGGTAGAGCTTTCGTCCAATGATATAACCACCAATCTGCCCTTTGACCCCAGAGTGGGCCTGGCTTTTGACCACCATGAGTCGGAGCTTATCAGGTTGAAGAAGGAACAATACGAAGGAAGATATTATATAGATCCCGATGCCCGCAGTGCTGCCCGTGTGGTTTACGATTATTATGGAGGCAAGGATACCTTTAAGCGTATCAGCGAGGAGATCATGACAGCAGTGGACAAGGGCGACAGCGCGGATTTTACTGTAGATGAGATCCTGCATCCCACGGGCTGGGTACTCCTTAATTACCTGATGGATCCCAGGACAGGACTGGGAAGGTTCCGTAACTTCAGAATCTCCAATTATGATCTTATGATGGAGCTCATTGAGTACTGTCTCAATCACAATATTGATGAGATCCTGGAGCTGCCGGATGTGAAAGAGAGAGTAGATCTGTACTGGGAGCAGACAGAACTGTTTAAAGAGCAGCTTCAGCGCATAGCCCGGATTTATGATAAGGTCGTTGTGCTTGATCTTCGTGATGAAGAGGTGATCTACGCAGGAAACCGTTTTATGATCTATGCACTTTATCCCGAGACTCAGATCTCCGTACATGTAGCCTGGGGCTTCCGCAAGCAGAATACAGCCGTGATGATCGGAAAGTCCATCGTCAACAGAGCATCGGATTTCGACATCGGTGCGCTTTGCCTTTCCTATGGCGGAGGCGGCCATCGCAATGCAGGCACCTGCCAGCTGGAGAATGATGTGGTGGATGAGAAGCTCCCGGATATTATCAGAGCGCTTAATGGATGAGAGCCGGCCGGGCACAGCTCCCGAAGGGGTTTTACGAGTTTGGAGGAGAGTATATGGTTTGCATTGGAATTATCGGCGCCATGGATAAAGAAGTGGAAGCCCTGATCCACCAGATGGAGGACAGGGAGGAGAAGACCATGGCGGGAATGACCTTCCACCGGGGCAGGCTCTGGAATAACGAGGCGGTAGTTGTAAAAAGCGGTGTGGGCAAGGTGAATATGGCTGTCTGCACCCAGCTGCTTATTGACCTTTATGAGGTGGATATCCTGATCAATACAGGGATTGCCGGAGGTCTGCACAAGGATATTCATGTCGGGGACATCGTCATTTCTTCTGATGCCGTCCAGCATGATGTGGATGTTACGGGAAGAGGCTTTAAGGCAGGGGAGATCCCCTTCATGGAAACCTCGGTTTTTAAAGCCGATCCGGAGCTTGTTGCCATGGCAAAGGAGATCTGCGGCATCGTTAACCCCGATATCGGATGTTATATCGGCAGGATATTGACCGGTGACCAGTTCATCTCAGATAAGGACAGAAGGCAGAAGCTGATAGAGACATTTGATGGTTACTGTGTCGAGATGGAGGGTGCGGCCATGGCTCAGGTGGCAGCGCTTAACAAGGTCCCCTTTGTGATCATCCGGGCCATTTCCGACAAAGCAGATGATAAGGCCCGGATCCTGGTGGAATCCTTTGAAGATAAAGCCATCGTTCATACTCTGAAGCTGCTGGCAGCCATGTTTATCAAGATGGGAAGGAGGTAGGTCTTTATGACAGTTTCACCGTCTGCATGTATTCAGTTAAAAGAAGGGACCCATATAGCGAAATGTGTTCTGATGCCGGGGGACCCTCTCCGGGCGAAATATATTGCCGAGACATACCTTGAACATCCGGTGCTTTTTAATGATGTCCGCAATATGTTTGGCTATACGGGGACATTTAAGGGTAAGGAAGTCTCGGTGATGGGATCCGGCATGGGAATTCCCTCCATGCTTATCTACGCCCATGAATTATATAACTATTTCGGTGTTGAATCCATTATTCGTGTGGGATCCGCCGGAGCACTTCAGGAGAAGATCCATCTGAAGGATATAGTGATTCCCCGGGATGCGGTCACCAATTCCTCCTGTACAAAAGCCTACGGACTGCTGGGAGTGAGCAGACCCTGCGCCGATACGCAGCTTTTGACGGCTGCGAAGATGGCAGCCTGCGGACTTGGAATTCCGGTAGACATCGGTACAGTATTTACCACGGATTATTTCTATAATCCCGACAGCAGGGCCGACAAAAAGGCAATGGCCAGAGGGCTGCTGGCGGTGGAGATGGAGACAGCCGGTCTTTATATGTGCGCAGAGGCAAACCATAAAAGAGCCCTCTCCATCTTAAGTATCTCCGATCATATCTGCACCGGCGAGATGCTCTCTCCGGAGGAGATCCGGGAAGGATTTGATGATATGATGCGGATTGCCCTGGTGACGGCTGTGTGCAGCCTGTAAGCAGCCCGGAGGCAGGCCCCTGCCCCTGTGCTGTCATGAAATCACCGGAGACCGGAATGACAGTCATAAGAACTCAATAATAGGAATTGTTTGTAACCCCCTTTCTCTTTTTGACGGAGAAAGGGGTTTTTTTACGAACGAATCCCCCTTTTCAAGCAGAAAAGCATTGTTTATAATTGGTGCAAATCCCGGCAGACAGCAAGTAAGACAGTATTGGCAGACAGCATATTTTTTCCGGTAAATATCCTGGCGGAAGATGCGGAAAAATGCGGCAAAGACAAAATCGACAGATCCGAGCCGGCCGGACGCCCTCTATGGTCTGGACAGGGATTATCTGGTCAGTGTTTTATTAGAAAGACTGCCTTAAGCAAGGTCAGGGGACCTTTTCGGCAGCAGATTGGAGAACAGTATGTTTGAATATATGATACATAGTCTTATGAACAGTACAGTTTTTATGAAAGCGATCGTAGCCTGTTGTTTCCTGGGAGTGTTAAGCTGGTTTGTATTGGAGATATCTTATTTCAGTATGGTAAGGGCCACTGCCCGGATCGGAAACTCGAAGAAAAAATGGTTGAATGATTTGAAGAAGAAATACGAGGAGTACCGCAGGATGGATATTAAAGTGAATAATGTGGGAACTTTTGTGGAAAAGCTCTTCCGGAAAAAGAAGCTCTTTGGACTGAGCAGTTCATTCTGGATAAAGCTGGAGCGTCTTGCGACAGCCGGCTGCGCCATTTCAGGGGCAGCCGGCGCCCTTGTGGCTTCCCAGCAGGGGAAGGATCTTACAGTAGTAATGATCAGCTACATTACCGGTATCACGGCTGCCTGCGGTCTTCTGTTTCTTGATACATTTCTGCAGGCAGAGGAGAAAAAGCATATTGTAATAAGCAACATGAAGGATTATCTTGAAAATGTCCTGGAGAATTCGCTGGGCGGACGCGACGGGGCCCGGGATCCTTCGGTTTCAGAAGCCGGCGCCGAGAAGCGCCGCCGTATTCTCCGCTATGCCGAAAAGGATCATGGGAAAACCAGTAATCTGAAACCTGTACCTCCTGTAACAGCGGAGGAAGAACAGCTGCTGGAGGACGTGCTGCAGGAATTTTTTGCCTGAGCCGGTCCGGGACGGTGTCCCGGCACCGCCTGCGGCGGTTTTGACTTAAATCAGGTCTGTCAGTGAATGAAAACTGTAGCCCTCTTTTTCCAGATCAGTCAGTACCTGGTCCAGTGCCTCGGCATTGGACCGGGAGATGTTGTGGATCAGGGGGATGGCGCCCGGGTGGATATACTGCTTGAAGTGGTCGATCACATAACCTGCGCCCGGCTGCTTATCTACATCATAATCGACATAGGCCAGACTCCAGAAGACGGTTGTGTACCCCATGTCTTTGGTGATCTGTAGAGTCCTCTCGCTATATTCTCCTTTTGGAGGCCGGAAGAAAGGATCCATTTCATATCCGGTCTGTTCTTTCATAAAGGAAGCGTTATCCGCGATCTCCTTCCTGATTTCCCTTTCCGAAGCCCGGGGCATACAAATATGGTTTGCCGTATGGTTTCCGACAATATGCCCTTCTTTCTTCATCCTCTTTATTAATTCCGGCTGGTCTTTAATAAAATATTTACAGACAAAGAAGGCGGCCGGCGCCTTATGCTTTTTTAAAGTATCAAGGATCGATGGCGTAAATCCGTTTTCATAGCCGCAGTCAAAGGTAAGAAATACCGGTTTTTCTCCCGGCTTCAGATTCGTTTTCACGTACCAGGCATCATATTTTCCAAGGTCGATCTCTTCCTGGGCGGAGGGCTGGCTGTGGTCTTTGGTTCTCATAAACCACCAGGCCATCAGGCTGTTAGATAATGAAGATGGATCCGGACCACTATGTGCGGAGTCCGCTCCGGGCCGGCCTGCCGGCACTTGTGTTTTTGTGTTGCCTTCTGCAGATTTTTTATCCCCTGTTTCAGATATCCCTCGTTCTGAATCAGTTTTCTTGTCATTGGATTCAGAATTGATGTTTTTTAACCTCGCCTGACCGGGCGAAGGACGGGACCGGCCGGTGTTTTTTGCCGGCAGGCTGGAGCAGGAGGTAAGGAAGAAAAGGCATGCGCTGATGAGAAACAGTTTTGTGATGTTCATAAATTTCCCCTGATACTGATTCATTACGAAAACTATTTATAAATTCATATGCGGCGAGTAAGATTTTAATGCATCTTCCTTTCGTTTAATAGGGACTGGTATATTTGCCGGCCTCGTGCTATAATTACGGTATTGTACTGTTGTATATATATTGATACATATAGATGTTAATGCGTATGGATATATGCGGCGTTGCCGGATCGGGGGGATAAGAGATGCCAGACTTCAGAATGATTGTTACTTTGTCAGCTATCCTGTTAATAATCATCGATCTGTTTTTTGCGGTTAGTTCTTATCGTAAGAATGTGAGGGAGGGGAGATATCTGTGCCATGCTGCCATACTTGCCGCCATCGTAACCTTTTCCTATCTGATCAGTATTCTGGAGTATGACTATTTCAGAGCGTCTTTCATGGCCAGTATTTACTTTATTGCCATTGACTGGCTGCTGATTACCATGATCAAGCTGACGACAGCAGTCACGACCCAGGGTCGTGAATGGAGAAGGCGGAAGGTCATGTATATGCTGATGGGATATGCTGTCTTTGATGCGGTGGTGCTGCTGATCAACCCCTTCCGGGAAATCGCGGTTCACTATGTGAGAAGAGACACGGTCATTGCCTGCTATTTTTATCAGATGAAGCCTCTTTATTATGCCCACCTTGCCTTCACTTATCTGCTGGTTACGGCGGTTCTGGGAATCCTTTTCCACAAGATCGTGCGGACTCCCAGGCAGTATCGGAACCAGTACCGCTTCATTGCCGACATCATCATCCTGATCGTAATTGCCAATGCCCTTTTCCTGATTCCCCAGATAAAACAGATGTATAATTTCCTGGATATCTCCATCATCGGTTACAGCATGGGCCTGATGGCTATATACTGGAGCAGCTTTGAATACCGGAGCCGGTATCTCCATCATGGTCTGGCCAGCCTGATCATGGATAATATGAATCAGGGGGTCCTGCTTTTTGACTATGACGGATTTCTTGTGATGAAGAATGAGAAGGCAGATGAGATGCTTCCCTTTATGCGGTCTTATGACGTTTTCAGAGGAAACCTGCATGTAAAGGAATTTGTTAAGCTTTGCGGGATAAATGCAGACCAGCATGGTAAAGGAAATCATTATTCTATTCAGCTTTTTTCCGAAGGCGTCAAGGAGGAGGAAGGAGTTCCCCTGCGGTGTGATTACCAGCGTCTGGATGACCGTCACAAGAAGCGGATCGGAGAATTGTTTGTCTTTACTTCTGCCTCCGAGGAAATCGATGTTCTCACCGGTTACCATAGCTGGGAATATTTTCGAAAATATGTGGGTGAGATGGCAAACAGTTTCAGTCATCCCTGTGCTGTGGCCAGCTTTGATATCAATGAGCTTAGTATGCTGAACCGTAAATTAGGAAAAGAAGCCGGTGACGCCCTGCTCAGGGACCTGGCCGGGATCGTGAGACACTGCATGCCCAAGGAAAGTTATTATGTCAGAGGCTATGATGCCAGGCTGATCGTCATTTCATATTTTGTCGATGAGATGACCATGAAGCAATGTGGGGAAAAGGTGAAAGAGAGATTTGCAGGAAGCCTTGAAGTGGGCTACTCTTCCTCAGATTGGGAATCCACGGATATCATTGCCCTGATCCAGGAGGCTGACCGGTCCATGATCTATAAAAAGCTGATGGATGAGCATTCTGCCAGGTCCCAGACCATGTCCTCCCTTATCCGGGCTTTAAAGGAGTGCGACAGTGACACGGAAGCCCATGTACAGCGCACCCAGAATATGGGGAGAGAGCTGGGGGAGAGATTCGGTCTTTCGGATCTTGAGCAAAGTCAGCTGGCCATGCTCTGCCTTCTGCATGATATCGGTAAGGTCGGTGTTCCCCTGGAGATCCTCAACAAACCGGACAAGCTTTCGGAGGAGGAATGGGAGGTATTAAAAACGCATCCTGAAAAGGGCTATCAGATTGCCAGCAGCTCCTATGAGCTGAAAGCTATTGCGGATATGGTGCTCTATCATCATGAACGGTGGGATGGAAAGGGATACCCCAAGGGGCTTTGCGGAGAAGAAATCCCCTTCCTCTCGAGAATCATTTCTGTGATTGACGCCTATGACGCCATGGTCAGTAACCGGTGTTACAGGAAGGGGATGCCGCCTGAAAAAGCAAAGGAAGAGCTGCGGCGGTGTTCCGGCACCCAGTTTGACCCGGATATCGCAGCAGAATTTTTAAAAATGCTGGAGGAGAGGCCTGATGTCTTTGAGGACAGAGAGGGAAGAGCTGCCGCCCGGGTTACAGAAATCACCGGTACTCACAGTGAGGAGAAGGAGATAATCGGCCATAACATCCAGTCTCATGCTGTTGTATTCAGCAGATACGAGATGGATCTGGATGATCATATCCTTACCGCAGATGAGAATTTTGAGACCTTCACAGGCTATGGACCGGAGGATATCATGAGCGGCAGACTACGCCAGCGGAACCTGATCCCCGAGGAGGACAGGGAAAGCTACTTCTCGGAGGTGGACAGGCAGCTGGCGAAGGGAAACCTGGTTTATATCGAGCATTACATCTTACGTAAAGACGGGGGCAGGATCTATGTCTTCTGCTATGCAAGAAAGTTCTATCATTCCGCCTCCAAGTCCATGCGGGTTGAGGTGATTATTGTTGATATTGCCAGAACCAGCCTTTTAAAGGAGGCGGTCTCCTTATAAAATACACCTGAGATTAAAATCGTTGATATATTTGGCTTACCGGACGGCCCGAAAGATATGAAAATTGATGCCTGCCTGGGATGGCCGGCCGGATCATCAAAAAAGAGAGCTCCGCGAACTTTTATCAAATTTTACACCGACCGGCGGGAGGTCCTGATTCAGTCGACCGCCCACCCGGACAGATAAGCCTTCTGCTCCTCTGTCAGTTCGTCGATGGACAGATGCATGGCCTCCAGTTTGTATCTTCCGATAATATCATCGATGGAATCCGGCACCTTGTAGACCTTTGTTTCAAGCTCATTCCTGTGGTCTGTCAGCCATTTCAGGCTCAGGGCCTGTACAGAGAAGGACATATCCATGATCTCGGCGGGATGTCCCATACCGCAGGCAAGATTGACCAGGCGGCCTTCTCCCAGCACATTGAGGGTACGGCCGTTGCTTAAGGTATAACCCATGATATTGTGCCGCTGCTGTCTGGCGGATACTGCGATATCTTTAAGCCGTGCCACATCGATCTCACAGTCAAAGTGACCGGCGTTGCAGAGGATGGCGTTATCCTTCATGTCATAGAAATGTCTCTCCACAATTACATCTTTACATCCGGTAACGGTCACAAAGAAGTCGCCCAGTCTGGCGGCTTCATCCATTTTCATGATGGTAAAGCCGTCCATGGTGGCATCAAGGGCCTTGAAGGGATCGATCTCAGTGACGATGACATTGGCCCCCATGCCCTTTGCCCTCATGGCAACGCCCTTGCCGCACCAGCCATAGCCGGCCACCACAACGGTCTTGCCGGCCACCACCAGGTTGGTGGTATCCATGATAGCTGTCCAGACAGACTGGCCGGTTCCGTACTTATTGTCGTAATAGTGCTTTGCTTTGGCGTCGTTGACCGCCATCATGGGACAGGGAAGTATTCCTTCCTTTTCCCGGGCCTTCAGGCGGATGATGCCGGTGGTCGTCTCTTCGCAGCCGCCGATCAGCTGATCGCCGTATTCCTTACAGCGTCCTCCCAGCAGGTTGATGAGGTCCCCTCCGTCGTCCACGATCAGATGAGGGTGGCATTTCAGCGTCTCTGCCAGCAGATCTTCGTATTCCTGCGCGTTCACACCATAAATTCCATAGGTTTCTACGCCCAGTTTGGAAACCGCTGCCGCCACATCATCCTGGGTGGATAAGGGATTGCATCCGGTGAGATAAACGTCGGCGCCGCCTTTTTTAAGGACCAGTCCCAGGTTGGAGGTCTTGGCTTCCAGATGGACGGAAACAGCGATTCGGAGACCTTTAAAGGGTTGTTCTTTTTCGAACTGTTTTTCAATTTGAGATAAAGCAGGCATATGGGAGCGGACCCACTCGATCTTTTTCATCCCGGCCGGCGCCAGGGAGATATCTTTTACTATACTCATTGTGTCTTCCTTTCTTTTTTATGATTTTACAGATGATTTTTCACGATCCTGTTCACTTCATGGTAAACCTTCTCCCGGTCAATGGTCAGAAGCTCTTTTTTCCGCATGACAAACTTCCCGTTGACCATGACGGAATCCACCTCGGACCCGTTGGCTGAATAGCACAGGGAAGAAAGGATATTATTATTGGGGAAGAGGGACGGCGCCTTAAGGTCAACAAAAATAATATCTGCTGCTGATCCTTCGGCAATATTGCCGATGCGCGGCTCTTTCAGTGCCAGGGATGCGTGACAGGTAGCGGCTTTTACAATATAATCTGAAGGGATGGCCATGCAGTCCCGGCAGTGTCCTTTATGTATCAGGGATAAAAGGCCCATCTCCCGGAACAAGTTTAAGCTGTTGTTGCTGGCAGCCCCGTCGGTTCCGATACATACACTGATCCCTTTTTCCTGCATTTGACTAAGCGGGGCGATGCCGTTGCCCAGTTTGGCATTGCTGGCAACATTGGTAACTATGCTGGCACCGCTTTGTTTGATGATATCCAGATCATCCCCCTGCATCTGAACGCAGTGGGCCAGAATTGTGTTCTGATCCAGGAAGCCGATATCCTGAAGATATTTTACCGGCGTTTTGCCATGGGCCCTGATGCAGTCGTTCAGTTCTGTGACACTTTCGGACAGATGAGTCTGTTTCAGAAGATGGAGACGGTCTGCTTCTTCGGTCACCTGACGGAGAAGTTTCTCAGAACAGGAATAAATGGCATGGGGTGATAAAATGAACTTTATGGTATCGGATTCAAATTCCTCCCGCTCCTCCAGTGCCTGCTTAAACCGGCTGTAACCGTCTTTATAGAGGTCCTCGCCCACCAGTCCCCGCCCGATATAAGCCCGGAGGCCGGCATCCTTCGCAGCCAGGGCAGACTGTCTGGGGTACATATGCATATCCACAAAACAGGTGGTACCGGTTTGTATCATTTCCATAAAAGCCAGCTGGTTGGCCCAGTAGGCAGCCTCCGCCGGAAGATTGTCCTCCACCGGCATGACCCGGTTAAAGAGCCATTCCTGAAAGGGAACATCGTCCGCGTAGTTTCTCATGAGGGTCATGTAGGCGTGGGTATGCATATTGATAAGGCCGGGCATCACAAGCATATGGCGGGCGTCCACCGTTTCCCGGGAATCGTTTTCCGAACCGGGAGAGAAGTGGATGATGCCTTCTCTGATATAAAGAGTTCTGTCAGAAAGAACCGGCTTTCCCCCTTCAAAGGAAAGGACGGTACCGTTTATTATCTTATAATCTGTCATGGATTACCTCCTGAAATACTATCCGGCATTGCCGGAGCGTGTCCGGAAGGGTCTTCCCTGTCCGGGTATAATTCATCTTAACAGGAATAAAGGCTGTTTTCAATGAGAAATTTATCCCGTCACACAGGACCATTGACAAAGCCTGAAATAGTCTGTATTATTAGCAACGAATGACTTTTTAAGTAAAGAGAGTCCTGAACAGACTATATTTAACGGGAAAAAGAGGTGGATGCCATGCGTAAGACAAAGATCATCTGTACACTGGGGCCCGCAACGGATAAAGGAGATGTGCTGGAACAGCTCATATTAAATGGAATGGATGTTGCCAGATTCAACTTTTCCCACGGAACCCATGAAGAGCAGAAAGGACGAATGGACCGGTTGAAGGAAATGCGGAAAAAGCTGAATGTTCCCATCGCCTCACTGCTTGATACAAAGGGACCGGAGATCCGCATAGGTACTTTTGGTGACGACAGCATCAAGCTGGAGCCGGGACAGGAATTTACCCTGACCACAAGGGAGGTGGCCGGGAATAAAAAGATCGTTTCTATTACATATAAGAATCTTCCCCATGAAGTGAAGGAGGGGACGACGATCCTCATCGATGACGGGCTTATTGCTCTGACAGTGCTTTCCGTCAATGAAGAGGATATTATCTGCAGGGCGGAGAACGGAGGGATCATTTCCAATCGTAAAGGGATCAATATACCCGGCATAGAGCTTCAGATCCCCTATTTAAGTGAGAAGGACAAAGAGGATATTCTTTTCGGTATAGAACAGGATGTGGATTTTGTGGCGGCGTCTTTCACGAGGACAGCAGGCGACATTCACCAGCTTCGCGGGCTCCTTCAGGAGAATGGAGGAGAGAAGATACGGATCATTGCCAAAATAGAGAACAGCCAGGGGGTGGATAATATTGACTCCATCATTGAAGCTGCCGATGGTATCATGATCGCCCGGGGAGATATGGGTGTGGAGATCCCGGAGGAGGATGTGCCCGTTATTCAGAAGGAAATTATCCGCAAGGTATTTGAGGCCGGCAAGATCGTTATTACCGCTACCCAGATGCTGGATTCCATGATGAAGAATCCCCGGCCCACCAGGGCGGAGACCACCGATGTGGCCAATGCGGTTTATGACGGCACCAGTGTTCTCATGCTTTCAGGAGAGACAGCCAGCGGCGCCTATCCGGTGGAAGCGCTTAAGACCATGTCCAGAATAGCAGAGAGAGCAGAACAGGCTATTGATTATAAAACCCGGTTCAGGACGCTTTCTCCCTATTCAAACCCCAATATAACCGATGCCATCTGCCATTCGACCTGTTCCACTGCCTACGATCTGAACACGAAAGCCATCGTAGTGGTGACCCAGTCCGGATTCTCCGCCAGGATGATCTCCCGCTATCGACCGGGATGTATGATCATAGGATGTGCCATCGATAAGAAGGTATGCCGTCAGCTGAATCTTTCCTGGGGCGTAAAGCCGGTCCTTTTAGGGGAGGAATGGGAAATCTTCGTGCTGATCGACCGGGCAATATCTGCCGCGAAACGGCGGGGGTATCTTGAAAAGGGAGATGTTACCGTGATTACGGCAGGAGTGCCTATCGGCCGTTCCGGAACCACCAACATGCTCAAGGTCCAGGTGGTGGAATAAAGAGGAATTATCATGAGAAGTTCATTCGGCATATTATCAGATGGAAGGGAAGCCGGCCTGTTTACGCTTGTTAACAGGAAGGGCCTTAAGGCAGAGGTGACAGACTATGGAGCGGCCCTTAGGGGGCTTATGGTGCCGGATAAAAAGGGTATGATCCGTGATGTGGTGCTGGGCTACGATGATGCCGCGAAATACGAGCGGGGGACAGAATCCTTTGGGGGAACCGTCGGCCGGGTGGCAAATCGTATAGGAGGCGGCAGCTTTTGCCTGGGCGGCAGGACATACCGGCTAACCGTTAACAACGGACCCAATACACTGCACGGTGGCAGAGATTTTTATGTACACCGACTGTGGGAGGTTCTTTCTGAAGGGGAAAGCTCCGTGATCTTTGGCCTTGACAGCCCCGATGGTGACCAGGGATTTCCCGGAAATGTTCATATATCAGTGACCTATACCCTGACGGAGGATGATGAACTTCAGATTGAATACAGGGCTTTGTCTGACGCGGATACGCCGCTGAACCTGACCAATCACAGTTATTTTAACCTGGCAGGTCATGACAGCGGGTCCGTTCTTTCACAATTTGCAGCAGTTTATGCTGACAGAATTACAAGAACAGACAGGAACTCTCTCCCTGACGGTACTCTTCTGACAGTGGAAGGTACCCCTATGGATTTCCGGCGGCCAAAAAGGCTGGGTCAGGATATTGAGAAGAATTATGAAGCCCTGCATATCGGAAACGGGTATGACCATAATTATGTTCTGAACGGACAGGGTTACCGGAAGGTCGCCGAATTATTCTGTCAGGAGACCGGCATCAGGATGACGGTCAGCACAGACCTGCCCGGCCTGCAGCTGTATACTGCCAATTATCTGGACCATGAACCGGGAAAAGGCGGGGCAGTCTACCACAGGCGGTTTGCGGTATGCTTTGAGACCCAGTTTTACCCGGATGCCGTCAACAGGGCAGATTTCCCGGGGGGAGTGATCCGGGCAGGGGAACCGTTTATTTCCCGGACGGGTTATCGGTTTTCTCATAAATAAGTAAAGCGGAGGCTGTTCCTATGAGGATATGGTGCAAGCTGTTTCGGAAAAATCATTTGTTAAAGGATACGGTGGTCGAGGATTATGACATGTCAAAATCCCGCACTGCAAAGGTGTTTGACAGTCTGGAAACAGCCTGTTATGAGATGGACCTGGAGAAGCCTCTGTGGCTTGACAAGAACAAGAGGGAGTTCATCAGACATGCCAGGACCCGCTTTACCCAGGATAATTTTATAGAACAGATTGATTTTGATTACCTGGATTTCCAGGTAATTGAGGAAGATTATTAAGTATTCATTTAAGTATATTTTGTAAGGAGGCTATTTTAAGATGGGAAGAGTATATAATTTCTCAGCAGGACCGGCAGTGCTGCCGGAGGAAGTGTTACAGGAAGCTGCGGCGGAGATGATGGATTACAAAGGAAGCGGCATGTCCGTGATGGAGATGAGCCACCGGTCCAAATGGTTTGATGATATCATCAAAGAAGCCGAGAAGGACCTTCGCGACCTGATGAATATACCGGATAATTACAAGGTGCTGTTCCTTCAGGGAGGGGCATCCCAGCAGTTTTCCGCTATTCCGATGAACCTGATGAAGAACGGCGTGGCTGATTTTATTGTCACAGGCCAGTGGGCAAAGAAGGCTTATGAGGAAGCGGGTAAATACGGAAAGGCAGTTAAGATTGCTTCTTCCGAGGATAAGACCTTCTCTTATATCCCGGACTGCTCTGACCTTCCCATTGATGATGACGCCGATTATGTCTACATCTGTGAGAATAATACCATTTATGGAACAAAGTTTAAGACGCTTCCGAATACAAAGGGCAAAACACTGGTGGCGGATGTATCCTCCTGCTTCCTGTCCGAGCCCCATGATGTTGAGAAATACGGCATCATCTATGGCGGTGTCCAGAAGAATATCGGGCCTGCGGGTGTTGTAATTTCCATCATCCGGGAGGACCTGATTACAGACGATGTCCTGCCGGGAACACCCACCATGCTGAAGTTCAAGACCCAGGCGGACAAGGATTCACTTTATAACACACCCCCCTGCTATGGGATCTATATCTGCGGCAAGGTCTTCAAGTGGCTTAAAAAGCAGGGCGGCCTGGCAGCCATGAAGGAGCTTAATGAGAAGAAGGCAAAGATCCTCTATGACTTCCTGGACGAAAGTAAAATGTTTAAAGGAACCGTTGTAAAAGAAGACCGGTCCCTTATGAATGCACCCTTTGTTACAGGCGATAAAGACCTGGACGCAAAGTTTGTTAAGGAAGCCACGGCCGCTGGCTTTGTGAACCTGAAGGGCCACAGGTCCGTCGGCGGCATGCGGGCCTCCATCTACAATGCCATGCCCATGGAGGGTGTAGAGAAGCTGGTGGCATTTATGCGCAGGTTTGAGGAAGAAAACTTATAGGCTATATGCCAAGGCATTTTACGATACATTGACTGATGAATTCTGCAAGTCTGTCCACCAGATACAGTCTGGTATAGGGCAGCGTCAGTTCGGGAATACCATTTTCCATACCCACGATCCCTGTGATGGAAACGTCTCCGATGGCGGGCAGGGATTTCCTGAGACCTCTGCCGGGGAGCAGGGGCCCGGGGGAGATGGATACCTTTCCCAGATGCTCTTTAGAACCAAGGGCGGCATCCACTGCTATGAAACGGCAGCCGGGATGCCGCTCTTTTATTGTGGGCAGGATTCTCTGCAGATTTTCAGCATGAAGGGGGTGCTGTAATGTTCCGTAAACAGGAAGATCCGCGGGGGAGGAAAGCAGCCTGCTGCCCACCAGGGGTCCAAGGCAGTCTCCGGTGATGCGATCACTTCCGATACAGAGTACGCCCCAGCCGGCCCCGGCCTGCTGTCCGGGCAGAATCCCGGGCCTCCCCTCCGGCCGCCCGCAGAGCGGAGAAACCGTAACATGGGGACTGACCTCCCTTCTGGTATATCCGGATAAAAGCTCTGCGGCAGAGGTCATGTTTTCTGCCGCCGGATTAAAAAGAACTTTAGACTTGAGTCTTTGATCCATAATGAAAACCTCTTTTTAGAGGGGAGTCTTCCCCCGTCTGATATAACAGTTGCAGTATAAATATAGGCTTTTTGATGCCGCCTTATTCACGTCCGGGGATTTGTTTTTTGCTGAAATTTGCGGATTTCTTCGACAGGGAATCCCATTTTTGGTTCCATGGGACATGCTACTCTTTTGCCGGGACTTGCAGATGACCACCGCAAAAAGGTGGGAGATGCCTCCGGCGGAAAGCCGGAAATGTACAGAAAGGCGGCACAATATCATGTCAGTGAATAAGAAGGAAATCGGAAAAAAGGAAGAACTGCAGACCAGACTGCTTCCCAAGAACTACCGGCAGATCGGGGAGCCGGGCTCTAAAAAAATATATATCGAGGATTATGTATATACCTATTTAAACAGAATGGCTCAGCCGGGAAATCTGTATTCCAGAGGAGCCATATTGTTCGGGAAGACATACCGGACGGCGGCGGGGACCTGCCTCTTTATCAGCGGGGCCATGTCCTGCCAGAGCATCGAATTCGATCTTGAGGAGACTGTATTTTCCGAGGAGGTCTGGAATGAGATCTACCGGGTCAGGGATACCTGGTTCCCCGGGCTTGAGATCTGCGGCTGGTTTTTGTCCCGGATGGGGTTTTCGGTGGAACTTAACGATAAGATCATCCGGATCCATATGGATAATTTTAATGGAGAAAATAAGGTCTTATATATGATGGATGTCCTGGAGAACGAGGATGCCTTTTACCAGTTTGAAAATTATTCTCTGAGGAAACAGAAGGGCTATTATATCTATTATGAGTCCAATCATGAGATGGCAGATTATATGCTGGCCGAGGGTCAGGGGGATGATATGAGAAAAACAGCCAATATTTCTTCGGAGCTCCGGCGGGATTCCTCGGTGGTAAGAAACTATAAGAATACGCTTCAGAAAAAGAAATCCGGAAAGCAGGAAAAGCTGTCCCGGTGGAGTCCCCTTACGGCAGCGGGAGCGGCGATGATCATCGTGGCTCTGGCCTACGGGATATATTCCGTCAATGATTTTCGACAGCAGCAGCGGGCAGAAGCAGTATTTAACCAGACAGATCCTTCACTGGACCGGCTGCTTTCGGACCAGGAAGAAGATACCAGAGAAGAAAGTACGAGGGAAGCCGGCACTGAGGAAGCGGATACAAAAGAAACAGATAAAAAGGAAGCAGATACAGGGGAAACCGGGGAGACGAAAAAAGCCTCGGATGAGACGGAAACGATTTCAGACAGGGAGAGTAATCAGGACGCCGACCGGGATTCAGACAGGGGGAATGACAGCGATGATGCAGGTGATACCGATGTGTTTACCCAGGAGGATCCGGATGACGTGGTGGAGAGCTGGGCTTATATAGGAGGGGAGTACACCGTAAAGAAGGGAGACACCCTGGCCAGTATATCAAAAGAGATCTATGATTCTTATGATTACATTCAGAAAATAGCAGATGAAAATAATATTGAAAATATAAACCAGATATATCCCGGGCAGGTGTTAAAAATTCCTCTGATCAATGACTGATTCCACCGGAATTGCCCGGAAAATTTTGAACGGGTCGGGAGGCAGTACAAAAAAATGAGAAAAAATATCGGAAGAAGGTGGTCTTTCCCGAAGAAATCAAGTATAATACATGGGACATAATATTTTTTAGAAAAGAGTGTTTTCCATGGCGAAGCAGATATATAATTTTGAAGTGTTTACCAATAAGAAGGAACAACTTCGCAGGATCCAGCGAAAGAGGATAAGAAGGCAGCGGGCGAAATGGATTTTTCTGGCCTGCATAGTTATTCTTATCCTTATTGTGTTGTACTTCCTGCAGGACAGCCGCTGCAATTACTATATTTATAATGATATAAAAAAGACCGAGAACAGTAATGATGTAACCTACCTGACCTTTGCGGACGGATATATCAAGTACAGCAGTGACGGGGTAGAATACCAGAAACAATTCGGAAAGGCCGTGTGGAATGTTCCTGTTTCCTATCAGCATCCTTACAGTGCCCAGTCAACATCCTATCTGGTACTGGCAGACAAGAGCAGTAATGCCCTGACCATATTTAACGAAGAGGGAAAGGTAAATACCCTCACTTTACGGTATCCGGTACTTCAGACAGGTGTTTCAGACCAGGGGATCATTGAGGTTATTTTAGACGGCGGGGATAAAAGCTATATCCAGATGTATGATAAAGAAGGCAACATGATCGCTGACATGAAGACCTCCATAGATGAGACCGGCTATCCTGTGACGGCGGCTATTTCACCTGATGGGACCCAGCTTGCCGTGAGCTACTTTACGATCTCCGGGATGAATGCCAGGACCAGTATCGCAGTTTATGACTTCAGCCGCCAGCTCCAGAATAACAACGTCAACCTGAAGGGCGGTTTCGAGTACAAGGATTATATGATACCCAAGCTGACCTTTACCAGCAACAAGCTGCTGGCAGCCTTTGGGGAGGATAAGACCTTCTTTTATGACGTATCTGACAAACCGGAGCTTTTAAGGACCCTGGAGTTTGATGCCGATATTGAAAGTGTATTTGAAGGAAAACGGCATATCGGCTATATCCTTGATAATGCCGAGAACAAGGCGGAGGGCCGGTACCGTCTCCTGCTTTATAACAGGTCCGGCTTTAAGAAGCTGGAGGTTCCCCTTGACATGAATTATGATACCATTTTCATGAAGGGCCGGGAAATTTTTGCCATCCGGGGGAATGAATGTACCATTATCAATACAAAGGGAAAGATCATTTTTCAAGAAAGTCTGGAGGGCAACGGCATCGAGAGCATCCTTCCTGCCTTCGGCTGGAGAAGCTATCATGTGATCTTCCGGGACCGGATCGTCAAAATGTCATTGCGTTTCTGGGGAGACGACTGAGCAAAAAAATGCACTCAACTATTTACCTGTAAAGATGTACACTTTTTACAACTTTTTAAAGAGCAAGAACAAAATTCAACTATACATTTTTGCTCTCAAGGGAAAATATATGCTATAATATCCAGTGTATCGGTATTTTAATTAAAAAATACCGGGTAGGATATTTACTATTTTTTTCATGAGGAGGTATAATAAAATGAAAAAAATGCTTGCAATTCTCTTTGCAATGATCCTTGCATTGAGTCTGCTGACAGCCTGTGGCGGATCTACAGGCGGGAATGAAGCTGCTGATACAGAAGAGAAGACAGAAGCAGCCGTTGAGACAACAGAAGAAGCAGAAGATGCTGAAGAAGCAGAAGACGCTTTGGCAACAGGAGATTTCACCAAGGATGATCCCCTGAACCAGGATGAGATCGGTGAAAAAGAGATCCTTGTAGTCAGCTTTGGTACAAGCTTCAATGACAGCCGTGTAGCTACCATCGGAGCCATCGAGAAGGCCATCAAGGACAAGTTTGAGAAGGACGGATGGGCAGTTCGCCGTGCATTTACCAGCTCCATCATCATCGACCACATCAAGAGCTATCCGGGAATGCTTACTGACGACCAGAAGGCATCCTTAGGACTTAGTGATGATGAACTTGCAGCAGTTACCAACGTTGATTATATTGATACAGCTTTAAAGCGCGCTGTAGACAACGGCGTGAAACAGCTTGTCGTACAGCCCACCCACCTGATGAGCGGTGCTGAGAACGCAGAGCTTAAGAATGCTCTGGCTGATTATTCCTCCAAGATGGATATTGCCATCGGTGAGCCCCTTCTTTCAAGTGATGAAGACTTTGACGCTGTGGCTGATGCCCTGGTTAAGGTAACAGAGAGCTTCAAGAGTGATGATACAGCCATTGTTTTCATGGGCCATGGTACACCTGCAGAGAATACAGACGTAGATCCTTCCGTTTCCAACAAGACCTACTCCAAGATGCAGGAGAAGCTGAATGAGAAGGGCGGAGCCAACTACTATGTAGGCGTTGTTGAGTCCGATATCGAGGGCTTAAGCCTTGACCAGCTCGTTCCGAAGGTAAAAGAAGGCGGAGATTATAAGAAAGTTGTCTTAAGACCCATGATGGTTGTTGCAGGAGACCATGCCAACAACGATATGGCAGATGAGAGTGATGATGAGTCCTGGGTATCCACCTTCAAGGCAGAAGGCTATGAGGTTGAGCCTGTGATCGAAGGTCTTGGACAGGTTCCTGAGATTCAGGATATTTATGTTGCCCATGCTCAGGCAGCAATCGACAGCCTTAACAAATAATAAAGGTCTTTACGGGGTAATCTCTGATTAATTATATCATAGTTTACCGGGCTAAAAATGTAATTAAAGGCAGTTCTCTTATGGACTGCCTTTTCTTGCGATAAGGATTCTGTGCGGTTTTGGGAGCTTTTTTTGATAAGAATGTCAGAAAAAGCAGAGATTTTCAGGGGGTTAGAGTAATGTCAAAAAAATTTTGGGTAATTTTAGCAGGGATGCTGCTGATTGCGCTGTTTTCCGGGGGCTGCGGAGTAAAGAACCAGGAAGAAAAAGCAGAGGCCACGACCCGGGAGAAGAAAGATTACAGCAAGCTGGTGGCCAGCGAGGATGAAATGATCGCCATTGATAAGGTGGTTAAGGAGGGCATGGTTCCCATCGAAGGGAAAAGCCTGAAAGACGGGACATATGATATTAAGGTAAATACCAGCTCTTCCATGTTCCCTGTAACAGACTGCAGCCTGACAGTGGATAACGGGAAGATGACCGCAGTGATGACCATGAGCGGGAAGGGCTATCTTTATCTTTTCATGGGCACCGGGAAAGAGGCTGTTGATTCAGATGAAAGCCAGTATATCCCCTTTGAAGAGGACAAAGATGGCAAGCATACATTCACGGTTCCGGTAAAGGCCCTGAATGAGGCGATTCCCTGTACTGCTTTCAGTAAAAGGAAGGAAAAATGGTATAACAGGATGATCTGCTTCCGGGCAGATTCCCTTCCGGAAGAGGCTTTTGCGGAGGGAGTGCTCCATACCGTAAAGAGCCTGGGTCTGAAAGACGGTACCTATACAGCGGAGATGACTCTGGGAGGAGGCTCCGGCCGGGCGGAGGTTGAAACGCCTGTGACCCTGAATATAAAAGACGGAAAATGCACAGCGCAAATTGTCTGGAGCAGTTCAAACTATGATTATATGCTGGTGGACGGCCAGAAATATGATCCCATAAATACCGAAGGGAATTCCACCTTTGAAATTCCCGTCCGCATATTTGACATGCCCATAGCGGTGGTGGGGGACACCACAGCCATGAGCCAGCCCCATGAGATTGAATACACCATGACCTTTGACTCCTCCACGATTCAGGAGAAAAAATAACAGAGGCCGGGACCATGTCGATCGATTGGAAGAAGATTGGAGATTATCATGAATAAAAGAATGAGTCTTTTGGGACTGCTGCTGATACTGATGTGTCTGACGGCCGGCTGCGGCGGAGGCGGAGCCGGTGCAGAAGCCTCCTGGGACAGCCTGAAATCCACAGGAAAGATGGAACTGTCCAATGCCTCACAGTTTGAAGTAGAATATTTTGAGGGAGGATATTCCCTGATCACCATTGCCGGTGAGGACCGGTTCCTGCTGGTTCCTGAGGATGCGGAGGTGCCGGAAGGACTTGACGAAAAGATCACAGTGATCAGGAAACCCGTAGAGGGGCTTTATCTGGCAGCTTCTTCGGCTATGGATTTCTACCGGCAGCTGGACTGCCTTGACCAGGTTAAGATGACCAGTACCCAGAGCTCCGACTGGAGCTTTCCCGAGGTGGTGCAGGCCTTAGAAGATGAGGATATGCTCTATGTGGGGAAATACAGCGCCCCGGATTATGAGACCATAGTGGACGAAAACTGTGGCCTTGCCATAGAGTCCACCATGATCTATCACAGCCCTGAGATCAAGGAAAAGCTTGAAAAAATGGGTGTTCCCGTTATGGTGGAGCGGTCCAGCTACGAAACAGATCCTCTGGGCAGGATGGAGTGGATCAAGCTTTACGGCCTGCTCTGTGATAAGGAAGAGGAAGCGGAGAAGTTCTTTCAGGAGCAGACTCAGCAGCTTGAGGAGGTGCTCACCGGAGAACAGACCGGGAAAAAGGTTGCCTTCTTCTATGTAAGCTCAGCCGGTTATGTCAATGTCAGAAAACCGGGGGACTATATCACAAAGATGATTGATATGGCCGGGGGAACCTATGCTCTTTCTGATATGGCGGTGGAAGGGGATTCTGCCATGTCCACCCTCAACATGCAGATGGAGGACTTTTATGCCAGCGCCCATGACGCAGATATCCTGATTTATAACAGCACCATCGAAGGAAACCTTGAGAGCCTTGACCAGCTCTATCAGAAGAACAAACTTTTTCAGGAGTTTAAGGCGGTCAAAGAAGGAAATGTCTGGTGTACGGGAAGCAATATGTTCCAGGAGACCACCGGCGCGGCTCAGATGATCAAGGATCTCTACAGTGTGATACACAACGATAAAAATGCGGCAGACAGCGGACTTGAGCTGACCTTCCTGCATCCGGTAAAGTGAGGAAGTGAAACTATGGATAAACGTGTAAGGCAAAGATATGCCCTGGGCTACATCATACTGGCCCTTCTCCTGCTGATCCTCCTGGTCTGGAATATCAATGCGGGAAGTGTAAATCTTTCGGTCTCAGATGTGGCTAAAATATTGCTGTCCCATGACAATACCTCTGTGAAAGGACATATTGTGTGGGATATCCGCCTGCCGAGGATCCTGGCGGCGGTAATCCTGGGAGGAGCCCTGGCAGTATCAGGCTTCCTGCTGCAGACCTTCTTCTCCAACCCCATTGCAGGGCCCTTTGTGCTGGGTATTTCCTCCGGCGCCAAGATGATCGTCGCCCTGGTCATGATAGCGACCCTTTCCAGGGGCATCCTGATCAACTCCGCTGTTATGATTTTGGCAGCCTTTGTGGGCTCCATGATTTCCATGAGCCTTATATTGCTGATCTCCCAGAGGGTTTCCAGTATGTCCATCCTGATCATCTGCGGTGTCATGATCGGCTATATCTGCACGGCGGCGACAGAATTTGTGATTACCTTCGCGGATGATTCCAATATCGTGAATCTCCATAACTGGTCCATGGGAAGCTTTTCCGGTATAAGCTGGGAAAATATCGCTGTCATGACGGTGATGGTGATCCTGTCCATGGTGTTTGCCTTCCTTTTATCCAAGCCCATGGGAGCCTACCAGCTGGGGGAGACCTATGCCAGGAATATGGGGGTAAATATCAAGCTGCTTCGCATGGAGCTGATCCTTCTCTCCAGCATCCTTTCCGCCTGTGTTACAGCCTTTGCGGGACCCATTTCCTTCGTGGGCATTGCGGTACCCCACCTGATAAAGAGTCTGTTTAAAACCTCCAAGCCCATCGTGATGGTTCCGGCAGGCTTTCTGGGCGGAGCAGTCTTCTGCCTCCTTTGCGACCTCATTGCCAGATGTATTTTCGCGCCCACGGAACTTAGTATCAGTTCGGTGACAGCAGTATTCGGAGCTCCCGTGGTGATCTGGATCATGCTTCACCGGGACCGCAGACGGTAGAAAGGCGGGATGACCATGGAAAAAAGAATTATTTACGCCAAAGATCTTGCCGTCGGCTATGACAAAAAAGCAGTGGTGAAGGATATCGCCTTTGAGGTGAAGGAAGGACAGATCCTGACCCTGGTGGGTCCCAACGGGTGCGGCAAGTCCACCCTCCTGAAAAGTATCACCAAGCAGCTGGAGATCGTTTCCGGCGCTGTGTATCTTGAAAATGAATCCATGTCCTCCATGAAAGAGTCGGAGGTGGCCAAAAGAATGTCCATTCTCATGACGGAGCGTGTCCGGCCGGAACTCATGACCTGCCGGGACATTGTCAGCACCGGCAGATACCCCTACACCGGAAGGCTGGGCATCCTTTCGGAGCATGACTGGAAATGCGTGGAGGACGCCATGAAGCTGGTCCAGGTATGGGACCTTGCCGACCGGCCCTTCGGCAATATCAGTGACGGCCAGTCCCAGCGCATCATGCTGGCCCGGGCCATTTGCCAGGAACCGGAGCTCCTCATCATGGATGAACCCACCTCTTTCCTGGACATCAGTCATAAGCTTGAGCTTCTGGCCATACTGAAAGACCTGGTAAAGGACAAGAATCTGGCAGTAATCCTTTCCCTGCATGAACTGGACCTGGCCCAGAAGATCTCCGACACGGTGCTCTGTATCAATCATGGCATGGTGGAAAGAGCCGGCCCTCCGGAGGAGGTATTCACCGGAGAATACATCAAAGAGCTCTACGGCATTGAAAACGGTGGCTATCTCTACCAGTTCGGCTCTCTGGAACTGGCGTCAAAGCACGGCACCCCCCAGGTATTTGTGATAGCAGGGGGCGGAAAAGGCATACCGGTATTCCGGCGGCTGCAGAAACTGGGAATTCCATTTTCCACCGGCGTGATTCATGAAAACGATATCGATTACCCGGTGGCCGGGGTCCTGGCAGAAGAAGTCATTACGGAAAAGGCCTTTGAACCGGTGGGACAGGAAGCCCTGGATGCCGCTTATGAGGCCATGGACCGGTGCCCTCAGGTGGTCTGCGCCCTGACAGAGGAGGATTTCGGGACTATGAATGCCCTCAACAGGAGATTGCTGGAGAGGGCAAAAGAAGAAGGGAAACTGTGATTTGCGGGATGAATTTTTGCAGATCCGGATTTGTTATTTTTGTTGTCAAAACCTTTCTAAAATGATATATTGTATATACAAATATATTTAGAAAAGGAGAGATGTTTATGAAAAGGACACTAAAAAAATTTGCAACAATAGTATTTGTAAGCCTTTTGATCTTTGGATTTGCGGCTGTGACAGGTAATGCAGCTGCAAATAGAGTCGTGAAATTGAAAAACCAGAGTTTCACGTCAAAAAAATCTGTAGCCAGAAAAAAGGCTGTCACCGTAAAAAGAGGAGGCTGGACGGTAAAGATGGGCACTTTGGGAACAGGCTTTTTAAAGTTTAAAGCCCCCAAAACCAAAAAATATGTTTTTAACTATTCCGGGCTCCAGTCGAATAGTTCGTATACTAATGGATATACTTATGTGATGGTTGATTCCAAATATGGAAACAATTATCTGACAATGAGCAATGTTAGGACTCAGGGAGGAGTTACTGCATCCATTTATATTAATAACAGGAGTAATACCACCGGAACAATGAAATACCGGTTCTTATCCTCAAGATACGCTGCAGTTAAACTCAAGAAAGGACAGGTTGTATATCTGTATTTCAGCTTTGATCCAAATGCATCTTTGAATCTGAAGGTAAAATAATAAGTTAATAAAAAAGGATCTCTGAGCGATCAGAGATTCTTTTTCTTATATATGAAGACAAACGAGATCGTTGAAAAAACCACCAGATAAGCCAGAAGCACCAGAACACCGAAATAACCCGCCCTTCCGCCTCCGGCGATACTCCTTACCATGGTGCTGCATTGGGACAGGGGCAGGAAGGATATCACCTGCCTGAAACCCATGGGCATCTGGTCTGTGGAAAAGAAGGTATTGCAGAGGAAGGACATGGGTGTGATGATGTAGGCATTGTACTTGGGAGCATCCGCATAGCTTTTGGCAATGAAGGACAAAACCAGGGCGATGGTGGAGAACACCGTTCCATTAAGAAACAATATGGCAAAGGACTTGATATTGAAGATCAGTCCGGTACGGATCGGCATGGTGAGCAATATGATGATGCAGGAGGAATACATTCCTCTTAAACTCCCTCCGATGATCTGTCCTACAATAAACTGCCACAGGGGAGTGGGGGAGATCATTACCTGGTCCAGAGCCTTCTCATACAGCCGCTGGACGCTCATATTCTGGGCCACGGCACTGAAGCTTCCCGTCATGGAGGACATGGCCACGATACCCGGTATCAGGTAATTAAGATAAGGTTCGCCGTGGGAAGTTGTCTGGATTCCCATGCCGAAAATGATCAGGTACATTAATGGAGAGATCATGGCGGCCAGCGTGATCTTATAAAAGTCTCTTTTAAATTCTGTCCATTTCTCCCATAAAACAGTGATGATTCCCATAATAAACTCCAATATCTATCCGTGTATTAAAAAAATCATATAAATGTTATTTGCGCATCAGATGGCTGCCGATTCTTTCCACAAAAACGTCTTCCAGTGTGGAATTACGCAGGGTTGCCTGACTGCCGAGGGTCGAGAGATGCCGAATCGCATCCTCTCTGGTCTTAAAGAAGCTTGACCTTATGGAAGCGTCTGCCCCGATATCGTCTACTGCGTAAGCGCCCAGCTCCCGGATCAGGTTTACCGGGGTGTCAATGGTGTCCAGCTTGCCGTGATCAATAAGGGCAATGCGGTCACAGAGGGACTCTGCTTCTTCCATATAGTGGGTAGTCAGCACGATGGTCAGATCCCTGTCATTGATCTGCCTTAAAAGGCCCCACATCTGTCTTCTCGACAGGGCATCCATACCTGCCGTGGGTTCATCTAAAAGCATGATCTCCGGATCGATCATCAGGCCGCGGCAGATCATGAGCTTTCTTTTCATTCCGCCGGAAAGATACCTTACCACACGCTTTCGGTAATTGGCAAGGCCGGCAAACTCCAGGAGCGCGTCTGTTTTCTCCCGAATAACTTTTTTAGGCATATAGTAAAGCCTGCCCTGATACTCCATGACTTCACTTACCGTCATATCCTGCCGCATGGAATACTCCTGGGTGATGACCGAAAGCTTTCTCTTTTGTTCCGAATTCTTCCGGGTGAGAGGATAACCGTTTATCAGTATTTCGCCTTCCGTCGGCAAAAGCACCGTGGAGAGCATGCTGATGGTGGTGGTTTTCCCTGCTCCGTTAGGCCCCAGCAGACCGAAGAACTCCCCGGTCTCTATTTTTATGTTCAGGTGATCCACTGCCATAAAATCACCGAAGGTTTTCGTTAAATTGCGGAGTTCAATCATTTTCTTATCTCCTGATGCCAGTACAAGCAGTTATTTTGCGAACATTGTACCAGGCGTATTTCTGTAATTGCAGATAAAGTGCTCCACTCATTATATATGAAGAGAAGCTGTTTGAGAAGATGAAAATGTCATTCTTGCGGGAAAAATTTTAAAAGAGCAGAGAAGATATTTTGAAAAAAGATATTAATATTATTGTTTTCGTGATATGATGATTACAGCGCCATACAATCTTTAAGCGACTTTTGGCGACCATATCATATGATATTGTCACAGCAAAAATATTGAATGAAAGGTGTCTTGTAAATGCCATGAACATTATGATTACGAAGATCCGGAGACCGTTAATCTTTGCCCTGCTGTCTGTGATGATGGCAATGATCCCCTGCCTGCCTGCCCTTGCGGATTCAGCCCACAGTGACTATGCCGCCCAGGGAGAACAGACCTTGAAGGACACGGTCAAGTACGGTATGATCCCCATTCACGGCCAGGATATAAAGAACGGGACCTATGATATAGAAGTTTTGTCCAGCTCTTCATTTTTCCGGGTAAATGACTCAAAGCTCCATGTGAAAGACGGAAAGATGACAGCAGAACTGATCCTGTCCAGTCACAGTTACCTCCTTTTATATATGGGGACCGGGAAAGAAGCGGCGGCGGCACCGGCTTCAGATTATATACCCTATGTGGAGGATAAGAAAGGACACTATGTATTTACCGTTCCGGTCAGCGGCCTGAATGAAGGAATTTACTGCGCAGCCTACAGTAAAAACAGAAACAAATGGTACGACAGGGTCCTGGTCTTTGATGCCGCTTCTCTTCCGGAAGGTACCCTGCCCTATGAGCTGCCGGATTACGATAAGATTGATAAAGCGGTAGAGTACTATGATTCCCAGAATGAAAAAGACTCAGGCGGAGGCAGTAAAACCTCTTCTGCAGGCGGGAGTTCCAATAACCAGGATGCCAGAACCCCTGCCCAGGCCATGAAGATCAATAAGGCCGACGGAGAGTATTCCATCGAAGTCAACATGACCGGCGGCAGCGGGCGGGCAAGTATCAGTTCCCCCACTTTATTTATTGTTAAAGACGGGAAAGCCTATGCAAAGCTCATCTGGTCCAGCACCTATTATGACTATATGATCGTGGGTGGAAAAAAGTATGAGAACGAGACCACAGACGGAGGGAATTCCACATTTACTATTCCCGTATCGAAAATGGACCGGATCATCCCGGTGCTGGCTGACACCACCGCCATGGGAGACCCGGTCGAGATAGAGTATTCCCTGACCTTCTATCAGAACACCATCGGAGGCAAGGGGCTGATTCCCCAGGAGGCGGCAAAAAAAGTACTGATTTTTGCCCTGATTATCATCATAGCCGGAGGGATCCTGAACTATTTCATTAAGAAAAACAGAAAAGGACGCTGACTGCTCGGTGCAGAGTCCGGCAGGAGGCCCGGGTGCTTTTGATAGAATTTCATGCGTATTTCCGGAAAATGTGATTGATTAAGGATAGAATTTAAGCTATACTAATAGTATCAATTATTTCAAAGGAGGAATATACTATGGCATGGAAAGTTTATAAATGTGATATCTGCGGAAGAGTTTTCCCGACTCTCGAGGATGGAGACGCTCCAATCTGCTGCAACCAGCCCATGGAGCTTCTGGTGGCAGGCACAACAGACGCAGCTGTTGAAAAGCACGTACCCCAGGTTACTGTTGATGGAAACAAGGTAAAGGTTGCTGTAGGCTCCGTAGAGCATCCGATGACAGCAAAGCATTACATCACATTTATCGCCATCAATACCAAGAATGGCGGACAGATCGCTCGTCTTACACCGGAAGATAAGCCGGAAGCAGAATTCGTTATCGCAGATGGTGATGAATTCATTTCCGCCATCGAGTACTGTAATCTTCATGGATTGTGGGAAGGCAAATAATTCATTTCACGACGGAAACCGGGAAGTTCCTGCGCCTGAGAGAAGCGAATCTTGTGCATTTCTCTCATGACTGAAGTCATGAGATTCCTGCGTCTGAGATTGAGAGCTGTCGTACATAATAAGGCTGTAGAGCCTGAGGAGATCTGATTCCTCAGGCTTTACAGCCTTTTTTGCGGGAAGTTTTGTCCGGCCGGACAGAAGCGGGTCCTCATATCAGAACCCTATACGGTCCAGGAATTTTCTCATACCCTTAACGGGAGTCAGCCAGGTCATACCCGTATCCCCCAGCCTGACCAGCTTGTTGGATCCATGATAGTCACTCCCGGCAGTCACCAGTAGGTCAAAGCGGTCAGCAAATTCCAGCATCTCCCGGGTCAGCTTTGGTGAAAAGCCGGAGTAGAAGGCTTCCACACCCATAAGGCCGAAATCCATCAGACGTTTCAGACGGGCTTCCATCTCGTCACCGATGATCATCTGATCGCCGTCACCAAAGAAAGGATGGGCCAGAACCGGGATCCCGCCGCTGCCAAGGATACCTTCTACAGCCTCACGGGGATTGACATATTCCATTTTAATACGAAGTTTATTAATATATTCGTTGATAGCAGTCTCTTTGGAATCCGCATATCCGTATTTCACCATCAGATTACCAATATGCGGTTTTCCGGGATTATCCAGAGACAGCAGGGCGTCAATCTCTTCTTCCGGAAATACACAGCCAAATTCTTCCCTTATGAAATCAAGTCTGGCTGCAACTTTCCTCATACGCAGACCGTGGCTTCTGTCCACAAGCCTCCGGATCGCATCCGCTTCCGGGTCATAATGATAGCCCAGTATATGATACTTACCCATCTGGTCTCTGCATGAGAACTCTGCTCCGCAGATAAAAGCCGGATCATCATCGGACAGTTTTTCCTGAATGACCTGACAGCCTTTGACCGCATCATGGTCTGTCACGGAAAAAAGGTGTATACCAGCCTTTTTTACAAGGGTAATAATCTTCTCAGGCGTATCACTTCCGTCGGAAACCGTAGTGTGCATATGTAAATCAATTTTTTCGTTGAATGACATAAATCCTCCTGATGTTAAGTGGTAGTTTAATACTCGCCTGCGAGCCCTGACCCCGGAATGGAGTCAGCTTGCATAAATATAATAAACCTTGCCCGCGTGAATAGCAATTGCTGTTTTTTGATTTCCTGCGGTGCAGAGTCACTTTCGGACATATACCCCTCCTCTGCTGTTGTTTATTGGCTGGTAAAACGGAAATTTACCTGATGATGATTTGTAATTATATCTGCTATGACTAATTATCTTTTTCCAGATGCTTAGCAAAATAAAAATCATCTTCAGAATAAAAAAGTTCTTGACAGATAATTGCCTGTTGTGATAGTATATACAAGCTGTCGCTGA
Organism: Eubacterium sp.; assembly: GCA_017433295.1. GTDB lineage: Bacteria > Bacillota > Clostridia > Lachnospirales > Lachnospiraceae > Anaerobutyricum. Next base: position 50,496 of record JAFRHL010000031.1, read on the forward strand.
TGCGGCAGTTTTGAAGCTTGATAACTGAATAACAAAACAACCTTGAACGTTCAATTCATTTTGAAATCAACAGCGAGTCAGAGCCTGAGGCTGCCATGCAGCGGAGGCCTTTGTTGTTGGTCTTCATTCGGGTCCGTCAGCGAGTGATGTCGGCATGGCGGGTCCATGGAACGAACTGAAAAGTTTAACCTAAACAACAGTAAAAAGGGAAGAACACAGGTTGATAACGTCTTAAAGGAATGGTTAACAACCAGCGTTCATCCTGAGCCAGGATCAAACTCTCAAATTAAATGTGTTTGATGTCCGGTCGGAAACGCTGGTTGTTAACCATTCCTTTAAGACGTTATCAACCTGTGTTCTTCCCTTTTTACTGTTGTTTAGGTTAAACTTTTCAGTTCGTTCCATGGACCCGCCATGCCGACATCACTCGCTGACGG
>JAFRHL010000032.1 GCA_017433295.1 Eubacterium sp.
CGCCTGATTCCCCGGAGATATCAAAAGAGTATGCAAGAAAAGCGAACCGCCGGCATCGTGGTCTATACACAGAAGGGAACAAGATCTGGAATGCAGATGCGGTGGGAGCTTATAATATCCTGAGAAAGTACACATCAACTTACGGCAGGGAGATCGATATTCCCCTATCCGGGCTGGATAATATAAAGGTAATAAAAGTAGCTGTATAGCCCAAAAGGCAGCAGTAGAGGTGTTATGGACGCACCCAAGATCTGCACGGAGAAGCCGTGTATACTTGATGCTCTGGTAATTCAATTACCGAGTAGTTCACAATCTGTTGATGGGAAAAGGGAGAAAAAGATGCGGCCGGGAGAATTTATAGATAACAGGTATCAGATCATAAAGGAGATCGGAAAGGGTGGAGGAGGAATTGTTTTCCTTGCCAACCATCTGTCATTAAAGCAGAAAGTTGTTTTAAAACAGATTAAATTTGCCGACAGTTACACAGATCAGAAAATGCTGCGCAATGAAGTTGATATCTTAAAAAGACTGAAACACCCTGCCCTGCCTCAGGTGTATGATTTTCTTAAGATTGACGGCCTGGTATTTACAGCCATGGAGTATATCCCGGGATACAGTCTTCAGGAAAATATGGATGCAGGGACGGTCTTTCCCCAGGAAAAGGTTCTTATGTGGGCCAGACAGCTTTCTGATATTCTGGAATATATGCACACCAGAAAACATCCGGTCATACACAGGGACATCAAACCATCCAACATCATGCTGAAACCTGACTGGAATGTCAGTCTGATCAATTTTAATATTTCTGATGATACAGCTACTTCTTATGGGGTGTGAGTGGTAAACGCTTTTTCAGCAGGGTAATTATAAAAAATGTGGAAAAAAACAAAGACATCCTGATGAAAAGGCGCGCAAAAAAGGCGTCGCAGTTACGATCTGCCCATTCTTTTATGAATGGGCGAGAACGTTACTGCGACGCCCCTTTTTCATTTCTAAGGCCTGCGGTTCATGGCCATCACTTCCAGCAGAAAATTGATACCCCGTTCCACCACATCCAGCTCATGTGCGGGCAGGTACTGTATCCTCTCGATAATGGACGAAAGATCCTGCGTCCCTTCCTTCCCCATAAGAATATAGTCACTGGACGCATTCAGTGTATTGCAGAGCTTGATCAAAGTGGAAGTGGATGCTCCGGTCACTCCCCTTTCCAGATCAGAAATATACTGAGTAGACACATCGATTGCTTCAGCCAGTCTTTCCTGTGTAAAACCAGCAACTTCCCTGGCTGTACGAATGCGTTCTCCTATCTGGATATTCAATTCTTTTCTCTTTTTCATGAGAACATCACCCCTGAACTTTATTATAGGTAGAAGCAATAATATTATTAATCAGGTGAAAGACTTATGTTTTATAATGGTATTAACGGATAATGGTCTGGATTCCAGTATGACATGAAGATTAGTTAGGATACGTATATTTAAGATAAAATGAAAAAATTATGATGACAAACTTACAAATGTCATGTTACAATAACTTATAAAAGTAATACACTTATATTAAATAAGTGATATGAATTTACTATTGATTTGTTAATTTCTACACAAAATAGCATTCTCGTAAAATATAAAAAAGTTAAAGGAATCAAAAAATATCAAATTGCTTATAGAAAATAAGCAAGGAAAAAATGGACTATAAAGAATACTAAAAAAACAGCATACAAACTCAAAAAACTCTTAAGTAATACTAAATATGAGGTTAAAGTCCGCGCATATAATGGTAAGTGGGGTAAATGGTCGAATATTAAAACAAAAAAAACACTTAAAGTTGTTAAAACGTCCAAGCAGAAACCTGTCAGCTCAACTCCCGCAGCCGGAACAACTCCCACAACTGGAACTACTCCAATCACTTCAAACAGAGTTGCATCCCCTGCTCTTGTTAAGCTGACAGACTTGATAAGTATTAAAGAAAAACCAGTTTCGGTCTCTCTGCCGGAGGATAATTATGGAAATAAATACGATTACGCAATTACTAATGATCAAGGCTACACAGGTTCATCAGATCCGGTAACATACAGATATCTTGTGAATTCAGCATATGGAAGAATAAAAGGGTGTCTGTATATTCCAAAAGGTGCAAAATCTCAAAAAACGAGTTCATTAATGATTATAGGGGATGGACATGTTTTGTATTCCTCTCCCGCTATGAATAAAGTTTCGAAACCGATTTGTTTCGATGTAAATATTGCCGGAATTGATGACGTGATTATTCAATGGGTCAATAATAGTACATATAGCAATTTGAGTGATATGGAATGCTGCTTGGCTGATGCGTACTTGTATCCCGCCACCACTAATGATACTGCTGTCATAAAAAGCCAATTTCCCATACCGATGATAAGTCTTGCCAGTATAGAGGCTGAACCTCGTCATACTGGTGATACTGTGGATAACTATGGGAATTTATATAGTGATGCGGTTTATAACAGTATCTATTACGATGACCCAAAGAATAATGCTGTATTCGAATATTTATTAAATGCAAAATATCGTCAGTTCACAGGCACCTTATATGTTCCCCAAAACTCAAATTATGAGGGTAAGACTATTAAAATAAGCGTTTATGGAGATGGAAAAATGTTATATCAATCACCAGAAATGAATGAAACAAGCAGAGCTGTAAATTTTTCTGTAGATATTTCAGGGTATAACGATGTGGAAATCCGTTTTTCCGGCCATGCATACAGTGGTGCAAAGGATAGATTATGTCTTGCCTATGCATATTTTTATGAATAGATAATCAAATGTAAAGAACTTTTGAAAAGAATACATCATAGTAGACCGTAAGTTTGGAGATGAAGGAAGAATTTACCTTGTAACAGGAGAGGATTTGAAATGAAAAAACATAGATTTAAGACTTGGATATTATTATCTGTTATTGTTGTTTTGGCCAGTTTATCAGTATCATGTTCTCAAAGCAGAAATCATGATGCTACTACAGAGTATAGATCATTTTTCCTATCCGCCTTTAGAAGCATGTTATATGCCTGCTGATAAAAATTAGACTAAAGAATCATCTGCCAGCAAGTATTATGTATCAGCTGTTTCTATTAAGGAATTCAGGAAGTCGGGATCTACTCTCACAATTACAGCAAAAGAGAAGTTTTTCAACGGTAAGAAAAAATGAGTTTAAAGATTGGCAAAAGCTGTAAATGGAAATATGATAATTCCGGTGTTCGTCACCAGGGAAATAAAGGAGTCTGGAATGAAAATTATGAAAAGCTGAGGCAATGTTTATTGCATAATGTAATTACCGAAAAATGCAGAGCCTAATGGAGAATATTGCATCTCCAAAATGGAGATAATTGCAGAGGATAATAAAGAGAATTGTCAATTATATTTTCTGAAAAAGGAGTAAGAACATGAAAAAAATATATATGTTTACCGGAATGATAACAATCATAATGATAATGTTTATATGGACAAATCAAAATGTATATGCCAAACAGTATACTTCGAAATCAACAATCATATGGGATATAACCGGTGATGGGAAAAAAGATACAATCACCTTTGTGCCGAAGTTAAAAAATGTATACGATGAGGATGGCGATTTTACGAGGACGGAGTTAAAACGTGTCAATATTTATATTAATGGAAAATTGAAAACAAAAATCCCATCTTTCGATGAGGATTGCTGGTGTTATTCCTATAAAGTGTTCTCACTTAAGAATAAGCAAAAATATGTCTTATTAAATATACATGGAAGTAACGAGTATTCACCAGGTTACATACTACATTATAAGAATAAAAAGCTGGTCTGTGAGACGAACATCACAAAATTAGTATCAACTGAGGTGAATGATTATTATCCATCATTTAAAAAAACGAAAGGGAATAAAATATATTTTAGCACCATGTCATATGACGGCCTCTATGATGGGACCGCAAAATATGAAATCGTATTGAAATATAACAAAGGAAAACTGTTGTTGGCTTCCAATACTTATAATATGATGCCAGAGGGTTCATCAAATTATACTCTAAGAAAAAAAGTAAAGATTTATAAAGATAAAAATGGAAAGAACTATAAAACGACCTTAAAAAAAGGTAAGAAGATAAAAACCACATCCATCACAAAAAAACATATAACAAAAAAATATGACACTTATTATATCATGGGTGCGACATATATAATCTTTACTGATTGTATCCCCAGTGTATATGTGATATGATAAGATGCAGATGGTTTATATACTAAGACAGACAAATAGTTTATATTTGATGGAGGGTCGGAAAGGAAATCATGGAGGTCGTTATATATGTATAGTAAAAAACTGGTTGCTGGATTGATAGTTATTCTTTTTTTGTCAATTGTCCTGATTACACCTGTTAAATTGACTGCAAAGTCATCCGGCAAGATTTATTCCGTCTCAGCAGTCTCTGTAAAAAGATTCAAAAAATCAGGTTCTTTTCTTACCGTTACAACAAAGGGCCGGTTTTCTATAGGAAACAAAAAGACGAAAAAGAAAAAAGTGAGATTTACTATAGACAGGAAGTGTAAATGGAGATATAAAAATTTTGGTATACGTTTTCCTGAAAACAAAGGAGTCAAAAAGGCAAACTATAATATGTTGAGGCAATATATTAACAATGTCAGAGGATTGCCGGAAAATGGTTATTATACCCTGTCCATCCAAGTTAAGAATAAGAAGATTATCAGGGTTGATTTTCAATGTCTCTGATAATTCAAGGCCGAAAAGGAGAATTATTGAATCACCTTTCCGGTCTTTGTATTAAAACATCGAGAGACAGGAGGAGACCAAGCCCCCCTGTCTCCTCGTCCCTTGTCCTCGTTAATAATACTTGCATATTCTGTTCCACTCCAATATAATTAACATGAAAATCTTTTATTTAAGAGGAGACAAAGAACCGTCCCCTGTCTCCTCCAGTTTACCACTATGCTGGAGCTTCTGGAAAAGGATCTTGCCGAGGCAGGGATCCCATATTACAAAATCACAGGGGCTACGCCGAAAGAGAAGCGCATCCATATGGTGAAAGCCTTTAATATGGACAGGACTCCGGTTTTCCTGATCTCCAAAAAAGGAGACAGGGGACGGTTCTTTGTCTCCTTGGTCTCCTTGATAACTATGTAATGACATTGCAGACAAGGGGGGATATCATGGGCATCTATCTGAATCCGGGTTTTGAAAACTATCAGGACATAATAAAATCGGGCTTATATGTCGATAAGACATTGATGATCAGGGAGACCAACCGGTTTATTGATAGAGCCAATAAGTATATTTGTGTTTCCCGACCCAGACGATTTGGAAAGACCATAGCAGGTAACATGCTTGCGGCTTATTACTCTAAAGGCTGCGATTCCCGGGAATTATTTTCAGGATTAAAAATTGCCGGGGAGCCGGATTTTGACAGGAAGCTGAACCGATTTAATGTGATCAAGATAGATATGAACAGTGAATATCAGAATTCGATGAATAAAGATAAAATGCTGTCGAGGCTCACCAGAGAGATTAAAAAAGAAATCGCTGCTGCATATCCCACAGCCACTTTAGAGGATGACGATTCGCTGGCTCAGAGCATGCTCAGGGTTTATGCATCCACAGGGGAAACCTTCATTATCCTGATAGATGAGTACGATGTTATAGTAAGGGAGCAGGTAAGCAGGAAGATTTTTGATGATTATTTATCATTTTTGAACGGTCTTTTTAAAAGTGATACTTTAAGACCTGCAGTTTCTCTTGCATATCTGACCGGAATCCTCCCGGTAGTTCGGGATAAGATTCAGTCAAAGCTTAATAATTTTGAAGAATATACAATTATAGATGCGGAAAACCTGGCAGAATATGTTGGATTCACAGATTATGAGGTAAAGGCTATCTGCAGGGATTATAGGATGGATTTTGAAGAGTGCAGAAGATGGTATGATGGATACCGTCAGCATGGTTATGAAATATATAATCCGGAATCTGTAGTAAAGTCCGCCAGAAAGCGTATTTTTGGAAGCTACTGGGGTCAGACATCTTCCTATCAGGTGATTTCAGATCGGATCATACAGAACTTTGAGGGAATAAAAGAAAGCGTTATCCGTATGCTGGCAGGTGAAAATGTGGATGTTGACATTCATTCTTACCTGAATACTATGACAGATTTTACAAGCAAAGATGATGTGTTTGGGTACCTGCTTCATCTGGGGTATCTGGCCTACAATGCGGAAGATCATACCTGTCGTATTCCCAATAAAGAGATACGGGAGGAATGGTTCAGAGCGTTAAAGAAAATCCCAGAAGAATACCATGTGACCAGCAGGATCATTCAGGAATCTAAAGAGCTTCTTTATAAAACCTGGAGAGGCGATGAAGAGGCTGTTGCCAGGGCTTTGGATTTTTCCCACATTCATGTCACCAGCAATCGCAGTTATAATAACGAAGACGCCCTGGGCAGCGCTGTTTACCTTTCCTATATCTATGCCCTGAACCATTATACAGTAATAAAAGAAATGACTGCCGGCAAGGGGTTTGCGGATGTTGTTTTTGTTCCTCTAAAAAAAGGTGATCCTGCCATGATCATTGAATTAAAGCGAAATGACAGTGCCGGGAAGGCTATTGATCAGATCAGAGATAAAGAGTATTTCCATGCGCTGGATAATTTTCAGGGGGAGATCCTCTTTGCAGGCATCAATTATGATGAAAAGAGTAAATCCCACTCCTGCCGGATAGAAAGGTTTGTGAAATAAGGAGACAAAGAACCGTCCCCTGTCTCCAACTGTCTCTATTAATCAGCAGCCTTCGGCCAGGACGATCTCGAATTTCACCCCATACCCATGGTTTTCATCCGAAAGGGTATTCTTTATGCTTTTTACAACAAATTCGCAGGCGCTTTTCAGCACTGTCTCCATATCCTTTCCGTTCAGGATCTCAGCAATGGCCACGCTGGAGAATACATCCCCTGTTCCATGGTAATTCCTTGGGATCTTCTCTGTGAAGTATTCAATCAGGCTGCCATCGGTTTTGTTGTAGGATACGGCGCCTATGCGGTCATCTTCGTAGGATACCCCGGTCAGGATCACATTCTCCGGCCCCATGGCTGCCAGCTTTTTAAGGATATCCAGAACATCTTCCCGGCTGTAAGTTTCCTTATAAGGCTCATCCAGAAGGAAGGCTGCTTCTGTCAGGTTGGGAAGGATCACGTCTGCTTCTTTTACAAGACCTCTCATTCCCCCCACAATATCCTCTGTCAGGGCAGGGTACAGCTTTCCGTTGTCCGCCATGGCCGGATCCACCAGCATAAGACCGCCCTCATTAAGAAGTCTTTTGGTGGACCGGATGGTATCGAATTGGCGGGCGTCACCGATATATCCGGTGTAAATGGCATCGAAGCGGATGTGTTCTTTTTCCCAGTGATTAACGATGGCCGGCATTTCTTCGGTCAGGTCGTGGACTGTGAATCCGGTGAAGCCCCCTGTATGTGTACTTAGAATGGCAGAGGGAAGGATGGCAGTTTCAATCCCGAAGGAGGAAAGGATGGGCAGGGCTACCGTTAAGGAACATTGTCCATAACATGAAATATCCTGAATTGATACTATTTTTTTCATTGATATTCTCCTTGATAAATTGTCATAAAAATTTTTGAATTATTATAGTGCCAATCTGACCTTTTGAATAGTGCCAGATTGGTTATTTTTTTTATGGTCAGTTTGCCCGCCGTGGCCTTAATGACCAGATGTAAGCCTTGCATTTGGGATTGATTCCATAATCCGTACAGAAATTGTGCAAGCCAATCCGGGAAAAATATGTTAAAATATAAAATAATAAATAAGAAAAGGCAGGCTGCGCCGGATCGGTGGGACGGTCCCGGCTGATTGTTTTGGCAGCCTTTCCCTGAAAGGAGCAGGTAGGATTATGGACAGAATCAAAAGTACACAGCAGACATCTCTTTCCAAGGCGGTCTTTAGGGCGAGACTGGCTGCTTTAAGAGAGAAAATGTCAGCCTGTGGAATAGACGCATATCTGATTGTAACTGATGATTTTCATGCTTCTGAGTATGTTGGTGATTATTTTAAATGCAGAGAATTTATTTCCGGTTTTACCGGGTCGGCCGGAACTCTGGTGGTGACAGCGGATGAGGCAGGCCTGTGGACAGACGGCAGATACTTTCTCCAGGCCAGGGACCAGCTGGAGGGCACAGGCATCCGTTTAAGGAAAATGGGAGAAAAAGATGTTCCATCCATCCCTGTTTACCTGAAGGAGGTCTTACCGGAGGGTGCCTGCCTGGGATATGACGGAAGGACCATAAATGGAGCTTACGCAGCAAAGCTTAAGGCTGCTCTTGAAGATAAGAGGATTCGTTTTCAGGGAGATCAGGACCTGGCCGGTCAGCTGTGGGAGGACCGCCCGGAGTTTCCTGCCGGTCCCATATGGCTTCTGGATGAAAAATATGCAGGGAAAAGCCGGAAGGATAAGCTTTCCCAGTTAAGAGAATGTATGAAGGAGGCGAAAGCAGAGTATCACCTGCTGGCCTCATTGGACGATATTGCCTGGTTGTATAATTTCCGGGGAGAAGACATAGCTTTTACCCCTGCAGCACTTTCTTATACGCTGGTGGGGGCAGACAGAGCCCTGCTCTATATCAGCCCCCGGGCGGTCCCTGACGAGGTGAGAAAGGCTCTTGAATCAGATGGCATAGAGCTCAGGCCTTATCTTCAGATCTATGACGATATGGGACACCTGCCCGAAGGCAGCAGTCTCATGCTTGATGAAGCAACCGTAAATGTAGCCCTGCTTTCAGCTATCCCTGAAAATGTCAGGAAAGTCATAAAGCCCAATCCCACCCGGCTGGCCAAAGCCATTAAAAACCCGGTGGAGATGGATAATATCCGGAAAGCGCATATTAAGGACGGAGTGGCGGTGACCCGCCTGATCTACTGGCTGAAGCAGGAGATGAATCAATGCCCCCTGCCGGAGATCACAGAGCTGACCATATGCAGAAAGCTGGAGGAATTCCGAACTCAGGCTGAAGATTATCTGTACCAGAGCTTCTCCCCCATAGCCGCCTATGGCGAACACGGAGCCATCATCCATTATGATCCGGAAAACGGAACGGACGCACCCCTGAGGGCGGAGAGTTTTCTTCTTTTAGATACGGGAGGACAGTACCTGCAGGGTACCACCGATATTACAAGAACCATATCACTGGGTAAGCTGACAGGAGAACAAAAAAGGAACTATACGGCGGTACTCCGGGGAAACCTCAATCTGGCATCGGCTCATTTTCTCCATGGCTGTACCGGCCTTAACCTGGATTATCTGGCCAGAGAACCCCTGTGGGAGCTGGGTCTTGACTACAATCACGGGACCGGCCATGGCGTCGGTTACCTGCTGAATGTGCATGAAGGTCCCAACGGGATACGATTAAAGGAGAATGATGGAAGCAGGGGCGCGGTTTTTGAAGAGGGTATGGTGACCTCCGATGAGCCGGGCGTATATCTTGAAGGGAAATACGGAATTCGTCTTGAGAACCTGATACTTTGCCAGAAGGCGGAGAAAACAGATTTCGGACAGTTCATGAGGTTTGAGACCCTGACCCTGGTGCCCTATGACCGGGCGGCCATTGACCCGGAGCTGATGAGCGAGCGGGAACTGGCAAGATTAAATGTATATCATGCCAGGGTATATGAGGCCATCTCTCCTTATCTGCCCGGCAGGGAGAAGGCATGGCTGGCTGAGGAGACGAAACCCTTCTGATTTTCGGTTCGGGAATCTCATCATTTTTTCATTATGAGATTTCTGCGTCTGAGATTAAAGACGAGACACCTGTGAAATGAAAGGCAGGAAATATGAAAAATGCATTTAATAACCCAAAGGTCCGTGAACATTTTCTGGAAGGCGGATTCGGGCTTGAGAAAGAAGGCCTGAGGGTGGATATGGAGGGTTACCTGGCCCATACCCCCCATCCCTTTGGAGATGATTCCCATTATGACAGAGATTTCTGTGAGAATCAGGTAGAGCTGGTCACCGATGTTTTTGACAGTGTGGAGGGCGTCTGGGAAGAGCTCGCCAGGATGCAGCAGGTCCTTGCCGGGAAACTTGCAGGACTTGAAACCGGCAGAGAATTGATGTGGCCCTTTTCCAATCCCCCTTATGTCAGAGGCGAGGAGGACGTACCCATCGCACAGTTTACAGGAGAAAAGAGGGAGAAGACAGTTTACAGAGAATATCTTGCAGAGAAATACGGCAGGAAAAAGATGCTGTTTTCGGGGATTCATTTTAATTACTCCATGTCTGACCGCCTGATCCGCATCTTATATCTACAGTGCGGGGAAGGAGAATCTCTCAGGGATTTTAAGGACCATCTTTATCTGCGGCTGGCAAAAAAGGTGGTGGAGTATGACTGGCTGATCGTTTATCTCACCGCGGCATCTCCGGTGATGGACGGGTCCTTCTACAGTTATGAGCTGAAGGGGACAGAGATTACCATGGATTACTCTTCAGCCCGGTGCAGCGAGATCGGTTACTGGAATTCTTTTGTCCCGGTCCTTCAATACCGGGACCTGGATAAATATGTGGACAGTATAGAGGCCTATGTGAGAAAAGGGGACCTCAGGCAGGCGGCAGAGCTATATTATCCCGTCAGATTAAAGCCGGCAGGCGTCAATTCCCTGGAAAATCTCAAGAAAACCGGAGTGGATCACATAGAGCTGCGAATGCTGGATCTGAATCCCCTCTCTCCGGTGGGAATTATGAAAGAGGATATTTTCTTCCTACAGCTGATGCTGCTTTATCTGGTATTTCAGGACGAAAGCCGGTTTGACTATTTTGAGCAGGTGATGGCCATAAAAAACGCAAAAACGGCTGCCCTGTGTGAGGAGTCCAGGGTCTGGATAGAGACCAGGTGGAGACAGGCCATTCCCGTAAGAAAGGCTGCCGGAGAATTTCTGGGGCGTATGGAGCGTTTCTACCATCTTATGGGTCTTGGCAGAGAAGATATCATGGACTGTATTGAATATCAGCGGATCAAGATACTCCGGCCGGAGGACCGGTATGCAGCCAGGATCAACCGGCAGTTCGGACATGATTATGTACAGCGGGGACTCCATCTTGCCAAAGAGTATGCCGATATCCTGATCAGGGGCGATTTTGATGAAATGTAAAAGGAGAGGACTATGGCAAAAAAGGCATTGATCGCCATGAGCGGAGGGGTGGACTCCTCTGTGGCCGCCTGGCTGATGAAGAAGCAGGGATGGGACTGTATCGGTGTAACAATGAGGCTCTTTGATAACGATGATGCCTATCTGGACCGGGAGAAGACCTGCTGTTCTTTAAATGATGTGGAGGATGCCAGGAGTGTAGCGGCCCGGATCGGGATTCCCTATTATGTCTTTAATTTTAAGGAGAATTTTAAAGCAAAGGTGATGGCCCCCTTTGTTCAAAGCTACCGGCAGGGCATGACGCCGAATCCCTGTATTGCCTGCAACCGCTATCTGAAATTTGAGCATCTGTACCTCAGGGCTGAGATCCTGGGCTGTCAGACCATTGTTACAGGCCATTATGGGAGGATCATTCAAGATGAAAAAGGATATCATCTCCTGAAAGGAAAGGACCGGAGTAAGGACCAGAGCTATGTCCTGTATTCTCTGACCAGGCAGCAGTTGGCCCATACCTGTTTTCCCCTGGGGGAATACAGCAAGGAAGAAATAAGACAGATCGCAGAGGACCAGGGTTTTCTGAATGCCCGGAAAAAGGACAGTCAGGATATCTGTTTTATTCCCGATGGAGATTACCGGACCTTTATTGAGAAAGCCACAGGGACAAAGAGTGTTCCGGGGGATTTTCTGGATAAAGAAGGAAATGTGCTGGGCCGGCACCGGGGATATTATTGTTATACCATCGGACAGAGAAGGGGACTGGGGATCCCGGCAGCCCACAGGCTGTTTGTTACGGATATTATCCCGGAGAAAAACCAGGTGATCCTGGGGACAAATGAAGACCTGATGGGACAGGACCTGATTGCGGGAGACTGCAACTGGATCGAGGAAATTGATCCGGAGGAGATCATCAAAGCGCGGATACGCTACCATCAGACAGAAACAGAGGTCTCCGTATGCCTGAAAGAAGACGACTGTGCCCAGGTCCATTTTCTGGAACCCCAAAGGGCAATCACACCGGGACAGGCAGTGGTATTTTACAGAGGCGATACCGTTGTCGGCGGAGGGACGATACTCCGCCGCATATAGAATCTGTATTTGTAATCAAAGTAAAAAAGTGCTAAAATATATTTCTGGATATGAGACAAAAACAGGGAGGGTGATACGGAATGGAAGATATAATCAAGACGATACTGGACGTGGTCCGGGCGCAGCATACCGCAACAGAAGGCACTGATGCAAAGCCTTTTGATATGGATGATATAGTGGATATGGCACTGGGGGTCATGGGGCGTCCAGATGAACCGGAAGACGTGGCATCAATGACTGATTCGATCCAGGGGATGGTGGAATCTCTGGCACCGGATCTTTTTCCTCCCAAATCCTTTGAGCAGATGGACGATGATGAAAGGACAGCCTCCGTGACCAGTATGCTTGAAAACAGGCTGAAGAATGGTTTCACAGGCCAGCGCCCGGCTTCTGCGGCTGCACCGGCCGCCCCGGCAGCTCCGGCTCCTCAACCGGTTTCGCCGTCGGTCCCCCGGCAGGATTCAACGTCGGCTTCGCAGTCAGACCCGCAGCCGGCTTCGCAGTCAGATGTGCAGTCAGACCCGCAGCCGGTTTCACAGGCCGCTTTTCAGGAAGACTATTCGTCATCCTATTCCCCGGATGGGGACGAGCCCGGAGATACATCAAATCATTTCGATCCCAAAGAAACCGCTGAACTGAATGAGCTGATCTATAAAAATCTCATGGAAATGATGGGAGCCCAGCCTCCAAAAGTAGAGTATCCCTTTGACCGGTCCATGATACGTTACGGTAAGGAGAAATCCGTTACTGAACAGCTTATGGAGGAAGAAGCGGAGAAAAAACGTCAGTCCGGGCAGAACGGACCGGCCAGGATGACCGCTGCCGACCTTGCTCAGAGTCGTATCGAGCAGGACGAGCCGTCCACCTTTTCCGCCTGGGATCTTGCCCAGAATGCGGTGGGACGGGATGAAGAGGCCCACAGGAAAGAGCCCTATAAACCGAAGCCTGAGGAGAAACCTAAGACCAAGTCGGCTTCCCAGCTGGCGGCGGAGGCCATAGCCCGGGCCCAGGAGGAGGATAAAATGAAGCTGGAGGTAGAAAAACAGGCAGAGGCTCTTATGGCGGAAGCCGCCAAAAGAGGACAGGATCCCATGAAGTTTGCCCTCCATCAGCAGGAAATCCTCCGATACATGGAAAAAAACAGTGATGAACTGGTGTCTTTTGAGGACTATGAAGACCTGTCGCCTGAAGAAAAACTGGAGCTGGAGCGCCAGATTTATATTGAAAAACAGATCTCAGAAGGTGTCGATCCTGATAAGGTAGATACAGAAGTTCCGAAAGAGTATATCCCTGCCGGTCTGAAAGGGCAGGAGCCGAATGCCCAAGACGCATCTGCTGATAGCCAGCCCCCCGTCTTAACGGAGGAAATGCTCCGTATGCTGAGCCAGCAGGTCATCAGCGAGAATTCTGATATGATCCTGGCAGAAAATGCGGATGAAGATATGGAAGGACTTTCCAACACTATTTTCGAGAATCTGAAACAAATGATGAGCGGTTCCGGTCAGCCGGTCCCCCAGGAGGATGTGGGAGACCTGATCGAGCAGGTCATCACGGCAAATCGCGAGAACCAGATGCCTGAGAAAGATAAGAAGCCTGAATCAGGGAAAGAGTCTGGAGCAGAGGAAAAACCGGAATCGGGGAAAAAGTCCGGGGCGGAGGAAAAGCCGGAATCGGGGAAAGAGTCCGGGGCAGAGGAAAAACCGGAATCAGGGAAAGAGTCCGGGGCAGAGGAAATCAGGCACATGTCCGCGGTAGAAATGGCCCGGGCAGCTCAAAAAGCAGCCAGAGTGGAGCCGGCAGAAGAGAGAAAGACAAAATCAGCTGCAGATCTGGCCAGAGAAGCCCAGGAAAAAGCCAGGGCAGCAAAACAGAATCAGGGGCTGCCTCAGGACGATCCCCTGACCGGATCTCAGGAGGAGTCAGAAGACAGTCTGGAAGCAGTGCTGGACTCCCTGGAATCAGACTTCTCCGATGAAACATTTTCCGTATCAGAGAATGATGTAAATGATTCAGCAGAGGATAGTAAATCCGAACCTGATCCTACAGATGAAATAGAAGAATTTGAATCTGATGAAACAGAACCGGATCCCGACGAACTGGTTCTGGGAGAGCATACCCAGGCAGAGGTAGATGAGGCGCTGGAGAATCTGGCAACGCTGGGCCTCGAGGGCGATGTTTATGAAAGGGCCAGGAGGATGCTGCTGCTGGAGCTTGCCGGTTCCGAGGCGGAGCTTGATGCATGGCTCAAGCAGGAGGAGACCAGGAAGAAGAAAAAGGTATCTTCTTTACTTTCCGAAGAAACTGTAAGTGATATCAGCGAGCTGGATGAGGAGGAGCTTGAAAGAGAGCTTGAGCTGGCCTTTGACGAGGACTTTACGGAAGAGGATTTTGAGGATTCGGAAGCAGCGGCAGAGGAAGAGGACCAGGAAGCTGTGGCGGAAGAAGAGGACCAGGAAGCTGTCGCGGAAGAAGAGGACCAGGAAGCTGTGGCGGAAGAAGAGGACCAGGAAGCTGTCGCGGAAGAAGAGGACCAGGAAGCTGTGGCGGAAGAAGAGGACCAGGAAGCTGTCGCAGTGGAAGAGAATCAGGATGCTGTTACGGAGGTAGAAATTCAGGAAGCAGCGGCAGAGATAGAAGACCGGGAAGCTTCTGGAATCATTGATGTGGATCCGGGCGATACAGAGTCCGAATTCATCGGAGTAATTGAACCTGAAGAAAGTGAACAGAAAGATGATGTCCCGTCCGGAGAAGCCGCGGAAGCGGGACCTGCCCGGAAAGGAAAAGCCGGACACAGAAGAAAGGTATTCCGTAAAAGAGAAAAGCCTGCGTCAAAAGAGAGTGACAGCAGGTTTACAGATGAAAAAGAGTTGAATGATGCCCATGAGAAGGGTTACCAGATCTCTACCAGAAAACCATTTATTCTGAAAAATTCAGCCAGCTTTATGGATCAGTTTGAGGACTTTATTGCGGATACCCAGGAGAATCGCAGATTAAGTACAGGCTTCCGCCGGCTGGATGCGATGCTTCGCTATGGGCTTCATAAAGGAAGTTACTTTATTGATGCCCAGCCACAGTATCTTAAGAATGGTTTTATGCAGCAGCTTGCTGACCGCATCGCAGAATCGGGAATCGATGTTTTGTATATTTCCACAGAGCTGTCCCGGTATGACCTGATGGTGGAGACCATAGCCAGACTCAGCTATGAGATTCATCAGGGAGACCCTGAAAGGGCGGTTTCAGCCATGGCCATTATGACCGGCGAAGACGGCGCTCAGCTGTCTGCCTTGAAGGATGAGCTGAACTGGTACAGGGGAAGGATCAGCGAGCACCTCTTTATCCTGGATCAGGAAGCTGTTTCAGAGTATAGTGCTTCTTCCGATGACGCATCTGCGGGTGATATCCTCACAGAGCTGATTAGCTCCATAGTCAGGGAGGGAGCCCATAAGCCGGCAGTTTTCATAGACAATATTGAGAGCATTCTTTCCACAGAGGATTCTGAGGATATGAAGCCCTTCATGGAGGGAATGAGAAAGCTGGCCCGGGAGCTTGGAATCCCGATCCTGATGTCCTACGGATATGCCCAGGCGGAGAGCGAGGAGGATCTGTACCCGGAAGAAAGAGAGTATCATGAGTCCCTGGGGAATATGTGTGATGTATATATTGAGCTTCAATATGCAGATATGATCTCAGAGGACCTGGTTCCCCTGACCCAGGAGGATATCCGGGACATGGTGGAGGAGGGAGAATCCCTTCTGATCAATGTGTTCATTCATAAGAACCGCAGGCCCATGAAGGCATCGATGCAGATCCAGGGAACGCCAAAGTATAATCATTTTGAAGAATAGAGATATGGTAAATGTGATATGATTTTTTGAGGGTATGATACCGCTTTTTTGCGCTGATTGTTGTTCATACTGGTATAATCACCCAATTCCATACCGATATCAGTATGAAATTGGGTGAATTATAATCGTTTAATTTGATAATATTTTTAAAAGAAGAACATACATCAATTATTTACGGTATTTATCCGTGAAAATGCAAACTGACATCTTCATATACATAAACATCGATATTAAAAAACAGCCGGGAAGGGGTCAGACTAATTCTGACCCCTTCCCGGCGTCTGTCTTAATAAGGACTCACCATATCAGCCACATCTTTCACCTTTTTGCTGATCTTTTTCAGTTCTTCTGTCGGCTCATAATCTTTGGTACCGAAAAGATACTCATGAGCCTTGATCACATTACTTTCCACAGTGGTCGGGAAGCCGTAGTATATACCGTTATAACGTTCATCAAAGGAATCAAAGGGGTAGGCCTGGGAATCTTTGATATCGTAGAGAAACAGTCCCAGGGCCATTCTGGATAATCTGCCTGTGGTGAAGCTGGTCTTACACTGGGGAAGGACCTTATTTATAAGGGCGTTGATTTTCCAGGGCTGTTTTTTGGCCTCATGGAGAATGCCTTCTACCACCAGTCTCTGGTGACCGGCCCGGGCGTGGTCTCCTCCTTCCATGTAACGGATACGGGAGTAAGCTACGGCCTGATTGCCGTCAAAGGTGTAGGTACCCACATCTTCAAACTTGGGGGAATGACCGCCGTTAATTTTGTTCATATTACCGATATAGTCATTCAGATTTTTCAGCTCTTTTTCGGATTGAATAGTTAAAGTAATACCTCCGAGGACATCTACGGCATCTGCCAGTGCTTTGAAGTTCACCGTGACAAAGTCCTTAATGTTCAGGTCAAGATTACGATTGATGGTATTTATGGCCTGCTCCGGGCCGCCGTAGGAATAGGCGGCATTGATCTTGTCATACTTTCCGTCAATACTTACATAGGTATCACGGTATATTGACATGAGCTTTACCTTTTTCGTGGTCTTATTGATGCATGCTACGATTATGCTGTCAGTTCTTGAGCCGGTGTCACCAATGACATTATTCTGGTCATCCACACCAAAGAGAGCAATGGTCTGGTATTTTTTCATATTCCTGTCTTCATTGTTGACGGTGATGGAGCTTTTGTTCAGCTTGTGTTTACTGATTCTGGATAATGAAAAACAAGTCAGGGCATAGAAAACTGCCACAAGCAGAAATATGATGACCAGAGGAAGCAGGCACCCTGTGGGCTTTTTCTTCCCGGCACCCCGGGCTGCACCGGCACCCCGGGCAGCACCGGCACTCCGGGCAGCACCGGCACTCCGGGCAGCACCGGCACTCCGGGCAACACCGGCACCCCGATTTCCGCGCTCGGCAGCTCCGGCACCCCGATTCCCGGGATTGACAGTCCTGGAATCCGTTTGTTCCCTTTCCCTGAAATATCTGTAATTATCGGTAAATGGAAATTCATCTGTATGAACTATTGTTTCAGTATGGTTTTTTTGTGTATGAATGGTTCTGTCCGGTCTTTCTCCGGCAGTTGACTGATGACCGGAAGGCCTGCGGGCGGGCCGGTCACCGGAACCCTTACGTGAAGAACGGAAACTCACCGAACCTGAATTCTTTTTCATAATGCTCCTCTATCTATTGTATAAGTCCAGTCGCAATGCAAGCCATCGAACATAGATGGCCCTGCATTAGCGACGACAAGCGATATCGATGGATTATTTTAATATGCGTTCTTGTTGACGAATCCTTTAAATACAGTTAAAAACAGTATCTTGATATCAAATGCCACAGTCCAGTTTTCAATATAGAATATATCATGTTCAATCCTGCCGGAAATGGAGGTATCCCCTCTGAAGCCGCAGACCTGGGCCCAGCCGGTCATGCCGGGACGGACCTGGTGTTTGATCATGTAGCGGGGGATTTCTTCTTTAAACTTTTCTACAAACAGGGGACGTTCCGGTCTGGGCCCGATCAGGCTCATATCCCCTTTCAGCACATTAAAGAGCTGCGGAAGCTCGTCGATACTGGTTTTTCGGATAACCTTGCCCACAGGTGTGACCCTGGGATCGTTATGAACAGTCCAGGCCTGTTTTTCCTTGGAAGGAGCCTGTACTCCCATGGAACGGAACTTGTACATCTTAAAGGGCTTATTATGCAGACCCACCCTTTCCTGACAGAAAATAATGGGGCCAGGTGAACTGATTTTCACAAGGATGGCTGTTACAAGCATAACCGGAGAGAAGATAACTATACATATTAATGATCCGAATATATCCATGGTTCTTTTTATAAACTTGTTGAGTGTATTGGTCAGGGGGACATTACGGATGTTGATTACCGGCAGTCCCATCAGGTCTTCCGTGACAGGATTGGTGGGAATGAAGGTATAGTAATCAGGAACAAACTTGGTATGGACCCCTGACTTCTCACATTTATTTACAATTGTTTTCAGTTTATGGTACTCGCTCAGGCTCAAGGTGATGGCAACTTCATCCATGGTGCTGTTTTGCAGAAACTCTTCAAGATCCCGGATGGGGCCCAGACAGGGAATACCCTTATAGGAGAAATCATGGGAATGGTTGTCATCAAAAATACCGTGGATCATATATCCCCACTGGGGATTGGCTCTGATCCTGTCTATATAAGCTTCTGCCGCAGGGCTGAAACCGATAATGATAATATGCTTTAGATTCCTGCCTTTTTTGCGTGCCCGCTGGAGAATGCTCTTTATGATAAACCGCTCCAGAAATGTTGCCAGCATCAATGTAAAGTAATATACACCCATCAGACTCCTGGATACATGTTCGACTTTAAACAGAGCAATGTATATCATCAGGAAAAGAAGAGCACAGGTGTTGACCTTGATCAGATTCGCATATTCCTTTAAAGGGGTCTGGAATCTTTTCGGTTTGTAAAGATTAAATCTTGCATATAATACAAGGCAGACCGGTACGAAAACCAGAAGCATAGTCTGGTATTGCCAGAGCAGCCTGTAATAGGGTGCCGGAGGAAATAAATCCCTGGTAAAGGGCAGCTTGAACCTGATGGCATAGCTTAAGCAGAATGAACCGTAGATGACTAAAGCATCAAGCAGCACGTGCAGACGATTCAAATGCTCCTGGTTCTGTTTGATCATAATAGTTACCTTGCCTTTCGGACTTGTATTGTGTATAATATAACAATCATTGGGATATTTTTCTAATCTATCATACAATAAAAATGATATTTACACAATAGTTTTTTGCGTTTTTTGATAAAATACCTTGTTTTTTTTGCCACTAAGAAAGACTTTTATCCATTATTTCAACATAGATTTGACACATTTTTTTCACATTTCATTGGTACCATTATGGCATCAAATAAAAAATCAAAGAAAGGGGATTTCTTTATGAGTGATTATGAATACAGACCAGATGACATCTATGATAGCGAGCCAGAAGGCAATGAAAGCCGCAGCAGCAGATACAGCTATATCCCGGATGAACCCGTCAGGGCTTATAAACCTTATAAGAAAAAGAACAGCTTCTTTTCGGGTGCTCTGAAGGCTGCCGGATTTGCCCTGATCTTCGGTCTTGTTTCCGGCATTACATTTGCGGGAGTCAATGTGGCCAAAGACAAATTGTTCCCTCAAAGCTCCAGGCAGATCGAGGTTACAACATCGGATGACAGCAAAAAAGACACCGGGGATGACAGCTCTGATAACTCTGCTTCGACAGCCGGTAGCGGGACAACAGTTACCCGGGATGTATCAGCGGTCGTTGACAAGGTAATGCCTTCCGTGGTTTCCGTCACCGGTACATACAGGACCAGTGATTATTTCGGATTCGGGTCCAGAGAGTCCCAGGGAGCGGGTTCAGGATTCCTGATCGCGGAAGATGATAACAGACTTCTGATCGCTACCAACAACCATGTGGTGGCAGATTCCACCTCCCTTACGGTGGGCTTTGTGGACAATACCACAGCCAAGGCAACGGTTGTCGGAAAGGATTCCAACGCGGACCTTGCCGTGATCTCGGTAAATAAAAAAGACATTTCAGATGATACGGCGAAAAAGATCAAGATTGCGACCCTGGGAGACTCCGAGAAGCTTAAGGTGGGTCAGTCGGTCATTGTTATCGGTAACGCTATGGGATATGGACAGTCCGTGACCATGGGAGTACTGAGTGCCAAGGACAGAGAGGTGTCCTTTACAGACGGAACCATGACCCTGCTCCAGACAGACGCAGCCATTAACCCCGGCAACAGCGGCGGAGTTATGATCAACTTAGATGGTGAAGTCGTTGGTGTCAGCAACGCAAAGCTGGTGGATACTTCCGTAGAGAGTGTCTGCTATGCCATCCCGATTTCCACTGCGAAATCTGTACTTACCGACCTGATGAACGCAGGGGAGATTTCCAAAGATGATGCCTCCTTCCTGGGCATTGTAGGGAAGAATATCGATTCTTCTTATTCACAGGCATTGAATATGCCCCAGGGAATCTATGTTTCCAAGGTAGTTGCAGGATCACCTGCCGAAAAGGCCGGTATTTCAGCCGGAGATATTATCACAGCCATGGATGGAAACAATCTTTCCACCATGAACGGACTCATTGAGAAGCTGTCCATCAAGAAAGCCGGAACAAAGGTAACGATTACCTTAAAGAGGGCAAAGCAGAATGGCGAATATGAGGAGAAGAATCTGAAAGTCACTCTGGGTAAGGCCAGTGATTTTAAAGACGAGACAAAGGAAAATCAGTCAGGCAATGACAACTCCCAGAACCAGAACGGCAACGGGAATAACCCCTTTGGTAATAACGGAGATGACAGCGATGATTCCGATGAATTCTATTTTGACAATGGAAATGGTAACGGAGAAAGCTTCGATCCCTTTGAATACTTCTTTAATTAAATTAAATAAAAAGCCGGAGGGCGGTCATCCTTTATAGGAACCGCCTTCCGGCTTTTTTTACATATCATGTGATATTTTCACTGATTTGATGGGGCAGCAGCCGATCAAAGGGGAAACAAAGCAGAGCTGAAACTACAGAATTGTAATCCCCCGTTTTGCCGCCTCTTCATAGATCTCATCCGGCCATACGGATACCTGAATCTCCCCGATATGGGCTTTTCTTAAGAAAAACATACAGATACGGGACTGGCCGATGCCGCCTCCGACGGTCTGGGGAAGCTTTCCTTCAAGCAGAGCCTTCTGGAAGGGAAGCTTTGCCCTTTCCTCACAGCCGGCTTTTTTAAGCTGGTCTGCCAGAGACTCCGCATTTACCCGGATGCCCATGGAGGACAGCTCCAGGGCCATATCCAGTACCGGATAATAGACAAGGATGTCACCATTTAAGGACCAGTCATCATAGTCCGGAGCCCGGCCGTCATGCTTCTTGCCATCTGATAAGACATCACCGATCTGGGTCAGAAATACAGCCCCGTACTTCTTTACCACCTCATACTCCCGATCCCTTGGAGAAAGGTCGGGGTAGGCATCCAGCAGCTCCTGGGAGCTGATAAAAGTGATCTCCTCGGGAAGAAAGCATTCGATATAATCATATTTGTTGGCCATGTATTTCTCAGTGATGCGGAGCGCTTCATAAATGGACTTCACCACTGTCCGCAGAGTTTCTTCATTACGGTCATCTTTGGAAATAATCTTTTCCCAGTCCCATTGGTCCACATAAACGGAATGGATATTATCTGTCTCTTCATCACGGCGGATGGCATTCATATCGGTATAAAGTCCTTCTCCCTCCTGGAAGCCGTAACGCTTGAGTGCCAGCCGTTTCCATTTGGCCAGGGAATGTACGATTTCAAAGGGACTGTCGTCCTGCTCCTTCACGCCAAAGCTTACAGGGCGTTCCACACCGTTCAGGTTATCGTTGAGACCGGATTCCGGTGAAACAAAAAGCGGTGCGGATACACGTTTTAAATTAAGCTCGGCGGCCAGTTCGCGCTGAAAGAAATCCTTTACCTGCTTGATGGCGATCTGAGTTTCTTTCAGGTTCAGGGCGGGAGAGTAGTCCTCAGGGATATATAACTGGCTCATAGTGCCTCCTTATAATTCACAGTTATTTACGGTTCTGGGGAAGGGGATGACATCACGGATATTGCCCATACCGGTGAGGTACATGACACATCGCTCAAAGCCCAGGCCGAAGCCGCTGTGACGGGCTGATCCGTATTTACGCAGGTCCAGATAAAACTCATAATCCTTTCTGTCAAGGCCAAGCTCATTCATTCTGGCCACCAGCTTGTCATAGTCATCCTCACGCTGGCTTCCGCCGATGATCTCGCCGATACCCGGAACCAGGCAGTCCATGGCTGCCACCGTCTTGTTGTCCTCATTGAGCTTCATATAGAAGGCTTTGATCTCTTTGGGGTAGTTGGTCACGAAGACAGGACGCTTAAACTCTTTCTCGGTCAGGTATCTCTCATGCTCAGTCTGCAGATCACAGCCCCAGCTTACCTTATATTCAAATTCATCGTTGTGTTTTTCGAGAATCTCAATGGCATCTGTGTAGGTTACCCGGGCAAAATCGGACTCTGCCACATGGCGGAGCCGGTCGATCAGTCCCTTATCAATGAACTTGTTAAA
>JAFRHL010000033.1 GCA_017433295.1 Eubacterium sp.
CAGGTCAATTTGAGTCAGTAAGTGCTGCAGATAATTATGCTCTCATAAAGACCTATATAGAGACATGCCGCAGGAATTCAATAAATGAGTTTGATGCCCTGCAACGATTGTGTGAAGGCATCCCTTATACAGTGCAGGAAACATTTACTGAAGCACCTTCATGATGATATAGAAAACTGAATAATGCCGATAAAAGTAGAGGTATAATCAAAACCGCTGCTCTATTGGTGCTGGTATCAATAAATCAACCGTGAATAGTAACAGTAAGCACTCCGGGGACCGGAAAGAGCTGAATTAATGATTGATAAAGACGGGTTCAGATATTATAATAGTAAATGATAGAAGACAAGTGCTTTTTTATGATAAGGAGCCGGTCAGATGGCGGATAAAGGGTATTCAGGACTGGAAAAACTGAAGAGAGAAAGCCAGAGAAGAATGGCAAAGGGGAGAAAGAGTTTTAGTGTGCAGATCATACCTATCTTTGCGATCCTTATTGTTGCCCTGTTTGGCAGTGCCCTCTTTTTTGCTTACCTTAATACCTCTTCTATGAAGAGCTCTGTGGAGACGGAGACGACTATGGCAGCAGGGATCCTGGCCAGGGTGCTGGAGGGGAAGAGTGAGGAGGAGATGGAGAGAATCCTGTCTTCTGATCATGTCCGGGCGGAGAATCAAAGTGAGCTTGAGGGATCCGGTCAGGACAGGGCTGATCTGACTGGAGATGGGAAGACGGTGGCAGCAGATCCGGATGATTTTGAAGCCCTTCTGATGAGTGCGGATGGAAAGGTCCTTTACGGGGCAGAGTCCATGGAGAAGGAAGGGAAGAAGACCGGCTTAGAGCAGCTGACCGGCCAGTGGAAGAGGATTACAGACTCCGGCAATAAGCAGGATGTGTCTTTGGTATGGGTCGGGAAGGAGAATCCTTTTGTTTTAAAGCAGTCTCTCTTTGTGGTGCAGAAACTGGAGGGGGACGACCTTTATCTGGTTCTCTATAACCGCTGCATTAGTATTTCCCGGCATCAGAGGCAGCAGTTTGCCCTCTTTACCGGCATCGAAGTGGTCCTGCTCCTTCTGATCGTGATCCTGATGGCCAATACGGTTTTCTCCTACCGCAGGGAGATCATCCGGCTGGCGACCCTGGATGAGCTTACCGGTCTGGCAAACCGCAAGAGCTTTCTTATTACTTACGGTGAGTATATGGAAGAGAGGAAGGCGGGAAAAAAAAAGGAGCCATATTCTCTCTTTTTGATGGATATCGATTATTTTAAACATGTCAATGATAATTACGGCCACGCATCCGGTGACAAGGCCCTGGCTTTTCTGGCAGACCATATCAAGGCTCTGGTCCATGAGTATGGCGGATTTGCCGGAAGATGGGGAGGAGATGAGTTTATCGGTGTCCTGCCTCTGTCAGGGGAAGAGGCCTATCAGGCCCTTTCCCGTATGGGAGAGGAGATTCGTTCGAAGAAATGTGATGACAGCTTCTATATCACGGTCAGCGCCGGGGTGGTAGAAGACAGGGAGGGAATCAGACTGGCCCATCTGTCCGAGATGGCAGATCTTGCCCTTTATGCATCCAAAGAGGGTGGTCGGGACCAGGTCAGCCTCTATACTGAGGATATGGCCAAAAAGGAGCTGTCTGTTCAGGAAGCGTCGAATGTGCCGGCAGCTGCCCTGACAGAGAGCGGAGGAAAGGGGACCGGAACAGGAGGGGAAGAAAAAGAGGAAGAAAGCAGGAGCCGGATCTCATCTCCCTATTCTATCCAGGAGACCGGAAAGGGATTCAAGGAAAAAACGCAAAGCTTCATCCGGGAGACCCTGTTTTCCTCCACCCTCATGGGAGTAAAATGGATGGCCCCCTTTGTAGCCGCTGGCGGACTTCTGATCGGCCTGGCCTTTCTTTTTGATGCCCTTTCGGTGGATATGTCCACCCTTTCGGTGGCAGAGCGGTCCCAGCTTGGATCCATCACACCCCAGGCTGTTCTGCTTAAGGATATCGGAGATATCACCTTTAACTTTATGCTGCCGGTATTTGCCGGATTTATGGCTTTTGGTATCGCCGGAGAGGAGGCCTTCCTGGCCGGATTTGCGGGAGGCTATATGACCATACAGAGTAATTCCGGATTCATCGGAGCCATGGTAGCGGGCCTCCTGGCAGGAGTTATGACCGTTGAGATGAAGCGTTTTGTCGTACGTCTGCCAAAGATTATGCAGAAGGCTCTGCCTATCATCATTTTACCTGTATTATCCCTTCTGCTGATGCAGATGATCTCCACTCTCCTGATCTCACCTGTTTCAGCCCTGGTCGGAAGCTTCTTTAAAAAGCTGCTGAAGGAGGCGGCAGTCAGGAATCCTCTGCTTTCCGGTACCCTTGCCGGCGGGATGATGGCCATGGACATGGGCGGGATCGTGAATAAAGTGGCTTATAATTTTGGAGTAAAAGGACTGGAAGCCGGCAATACCGGATTTATGGCCTGTGTGATGGCGGGAGGTATGGTGCCCCCCATCGGCATCGCCCTCTCTGTCTTTTTCTTTCCGGACAGATATGAGGAGAGGGAGAGAGATACCGCCCTATCCACATTTTTTATGGGTCTGTCCTTTATCACGGAAGGGGCTCTTCCCTTTGTGTTTACGGATGTCTGGAGAGTGATCCTGTCCAGTATGGCGGGGTCTGCCTGCGCCGGTTTTTTAAGTGCCCTCTTCGGATGTACCCTGCCTGCGCCCCACGGGGGAATCTTTGTGATTCCCGTAATGGGACATCCTCTCCTTTATGTTCTGGCTGTCGGAATCGGATCGATCCTGACGGCAGCCATCCTGGGTAAGTGTAAAAAGAGGTAACTATCTAAAAAATAATAGCTCATCGACCCTCCAAGTTAAACATCACAGAAAACATGTATTCTGATATCAGTTTACCATCCTGATTCCGCAATTCTGCTGAAAAATTGCCGACCCTTCTCCCGAGCTTATGGGGAAAAACTGTGGCGGTCAGCGTATCTCCCAGACCTGCGGGACGATAAAAATACGTATGTCCGTCCATGACGACGGCCGGACGGCCGATATGTTTAAGAAATATGCCGAGGGCGGTATCACTGATCAGATACTGGATCCCCGCCTGAATGGATCCATGAAGATTCATGTGGTTTTTTTCTGTCTGTACGATCAGAGAAATTGTTCCATCGTCATTGATAACAACCTCGCTCTTCCCCAGCAGGGACGGAGCGTTTAATTCGGAGTGAGGAGTCTGGTAAAACTCTTCGATGGTCATTTTTTTCATAAATTTGTCCTTCCTTTTTCAGCTTGTTTCAATCCACTTCCATTTCAGTTCAGGCATATAGCGAAAGTTCATGCCATACCAGCCTACGATAAGAGTCAGTGGCAAAAAAATAGTTGTTATAACCGTTAACAATGTCATAGTTCTATTCTGACTCGCTTCCAGCTGTGAATTATATTAATCACGCACCTGCATGGTATAATCACGTAGAGAACCCGCCGTAGCATGCCGACGCATGATTCGATTCATAAACAGATGCATATATCGAAGATTTTCTTCAAAGAATATCCTCTGTATCCGGCTCCAGCTCGATTCCCATGTCAAAAAAATCGCGCTCTCTGTTCCATTCATGCGTAGTCAGGACAGTAACGTATTGGTATCCCGACTGCTCATGTAATTCTTCTTTTGTACATACCCGCATGTTTTCATCTAAACAATAATAGCTCATCGACCCTCCCACAGAATCAAATCACATCAAAAACATAATCAACATAGCGTAATCAATGTGACTTATTATCATTTTATTATTTCCGTTTCCGCTTTTGTAATCCTGGATCAGGCGTGAAAACTCCTTTCTGTTCTATCAAGTTTTTTCGATATTGAACAGTAGGTTTTTTGAATGATTGGCTGTGAACAGTAACCGGGCAGAGTCATATAGCGGAGTAAGAGAAATATTTATTTGACAAATGATCTTGCTTTGGTGTATAATATCATCTGTGAGTGATGTGGGATCTTAGCTCAGCTGGGAGAGCATCTGCCTTACAAGCAGAGGGTCACAGGTTCGAGCCCTGTAGGTCCCACTCTCATTTTACTTTTTTGGCGGGATAGCTCAGTTGGCTAGAGCACACGGTTCATACCCGTGGTGTCGCTGGTTCAAATCCAGTTCCCGCTATTTTTTATTGCTTGACAAGTCCGGATGAACCGGACTGGGCCGGACGCGCGAAGCGTATATACCCTGGTGTTGCCGATTGCCTGCATTCAGAGCAGGCTTTTTTCACTTTTACAGGGAATTCCGGTCTCTTATAAAGAGAGAACGCTTCCCTATGGATTTACACGCCGCGCAACTGGCCGAGGCGATTTCGACTGATCAATATCTGTTATAAAGGAGTCATTATGAGGATTGGAAATGGTTATGATGTTCATCGGCTGACAGAGAACAGAAAGCTGATCCTGGGAGGAGTTGAAATTCCCTACGATAAAGGCCTTCTGGGTCATTCTGATGCTGATGTGCTGATCCACGCTGTCATGGATGCGCTGCTGGGAGCAGCTGCCCTTGGTGATATCGGAAAGCATTTTCCCGATACGGATCCTGTATATAAGGGGGCAGACAGCAGGGAACTTCTTTCTCATGTCCGCCGGCTGATCGAGGATAAAGGATATTTCATCGAGAACATTGACGCAACCATCATCGCCCAGAAGCCCAAACTGGCTTCTTATATCCCGGAAATGAAGGAAAATATAGCCGGTGTACTAAAGATAAGTCCTGATCAGGTGAATGTGAAGGCAACAACGGAGGAGGGTCTGGGTTTTACCGGCCAGGGTCTGGGAATTGCGGCCAGTGCTGTCTGTCTGCTGTCTGAGATCCAGAATTATATCGGTGCGGATATGATGCAGGGAAACACAGGATGTCCTGAAACCTGTGCCTGCTGTAAATTATAAAGTGAGAAAGGGGAAATCAGTATTATGAAGCTCTATAATACATTAACCAGACAAAAGGAAGAATTTGTACCGGTTCATGAAGGCAAGGTGGGAATGTATGTCTGCGGTCCCACGGTTTATAATTATATTCATATCGGTAACGCCAGGCCCATGGTGGTCTTTGATACTGTACGCAGGTATCTGGAATATAAAGGCTTTGATGTCAATTATGTGTCCAATTTTACGGATGTAGACGATAAGATTATAAAGAAAGCCAATGAAGAGGGTGTTTCTTCTTCAGAGATCTCTGAAAGATTTATTAAAGAATGTATAAAGGATATGGAGGGTTTAAATGTTAAACCAGCCACGCATCACCCCAGGGCAACAGAGGAGATTGACGGGATGATCGACATGATCCGGAAACTTATTGAAAAAGGCATTGCCTATGAGAAGGAAGGAACTGTATATTTCAGGACCAGAAGTTTTAAGGATTACGGCAGGCTGTCGGGGAAAAATCTGGATGATATGCAGGCGGGTATCCGGATCGCTGTCAGTGATGAAAAGGAAGACCCCATGGATTTCGTACTGTGGAAGCCGAAGAAGGAAGGGGAACCTTCCTGGCCTTCACCCTGGGGAGACGGCCGTCCCGGCTGGCATATTGAGTGCTCTGTCATGTCCAAAAAATACATCGGAAGCACCATTGACATTCATGCGGGCGGAGAGGATCTTGTATTCCCCCATCATGAGAACGAGATCGCCCAGTCTGAAGCGGCCAATGATGAGAAATTTGCCAAGTACTGGATGCACAATGCCTTTTTGAATATTGATAATAAAAAGATGTCCAAATCAGCAGGCAACTTCTTTACTGTCCGTGAGATCAGCGAGAAGTATCCCCTGCAGGTGATCCGCTTCTTTATGCTGAGCGCCCACTACAGAAGTCCTCTGAACTTCAGTGATACCCTGGTGGAGGCAGCCAAAAACGGTCTGGACCGTATCCTTACCGCTGTCTACAGCCTGCGGGATAGTATGCAGACTGCACAAGGCGCCATGTCCCCCGAAGACCTTAAAAATGTAGATACTGCCAAAGAACTGGTGGCGAAATTTGAAGCCGCCATGGAGGATGATTTTAATACTGCAGATGCCATCTCCGCTATTTTTGAGCTGGTAAAGCTGGCCAACATCACCGCAAAAGACGGTTCTCTGGAATATGTAGAATATCTCTATCATACCATCACACAGCTCTGCGACATTTTAGGTATTGAGACTGAGAAGGAGGAAGAGCTGCTGGATGCGGATATTGAAGCACTGATCGAGGAAAGACAGGCAGCCAGAAAGGCGAAGAATTACGCCAGAGCCGATGAGATCAGAAACATGCTTGCTGACCAGGGCATTATCCTGGAGGATACCAGAGCGGGAGTGAAATGGAAAAGAGCATAAAGGCCGGCAGTCAGCCTTCATTTATGGAAGAATTTATTACAGGTACAGGCCGGAGAGCGGCTTTGACCCCGGAAGAGGTCAGAAGCTACTCCCCCCTGTCCTTTGCCTACATTGGAGATGCCGTTTATGAGCTGGTGATCCGTACAGCCATCGTCAGCAGATGCAACACTAAACCAGACCGCTATCATCATGAGACCATCCGGTATGTGAATGCCGCGGCCCAGGCGGAGCTGATGAAGAAGATCACTCCCCTCCTAACGCAGGCGGAACTGGTCTACTACAGGAGGGGCCTGAATGCCAGACCCGCCACCACGGCAAAGAATCAGTCCCGGCGTGATTATCGTTATGCCACGGCTTTGGAGGTGCTGACAGGCTACCTGTATCTGACAGGACAGACGGAAAGGATTATTACTCTTATCAGCCGGGGCCTGGAATCCGGCCGGGATATTTAATCAGGAGAAATTATGTCATACGAAGAATGTACAATTATCGGGAGAAATGCGGTTCTGGAAGCCTTCAGGGCCGGAAAGACCATTGACCGGCTTTTTGTTCTTGACGGCTGTCAGGACGGTCCCGTAAAGTCCATATTGCGGGAGAGCAGAAAGCAGAACACCCTGGTACGATATGTATCAAAAGAAAAACTGGATTCCCTTTCCGGGAGAGGAAAGCATCAGGGAGTAGTAGCGGTGGCTGCCGCTTATGACTATGCCGGCATAGAGGATCTTTTCGCAAAAGCCCGGGAAAAAGGAGAGGAACCTTTCTTTATTCTCTGTGATGAGATAGAAGATCCCCATAATCTGGGCGCCATCATCAGGACGGCAAATTTGGCCGGAGCCCACGGCGTCATCATACCCAAAAGAAGGGCAGTGGGGCTAACCGGCGCAGTGGCCAAGGTATCAGCCGGAGCCCTTCATTACACACCGGTGGCCCGGGTCACCAACCTTTCCAGGACCATTGATGATCTGAAAGAAAAAGGTATGTGGTTTGTCTGCGGTGATATGGACGGAACAAGGATGTATGATCTGGATCTCACAGGTCCCATCGGCCTGGTCATCGGGAACGAAGGCAGCGGTGTAAGCAGACTTGTAAGGGAAAAATGTGATTATATTGCAGGGATCCCTACAAAAGGAGACATTGATTCTCTGAATGCTTCTGTGGCAGCAGGTGTACTGGCATTTGAAATCGTCAGACAGAGAATCAATGGACAGAAATAAGATCGTTGTTTTTTATCTGAACTTTGTCTTTTTAAAATCATTTACATCGATCTGGGTGTGACGTTCCATAAGGTTGACCAGATCAATGATCTCAGGTTCATATTGTGTCAGGTAGAGCTCTGCCTGATAGATCTTTATAAGGTTCTCCTTAAAAAACAGGGGGACCTTATTGTAGTCAGGAAGAGAACGAAGCAGGTGGTCTCCAATCACATGCTCTCTACGGAAGGCTTCTTCTGTATTCCTTGCAAAATTTAAACAGATAAGCCGGTCCTCATCACTGTTAAGGGCATTGAGGATCAGGGTGTTTCTGGTCTGGGCGGAATAGGACTGCAGCTGTTTTACCGAAACCCTGTGACGCAATATGGTGAGCTTAAGATATTTGTACCAGGTATTGCGGAACTTTATGTAATACTCACCCACACCGCCGTTATAAACATCCAGACCTTTGCAGTAGTTAAAATTACGTCGCATGTATGTGTAATCAAAAAGAATGTTCTGCAGAAGATAGCTGATGAAATATCCTGCCCGGTAAAGAAAAGATGTAAACTTGTCATAGTACATATACTCTTCAAAATCTACATGCATGGCCCTGATCCGGTGGTGGCGCAGCCATCGCTTCGAAGTAAAGTAAATAAAAAGGATGAGCAGAACAACTCCCAGTCCGAACTGATAATAAAACCGATTAGGTCCGGTCATGAAAACAGACCTTGAAAATCCGTAAATTGCCACAAGCGCTGTAGCCAGGGCAGTGATAAACATTTCAAACATAACTGTTTCCTTCCATATATAATAGGTGCCTTTTTTAAAGAATAGCACAATTACAGAATAACACAATCTGCTTCTTTTATCAATAAGGATAACTTTTTGTTGCGGACAGAGGCTGAGCGGGCAAAATATTCTTAAGTCTTTATCAGTTGGTTAACGCATAGAAATATAACATATATGACCTTAGATTGTCGCTTTCTTCAAGGACAGACCTGCTTACCCAGTCACCGTAGGGACAGGTTTCCCGTTTTGGCAGGTAGTGGGAGTCAAGAAGAAGATATTTCTTTGTTTTAGGATTATAGTCAACAATAGCAATATAATGACCGGGAACATGACCGATGGCCACCTTGCCCTCTTTGAGTTTTTTCTTAAGATCCCCTATGGACCCCGATTCTCCGTCAAAGCTAAAACCATAATCACTGCCGAATTTCCCGGCGGCAGCTTTAAAAAATTCACTGTCAGTACCGTTATCTTCCACGCGATATTCCTTTTTTACTGCGTAATCCGCTAAAATATGCGGGTCAATATACTGCCCTGTCAATGTATAGATGGCATTTAAAGTGGAAAAGATACCGCAGCCTGAGGTACAGAAATTATTGGATTCGGGATCGTCGTTTTTGCCTCTGCCGTAATAATCCTTAGCCCAGTCCGCATCAAACTGGGCAAAAAGTTTAAGGTTTCTCTGATCAAGAACCTTGCCGCAGGTCCGGGTGACCCGGAAGCCGGCTTCATCGTCATCATTCGTCTGGTTGAACCTAAACTGACCGTCTGTGTCCAGGACCAGGCAGCGTCCGGTCAATATATCTTGTATCTTATAGATAGCTCCTGTTCTCACCAGTCTGAAGCTGCCGGCGTTCTTCTGGCTGCCCCACACTTTATGGGACGCTTTTTGGCCCAGGAATATAGGAGATCTCAGGTACTGGTTGGTATCAGTTCTTTCTATGGTAAAAGAATCCGTGCCCGTATAAACCACTCTGGCTGTAAAAAAATCATTAGACCCTGCATTCTCAGAAGATGAATCATTCAGCTTTTTTTGTTCCTCTGAAAGATATTTCCTCCATTGAAAAAGATAATCTCCATCTGCCATGATCTGCTTATCTCTTCCGTCATAGATCAGGCAGTCAGAATAAAAGTCTCCACTTGTGATCCAGCCTTCTTTTACTTCATTTTTGATCCTGTATTCGATCCTGCGCCAGGAACCGTCGATTTCTATTACTTTGATGCCTGTAAACGATGGGATATATTCAATTAAATCATCCTCGCTCTCATCATAATAGACAGAAAGGTCATGCCTGGCTATGGCATAGATTTCATCGGTCTGCCTTTTGTAGCCATGTGGATAGGCCATAACAGCCACAGGTGTTAATAATAGAAAGAAAATAAGAATTCTTATGGAGATCCGTAATTGTTTCACTGTTAATCCTTTCAAAATATGTAATATCTGCTTTGTTAATATTTTTCATTGCCTTCTGATTGTTTTTCTGTCCATCAGCCGGTGTATCTGAAAAATGTGTCAGATTGAAATATAATACAATCCACGGTTGGCGGCAGACGACAGATTGGTGTATTATATCATAAAATGTCGTAAAAGAGAAGAATAAAATTACTTTCTTAAGGTTAGCTTGCTTTATATGTAGAAGTAATGTATAATTAACGTAAAGAAAATGTAAAAAAATGGACAAGAGTTTTGACTGTTGGGGAGGGTTACAACAAATGTTTACATCAATCTGCAATTATTTGCATGAATTTCATTTTGTCACAGTCCTGTTCCGCCTGATCCTGGCCATGCTGGCAGGAGGGCTGATAGGATATGGCCGCGCAAAGAAGAAGAGGGCCGCCGGTTTCAGGACCTATATGCTGGCAAGCATCGGGGCAGCCCTGGCCATCATGCTCTCCATATATGAGTATGAGATGATGCATGGTCTCTGGGCGCCCATTGTAGCCCAGGTGGGCGAGAAGTTCGATGCTGCCAGATATGCAGCACAGGTCATCGGCGGTATTGGTTTTTTGGGGGCAGGTACGATCATTGCCCTGGATCATTCCCAGGTTTCCGGTCTGTCTTCCGCAGCCGGAATGCTGGTATGTGTCGGGATCGGAATGACTGCGGGCTGCGGCTTTTACAGCTGCCTGATCTGCGGAGTAATCTGCACAGTCTTTGTTCTGGATGTTGTGCCGCCTTTTGAGACTGCACTTAAGAGGAAGATCCGTAATATCACTCTGGTGATGGAATTTAATGACATCAATGATATAGATACGATCGTAGGTACGATCCAGGCCCGTCATGTACAGATATTTGACATAGACGTGGAAAGAACGGAATTTGACGGGAGCAATTATCCCTGCGCTGTTTTTACCCTGAAGCTGGATAAAGAGAACACATCCCATTCAGACATGCTTTCGTCTCTCGCTGAACTGCCCTGTACATATTCTGTACACGAGATCATTGCTTAAGAATCAATCGAAATCGTCTCGGTGATTTCGCAGGAGCTGCGCTGCAGCCTCAGCTGCCTTTCATTGCGCAGATCCGAGATCGATAAGAATTAATTGAGGAGTAGAATTATGTTATCTATATTTGACGGTATTAGATCTGTAACGCCTTATTCTGTATGTATTCGTATGATCCTTGCCCTGTTTTGCGGAGGCATAGTCGGTCTGGAACGTTCCTTTAAGAACAGGCCGGCCGGCTTCAGAACGCATATGCTGGTCTGTCTTGGAGCGAATATTGCCTCCGCAACCGGCCTCTTTCTCTACCTTAACCTTCATCTTCCCACAGATTTATCAAGACTGGGAGCCCAGGTTATAACCGGCTTGTCCTTCCTGGGTGCCGGAACGATCATAGTCACCCGGAAGAATACCATAAAAGGACTCACCACCGCCGCCGGTCTCTGGACCACCGGTATCATTGGTCTGGCCATCGGTGCCGGCTTTTACGAGGGAGCCATCATTGCAACCATCCTGATCCTGCTTGCGGAGACCTGGTTTGCAAAGATCGGCAAGAAGATCACCCACATCACCGAGATAAAATGTGAGATACATTATGAACATAAGGAAGACCTGGACAAAGTAATGCGGTTTTGCAAGGATCATAACCTGGCCATTAACAATCTCCAGGTGGTCCACGATGCTAATACCGGGACCAATCCGGTGTATTATGTGGCCAGGATTACCCTGAGTACCATCCGTAATATCAACAGGCATGAGCTCCTGCTCCGTATCCGCACCATGGAAGGAATCCAGCATGTGGAATCCCTGGATGATTAATTTTTACGACTGTGAGTTAACGTTATCATGTTCGGCTACATATCTGTATTTCGGTAATTAATTGGAGGAAGATTAACTGCAGATGGGGAATATCATAGTTATTCTGATTCTGGCCGTTCTTGCAGCCGCCAGTCTCAGAACTATCTATAAAAGACATAAAAATGGAGGCTGCTGCTGCGGCGGATCCTGTGGCTCCTGTGCTTCCTGTGGTTCTTCTGGCACCTGTGATGGCAGCAACAGAGATTTGTGTGGGGATTGCGGAAACTGCGGAAGGAATTCCGGGACTTGAGATGCAGCAGACATAGTCCCTCTCCTTCTCTGCGTCTATCCTGCCAAACAAACCCTTCCCCCGCAACGTCAATAGTTCGCAAAAATTTAACAAAATATTTAGCACTCGATAGTTGACATGGCTAATAATTGTGGTATGATTAGTTTATAATCCAAAAAGAAGGAAGTGATCGGATGATTTTTTGGAAGATAGATGATGAAACAATCAGATGCCTGATCAACAAGGATGAGATCAGCAATTTAGGATATGACCTGAAAACAATCAGTGAGGATGCTGACCAGATGGAGGCATTTCTGGAGACCATCGTTCAGAGCTCCAGGGACTATATAGACTGGCACACGGAGAATGGCATACAGAATTATATGGCCAGGGCTTTACCGGCAGATCAGTATCTTATTACTATCAGCTGTACCTTCCAGGATGAGATCATTGACCGCAACCTGGATCAGATCCGCAGAATGACTGAGGCATTCAGAGCCCGGATATCAGAGAAGCGGCTGGAGGAGATCGAAGCCCTGTCGGGTGAAGAAAAGGAAAAAGCCTTTGCGGAGCTTTCCCGGGATCTTTATGAAGTCTGCAGTGGGGATGTTTCAGATAAGGACCGGGAAGACAAGGACCAGACAGACAGGGACCAGCCTGTTGCCACTAAGACCCCGGAAACTGCCGGCGGGAGCAGGCAGGAGAGCAGACGGCTTCCGGACAGAAAACTGGTTTTTCAAAATCTGGATGACCTTATCGGTTTTGCGGGTATGCTGCAGAAGCACACATTGTATACATCTTCACTCTATAAGTCTGCTGACCAGTATATCCTTCTGGTCCAGTTTGATAAATGCCGGAAGGATTCCGATGCGGTATCCTTTATTCTGGCTGCGGAGGAATACGGAGGAGAATGTTCTCCCGTGCATTATGACCGGGCCTATATGCTGGAGCATGGCACCCGGCTTCTTGAGGATAATGCCCTGGAGATCCTGGCTTCCATTTGATGGCTCAGATGCAGAGCTTGTACAGGATTGTCGGAAGGATTCCGACAGGTTTTATAAATAGAAAGAGACAGAAGGTCTGACATCAATCAGCTTTCTGTCTTTTTTATATTTTACTAAGAATAAAGATGACGACATACTTTTCTTATGGTAAAATTAAATTTAGATTACATATAAAGAACAATTGACATGGTCCGCCGAGGTGCGGACTTTAGAACAGCAGATTTGTGAAAATGTGAGGTTAACAGATGGATTTATCGGATATCCGTAAAGATATCGATCAGGTTGATGATGAGATACGCAGATTATTTATCAGGAGAATGGCCCTGTCCGGGCAGGTGGCCGCCGTAAAGGCAGAAACGGCAGATGACATCTATAAGCCCGGCAGAGAGCAGGCCATCATAGAAAAAAATACAAAAAACATGGACCCCGGACTGGTCAGGGAATATACTTCCCTGATCAGAAAGATCATGGAGCTGAGCAGGAAGTACCAGTACGGCCTTACTTTGAAACATCGGGATTGTTTCCCCTTCCGCTACGGGCAGACCGCAGTGGAGATTAATAAACCTGCGGTTTTAAAACAGGAATGTCACCTTTTTGGCAGCCGGTTCACATCCGGGGCAGTTTTATCTGATTCCTATGGGGATATGGCAGATCATATTCGCCGGGGGAAGGCCGATGCGGGTATGGGGGTCATGGAGAGTACCGGTGGGGGATTCTGTCATGAGCTGGTTCTCATGCTGGCCGCAGAGCAGCTGTTTGTGAATGACTGTGTGATACATGAAGAGGATCATATGAGAAGAACATTGGTCACTTTCACGAACAGGCTTTGTATCCTGCCGGAACACGACAGGCTGATGCTGCTGTTTGCATATTCTGACTGTGGAGACAGCCTGGGGAGGATTCTCCCAGTGTTTTCTGATTACGGGGTATCTCTGACGAAGCTGCATGTCAGCTCCGGCAAGCATGATGGGCCTTTGAAGAATCTGGTCTTTCTGGAAGCGGCCGCCAATATGAATCAGCCGGATATCCGGGCACTTATCTACCAGCTTTACTGCGAATCAGACTGGTTCAGGATAATCGGGAGCTACCGCTGCCGGGGGATTTCTCCGGAGGAGGAAGAAATGTAAGAAATCTGTCTGTTAACGAATTGCATGCCGGTTTAATGGCAGCAGAATGGAGAATGACATGGAATTAAAAAAAGAGGCAGTTTTTCATGAGGAAGAATACCAGAGCTGCCTGAGAAGACTTCATTATGATGACAGAGATGCGGTCATGTATGAAAACATGCTGAATTATCTCTGGTGTAAAATATTGCAGCCGGGGGCTGTGGATGATATCAGGGAATTGCTGGAAGAGTATACCCACTGGAATCTGCAGATGATCGACAAGTGTTTCTGTCACCTTCCCCATGACCTTCCCTATGCCGGCATCCGGAGAGCCTGGCAGACCATCATCCATCTGCTGGATGGAGACCTGGAGGCAGGAAAATGGCAGCTTGATCAGATAGGCAGGGAAATCTTTGCCCGGGACGGGAAAGCGCCCAGACTCCATATGGGCAGAGGAGGAAAAGTATATCAGCCCACCTCCCGCCTTTTTCTTCTCTATAATTACGAGAAGGCATTGGGAAGAACGAATCCCCGGCTTTGTGAACAGTTTCGCGGGGAATATCCCTTTGCCTTTACCTTGTTCCGGGATGGGAAGCATGAGGAACACGACCGTTTTCTTCGAAGCCAGCTGGAGGAATACGATGATGTGATCTTTTATCCCGAATATGAACGCGTATACCGTCTTCCCGGAAATGTCCGGGAGTTCTTTCTTTACTTTGATGAGCAGAAAGGGATTCCTCTAAGCTCCATACCTTATTGATTTCATAGCTTATTTGAATTATTTTCACATTTTTTTCATAATTAGATTTTAAACTTAATTTATCAGATATAAATATGAATTTATGGAGGAGGAAATATATGGAAAAGCTAAAGATCATGGTGGTGGATGATGAGAGCAGGATGCGGAAGCTGGTAAAGGATTTCCTGAAAAAGAAGGGTTATGATGTTATTGAAGCGGCAGATGGTGAGGAAGCGCTGGATCTTTTCTTTGAAGATAAAAATATCAATCTTATTATCTGCGACGTCATGATGCCCAAAATTGACGGCTTTGAAGTGGTGAAGGAGATAAGGCAGTATTCCCAGGTACCCATCATCATGCTTACAGCCAAAGGAGAAGAGAGTGATGAGTTAAACGGCTTTGATCTGGGAGTGGACGAATATATATCCAAACCCTTCAGTCCCAAAATACTTGTGGCCAGAGTGGAAGCGATCCTCCGCAGAAGTAATTCTCTGGCTTCAGGAGAGGTATTAAGCGCCGGAGGCATTGAACTGGATATTTCGGCCCATGAAGTGAAGATAGATGGAGAATCAGTTAACCTGAGTTTCAAGGAATTTGAGCTGCTGACATATTTCGTCATGAATCAGGGAGTGGCCCTGTCCAGGGAAAAAATCCTCAACAATGTATGGAATTATGATTATTTCGGGGATGCCAGAACAATAGATACCCATGTTAAAAAACTGAGAAATAAGCTGGGTGACAAGGGAGAATACATTAAAACCATCTGGGGTATGGGATACAAGTTTGAAGTGAATTAGGAGGCTGTCATGAAGTATTCACTTCGTATTAAACTGACCGTGATTCTTATAGCCATCGTCAGCTGTGTTATTTTTCTGACATGGTTTTTGAATTTTGCTTTTGCGGAACAGTTTTATGAGATGACAGAAAAGAATAACGTGATACAGACCTATCATAAGATCGATATCCTGCTTAAAAAAACATCGGATGCAGAGGAATCTGATGATGAGGATGCGGACTCCGACGTCTCTTCGGACCAGGATTCCGATAGTTCTTCGGATCAGAATTCCGACGGCTCTGTCAGCCTGGATATGGACGAGGAGTTGTCTGATGACGAAGCATTTCTGAAAGCGGACACGGGTGAGAGAATTCTTGACCTGTGCAACAGATCCAATATCAGGGTCATGGTTGCCGAGACAGATTCCTTTCTGCTGACTCCCTCAGTGGTCTATACCAATATGATCTCGGGAACCGGAGTTTATAATGAACTGCTGTGGTATCTGGATCAGATCCAGACCAGCATTCTGTTTAGTGACCAGTTTGATAAGTCCTATACAGGGAAAGATTTTGCCCGTTTTTCAATTATCAACGTAGACAGCGATTTCTGGAATCAGATAGAAAAAGATGGATATGTTGTGAGAATGATGAAAAAGCGGGACAGAGGTAACAGCGGGATCTACCTGTTCGGATATACAAAAAGCAAGCAGCTGGTGGCCATGGTCGTACCTTTGGAGAGCATTAAAACCAGCGCTGCCATCAGCAGCCGTTTCTTTGCCTATATCGGACTGATCGGCATCATCCTGGGAAGTATCGCTATCCTGGTCGTTTCAACACAGTTTACAAAACCCATCAAAGATATGGCAGGTATTGCCGACAAAATGGCTCAGCTGGATTTCGATGCCAAGATCAATCTCAACACCCGGGATGAACTTGAATTGCTTGGCAATTCCATGAATACCCTTTCGGAGACTTTGGAATCCACCATAGGGGATTTAAAATGCGCCAACCTGGAATTGCAGAAGGATATCGAAAAGAAAGAACAGATTGATGAGATGAGAAAGGAATTCCTTTCCCATGTCAGTCACGAACTGAAAACTCCCATTGCCCTGATACAGGGTTATGCGGAGGGTCTCAGCGAAAATATTCTGGACGACGAGGAAAGCAAGGAGTTCTACTGTGAGGTTATCGCGGATGAGGCCAGGAAAATGAATACCATGGTCCAGAAGCTTCTGACCCTGAACCAGATAGAATTCGGTAATAACCAGCTGGAACTGCAGAGATTCGATATCTGCCAGATGATCCATAATAAGATCCAGTCTTCCCAGATACTGATCCGGAAGAGCAGATGTCAGGTTGTATTTGAAGAGAAGGCTCCGGTCTATGTCTGGGCAGATGAATTTATGATAGAAGAAGTCTTCAGCAATTACTTCTCCAACGCCCTCCACCATGTCAGGCCGGAAGGCATGATAAAAGTGTGGCTGGAGAGAAGAGAGGCTGATGTCCGCATCCATGTCTATAATGACGGAAAACAGATTCCAAAAGAGGACATTGAAAAACTCTGGATCAAGTTTTATAAGGTGGATAAGGCCCGTACCAGAGAATATGGAGGAAGCGGCATCGGGCTGTCCATCGTGGCGGCCACCATGAATGCCCACGGAAAGGCCTTTGGTGTGCTGAATGAAGAGAATGGCGTAGATTTCTATTTTGATCTGGATGCCGAGAATTGAAGGAAATACAGAGATTAAAGAAGGCTGTCGCACTAAGCTGATGAAGAAATGCAAAAGCAGTTTCCATCACTTAGTGTGACAGCCTTCTGATTATGGTCACAGAAATATAAAATTGTAATTATTCAAAAAGTGGGAAGCTGCCGGTTTCCTCGTCGTTAAATACATAGTAAACAGCATTCTCTTCCGGCTTAACGTAGAGATCCACCTTAGTAAGATCCTTTACCTTCCTGTTCTGGCCGCCTTCGTCGACCCAGATCTTCTTGGCATTGGCAATAACTTCCTTGCTCTCGATCTTGTTGGCACCAAATTCTACGTTAAATGTTGATTTCATCTTTAAAGTTCTCCTTTCGTTTTATACAATTCCATAAGGAAATATAAATCTCGTCATAATAATATTACAAATGTGTTAAAAAATCAATATTCAAACTGTATTTTGTTCAAAAAATACAATTCTAATCTATATTATTGCCAAAATACAATTTTTCTACTAAAATAGATTCTAAATATTAAAAACAGAGAGGGAAAACTATGATATCTATACTTGATTACGATGCAGGTAATATAAAAAGTGTGGAAAAAGCTCTTGTGGCTCTGGGCAGGGAGACTGTGATCACCAGGGATCCCGATATTATTTTATCCAGTGACAAGGTGATTCTCCCCGGTGTGGGTGCCTTTGGTGATGCCATGAGCAGGATCCGGAGCTGCGGGATGGATAAAGTGATCTATGAGGTGGCAGACAGGGGGATCCCCTTCCTGGGGATCTGTCTGGGGCTTCAGCTCCTTTTTGAATCCAGCGAAGAGAGTCCGGGAGTCACCGGTCTGGGCCTGCTGCCGGGGAAGATCCTTCGCATTCCGGACAAGCCTGGACACAAAATACCTCATATGGGCTGGAACTCCCTTACTGTCAAAAATGATGCCACCTTATTCCGGGGGATCAGAGAGAATCCTTATGTTTATTTTGTACATTCCTACTATCTGAAAGCCGGCCGTGAGGAGGATGTGGCGGCGACCACAGAGTACAGCACTCTTATTCATGCATCCGTGGAGTACGGCAATATTTTTGCCTGTCAGTTTCATCCGGAAAAGAGCAGCAGCGTGGGATTGAAGATCCTGGAGAATTTTGTAAATCTTTAAGCTGACAAGGAAAGGAAACAATATGTTTACAAAGAGAATCATACCCTGTCTGGATGTCCATGACGGCAGGGTCGTTAAAGGTGTTAATTTTGTTAATCTTATTGATGCGGGAGACCCGGTGGAGATCGCCGCAGCATATGATAAAGCCGGGGCTGATGAGGTGGTCTTTCTGGATATCACCGCTTCCTCGGATGCCAGAAGAACCGTGGTTGATATGGTCAGAAGGGTGGCCGAAAAGGTCTTCATTCCTTTTACCGTGGGCGGGGGTATCCGAACCGTGGAGGATTTCAGGGCCATCTTAAGGGAAGGGGCGGACAAGGTGTCCGTGAATACAGCCGCCATAATGCGGCCGGACCTGATCAGTGAGGCAGCCGATAAATTCGGAAGCCAGTGTGTGGTGGTAGCCATTGATGCCAAGCGCAGAGAAGATGGAGGCTGGAATATATATAAAAACGGCGGAAGAGTGGATATGGGCATCGATGCGGTGGAATGGGCCATGAAGGCCGAGAAGCTGGGAGCGGGAGAGATTCTGCTTACCAGTATGGACTGTGATGGCACCAAAAACGGTTATGATCTGGAGCTTACCAGGACGATTGCGGACAATGTGGGGATTCCTGTTATTGCTTCCGGCGGGGCGGGAACAAAAGAACACTTC
This sequence comes from Eubacterium sp., assembly GCA_017433295.1. Taxonomy (GTDB): domain Bacteria; phylum Bacillota; class Clostridia; order Lachnospirales; family Lachnospiraceae; genus Anaerobutyricum. Next base: position 18,994 of record JAFRHL010000033.1, read on the forward strand.
TACGATGCCTTTGAGGCCGGAAGGGCGGACGCGGCCCTGGCAGCTTCCTTATTTCATTTTAAAGAACTGGAGATCATGGATTTGAAGCATTATCTGGCAGATAAAGGGGTATCCATGAGACTGACGATATAGCGGCGGCTATATCCCCTTTAAATCAACCGAGATCGCCTCAGGGTTTTTCTTTACATTTTCTTGTGAATTTGTCTCATTACATACCTGTACATACCATAGCCGAATATTCCCCCGGTCAGCCAGGCAAAGGGATCCGCGCCGGCGGCCAGGGGGAAGCTCATAAGTCTCATGGCAGCCATGGCGGCTGTCATTCTTGCAAACAATTCAACAATTCCCATAGTCATGGCATGCAGGCCGTAGCCGCAGCCCTGCATGGAGTTGCGGTAGACGAATATAGCTCCCAGTGGAATATAGCAGACCACACATTCCTTTACATAGACCCTGGCCCAGGGCAGAATTTCAGAAATATTGACGTCAGAGGAAAAGAAAAGTGCCAGCATGGGCTTCATGAAAATCAGTGCCAGGGCTGCTGCCAGGAGGGAATAAACCAGCACATACTTCATGGCGTCCCTGCATCCCTGCTCCACCCTGTCAATGGATCCGTGACCGAAATTCTGGCCGGCATAAGAAGCCATGGTCTGTCCCATGGATATGAATCCCTGCATCAGCAGGTTCTGGGTCTTGCTGGCAGCTGTAAAAGCGGCAACTGCGGTGGAGCCGAAGATGTTGATGGCGCTTTGCATGATCATGGTTCCCGAAGCGGTGATCCCATACTGGGCGGCCATGGGAATTCCGGCGGCCAGCTGGCTTCTGGTGTCATCCTTATTAAGCCTCCAGTGTTCTCGGGCGGGACGTAGCCCAGGGACCTTTTTCAGGATAAAGATCAGGCACAGGACGGCCGAGATGCCCTGGGAGATATTGGTGGCCCAGGCGGCCCCCGCAGTCCCCATCCGGAATCTGATGATGAGCAGCATATCCAGTAATATGTTTAAAAGTGAAGAAAATATCAAAAAATACAGGGGCACCCTGCTGTTTCCTATGGCCCGCAGGTAGGAAGCAAAAAGGTTGTAAAAAAGGGTGGCGATAATGCCCTTGCAGATGGTGGATATATAGGCATAGGCAGAATCGTAGATATCGGGCGGAGTATTCATCAAATGAAGAATGGGATGCATGAAAAGAAGACTTAAGGAGGTCATAATGAGTACCACCAGGAAGGAAAGAATAATCCCATTGGCAACGGACCTCCTGGTTTCTGCTTCATTGCCGGCGCCGAACTTCTGACTGGTCAGGACGGAAAATCCCACTGTCATACCGATACAGATTCCCATCACCAGAAACATGATGGTTCCGGTGGAGCCCACTCCTGCCAGAGCCCGGGTGCCAACGAATTTGCCAACTATGATGATATCCACCATATTATAAAACTGCTGAAAGACATTTCCCAGAAAGACCGGCAGCATGAACCGCAGTATGACTGCCAGCGGCTTTCCCTGTGTCATTTTTGTTTCCATACGAATACTCCCGTTTAATATTTGCTGTTAATAAATAAGAATACAACAGGAGAATCAAATTCGCAATGGTTTTTTATCCTGGTGAATTTTATTGCGAAATCTGTTGATTTTTGTTATACTAACACTTGTTGTTTTAGGCTTAATTTAGAAAGGATCAGGCAGGTAAGATGAGCAGAATAGGTTTTGATAATGATAAATATCTTTCCACCCAGTCTGAGCACATCAGACAGAGGATGGAACAGTTCGGCGGAAAGCTGTATATGGAATTCGGTGGAAAGCTCTTTGATGATTTCCATGCGTCCAGAGTCTTGCCGGGTTTTGAGCCGGACAGCAAGTTGAAAATGCTCTTAAAGCTTAAGGAACAGGCTGAGATAGTGATCGCTGTGGGAGCGGGTGCCATTGACGGAAACAAGCGCCGGGGAGATATAGGGATAACCTATGATATGGAAGTACTGAGGCTTATAGACCTTTTCCGCAGTGTGGATCTCTTTGTGGGCAGCGTGGTCGTTACCAGATATGACGGGCAGAAGTCGGTAGACCTGTTTATCCGGAGACTGGAAAGCCTGGGGATAAAGGTCTACAAGCATTATCCCATCGACGGCTATCCCTCCAATGTTTCCTTGATCGTCAGTGAAGAAGGCTACGGAAAGAATGATTACGTGAACACCAGCCGGCCTCTGGTGGTGGTGACAGCCCCCGGGCCGGGAAGCGGCAAGATGGCTGTCTGCCTGTCCCAGCTTTATCATGAGAACCGCAGGGGGATCAAGGCCGGTTACGCCAAGTTTGAGACATTTCCCATCTGGAATATACCGCTCAAACATCCTGTCAACCTTGCCTACGAGGCAGCCACGGCTGATTTAAATGATGTGAATATGATCGATCCCTTCCATATGGACGCCTACGGGAAGATTACCGTAAACTATAACCGGGATGTGGAAATATTCCCTGTACTGAAGGCTATTTTCCAGGAAATATACGGCAGCTGCCCATATCAGTCTCCCACAGATATGGGCGTAAATATGGCCGGTAATTGTATATTTGATGATGACGCGGTGAGAGAGGCTTCAAAACAAGAGATACTGCGCCGTTACTATAAAGCGCTTTGTGAGCAGAAAAAGGGTGTCGAAAAAGCCAGTGAGATCAGTAAGCTGAAGATCCTTATGAAGCAGGCGGACCTTACTGAGGATGACCGTAAAGTGGCAAAGGCCGCCAGGATCCGTGAAGAAGAGACCGGGGGTCCGGCCGCTGCCATAGAACTGCCGGACGGCCAGATCATCACAGGAAGAAATCAGGAACTGTTAGGAGCAGCCAGCGCCATGATGCTGAATGCTTTAAAGACCCTGGCCGGTATCCCGGATGAAGTATACCTTCTGGCAGCGGATGTCATTCGTCCTGTGCAGGAACTGAAGATCCGCTATCTTGGAAACCGGAATCCCAGACTCCATACGGATGAGGTACTGGTAGCCCTGTCTGTAAGTGCCGCGGAGGACGAGAACGCCAAAAAGGCCATGGACTGTCTGCCTTTGCTTAAAAACTGCGATGCCCACTGTTCTGTAATGCTTTCTCCGGTTGATCTGGAAATCTTCAGGCGACTGCTGATCAATATTACCTGTGAGCCGAAATATCAGGACGGGACCAGAATGTTTTACCGGTAAAGTCCGGGCCTGTCTTGTGTAATTACCATGAAATTTAGTTATTCTCCGGAGATATCTCACTATGGCTACAATTAAAGATGTTGCAAAAGAAGCAGGTCTTGCGGTTGGTACCGTCTCAAGAATACTGAATAACAGGGGATATATCAGCGATAATGCCCGGGAAAAAGTGGACACTGCCATGAAGAAGCTTAATTACAGGCCGAACGAGATGGCCAGGTCACTCCAGAAAAAACATTCCCGGCTTATCGGAGTCATCGTTCCCCGCATAGCACATCCCTATTTTGCCTTTCTGATCAGCTGCCTGGAAGAGGCTGCCTACCAGAATGATTACCGGATCCTGCTTTTGAACTCCCAGGGAATCCCCACCAAAGAAAGTGAGTTTATGGATCTCTGTTTCAGGAATAAGGTGGTGGGGATCATTCTGTGCAACGGCAATCTGGATATTGCCAGAACGGGAGATTTTTCGGTTCCTGTTGTCACCATTGAGAGAAAGCATGAGGGAGGCGACGCCTCCATCGAATGTGATAACGAGCAGGGGGGCCGAATGGCAGCTGAGCATCTCATAGAAAATGGCTGCATCCACCTTCTCCACATCAATGGCGTCACCTGTGCGAATATGCCCGCCGAAAAGAGGGGATATGGATTTACGGCAGCCTGCAGGCAGCACAGAGTTCAGTCAGATGTCGTGAATGTGTCCTTTGAGGACTACTGTCTCAAAGATGCCGGGGAGATACTGAACCGGATCCTGGATGAATATCCGGGGGTGGATGGTATTTTTGCCAGTGATGATATTCTGGCTGCCGAGCTGTTAAAGGTCTGCAGGGAAAGAGAAATTCATGTCCCGCGGCAGATGAAAATCGTCGGTTTTGACGATACGGATATTGCCGGCCTTTGTCAGCCTTCCCTGACCACCATCAGGCAGCCCGTCAGGGAGATCGCTGAGTGTGCTGTCGGCTTCATCAGCCGTATGTTTGACAATGAGCCGGTTCCGGTGCGTACCATCCTTCCGGTGGAACTGGTGAAAAGAGAATCTACTTAGACGGGACAATTTTATGTATGTTAAACGTTTGATACAAAAGCGGCTTTTTTTTCGCTAATTATGCAAAACTGACTATTTTTCCTTTATATACTGGGAAAGTTGCACAAAAAATTGGTGATAAATTGGAGTGTTTAACGATTGACACTAGAAAGCTGTCATGATACCTTAAGATTATTATAAGAATTATGTCATTAAGCTTTAATTCAGAAGAAAGGGGATACAATGAGTCGATTTGATGTAACAGCATTGGGCGAGCTTCTTATTGATTTCACGGAGAATGGTGTAAGCGGACAGGGCAATCCGCTTTTTGAGGCCAATCCCGGCGGAGCTCCCTGTAATCTGCTGGCCATGCTGCAGAAGGCAGGCGATAAGACTGCCTTTATCGGCAAGGTGGGGGATGATATGTTCGGCAATATGCTGGAGGAAAGAGCCGGAAGTACTGGGATTGACCTTTCCGGGCTCGTCAAGGATCCTTTGGTCAACACTACACTGGCGTTTGTTCATACCCTTCCCGGCGGTGACCGTGAGTTTTCTTTCTACAGGAGACCCGGAGCAGATATGATGCTCACAGCTGAGGAGGTACTTCGTCACCAGGATTTGATCAGGGAAGCAAGGATCTTTCATTTCGGAACTCTCTCCATGACCCATGATGTGGTGGAGCAGGCCTCGGTAAAGGCAATCGAGATTGCAAAAGAAGCAGGATGTATCCTGTCCTTCGACCCGAATCTCCGTCCTCCTCTCTGGGATAGTGAGGAGAAGGCCAGAGAGAAGATCACTTACGGGTTCGGACAGTGTGATGTCCTCAAGATCTCTGATAATGAGATTGAGTTTATGACCGGAAAACAGGATCTGGAAGAAGGTATCTATGACCTGATCAGACAGTACCAGATCCCCCTGATCTTTGCCACATTCGGCAAGGACGGAAGCAAGGCCTATTATCTTCCGAAGGATAAGAGAAATGGACAGGCCGGGCCTGAGGATTATATAAAGGTATTTGTAGATGGCTTTGCCAATCCGGATACCATTGAGACTACAGGAGCCGGAGATACCTTCGGCGGAAGTGCTCTGCATTTTGTGCTTAAGTACGGACTGGACGGTTTCGACGAGGCGAAGCTTAAAGAGCTTTTAACCTTTGCCAATGCCGCCGCATCCATTGTCACCACACGCAAGGGTGCGCTTTGCGTGATGCCGGAAGAGGAAGAGGTTGCTGCCTTTCTTGCAGCAAGGTAATTACCCCCTGCCCCCTTTGATAAAGGGCAGCTGATCAGATGACCAGCTGTTAGCAGATAACAGATCAGGAGGACAAATCGAATGTTTGAAGATAAATCTTGGGAGCCTCAGTTTAAAGAACGTCTGGCCAGACATTATGATGAGATGAAGTGGCTGTACGCGGAGCTTTATCATAATGACGAGCAGGCATTTTCCTATTTCCTGTCCATGCTGTATGAGTTTTATTCTGAGAGAAAACCCATTTTGAAGGAATGGGATGAAGCCAGAGAGGCGGTTCCGGACTGGTTCAGGAATAACGAGATGCTGGGTATGCTGATGTATACCAATGCTTTTGCGGGAGATCTTCATGGTGTAAAGCAGCACCTTGATTATCTGCAGGAGCAGGGAATCAATTATGTTCACCTTATGCCGCTGCTGGAAAGCCCGGAAGGAAGAAGCGACGGAGGATACGCCGTTTCAGATTTCCGTAAAGTACAGCCTGAGCTGGGAACCATGGAAGACCTGGCCGACCTGGCGGATGACTGTCACAAGAGGGGCATGAGCCTCTGCCTGGACTTTGTCATGAACCACACCAGCGAGGACCATGAGTGGGCAAAAAGAGCCAGGGCAGGTGAGAAGGAATACCAGGACAGGTTCTTTTTCTATGACAACTGGGATATCCCCAATGAATTCGAAAAGACGGTTCCCCAGGTATTTCCGCAGACTGCCCCGGGTAATTTTACCTGGTGCGAGGAGGCCGGCAAGGTGGTCATGACGACCTTTTACCCCTACCAGTGGGATCTGGATTATGCGAACCCCACAGTATTTAATGATATGACAGCGAATATGCTCTATCTTTGCAACCACGGAGTGGATGTAATCCGTCTTGACGCGGTTCCGTATATCTGGAAGACACTGGGTACCACCTGCAGGAATCTTCCGGAAGTACATACACTGGTCCGTATCATGCATATGGCAGCGGAAGTGGTATGCCCGGGAACCCTTCTCCTGGGTGAAGTAGTTATGGAACCTTCCAAAGTCGTTCCATATTTCGGCACAGTGGATAAACCGGAGTGCCAGATGCTTTACAATGTTACCACCATGGCCAGTACCTGGCATACGGTAGCCACAAAGGATGTCAGGCTCCTGCGGCATCAGCTTGAGACAGTATTTGCCCTTCCGAAGGTATATACTTTCCTGAATTATCTGCGCTGCCATGATGACATCGGCTGGGGACTGGATTATGAATTCTTAAGTCAGTTCGGTATTGAGGAGGTTGCCCACAAGAAGTATTTGAATGACTACTTTACCGGAAAGCTCTGGGGAGTGGATGCCAGGGGTGAGCTTTACAATGACGATCCCCGTCTGGGAGACGCCCGCCTGTGTGGAACCACCGCTTCTCTTTGCGGTATCGAGGCAGCCCTTTACGAGCAGAATGAGTGGAAGCTCGACCGGGGCATCACACTGGATATCATGCTTCATGCATTCCTGTATACCCAGTCCGGTATCCCTGTTTTATACAGCGGAGATGAGATCGGTCAGCTCAATGACTACGGCTACCATGAGAACCCTCTGCGGTGGGATGACAGCCGTTATCTGCACCGGGGTGATCTGAACTGGGATGATGTAGCAAAGAGGAAGGAAGAAGGCACTGTCCAGGAAAGAATCTGTTCTGCCCTTGAGAAGCTGAGGAAGATCCGCGCATCCCATCCTGTATTTGAAACAGATGCGGACACATGGATCGTAGAGCCTTATAATGACCACGTTCTTGGTATCGGACGTTACTTCAAGGGAGAAAAGCTGATCGCCCTCTTTAATTTCAGTGAGGAAGATCAGACTGCCTGGGTGAACGAGCCCGAAGAATATATCGACCTGATGACCGGTGAGAACAGACCGGCTGTGGCTGTGGGAGTTCCGGCGCGTAGTTTTGCATGGCTCCTGACCACTTTTAATTAATACCGGCAGATCATGCCGCAATGTGAAACCCTGTAAATTATGATAGTTTAGGACTTGGGGGATTCCTTTTTAACGGTCCTGTACTATAAATTACGGATAGCCCGGCCCGGTCATATCCGGGGCGGCGCCCGTTATGTAACTTTTGGGCGGAGCGGGAGGCAAAGCCTGTTTCTGCCCTGAGATGTGCCGCAGCTGTTTTACAGCTGCTCATTGCCAATATTATGAGAGAGAGGACAAACTTATGGCATTGGATTACAGAAAATGCGCTCAGGAGATTTTCGACAATCTCGGCGGTAAGGACAATATCGTCAGCGCGGCACACTGTGCAACACGTTTAAGGCTTGTTATCGCAGATAACAGCAAGCTTAACAAAGATGCCCTTGAGAACGTGGATGGAGTTAAGGGTATGTTTGAAAATGGTGGTCAGCTTCAGTTGATCATCGGAACCGGTACTGTTAATAAAGTATATGATGAGTTTATTGACATTTCCGGCGTAACTGCAGCATCCAAGGACGAGGTTAAGGCCGCAGCCGCAGCCCAGCAGCCCGTATGGAAGAGAATGCTCAAGACCATCGGTGATGTATTCGTTCCCATCCTTCCGGCCATCGTTGCTTCCGGTCTTATGATGGGTCTTGTTGAGGCTCTTGGTAAGATCCCCGGACTGAACTTCGCGGACACAGCCTGGTATGGTTTCCTGGATATGGCAGCCAATACCGCATTTGCATTCCTTCCGGTTATCGTAGCCATCAGTGCGGCAAGGGTATTTGGGGCAAACATTTTCCTTGGCGCTGTTATGGGTCTTATGATGGTTCATACCGGTTTGCTGAATGCCTGGAACGCAGGTTCCCCTGATGCTATCAACGCCTTCTTCGACATTGACACCGGTGTGATTCCCACCTGGAATCTTTTCGGTAACATTAAGATTGGAAATTATGTGCTGGGTTCCATCCAGCGGGTTGGTTACCAGGGTCACGTAATTCCGGTTATCATTTCCGTATTTGTTATGGCCCAGATCGAAAAATGGCTCCATAAGCATGTTCCGGAAATGATCGACTTATTCGTAACTCCTCTTTGTACAGTGCTTTCCACAGCATTACTTACCTTTATCATTATCGGACCGATCTTCTCCAAGCTGGAGACAATCGTTCTTAACGGAGCACAGCTCCTCATCACTGTAGGTTTTGGTATCGGTGCACTGATTATGGGTGCTATCTATCCGGTTACCGTTGTTATGGGTCTTCACCACATGTACAACGTTATTGAGGCCGGTATGCTTTCCAGTGAGCAGTTCAATAACCTGAACATCTGGATGCCCATCGCATCCTCCGCTAACTTTGCTCAGTTTGGTGCTTGTCTTGCCGTTGGTCTTAAGTGCCGCAGCAACAAGACAAAACAGGTTGCCATTCCTTCCTCCATGTCCGCAGCCCTGGGTATCACAGAGCCCGCCATCTTCGGTGTAAACATGCGATTCCTTAAGCCCTTCGTATGTGGTATGATCGGTGGTGCCATAGGTTCCATGCTGGGTTCCTGGATGGGTCTTGGCGCAAAGGCTTACGGTGTTACAGGTATCCCCGGATATCTGACAATCAACAAGCCATTACAGTATACTATTATGCTCTTAGTTGCCGGTGGTATTGCTTTCGCCCTTACATGGTTCATCTGGAAAGAGGATGAAGAAGCACTTAAGAAAGAGCAGGCAAAGGCAGAAGCAGCAGCTGCAGCAGAGAAGGCTGCAGCAGCATTTGAGGCACCCACAAACTATGTTATGTCCTGTAAAGAGGGTAAGGTTCTTGCTCCCGCAGCAGGTGAAGTTGTTAAGAGAGAAGACATTCCGGATCCCACTTTCGCTTCCGGACTTCTTGGAGACGGTGTAGGAATCAATCCTTCCGTTGGAATCGTTGTAGCCCCGTTTGATGGAACTATCAGTTCTATCGCCGCATCCAAGCATGCCATCGGACTTACCTCCGCAGAGGGTGGTATGGAACTTCTTATCCATGTTGGTGTTGACACTGTTAAGATGGAAGGCGACGGTTTCGAGCCCCAGGTTAACGAAGGCGATACAGTAAAAGAAGGCCAGATTATTCTGAAGTTCAGCAAAGATAAGATCGCTGAGGCAGGATATAAGGATTGTGTAGTTGTACTTATGGCTAACTCCGACATGATGACAGATTTCCAGGCAGGAGCTGATGTTTAATCATGATTCAGTTTAAGTATAAGATAAAAGACCCGGCGGGGATTCATCCCCGCCCGGCCGGACTCCTCATCAATGAGTCCAGAAAGTATTCCAGTCAGTTTACAGTTTCTCTGGGAGACAAAAGCTGTGATATGCAGAAGCTGCTGGCCCTGGTCGGACTGGGAGCCCAGTGTGGTGATGTTATTTCAGTAGCTGTCAGCGGAGAAGACGAAAAAGTGGCTTCGGAAGAGATTAAAAAGTATATTAAAGAGTTGCTGTAGATGAGATCTTGATACAGCCCTTAACCGCCAGGTTTCATGCATGGAATCCTGGCGGTTTTTTAGTAAGAGGGGCTTTTCAAGCTATGGGCCGGACAGGTTGCATTTGCTTGTGACTTTTCATTGGTACTTGCAATAATCTCAGCACTTTTGTTATAATAAACCCACAAAACATAGGATTTTTAATATAAAAGAGGGTTATATCTTATGAAAAAGAATGTTGCAGTAGGAATACAGGACTATGCAGTGCTGCGGGAAAACGATTATTTCTATATAGACAAGACAGCATTTATTCATGAGTGGTGGAGCAGTGGAGATGCCGTAACCCTGATCACCCGTCCCCGTCGCTTTGGCAAGACACTTAACATGAGTATGCTGGATTATTTTTTCTCTGTTGACCATGCTGACCGGGAGGATTTATTTGAAGGCATGGCTGTCTGGAAGAATGAATATTTCAGAAGTTTACATCTTTCCAACTCTGGGAGAACACTGTATTTCTCCCAAAGTTTTTGGTAATGAGTCTCTGTCAATTCGCCGTTCATCCAGAGATAATTGAAAATCCCTTTCCTGGTGACATAGCATCTTTGTTTTTTCTTGCTCCCATCC
>JAFRHL010000034.1 GCA_017433295.1 Eubacterium sp.
GGTCAGCGATGATGAAGTCATTGATCTATATCATGCCCATGGGGAATGTGAACAATATCACAGTGAGATCAAGACCGATATGGATCTGGAACGTCTTCCCTCAGGCAAGTTTGAGACTAATGAACTGATTATGGAACTGGCTATCATCGCATACAACATCCTTCGGATCATCGGAAACCAAAGTCTGAGAAAGAAGGATGCTCCACTGACAACTATCCTAACACACAGGGCTTCAGGAACACATCAGGTGTGGAAGGGTATCAGGTCATCTGGTCCAACAGCAGGAAGTTCACAAAGAAAAGCAGTAAGTCACTGGAGTTTAAGAGATAAGCAGTTACGAAGAAAACTGTAACAAAGACGATCAGGAAGCTGAAGAAGGGCAGGACATATTATTTTAAGATCCGTACTTACACAAAGCTCCGCAATCCGGCTTACGGACGGACTTCGAAAGTGTATGGCGTCTGGTCCAGGGTGAAGAAGATTAAAATAAAAAAAATCACATTTATTTTACTATAATTTAATATCTTTTTTCAGGAAAACTGTGATATAATCAAATATGCAACAAATACCGAATTGTAAGATGCTATTACTAATGCAATATTACATTAATAGGAGGTAAAAACATGAAAAAGACCAGAAAGTTGTTCATTCTAGCTGTTTTCTTATTTGCTTTGTCGTTATGTTTTTCAAAGAAGGCCTTTGCAGACGCAAATGATCCTGTAGATATCGGGACTTTTGGTACGGTGGCCTTTGTTAATCCTCAAGATGCTAACCTGGTTTACACAGGCAATGCCCTTGAGCCCGGGGTAACGGTGACCTGCAAAGGAGTAACCTTAAGTGCCGTCACAGATTACGATCTGGTCTACAGCAATAATATTTATCCGGGTACCGCAACTATCCAGGTCTCGGGAAAAGGGAACTATAAAGGTATCAATAGTATTGCCTTTAATATTGCTAAAGCAGACCAGGCCCTTACAGCAAGTTTAAACCCTGCTAAGCTGAGATTAAAAGGCAAAACAAAAATAATCGTAACCGGCAATCAGGGAGCGCTTACTTTCAGATCCTCAAAACCTGCTGTTGCATCCGTCACAAAATATGGTGTGATCACCGGCAGAAAGATAGGAACAACCACCATTGTTGTAAATGCTGTCGGGAATGGTTGTTATAATCCAGCAGTCCTTAAGGTTAATGTTAAGGTATTTGGACAGCAAATGACCAGGACAAATACTAAGATAACCCTTTCAAAGAACACATACACTTATGACGGTAAAAAGAAAACTCCTGTAGTTACAGTGAAATTCAAAGGAAGAAAATTAAAGAAGAACAGGGATTATAAAGTCTATTACCAGGATAATGTGAATGCCGGAAGAGCCATAGCGGTCGTAAAAGGTATTAAACAATATGATGGAACAGTTAAAAAGGCTTATAGGATCAATAAGGCAAAGAATGTTCTGAATGCCTCGATCAGCAAGGACTATGTTGATCTGCATAAGAAGATTTATGTAAAAGTCAAAAAAGCAAATGGTATTATTACTTTTAAGTCTAATAATTACAAAGTGGCATCTGTTGATGCCGATGGCGTAGTAACCGGTAAGAAAAACGGTACCTGTACTATCACTGTTACAGCTGCAGGCGATATCAATCACAATAAGGGAACCAAAACGTTCAAAATCAGGGTTGGAACCAAGGATATCAATGATAAGGAATGTAAAGTAACTCTGGCGAAAAAGGAAATCGTTTATGACGGGACCTTTAAGCTTCCTTATGTAAACGCAACCTATGCCGGTCAGACCATGAAGCTGAACAGGGATTACACCTTGAAGTATTCCAACAATAAAAATGCCGGTCAGGCAATGATTACCATGAAGGGTAAAGGCAACTATAAAGGGACCAGGAAGATACCATTTACGATTAAAAAGGCATATCAGAATAACTTTAAAGCGTCCATACCGGATAATCGTATTCCACTGGGCGGAACTGCCCAGGTAACTGCCTCCGGTTATAAGGGCAGTCTGTCGTACGGATGCCTTTCTCCTTCCTATGTAAAAAACTATAAGAATGGTATTTTTAAAGGTCTGAAGGAAACCAAGGATGGAATTACTGTTACAGTAACGGCTTCCGGTGATGAGAATTACAGATCTAAGACTATTGAATTATGGGTACAGATCAATTAGTCAGTTTGTGATCAGTTAACAAGCAGTAGCAAAACGTTGTGACTTATTTGCATTATAAAGCAGTGGAAACAGGAGCTTATTATCCTGTTTCCACTGCTTTTTTTGAGATCAATCCGAATCCACCATAAAAACCGGGACAGTCCGTTCGTTTTCATGGGCGACAATGATGTTTTCTCCGCAGGCCATCCGCATCAGGAAACCTGTAAATTCCCCATCATAAACATATAGACCGGGCATATTGATGTATGGATGCCACAGGCCGTCGCCCCAGGCAAAGTCAATATTGTCTGTCAGATACTGGGGACAGTACTGCTGGCAGATCATGCCCTTTTCTCCATACAGTCCGGCTGTAAGCTTATTCCAGTCATGTACTGAGTATTCATGTCCGGCGGCATAGATGCCCTTTGAGGCATAGGCATCCATGGGTTTTAGTATATACTCATCTTTTCTTCTCTGTACATCTTCAAGGGAAATATATTCCGGTGTGAATTCTACTGTCAAGGGGATATGGTCCTCCACAAAGACCCGCTCTTCCCCGGTGAGAAATGCCTTTGTCCTGTCAAGATGCAGCACATAGAAGAGCCATTTGGTATGGATGATCTGTGTGGCGAAGGATCCGGCCAGGAATACAGCGTCATCTTTCACAGCCTGAAGGAAAGGCCTGATCTCTTCATAGTGTTCCATGAGATCAGCGGTTACGGCCCTCCGGTAAATGGCATCGATCCTGTTGCCGGCAGGAGACCGGAGGACGCCGTCTTCATATACCAGGCTGCGTACGTCACAGATCTCGCAGGGAAAACCGGCTTCCTGGAATCTTCTTGCAAATTCTTCGAAGTCCCGCAGTGTGGCATTTTCAAGGATATCAATGATGGCAATGTTCGGCCTGTTTTTTTTCTTTTCGTATCGATCGTATAGCTTAAGAAATGTCCGGACCCAGCTGTCAAAAAGTTCGAAGGGCTTAAGGTCGTATTTTCTTATAACTGCCTGGTGAGCCGGATTATTTATGAGGGCCTTCCGCATCTCAAGGTCCCGTAACATGGCTGCGGTCCCGTCGGTATTAATTTCACAGAAATGAAATTTTCCTGTGTCTTCATGGTAAAAAAGATCAAAACGGGCGATGGGAAGAAGGCCCTCATAGGGGGCGGGCAGAAGAATCAGTTCTTCCAGTTCTTTTGAGAAGGGGAAAAGCTTTCTGTAGTCTTCATGCTCCAGATATTCCCGGATGACTTTCTCAAAGATCCGATGGGCAACTGACGCTATATTGCGGAATTCTTCGATGGCTGCTCTGTCATAGACCTTGGGAATATGTACGGTCTTATCCACGCTCCCGTTCCAGTACAAAGGCGAGTGGATCAGAGCCTCCTTTACTGCCAGAGCGCCCCTGCGGTTTTCCTCCGGATGATTTCTGATATGATTAACGTATGTTTTATATATTTCCTGCTGAAGTGCCAAAGCTTCGCTCCTTTCTATTCATGAACTGTCCTTTGCAGGCTGGGTGCTATGGAAATTTGTCTTTTGTAATTACCTGCATGCAGTATATTTGTGTTTCAATTATATAATACCATAAATATAATCTGTATATTTAAACAAAGATTAAAAAACGTAATAGATAAATTTGGGTTCTTTTAACAATATTCTCTTGATTGCTATTAACAGAAAAGGTATAATAAACAATAGACTTTTTACCATTTCCCTGTGAATGGGTAATAAATCACATAATGTAATGACTCGAAACCGGCTGTTGTTATGTGGATAAGAACCGGCTGTCCTTTCATTGCAAATAAGTATTAGGAGAGAAGAACATTGGGAAAGTACATTACAAAAAGAATCATTCTCGCGATCGTCACCATCTGGGCGGTTGCATCCATTACCTTCTGTCTGATGAATCTGGTTCCCGGCGGACCGTTTCTATCGGAGAAGGCCATCAGCCCTGCCGCCACAAAGGCTCTGGAAGCCAAGTACGGACTGGATAAACCATTTTTCGAGCGGTATATCACGTATCTTTCAGATGCAGCCCATGGGGATTTCGGGGACAGTTTAAAGCAGAGAGGCCGGACCGTCATGGATATCATTTCAGCCAAATTTCCCGTATCCGCCAGAGTAGGCGGTATTGCGGTGCTGGTTTCATTATGTCTGGGTGTTCCCCTGGGAGTTCTTACAGCTTACAAAAGAGGCACATGGGTGGACAGCCTGTTTTCGGTGATCGCCACCTGCGGCATTGCCGTGCCCAGCTTCGTCATCTGTACTTTGCTGATGTATGCTCTGGGTGTAAAGCTGAAGATCCTGCCTACCCTGGGCCTGACCAGCTGGAAGAACTATATTATGCCGGTCTTCGCCTTGTCTGCCTACCCCACATCCTATATCATGCGGCTGATGCGGTCCTCCATGCTGGATGTGCTGGGACAGGATTATATGAGGACGGCCAGGGCCAAGGGTGTTTCCCAGAAGGTTGCCCTCTTTAAACATGCCCTCCGTAATGCCATCCTTCCTGTGATCACCTACCTCGGGCCCATGATCGCCTACACGCTGACGGGAAGCTTCGTTGTGGAGAAGATCTTCACCATCCCCGGCCTGGGCGGCGAGTTTATCAAGGCCATCAACGGGCGTGATTACACTATGATCATGGGTACCACCATTTTCCTGGCCACCTTCATGATCATCATGAACGTTGTTGTAGATATTGTATATACGATTGTAGACCCGAGAATCAAATTGAAATAGAAATGCAGGAGAAAAAACATGGAAACAAAAAAGAATCCGCTCAGCTTCCAGCTTAACCTGAATCCGGAAGATTTTCTCCCGGCTTCCAGGGATGAGAAGGAAAGTCTGGTTATCATGCGGGACAGCGTCAGCTTCTGGAAGGACGGCTTCCGGAGACTTAAGAAGAATAAAGTTGCAATGGTCTGTATCGTCGTTATTCTGGTGATCATGGTCTTTGCTTTTATCGTGCCGAGCTTTTATCCTTACACTTATAAGGACCAGATCATCGGCGCCAATAATCTGAAACCTATGACATACTCAGTGGATGAGCAGGCAAGGATGGCTGCGGGGGAGAAGGTCTTTCCGCATTTCCTGGGAACTGACAAGATGGGCCGTGATTACGCCATCCGTGTCATGATGGGAACCAGGATTTCTCTTCTGGTCGGTCTGATCGCCGCTGCCATCATCCTGGTGATCGGCTCCATTTACGGGTCTGTTGCCGCCTTTGTGGGAGGCTGGGCGGACCTGATCATGATGCGTATCGTGGATATTATCTATACGATCCCGGATGTTCTCCTGATCGTTCTCTTGTCCTTTGCCCTGAAGGCCCCCCTGGAAAAGCTGGCTGCCGCGCCGGGCATGGGCTGGGTAAATGTGGTCGGAGAGAATATGATCAGTATCTTCGTTGTGTTTGCCCTTCTTTACTGGGTAGGTATGGCCCGCATGGTGCGAAGCCAGATCCTGACTTTAAAGGAGAGTGAGTATGTCACGGCAGCCCGGGCCCTGGGTGCGGGCAGCGGCCGTATCATTAAAAAACACCTTCTGACCAACTGTATCGGTACTCTGATCGTTACGACGACCCTGCAGATTCCATCTTCAATATTTACAGAGAGTTTCTTAAGCTTCCTGGGTCTCGGTGTTGCGGTTCCCATGCCGTCACTGGGCAGTCTTGCCAGCGATGCCATCAACGGACTGAATACCAACCCCCACCAGCTGTTTATCCCTGCATTTGTGATCAGTCTGATCATCTTAAGCTTCAACCTTCTGGGTGACGGTTTAAGAGACGCATTTGATCCCAAGCTGAAGAACTAAAGAGAGAAAGGAGATAGTTATGAGTGAATATCTTGTTGACATACAGCATGAGCGCCTTTCCTTCTTTACACCGGCAGGCGAGGTAAAAGCACTGAATGATGTTTCCTTTAAGATCAAACCGGGTGAGGTTCTGGGCATAGTTGGAGAGTCCGGTTCGGGCAAGTCAGTGACAGCCTACAGCCTGATGGGACTGACCGCCTATCCCGGCAAACTGATCGGAGGAACCATTGATTTTAACGGACACCGGATCAACGATCTGACAGAAGCAGAATTCCGGAAGATCCGGGGAAATGAAGTATCCATTATTTTCCAGGATCCCATGACCAGTCTGAATCCGGTTTATACCATAGGCAACCAGATTATGGAAGCCATCCTCCTCCACACGGGGAAGAATAAAGCCGAGGCTCACGACAGGGCCAGAGAGCTTCTCGAGCTGGTCGGGATCAATGAGCCCGAGAAGCGGTTAAAGCAGTATCCCCATGAGCTTTCCGGCGGAATGCGCCAGAGAGTCATGATCGCCATGGCCCTGGCCTGTGAGCCCAGGCTGCTGATTGCGGACGAGCCTACCACAGCTCTGGATGTGACTATTCAGGCACAGATACTGGAGCTGATCATTGAACTGAAAAATAAGCTTGGCATGGCCATCATCATGATCACTCATGACCTTGGCATTGTTGCCAATATGTGTGAGAAGATTGCTGTCATGTATGCCGGTCATATCATTGAGTACGGTACCACGGATGATATCTTCTACCACCCGAAGCATGAATATACCAAGGGACTGATCCGGAGTATCCCAAGACTTGACGCCAAAGAACATGAGCGTCTGGTTCCCATCGAGGGAACACCCGTGGATATGCTCAATCCTCCGAAGGGCTGTCCCTTCGCACCCAGGTGTGATGCCTGTATGAAGATCTGTCTCAGAGAGAGGCCTCCTGTGACCCACATCACGGATATACATTATACCCAGTGCTGGATGAACCAGAAGGAAGAGATGGAAAGGGAGGCAGGAAAATGAGCAGTGATCGATTAGTTGAAGTACAACATTTACAACAGTATTTCCCGGCCGGCGGCTTTGGAAAGAACAAGAAATACGTGCAGGCGGTGGATGATGTAAATTTCTACATTTATCGTGGCGAGACATTGGGCCTCGTGGGAGAGTCAGGCTGCGGCAAGACCACCACAGGCCGGACCCTGCTTCGTCTTTATGAACCGACAGACGGCACGATCATTTATGACGGCAAGGTGATTTTTGATAAGCAGAAGAAGATTGCGGAAAACATGATGCCTTACCGCAAGAAAATGCAGATCGTGTTCCAGGATCCCTATGCCAGCCTGGATCCCCGTATGACGGTGGGAGACATCGTGGGGGAACCCATTGACATCCACAAGCTGGCAGAGACCAAGAAGGATAGATATGACAGGATCATCAGCCTTCTGGAGAAGGTTGGTCTGAATTCCGAACATGCCAACCGTTATCCCCATGAGTTTTCCGGAGGACAGCGCCAGCGTGTGGGAATTGCCAGGGCTCTGGCCGTTCATCCCGAGTTTATCGTCTGTGATGAGCCCATATCTGCCCTGGACGTATCCATCCAGGCCCAGGTCATCAATATGTTTGAAGATCTCCAGGAGAGTATGGGCCTGACCTACCTGTTTATTGCCCATGACCTTTCTGTGGTAAAGCATATATCAAACCGGATCGGTGTTATGTACCTGGGCAAGCTGGTGGAGCTGGCAGACAGCTATGAGCTGACCATGCACAGCATGCACCCCTACACCCAGAGTCTGATCTCCGCGATCCCCATCGCGGATCCCATACAGGCCAGGAAGAACAAACGTATCGTTCTTGAGGGGGATGTGCCCAGTCCATTAAACCCGCCTTCAGGCTGCCGTTTCAGGACCAGATGTCCCTACGCCACCGAGCAGTGTGCTCAGGAGGTGCCGGAGTTTAAAGAGGTGAAGCCGGGCCACTTTGCTGCCTGCCATAACCTGGATAAATGTAATTAATTCTCTGTTAAGTACCATCCGGTCAATCTTATGATTCAATGGGAATCGCCTCAGGTGATTCTTCAATGGAGACTGCTTGGTTCTTATAAATGGTACAGGTATCCTGTACCGCAAATCATTTTATCATTTTTAAAGGAGGAGAAAAATGAGAAAAAAACTATTGGCACTTGTTTTGGCAGCAGTACTGGTGATCAGCCTGGCTGCTTGCAGCAGTTCTCAGAAGTCTGAGGACAGCACCGGTTCCCAGGGCGGCGAGAAGGAACTCAAGGTTCAGATCGGCCCGAACCCGGAGACCATTGACCCGGCACTTAACAGTGCTGTTGACGGCGGCAACATGATTCTTCATGCATTTGAGTGTCTGCTGACAGTTGGTCAGGACGGAACTCTTCAGCCCGGTTCTGCCGAAACATGGGAGACATCGGAAGATGGTCTTAAATGGACCTTCCACTTAAGAGACGGCCTGAAATGGTCTGACGGTACAGACCTTACCGCAGAGGATTTCGTATACAGCTGGAAACGTGTCTGCGATCCGGCAGTAGCCGCTCCTTATGCTGAGACAGTACTTGGCATGGTCAAGGGATATGAAGAAGCTGCCGGCGGAAATCTGGATGCTCTGGCTGTATCCGCACCGGATGCATCTACCCTGGAAGTTGAGCTGAGTGCTCCCTGTCCATATTTTGGAAGCCTTGCCGCATTTGCTACCTTAAGCCCGGTTCAGAAGGCCACCATCGAGGCCAACGGTGATGCATGGGCTACAGCCCCTGAGTCCTATGTGAGCAACGGACCATTCTACATGACAGATTGGGAGCAGGGTTCCCATATCACATTCAGCAAGAACCCCAATTACTGGAATGCTGACGCAATCAAGCTCGACAAGCTGACCTTCGCTCTGATCGAGGATTCCAATGCTGCCTACAGCGCTTATCAGACAGATGAGTTATCCTTCATCAAAGATGTTCCCACAGAAGAGATCCCCAGCCTTGAGGGCAACGAAGAGTATCATGTTGATACCCTCATGGGAACCTATTATCTGAACCTGAACTGCCAGAAGGATATGTTCAAGGATCCGAAAGTCCGTAAGGCACTGAGTCTGGCCATCGACCGTAAGTATGTTGCCGAGACCATCATGCAGGGCACCTATACAGCTGCTCCTAACTTTATCGGACCCGGCTGGATCGATCCTGTCGGTGGTGAGTTTATGGATAACTCCAATGGTGGAAAACCATACATTGACGTAGAGAATTATGAAGCCAACCTGGCAGAAGCCAAGAAGCTTCTTGCCGAGGCCGGATATCCTGATGGAAAGGGCTTCCCGAAATTCACATACAACACCAACGATACCGGTTATCACAAAGCTGTGGCCGAGTACCTGCAGCAGGTATGGGGAGAGCAGCTGGGCATTCAGATGGAAGTTAAGATCGTTGAGTGGGGTTCCTTTACTCCTCTTCGTCGTGACGGCCAGTATGAGGCAGCCCGAAATGGCTGGGCAGCTGATTACTCCGATCCTTCCAACCAGCTTGACATCTTCTATTCCAGCAATGGTAACAACGACGGTAAGTACGTCAGTGAAGCCTATGATAAGGCCATGGACGAGTCCAGATCCACAATGGATCCTGCCGTTCGTTCCGCTGCCCTTCATAAAGCAGAGGATGTTATGATGGAAGATGCCGCCTGTATCCCGCTGGCATACTACAATGACTTCTGGCTGCAGAAGACAAATGTAAGCGGTATCTGGCATTCCGCTTATGGATACTGGTACTTCATGAACGCTGACATCGAAGGGTAATCTTCGAGGGTTTCTCAATGGGACCCCTGGATGACAAATGATGAACAGACTGCCGTACCGATGGTTTACGGAGAACAATAACAGTTCCCGTAAGCTGCGGTGCGGCAGTTTTTTCATTTTGGTAAGCATCTGGAAAGAATTAACTTGCAAATATATCTGCTCACATCCGGAATTTTACGAACCACACATTTCCCGGTCACCAGCTTAAGTACCCGTGTATGATGTACCACAAAGATAGCCAGATCCATGAAGAGGTGGGCAATCAAAGTACAGACGATCACACCGGTGGATTTCAGCAGAAACTGCACTTTGAATCCGTACCAGCAGACGATGCCGGAATAGACGATGATGATGGCCAGTAAGGGTAGATGACGGATAACCCCCTCCACCATACTGCCGAATTCGCTCCAGGTAAAATCAAAATAAACAAAACGTCCCAGGGCCAGTGTAATAAAATAAATGATCAGAGTGTTATAATTCGTATTCTCATAGATGAACCGGATATATAACAGGATCAGTATTATATAGAAGGAACTGACAAGACGGATGGAGGCCTTGCGTGAATCGTCCAGGGAAGAGAGCTTCACCAGGAATCTGTCCAGCCAGTTGGTCATGAAGACAGAGGCAATGATAAATGCCAGAAGGAACACATCGTGGTATTTTTCCCAGTAGGGCATGATGCTCTGGATCCTTGAGTCCGCCATATAATATAATGAAAGGAAAAAAAGGATGGATGTGCTGGAAAAAACCATCTCATAAAAGCTTTCTATAAACAGGTGGGCATGGGGAAGCCCTTCTTCAGCCCGGTCTTTAATAATTGAAGTAATCAATATGATGGCCAGGGTCAGGAAAAGACCTCCAAAGGCCACAAGAAAAAATCTTCCGCTGTTGCTGAAATCAAAGTAATGTTCTATGTATCCTTCTCGTGTCATCTGAAATATATCTCCTTAATCTTGTTTTCTTAATAAAATAGCCAAAGTATAGCACAGATAAATTGAAATGCAAGCTGAAATAGAGGGATGTAATGATTTAGAAAGGTTGGCTTAATTATTTTGCAGTAATGGGGGTTAAAAATTTCATTTTTTTCTAGTCTTCTTTTGAGTTTTGTGATATGATAGCTACTGTACGATTGCCTGATGGCAGGAGGCCCCTGAGCGGGTCCTGAAAGATATTCTTTTTTAGAGAGGAGATTTATTAATGAAAAAGAAATTATTATGTATGTTAATGACTGCAGCAATGGTTCTGGCGCTGGCTGCATGCGGCGGCGGTTCGGGTTCTGCCGAGAAGTCCACAGAGGCGGGCGGACAGGCCACCAGCGACGGCAAGACCTTAAAGGTTGCCATGGAGTGTGCTTATGCACCTTATAACTGGACTCAGCCGGATGATGCCAACGGCGCTGTTCAGATCAAGGACAGTTCTGACTATGCATACGGATACGACGTTATGATGGCCAAGAAGATCGCCGAGGAGCTGGGCTATGATCTTGAGATCATCAAGTCCGACTGGAACTCCCTGATCCCGGCAGTTCAGTCAGGAACCATCGACTGTGTTATCGCGGGTCAGTCCATCACTTCGGAGAGACTGGAGATGGTTGACTTTTCAGAGCCCTACTATTATGCCTCTATTGTCACACTGGTAAAGAATGACGGCAAGTATGCCGACGCAAAGGGTCTGTCTGACCTTGAAGGAGCAAAATGTACTTCCCAGCTGTCTACGGTATGGTATGATAAATGTCTTCCCCAGATCAAGACAGACAAAAAGAATATTCTGGCCGGCAAGGAGGATGCTACGGCTATGATCAATTCTTTAAAGAGCGGTGAGGTTGACCTTATTGTTACCGATATGCCCACAGCACAGGGCGCCCTGGTTACGAATCCTGATTTCAAGCTCCTTGACTTTAACGGAACAGATGATAATTTCCAGGTATCCGATGAAGATATCAACATCGGTATTTCTGTAAGAAAAGGAAATAAAGAGCTGGTAGACCAGATTAATTCTGTATTGAGCAAGATGACAGCGGATGATTACAATAACATGATGAATGAGGCTATCAAGGTTCAGCCTTTAGCCCAGTAAATCAGAAGGGATAACAGCTTATGCCATCTATATCAGAAATGAATTTCTGGCAGAGAATCATATATCTTTTACAGCAATATGGGTCGTCCTATCTTAAAGGAGCCGGAACTACTCTGATCATTGCGCTGGTTTCTACCTTTATCGGCTGCCTGATCGGTTTTGCAGTGGGAATCGTCCAGACGATTCCCCTGGATCCCAAAAGGGACAGCAAGCCAAAGCGTATTTTGATTCAGCTGTCAAAGGTCTTTCTTAAGGCTTATGTTGAGCTGTTCCGCGGAACGCCCATGATCGTTCAGGCGGTATTTATCTACTACGGCGCGGCACAGTTGTTTGATATTCATCTGGGCATGTGGCAGTCTGCCTTTCTGGTTGTATCCATCAACACAGGCGCCTATATGGCAGAGTCTGTAAGAGGCGGAATCATTTCCGTAGATCCCGGCCAGATGGAAGGGTCCAAGGCCATCGGCATGACTCATTTCCAGGCTATGGTCAATGTGATCCTGCCCCAGGCATTCAGGAATATTATTCCTCAGATCGGGAATAACTTCATTATCAATATTAAGGACACATCTGTCCTTTCCATTATCAGTATCGTGGACCTGTTCTTCGTACATAAAAGTGTGGCAGGCGCATATTACACTTATTTTGAGTCGGCCACCATCGTTATGACCATCTATCTGACCATGACCCTGGTTTCATCCAGACTTCTCAATTTGTGGGAGCGTTATCTGGACGGCAATGATAATTATGAGCTGGTGGATAAAATGGATATCGGAAACCAGATGCATGACGCGGGAAGGAGTGCTGTAAGATGAGTGAGAAAAAACGCATTTTAGAGATTACCCATCTCGTGAAAAGCTTTGGAAATCATGAAGTACTTAAAGATATCCATTTCAGTGTAGATAAGGGTGATGTGATATCCATTATCGGTGCTTCGGGTTCCGGCAAGTCCACACTGCTGCGCTGCGTGAATCTTCTTGAGACTCCCACCAGCGGCAGTATTCTCTACCATGGAGAGGATATCACCGACGCCAAGATGAATATCTATTCCTACCGGGAAAAGGTGGGTATGGTTTTTCAGAGCTTTAACCTTTTTCAGAATATGACGGTTCTTGAGAACTGTATGGTGGGTCCCATAAAGGTCAAGGGAACAAAAAAGGAGAAAGCCAGAGAGCTGGCCATGACATTTCTCACCAAGGTAGACATGGATCAGTTCATCAATGCCAAGCCCCGGCAGCTTTCCGGCGGCCAGCAGCAGAGGGTGGCCATCGCCAGAGCCCTGGCCATGGAACCTGAGATTCTGCTCTTTGATGAACCCACTTCCGCTCTTGACCCCCAGATGGTCGGAGAGGTTTTAAATGTTATTACTGCTTTGGCCGAAGAAGGAATGACCATGCTCATTGTGACCCACGAGATGGCCTTTGCCAGGGATGTTTCCAGTCATGTGGTATTCATGGCCGATGGGGTCATCGAAGAGGAAGGAAGCAGCGAAGATATTTTCGGGCATCCACAGAAGGAAAAGACAAAAGACTTTTTAAGCCGGTTTAGAAACCTTTAAAGAAAGGATTATTTGAATCATGAGAATTGGTATTTTAGGTTATGGTAATCTGGGACGTGGTATTGAGGCAGGCATCCGCCAGAATGACGATATGGAGCTTGCAGCAGTATTTACCAGAAGAGATCCCGCAAGGGTAAAGCTGGCCACTGAAGGCGTTCCGGTTTACCATGTTGATAAAGCGAAGGAAATGAAGGATGAAATCGATGTGCTGGTCATCTGCGGCGGAAGCGCCACCGATCTCCCGGTCCAGACCCCGGAATACGTTAAGTATTTCAATGTCATCGACAGCTTTGATACCCACGCCAATATCCCTCAGCACTTTGCCAATGTGGATGCAGCGGCGAAAGAGAGCGGCCATGTGGCTCTGATCTCCTGCGGCTGGGATCCGGGCATGTTCTCATTAAACCGGCTCTATGCCAATGCCATCCTTCCTGAAGGTAACGATTATACTTTCTGGGGGAAGGGCGTCAGCCAGGGACATTCCGATGCCATTCGCCGGGTAGAAGGTGTGAAGGACGGTAAGCAGTACACCATTCCGGTGGAATCTGCCCTGGAAGCCGTAAGAAGCGGCAGCAATCCGGATCTTACCACCAGACAGAAACACACCAGAGAGTGCTTTGTGGTTCCGGAAGAAGGGGCGGACCTGGCCCGCATTGAAGAGACAATCAAGAATATGCCCAATTATTTCTCCGATTATGACACCACAGTGCATTTCATCACGGAAGAAGAACTGAAGAAGAATCACAGCGGGATCCCCCATGGCGGATTCGTTTTCAGAACAGGCGTGACCGGACTGAATAAAGAACATAAGCATGTCATTGAGTATTCCCTGAAGCTGGACTCCAATCCGGAGTTTACCTCCTCTGTTCTCCTGGCCTACGCCAGAGCCATAAACCGCCTTTATGCGGAAGGACAAAGGGGATGTAAGACCGTATTTGATATTGCTCCGGCATATTTAAGCCCCCTGTCAGGAGAAGAACTCAGGGCACATCTTCTGTAAATTCCAGCTGGCAAATAGCTCTTCCGGCGCCGCCGGGCAAAACATAAAAGAACGGAGCATTTTTATATATTGCTCCGTTCTCTATTTCACCAAATATTTTGGAAAGTTGATGCTTTTACCCTTTCCGCCGCTTGGCCATCAAACTTTCTTCTGAGTTGTATTGTTTTGTTTCTCTGTTGTTCCTTCTTGAGTAGAATCATCCTGCTGCTGACCCGGGTTCTGGTTCTTGCCGGAATCGTCCTGCTGCTGGCCGGGAGTCTGGTTCTGATTGCCATCAGACTGTCCGTTCGAACCACCGGGGAATCCGCCTCGAGGACCGCGGCCTCTGAAGCCACCCTGGGGTCCCTTGCCATCAGGCTGTCCCTGGGATCCGGATCCATCCTGTCCATTTCCCGGGCCCTGTCCATTTCCAGGACATTGTCCGTTTCCGGGACCGGACTGATCCGGTGGCATTCCATTGTCTGCTTTTTGTTCAATTCTTTTGCCGGCGTTAACATTGCCGGCCAGAGTGGAATCACTGAATACGCAGCCAAGGGCGAAGGACAGCATCCCGATCATGATTCCTCCAACAATTATTTCTTTTTTAAACTGTTTCCACATAATTAGTTCCTCCTTTAATAATCTGAATGATTGTTAAGTGATGTGCTTCATTCTGCCAGAAAAAAGTGAAGAAAACGTGGAAAAAATGAGTTTAAAATGTGACTGGAGTTAAAAATCTTTTCACCGGCATGATTTGGCCGGCACTATCTTACAGAGCAAAATATGGTCCGTGGATAACATCATATCAGTCCCTGCACCAGGATGATGAGGATCAGGAGAGGAAGTACGATTCTCAGATACCATTTCAGCGCCTTAGGCATTTTCATGCCTGATCCCGTATTCACTTCATCAAGATAATTGTCAAATCCCCACCCGGCCTTTGTCACACAGAATAAAAGAAAGATCAGGGAACCCAGAGGAAGAAGCAGGTTGCTGACGATAAAGTCCTCGCTGTCCAGGATATCCCGTCCGCCGATAAGGTGGACATGGCTTAAAATATTATAACCCAGAACGCAGGGAATGCTGGTCACCAGGACGATCAGGCAGCTGATAATGGCGGATTTCTTTCTGCTCCACCCGAAATTATCGATCCAGCCGGCCATCAGATTTTCAAAAACGGCTATAACTGTGGAAAAACTGGCAAAGGTCATAAACAGAAAGAAGAGGGCACCCCAGATCCTGCCGCCGGGCATATTAACAAATACATTGGGCAGTGTCACAAAGATAAGGGCAGGTCCTGCATCGGGACGGATCCCATAGGAAAAGCAGGCGGGAAAGATAATGATTCCGGCCATCAGGGCCACAAAGGTATCCAGTCCTGCAATCCGCATGGATTCACCGGTCAGGGAGTGATCCTTTTCAATATAACTGCCAAATATTTCCATAGATCCGATGCCCAGGCTTAAGGTAAAAAAAGCCTGGTTCATTGCTGAAATAATGACAGTCCTTATACCGATCTCCCTTGCCTTTGCAATATCAGGATACAGATAAAAACGCAGGCCTTCTCCGGCACCACTTAATAGTAAACTGTGGGCGGCCAGAATGAGGATCAGGGAAAGGAGGGCAGCCATCATGATCTTTGTGATCTTCTCCAGACCGTTCTGCAGGCCAAAGCTGTTGATAGCAAAGCCTGCCACCACTGTGAGTATCATCCAGAACATCATTTCCGCCGGATTTGCCAGAAGACTTTCGTAAACACCGGATATGGCATCGCTTTCCATGCCGGACCGGAAGGTTCCTGTGGCAAACTTGAAAAAATAACTGATCATCCAGCCGGAGACGGTGGTATAATACATCATCAGCACATAGCATCCTATCAGGCAGATCCAGCCGTGGATATGCCATTTGTGCCCGGGCTTTTCCAGGGCTTTGTAGGCAGGGACGGCACTTGATTTTCCGGCCCGCCCGATGGCAAGCTCCATGGTAAGTACAGGTATTCCCATACAAATAAGGAAGAGCAGGTAAAACAGGACAAATATACCGCCTCCGTTTTCACCGGTGACAAAAGGAAATCGCCACACATTTCCTATTCCAATGGCACAGCCGGCGCTGACAAGAAGAAATCCAAGTCTTGATTGAAAATTCTCTCTTTTACTCATAACAACTCCTTCAGCAATTATCTGATTTCATATACTCACCCATCATACTCTTTCACCAGGTCAAATGCAAGATAATGTTGAAAGAACATGTTATTTCGGTTATACTTAAAATCAGTAAAAGATGAATCTCAGACTCAGGAATCATGTGGCTGCCTTTGAGGCCCTGCCTTATGCGCAGCTTTGCGTCCGAGATTAATTTGTGAGGTGAAAGGATATGTTAACATTAGAAAGAGCAACAGAGCTGAATAATACCATGGTTACGGAAGAAGGTCTTATCCTTCACGCCAGGAACGTCTGTTATGCCATGGGCGCCATGGCCAGGCATTTTGGCGAGGATGAGGAGCACTGGAAGGCTATCGGCATGCTCCATGACTATGATTATGAGAAGTACCCGGAGGAACATCTTGCCCATACGGAGGAACCTTTAAGGGAAGCCGGCCTGGAGGAGGAAGAGATCCGGGCTATCCTTTCCCACGGTTATGGGATATGCACCGATGTGAAGCCGGAGACAAATATGGAAAAAAGCTTGTTTACGGTGGATGAACTGACCGGGATCGTACAGGCCTGCGCCAGGATGCGTCCCAACGGGATCACCGACCTGGGGGTAAAGAGCTTTATGAAAAAGTTTAAGGATAAAAGATTTGCGGCCAAATGTGACCGGGATCTTATCAAAAAAGGCTGCGGGATGCTGGACATGGATGTAAAGGAAGTGGCGGCCATCGTCATCGAAGGCATGAAGGAGCACGCAGAAGAGCTGGGACTGGCGCCGACTTCAGAAGGGTAAAGAAGCAATGAAAAGGAGGTAATTATGGATCAGAGTGCAAAAGTATTAACAAAGTATTGTAATGGATGTGCCAACCGTTGTCCAATCACTGCCATGCAATGTGCCAAGGGCCTTAAGCTTATGGGACTTCTCAAGGAGGATGATCAGACAGATAATAAGGCCGGGGAGAGTCTGGGGACCCTGCTGAGGGCATGCAGCAACAAGTTATTTGTCGGCGGAGCGGGAGAATCCTTTTTTGATGTGCTGACGGTAAAAGAAAAGGAGAAGCTCCGGGAATATCTGAGCAGACTTTCTAATCAGTAAAAATGGCTGGATACCTTCGCTGTATCCGGTCCCGCTGATATAAAATGACTGTTTTGGAAAGGAGATTGCCATGAAGAAAAGAAACCACCTACTATTAATTATCTTTTTCCTGACTGTTCCCCTGCTTTTATCGGTGCAGACCAATGCAAAGGAACCGGAGATCATGGCGTCTTTAAGGAGTGATATTCAGGTATATGGTCCGATTGCCAACTTTCGTCGGTATGGTTCGGATAAATATATGTCAAAGATTGCATATCAGAAGAAATATAAGAGATTTCTGTTCTATTGCACCTATACAAATGGAAGATCCCAGACCAGTATAAAGATGTATATGCCGGTCTCAAAAAAGAAGGCCAGCTATACAGTTTATTTCAATGAGACTGTCCGGGCTTCCGGGAAGACAGGAAAGATTTCCGGTAAGGCAATTCTTAAGAGAAAGACCTATAATAATCGGACAACTAACATTAAGTTCTCCCGCAAGAACAAAACATCAGCAGCAAAAAAGATTAAAAACGGGGCTTATCAGGGGGCAGCAAACAGTTCGCTGAAAGTAGCTTTCTCGTTGTGGGAGGAAAGTATGGAAAAAAGAACAACCCTTTGCTTCCCCAATTTCGGCTTTAACAGGATCTATGTTTTTAACAAGTCTTTGTATACATATGAATGGTAATTACAAAAGGGGCATCGCAATATGCGACAGCCCCTTTACAGTTTACTTCAGGATAATATCCCCGTTAATGGATGAAAGCTTCACATTCTGATAGGGCTTTTCGCCCAGAATCCCGGATATGCAGGAGACATTACCGGGTTTAATCCGTATTTCAAGTCCCTCGATCTCACTGCGGATCTGTCCCCGCTTGCTGACCCCGTCCACCTTGATTCCGGTGGTCTTTGGAAGGATAAGGCTGGTGACCCCGTTTAAAGTAGTACATTCGATAATATTATTCAGTGCCTCAAAGGAAGCAAAGATGGGGGCGTCTGATGTGGCAAGCTTTGCGCCGCCATGAATTGATTTGGCGCATATGGTTCCGGAGACGGTGTGGATGTCCACAAAGCCCACAGCCCGCTCTAAAAGGACCGGACTGACGGCGGTCACGATGCGGATCCGGGGAGCCTCAACGGATTTGAGGGAAACCGAACCTTCATTTGCCTGGATCTCCAGTCTGTCCAGTGACCAGTCTTCCTCGGTGCTTACATCGCCGTAGAGGCTGGACAGCTGGAGCTGGCCGTGCCATGAAACCGGAAGAAATACTTCCACAAAAGTATTCTGGTTCACTTCCTCCCTTCGGCCGTAGCGGATGGTCGTCTTGAAGCGGTTGGCCGCAATTTTGGCATAGTACTCCGTTCCCGACAGACCGTTTATGTACTCCTTTATCACAAGCTGCTCGTCTTGTGAGGCCTTAAGGAAGATCGATTCCGCCTGGTATCCGATCTGAAGATTTGTAACTGAGCTTATATCAAGGCTGATACTGTTATCAGGCCTGGTCTGTGTAAACTGTTTTTGTCCCATGTTTGTTATACTCATAGTATTCTCCCGTCTGATTTTGATATCCTTTAACATTATAAGAGAAGAAAGCCCGAATGGCAAGGAAAGAAAATACCACATTTTAATAATAAAGGATACTTTTTTGGAAGTATTTTTCTATAAAACAGCTGAAAAATATCGTAGAATATGCTAAGATGATAATGAATATCCACAATCGGGATATTCTGGAATGAGGAGCATATTTATGAAGAACAGTATCAATTATAAATATGACGAGAGCAAAATAGCCAACCAGCTGCTTGAGATGATGGGAGCCGGTCTGTTCTCCACGGAAGAAATGAAGAAGACAGAGCGGAAGATCAAGAGGATGCTGTGCTATTACCAATGTGCCCTGATGGAAACCGAGACAAAGTTCAGGGTATTGAATGAAGAGTTCTCGTTGAGACATGAGCGTAATCCCATCAGCACCATTCAGACCAGGCTGAAGGATCCCAGGAGTATTATAGAAAAGATGCGGCGGCGGGGATTTCCCCTGACTCTGGAGTCCATGGAGGAAAATGTATTTGACATTGCCGGAATCAGAGCGGTATGTTCCTTTGTGGATGACGTTTACTTCGTGGCCAACTGCCTTAGAAACCAGGATGACATCAGGATCCTGCAGATCAAGGATTATATTTCTGATCCCAAGGATAACGGCTACAGAAGCCTTCATATGATCATAGAGATCCCTATTTTTCTGGCTGCTGAAAAGAGAGTCATGAAGGTGGAGGTGCAGCTTCGGACCATCGCCATGGAGTTCTGGGCCAATCTGGATCATAAGATGAGATATAAGAAGAATATTGATCCGGAAGTGGAGAAAAAGATCGAAAATGAATTACTGGAATGTGCTTTATTAAGCGCCAATCTGGACCAGAGGATGCAGAGGGTCAGGAATATCATCGAGAGTGGATTGATGCCGGCTTCCAGTCAGATTCCGGGCCAGGAGAGCTTTGAGAAGATCACTCTGGATACAGATATGAAAGAAGTGGATATTCCGGATGAAGATATTCCGGATGAGGATGATGCTTCCTGGGAATAAGAATCCTTATAGAATATAGTCTGAGGGCCAAAGAGAAACTAATTGAAGTTTTAATAAAATACATTTAAAATAAAACAGTAAAAATATAGGAGAGAGAATTATGGGAATCGGATTACTTTTTTCGTCACTTTTTAAGAAGGAGGAAGACAAGGGCAAAAAGATCAGGGAGCTGGATGTTGAACCCGTTCAGATGAAAAGCAGAACTGAACCCCTTACAGGGGCTGAATTTGTGGAGCCTGCAAAAAAAGAACAATCGAAGGCTCCGGAAAGTGTACAGCCTGAGGGTTTTGAAAAAGAACAATCAAAGGCTTCTGAAAGAGTACGGCCCGAGGGCTTTGAAAAAGGACAGGCCAGGGATCCGGAGAAGGTTGCAGCGGCCGATGAAAAGAAAGCTTATTTTCAGGCAAAGAAGGATCTGTATCAATATCTGAACCAGTGGATGAAGGTCCTGTATCAGGCTGACCGGGACGACAGCTGGGAGACAGTGGAGGTCCCGGACAGGATGACAAAAGGAGCGGCCGAATCGCTGGAACGTATCAAAGAGGAGCTTCCCGCCAACCTTCGCCGGCTGATGGAACCCTTTACAGAAGAGGCAAATATCAATGCCCCCGCCGGGCTTAAGCAGGCATTTGTTTCCATGCTTCTTCCCTTTTATCCGGCCTATAAGGACCAGTTCGGAGAGTTCCGTTACAATACCTTTTTAAACAGGGACGCCCTGGAATTATTCCGCCGGCTGACGGGAAGAAAGTTCCGTCCGGGCTTTAAGAACCGGTATGCCACAGGACAGCCGGCCTTTGAGTGGAAGGGAGAGCAATACAGGATTTACGATAAAGAAGGTACCCTGCTTTGCGATGCTGTATTTAAAGACGGTGTCATCTATGACGGTTATGCCGTGGTGGCAGGGGAAGGGCAGGAGGACGGTGAGTGGACTGTCCTTCGTAAAGGTCATTATAAAGAAGGGATATTCACGGAGGATACTGTGGAGTATCTGTACCGGAAGCCCATTGATATCTGAACTTTTCCGGGAAACCGGATGAAATATAATAAACACAACGAGAAATTTTGGAGGGAATCATGCTGGCAAAATTTGAAAAGAAACTCAGAAAAGAGAAAAGAACAATTGTTTTTACCGAAGGAAATGATTACAGGATCCAGGAGTCGGCGGAGCGGCTGACAAAAGCACATCTTCTTGATGTCATTCTTCTGGGTAATGAATATGATGTAAAATCTTCGGCTGAGAGGTATCACTGTGATATTTCCGCATGTACAATCATCGATCCGATGAATTATGACGAGATTGACGCCATGGTGGAGAAGATGGTTGAGCTGAGAAAGGGCAAGATGACAGAAGAGCAGGTTCGCAAGGCCTTAGAAGGAGCCAACTATTTCGGAACCATGCTGGTAAAGATGGGTAAGGCCGACTGCCTGCTGGGAGGTGCCACCTACTCAACGGCTGATACAGTACGTCCGGCCCTCCAGCTGATCAAGACCAAACCGGGGAACAAGATCGTAAGCTCCAGTTTCGTTATGATAAAGGGAGACGATATCAAGCTGTTTTCAGACTGTTCTATTAATATTGATCCCAATGAAGAGGAACTGGCAGAGATCGCCGTAGAAAGTGCAAAAACAGCGGAAGTGTTCGGCCTTGACCCCAGAGTGGCCATGCTGTCCTACTCCACCTACGGATCCGGAAAGGGAGACAGCGTGACAAAGATGGCCAATGCCACTGCCAGGGCCAAGGAACTGGCTCCGTTCCTGAAGATTGATGGAGAACTCCAGTTTGATGCGGCAGTATCCGATGCCGTAGCCAAAATCAAGTGTCCCAAATCCCAGGTGGCAGGTAAGGCCAACGTATTTGTATTCCCGGACATCAATGCCGGTAATATCGGATATAAGATCGCGGCCCGTCTGGGCGGCTATGAAGCCATCGGCCCCATCCTTCAGGGGATGAACGCACCCATCAATGATTTAAGCCGTGGCTGCGTTGCCGGGGAAGTATATAAGATGGCAATCATTACTGCAGCTTTAAGCTGATGGCGGCAAAGTCCGGCAGGGCTGATGCCAAGCCCGGCGAGGGGTCGTTCCTGCGATCCTGTTGAAGGCCGGAATCAACGGAACAGTTCTGTTTTCAGATCACAGTTCCGATTGAAATCATAAGAAAGAGAAGGTGAAGAAAAATGTCAAAAAAAGTATTGGTGATCACAGGCAGCTTCCGTAAGGAAGGAAACACCAACAGCCTGGCCAAGGCCTTTGTGGCCGGAGCCCTGGCAGCTGGTCATGAGGTGGAGGTATTTGACGCCTGTCAGGTGAACATGGACGGATGTCACGGTGACGGCTCCTGCCACCAGCGGGGGCGGTGTGGACTGAAGGATGACGGACAGAAGATGTTTGATCTGATGTGCTGGGCAGACACCCTGGTCCTGGTTTCTCCGGTCTACTGGGGAGGTTTTACATCCTACATAAAGAAGGCCATTGACCGCTTTTATCCCTTCTTTGGTGAGAAGGCAAGACAGAAATGTACCATAAAGGAAACCGTCCTGATCGCCGCGGCCATGTCGCCGGATCAAAGTGCCTTTGATGCCATGAGAATGGAATTTGATCAGATTAATGCCGTTCTGGGCTTTGAAAAGAAGGCCGAGCTCCTGGCTCCGGGCCTTGGCAAACCGGATGAGGCCGGAAAGGATGAGGCCCTTCTCTTTAAGGCAGCCATGCTGGGGTCCAACCTCTGATGAGCAGATTAATCTAAAGAAAATAAAAAATGGCCGGAAGGGCTTATTCAGCCCATCCAGCCATTTTTTCTCTGCAGCATGTACAGATATGAATACCGGGTTGTTTCTGACAGACTATAACCGAGGCCATCCAATATGGTCTCGAATTTTTTTAAAGCCGCCGGCCGGGAATCCTCGTTCTCAGCCAGGATCTCAAGCTCAAGAAATGAACCCAGCTTTTCCACCTGGTCCACACAGGCATGTACGTCCTTAAACTGGTAATACTGACGCAGCTTATTTACCGGGGTCAGTTCTCTGTATCCGAGGGCAATAAATATATTTCTGCCGATATCCGGGTCCTCTATTCCTGTTTCCAGTTCCTTTCTTGTCATGGAGACAGAATCTATTTTTGGTCCTTTATAAGTAATGGCGTAAGAACACGTTCCACGGGTCAGATTCTCACTGCTGCGGATTCTCAGGGCTTCATCTCTCACCATAAAATCATGAAAATCACTGGTAAAATAAATATCCGATTCTCTGATCAGGTCAAGAGGAGAAAAACCCATCTCCCGGAGAGCTTTTTCCGTGGTGGAGCGGCGATATATGGGTAATTTTACTTCTACCTCTATCATATGTATGAACTCCTTTCTCGCTCAGACATGGGATATATACCTTTTTTAAGTATACCACAGTTTTTTATCTTTTCCTGATAAAAAGACGATTATATATTACAAAAAAATGGCCTTTTTATCCCTGATATGATATTATTTTATATCCGATTTTTACATTTTGTGGTAGAATAGAAACAGCCGGGAGTCCGGGATTTAATACCGAGGGGATAATGTCGGGAGGATACCATGAAACAAAGGAAGCTTAACAGATTTTTTATTTATCTTTTCTTTCTGCTTATCATTGCTGCCAGTGCAGGGACGATAGTGTGTGATTTTAAAGAGATTAAATATTCAAATTATGTTCTGCCGGGAGTCACTATTCTGATCGCCCTGCTGGCCATGCGGTTTTTCAGCATAGACGGCGGTCATTATAAGCGGAAGATGAACAAGGCCAGAGAAAAGAACAGGATGCTCTTTGCCATGATACCGGAGCTGTTTACCGAGGAGCATCCGGACGAATTCAAGATGCAGGTGGACGGTGATTCAGATGGAGAGTTCGGTATCGAAAAGGGAAAGATAAAGAAGAATGCTTTTATTTCCCATATCCATCCGGCCCATCTTGAGCAGTATAACAAGGCCTACCGGCAGATGCTGGCCGGGGCCGCCATGACCACAGCCAATATCCAGTGGCTCAATGCCCGGGATGAATATATCTGGTGCGATTATCATATGACGGCAGCCTACAATGATGAGGGTCAGATCGAGAGGATCATCGGAGTCCTGGTCAGCGTAGACCGCAAGATCAGTTCTGACCGGAAGAGTGAGCAGATCATCCAGAGTGTGAAGAATGTCTATTCCAGGATGATCTATCTGGACCTGGTCAGCGATCAGTATGAATATCTTCTGAGCGACGATCTGGTATATTATAATTACGACAAGACCGGTTCTTTTAAGTCTATCAATGCGGATTATATCAGACGCTATGTGAAAGAGGAGTATCGTCCCAGACTGAGGGAACTTCTTGACCCGGACTATATCTGCAGCCACCTGGATGCAGATCATGCCAGTTACCTGTATGAGTACAGGAAGGATACTGAGGAAGAACAGTGGGAAGTGATTGAAGTGATCCTGATCTGCATGGAGGATGACAGGGCATCCCAGGTACTCATCACGGTCAGGGACAAAATGGAGTCCCAATGATTTTTCCACCGTTGACCAGACACGGGTGTTCATTGTATACTTGGTGTACACCAAAGCAAATATTCAGGAGGATTATGTATGCAGAAGATTTCTATTGAACAGGAACTGAAGAGTAATTCATATCCCGGCAGAGGTATTATTGCAGGAAGATCGGCGGACGGAAAACATGCCGTTACCGCATATTTTATCATGGGACGAAGCTCCAACAGCCGCAACCGTATCTTTGTGGAGGATGGAGAAGGTATCCGCACCCAGGCATTTGATCCTTCTAAGCTGGAGGATCCCAGCCTGATCATTTACGCGCCGGTGCGTGTCCTGGGCAATAAGACCATTGTCACCAACGGCGACCAGACAGACACTATCTATGAAGGAATGGACAGACAGCTCACCTTTGAGCAGAGTCTTCGCAGCCGGGAGTTTGAACCGGACGCACCCAATTACACCCCCCGTATTTCTGCCATTATGCATGTGGAGGGAGGCAAATACAGCTATGCCATGTCTATCTTAAAGAGCAACAACGGTGACCCGTCAAGCTGTAACCGTTTCACATTTGCCTATAATGACTGTCCGGCGGGAGAAGGACATTTTATATCAACGTATCTTCATGACGGCAATCCCCTGCCCAGCTTTGAAGGAGAGCCGAAGCTTCTGGACATCCCGGATGACATGGATACTTTTGCTGACCTGCTTTGGGAGAGCCTCAATGAAGATAATAAGGTTTCCCTCTTTGTCCGTTATATTGACATTTCCACCGGAGAATACACATCAAAAATCATCAATAAGAATCAGTGAAATAAAAATCAGTAAAGAAAGGATAGTATCATGAAAGAACTTGAACTGAAATACGGTTGTAATCCCAACCAGAAGCCTTCACGTATTTACATGGAGGAGGGAGAACTGCCTATCACCGTGTTAAACGGCAGACCCGGTTATATCAATTTTTTAGATGCTTTTAACGGATGGCAGCTGGTCAGTGAACTGAAAAAGGCCACAGGCCTCCCGGCAGCCACATCCTTTAAGCATGTATCACCGGCGGGTGCTGCGGTGGGACTGCCCTTGTCTGATACTCTGGCGAAGATCTACTGGGTGGATGATCTTAAGGATCTTTCTCCCCTGGCCTGCGCCTATGCAAGAGCCAGAGGCGCCGACCGCATGTCCTCCTATGGAGACTTTATCTCCCTGTCTGACGTCTGCGATGTGCCCACTGCCAACATGATCAAGAGGGAGGTATCCGACGGCGTGATTGCCCCGGGATACGAGCCGGAAGCTCTGGAGATCTTAAAGTCCAAGAAGAAAGGCAATTACAATGTTATCCAGATTGATCCCGATTATGTTCCGGACCCAATCGAGAAGAAGCAGGTATTCGGCATCACCTTTGAACAGGGAAGAAATGAACTGAATATCAACGATGATTTCTTCGCAAATATCGTTACTGATAACAAGGCTCTGACAGACCAGGCAAAGATCGACCTGGCTATCTCCATGATCACCCTGAAATATACCCAGTCCAATTCTGTCTGCTATGTAAAGGATGGACAGGCCATCGGCATCGGTGCAGGACAGCAGTCCAGGATCCACTGTACCCGTCTGGCAGGACAGAAAGCAGACAACTGGTGGCTCCGTCAGTCACCTCAGGTCATGGGTCTTAAGTTTAAGGACGAGATCGGCCGGGCCAACAGGGACAATGCCATTGACGTTTACATGGGCGATGAATACATGGATATACTGGCAGACGGCGAGTGGGAGAAGATTTTTACAGAAAAACCGCAGGTATTTACCAGAGAAGAGAAACGGCAGTGGCTCGACAAGCTTACAGATGTGGCATTAGGCTCTGACGCTTTCTTCCCCTTTGGAGACAATATCGAGAGGGCCCACAAGAGCGGCGTGAAATACGTTGCCCAGCCCGGCGGTTCCATAAGGGACGATAATGTAATTGAAACCTGCAATAAATACGGCATGGTGATGTCCTTTACCGGACTCCGTCTGTTCCACCACTGATGCCGGATGAGAACCATGAGAATCAGAAAACTACCAAAGACCTGTTCTCTTTATATGGCGTTTTTGCTCCTGTTGGCTTTAACGGGCTGCGGCATGTCTGACCGCATTGAACAGATCGCTCCAAAAAGGGAGAAAGATAAGAAGGAGTCTGTCACGACCTATAAAGTGGCAATCGTACAATACGATGATCACGCCTCCTCCAATCAGATCATCTCTAATATTGAGGGGGAGCTGGACAAAAAAAGTGATGAACTGGGAGTAGTCTTTGATTATGCCGGCTATACCTTTAACAGCCAGGCAGATCCATCCACCCTCGACCAGATCGCCGATGAGATTTCGTCGGAGAAGGTGGACGTGATCATTCCCATCAGCACCCCGGTGGCCCAGGTAATGCAGTCCGTGACGGAAGAAAGCGGGACACCTGTGATCTTTTCCTCGGTGTCAGACCCGGTGGGAGCAGGTCTGGTGACCAGCCTTGAGTCTCCGGGCGGAAATATTACGGGAGTCAGTGATGCCCTGGATACGGTAACGGTGATGAATTTGATGCTGGCAGCCCGGCCGGATATCCGAAAGGTCGGCCTGCTCTATGACACTGACCAGGAGGCTTCCACCCTGTCCATAAAGACAGCCAAAAGTATTTTAGATGAGAAGGGCATCGCCTGGGAGGAAGAAACCGGTCATGACCCGGAGACCATTGGAAAGGCAGCGGATACTTTGCTGGCAAATAAGGTGGAGGCAGTCTTTACCCCAACGGACAATACCGTCATGTCAGCGGAACTGGAACTCTACCAGAAATTCATACAGGCCCGGGTGCCCCATTTTGCCGGGGCAGATTCCTTTGCATTAAACGGAGCCTTCTGCGGCTACGGGGTCAATTACCGGGAAGCCGGAAAGGACACAGCCGATATGGCGGTGGAGGTACTGGTGAATAAAAAAGATCCTGCCAATATACCGGTCAAGACCCTTGAAAACGGCATTGCCACCATCAATATAGAGACGGCGGAAGCCCTGGGGATCGACTACAGCAGCTTTTCGAAAATCTGCAGTGAAGTGGTGGAGACCACCACCAGGCAGGAGTTTGATGACTGATCAGGCGTCAGGCCGGCAGCCCGGGGAAAATTGATAGTATAAAGTTAATTATAGAAAGGATTACAATCAAAATGTTTATTACAGATGACATCAGATATATCGGCGTAAATGACCACAAGAAGGATCTCTTTGAAGGACAGTACATCGTGCCCAACGGCATGGCCTATAATTCCTATGTGATCATGGATGAAAAGATCGCGGTGATGGATTCCGTTGACGCGGATTTCGGTGAGGAATGGCTTGCAAATCTTGAAGGTGAGTTGGCAGGACGTAAGCCGGATTATCTGGTGGTACAGCATATGGAGCCCGACCACTCCGCAAATATTTCTCTGTTTATGGAGAAGTATCCTGAAGCCAGTGTGGTTGCCAGCGCCAGGGCATTTACAATGATGAAACAGTTCTTCGGCACAGACTTTGCTGACCGGAAGATCGTAGTAAAGGAGGGTGCGCAGATTGAACTGGGATCCCATGTCCTGAATATTATAGAAGCTCCTCTGGTACACTGGCCGGAGGTTATCATGACCTATGACAGCAAGGACAAGGTCCTCTTCTCGGCAGACGGATTCGGCAAGTTCGGAGCTCTGGATGTGGAAGAAGACTGGGCCTGCGAAGCACGCCGCTACTACATGGGTATTGTAGGAAAATACGGCATTCAGGTCCAGAAGGTGCTTAAAAAGGCGGCAGCCCTTGATATCGCCATCATCTGCCCCCTTCACGGCCCGGTCCTGAACGAGAATCTTTCATATTATATTAATCTCTATGACACCTGGTCCTCCTACCGTCCCGAGGGAGAAGGCGTTGTGATCTGCGTTTCCTCCATCTACGGCCACACCATGGATGCAGCAAAGGCTCTGGCTGAAAAGCTTAAAGAAAAGGGCTGCCCCAAGGTTTCCGTATTTGACCTGGCCAGGGACGACATGGCAGAGGCTGTGGAAGACGCATTCCGTTATGACAGACTGGTCCTGGCATCCGTGACCTATAACGGAACCATCTTCCCGGACATGAATACATTCATTGCCCATCTGACAGAGAGAAACTACCAGAACCGTACCATCGCCTTTGTGGAGAACGGAAGCTGGGCTCCGGCAGCCGCCAGGATCATGGGCAAGCTCTTTGAGAAGTCTAAAAATATCACCATTGCAGAGAATACGGTAACAATCCGTTCCGCCATGAACGAGGATACCGCTGCCCAGATAGAGGCGCTGGCAGAAGAACTCTGCGGGAAATAATATTCGATTGATCTAATTCGATTGTATGATTCCTCAAATCCCGGCTGTTTGCCGGGATTTGAGGGAAATATACTATAATATGCTCAGAAAATATGCAGGTTCTCCAGCTGCCTGAAGAAATCCGGGTAGGATACTTCCACACAGTCGCTGTCTGTAATTACAGTTTCCTCATCTGCGTTGACCCCGGCGATGGCGAAGGTCATGGCGATGCGGTGGTCTCCGGCACAGTCGATCCGGTTTCCGTGGAGCACCGGAGTGTAACCGGGATCCTGGCGGCTGTTGATGATAAAACCATCCTCTGTGGGAATTACATCGGCCCCCATGGCCTTAAGGTTCCGGCTTACGATCTCGATGCGGTCTGATTCTTTTACCCGCAGCTCATGGGCATCCTTTATCACGGTTTCTCCTTCGGCGAAACAGGACATCAGGGCAATGACCGGGAGCT
This sequence comes from Eubacterium sp., assembly GCA_017433295.1. Taxonomy (GTDB): domain Bacteria; phylum Bacillota; class Clostridia; order Lachnospirales; family Lachnospiraceae; genus Anaerobutyricum. The sequence goes on from JAFRHL010000034.1 coordinate 29,460, forward strand.
CGTCGATTAGGGTTGGTATGATATCGCCTTCTATGACTGTTCCCTTGAGGAAGGAAGAACGGATGATAAGGTCAGCCACCGGCTCTCCGCCGGCTTCCCGCAGGTTCTTATAAGTGATGTCACCTCCCATGGCCCGGCATACTTTCAGGATGCCTGCCCTTGTTTCGTTGATCCCCACGTTTTTAATCTCAATTTCAGAATTCGGAGTGATGAGGCCTGCCACAATAAAGTAGGCGGCTGAGGAAATGTCTCCGGGCACGTTGATCTCCTGTCCCTTTAAGGCATCAGGTGGAGTGATGGTACAGGTGGTGCCGGAAGACCGGACGTCAGCGCCAAAAGAACGGAGCATTTTCTCGGTATGGTCCCGGGAGAGGGCCGGCTCCGTCAGGCTGGTCTGTCCATCGGCATATAAACCTGCCAGGAGGATGCAGGACTTTACCTGGGCGGAAGCCACCGGGGAGTCGTAGTGGATTGCTTTCAGGGGATGGCCCTTGATCAGAAGGGGAGCGCACCCGTTCTCCTTGATGCTGTTGATTTCCGCTCCCATCAGGGAGAGGGGAGTCATGATCCTCTTCATGGGCCTGGAATTCAGGGAGGCGTCCCCGCTCAGTATACTGGTAAAATTCTGGCCGGCCAGGATGCCGGAGATCAGGCGGGTGGTGGTTCCACTGTTGCCCACATCCAGTATCACCGCCGGTTCCTTAAGGCCGTGGAGCCCTTTGCCATGTACGATGATGACCGGTTCTTTATCCGGCCCGGTCAGTTCTTCTATTTCAATTCCCATCCTGCGAAAACAATTTATGGTGGAAAGACAGTCTGCTCCTTTAAGGAAGCCCCTGATCCTGGTCTCGCCCTCCGCCAGGGCTCCGAACATGACAGCCCTGTGGCTGATGGATTTGTCCCCGGGGACTGTCAAGGTACCCCTTAAACCGGCGGTTCTGGTTAATTTGATCATATATTTATTCTCCTTTTCCTTAAAATCTCAGACCCAGGGATCTCATGATCTCAAGTCATGAGAGGAATACGTAAGATTTCCCTTCGATTGATTCAATCATAGTATACCTTTAAAACATTAATGTGTCAAAGCGTTTTGGGTGTTCTACATAAATATCCTGTTTTAAATCACTAAATCACCCTTGTATTAGAGAGTGATTTTTGGTAAAATAGAAACGTGGCTTTTTCGGGCTTTGTTTTTATGCCTATATTTGATGGACGTCCCGGGAAATGTATGTAATGATTTGACGTATGTTCCTGAGGAGCGAGTCTTGAATACAACCGGAGAAGCTCTGATTTATTACAATATGGGAGGAACTGATTTATGAAAGTTTATGCAACCGAGAACATTAGAAACGTTGTGTTACTTGGACACGGTGGTTGTGGTAAGACATCTTTGATTGAATCCATGGCATTTTCCACAGGAATTATCAAGAGAGTAAGAACTGTAGCAGAGGGTGGAACTGTCAGCGATTATGATAAAGAAGAGATTAAGAGAAAATTTTCTATCCAGGCATCTGTTATTCCACTGGAGAAGGACGGTGTCAAGGTTAATATTTTAGATACACCGGGTCTGTTTGACTTTGCCGGAGAGGTTTATGAAGCGTTAAGCGTGGCAGATGCCGCGGTTATCGTGATCAACGGTAAGTCAGGTGTTCAGGTGGGTACCAGAAAGAGCTTCGATTTCTGCGAGAAGAGAGGCATTCCGGTAATCGTTTACATTTCCAATGTTGAGGACGAGCATGTTGATGCCAACGCCATCGTGGAAGAACTCCGTGAAGCATACGGCAACAAGATCGTTCCCTTCCATATGCCCATGAAAGAGAATCATGAGTTTAAGGGTTTTATCAATATTGTTAAGATGCTTGAGTGCCGCCTGCAGCCCAACGGAAGCTATGATGAAGTGACAGTGGAAGAGGGAGAGAACGATGATCTTGATACCTTCCGCATGGAACTCATGGAAGGCGTGGCCGAGACAGACGAAGAGCTCATGGAGAAGTTCTTTGCTGAAGAACCGTTTACAGATGAAGAGATCAAGAACGCCATTGTTTCATCCGTTGCCAGCCGCGACCTTATGCCGGTGATCTGCGGTGCCATCAGCACTGACTACGGCGCAAAGGTTCTTCTGAATGACATGGTGAAGTATTTCTCAGCACCCGGAAAGATCGAGGGACAGTTTACAGGAATCAAGACCAAGTCTGAGGAAGAGGTAACTGCTACTTATGATGCAGGCAAGCCCGTAAGCGCGTATGTATTCAAGACCATCGCAGATCCATTCGTGGGACGGTTCTCCCTGGTTAAGGTTACAGACGGTGTCCTCAAGGCTGACACTTCTTTATATAATGCGGATAAAGGAACAGAAGAGCGTATCGGTAAGCTCTATGTTTTAAGAGGAAAAGAGCAGATCGAGATTGGTGAGCTTCAGGCAGGTGATATCGGCGCCATCGCAAAGCTTTCCGATACCAAGACAGGCGATACCCTTTCTCCCAAGGCTGATCCCATCGCATTTAAGAAGGCAGCTATGCCCGAACCATTTACATTTATGCGCTATGTCACCAAGGCAAAGGGTGATGAGGATAAGGTTTCCACAGCACTGAAGAAGCTGATGGACGAAGACCTTACTTTAAGAGAAGAAAATGACAAGGCCAACCGCCAGATGCTCCTCTATGGTCTGGGTGACCAGCATCTGGAGATCGTAAGAAGCAAGCTGGCCGACAGATATAAAGTAGAGATCGACCTGGTTAAACCGAAGGTTGCTTTCAAGGAGACTATCCGGGGCAACTTCGAGGTACAGGGTAAGTATAAGAAGCAGTCCGGCGGACATGGTCAGTATGGTGATGTCAAGATGATCTTCGAGCCCTCGGGAGACCTGGAGACACCTTACGTATTTGAAGAGAAGATCTTCGGCGGAGCTGTTCCCAAGAACTACTTCCCGGCTGTTGAGAAGGGTATCAACGAGTCCTGCCAGAAGGGTCTCCTTGCCGGATATCCGGTAGTTGGTGTGAAGGCTACCCTGATCGACGGATCCTACCATCCGGTAGACTCCTCCGAGATGGCATTCAAGATGGCTGCCATCACAGCCTTCAAGAATGGTATTCCCAACTGTAAGCCGGTTCTCCTTGAGCCCATCGTTAACCTGAAGGTAGACGTATTGGATGCCAACACCGGTGATGTTATGGGCGACCTGAACAAGCGCCGCGGACGTATCCTGGGCATGAATCCGTTACCGGGCGGAAGACAGGAACTGGTGGCAGACATTCCGCTGGCAAGCCTTGTGGGATATTCCACAGACCTGCGCTCCATGACAGGTGGAAGCGGAGAGTTCTCCTATGAATTCAGCAGATATGAACAGATGCCGGCAGACGCACAGGAAAAGGTGCTTAAAGAGGCAGAGGCTGAAAAGGAGAATGAAAAATAATCATGATCAACAAAGCGATAGCATTTGCGACAAAGGCTCACGACGGCCAGTTTCGTAAAGGAACCAGGCTGCCATACATTTTTCATCCGATGGAAGTCGGTGTGATCGTTTCAAGAATGACAGATGACCCTGAAATCATTGCAGCAGCAATTCTTCATGATACGGTGGAGGATTGTCCTGGAGTTACACTTGATCTGATCCGGGAGGAGTTTGGAGAGAGAGTCGCCTCCATGGTCTATGCGGAGAGTGAGGATAAGACGAAATCCTGGAACGAGCGTAAGGCTCACACTCTGCATGCTCTGAAAGAGGAGACCGTTGAGGGCATAAAGCTGATTGCGCTGGGAGATAAGCTTTCCAATGTCCGTTCCCTTCACCACGATTATGAGTATCTGGGGGAGGAACTCTGGGAAAGATTCAACATGAAGGATAAGAGAATGCAGGGCTGGTATTACACCGGTCTGTGTGAATCCCTGAAAAGCCTGGAGAGATTTCCGGAGTATGAGGAGTTCTGCATCATGGTGAATCATGTTTTCGCAGATGTGATCGCTGAGAATCAGATTGTTACAGAAGAATAATAAGCAAATTATTGCGGGGCAGGAGACTGTAGGGTTTTCCTGCCCTGTTTTTGTAAAATTAAGTTGCATCGGATTGGATATTGTGGTAATATCTTTCCTGTGCAAACAAATGTGTTTGACTGGCATACTTTTCAAGCCGAGGTTTGTTATGGAGAGTGAATTCAGTTATTATATGGTCAAAAAAAGGGCGCTCCCGGAGGTGCTCCGCAAGGTGGTGGAGGTTAATACCCTGCTGGACTCAGGCAGGGCAGCCAAGATTCAGGAAGCCATCGACCGGGTGGGGATCAGCAGGAGTTCCTATTATAAGTATAAGGATGATGTTTTCCCACTTCATGAGAAAATGGAAGGGAAGACCATCACCTTTGTAATGGAAATGGAAGACAGGCCGGGACTGCTCTCGGAACTTTTGAAGATCGTTGCGGACAGTAAAGCTAACGTCCTGTCCATCCACCAGAGCATACCGGTAAACCACCTGGCTCTGGTTACCCTGAGTGTCATGGTGCTGCCCATCACGGATGATATCTCAGAGTTATTTGAGAAAATGGGACAGGCCCGGGGAATCCGTCAGTTAAAGATCATCTCCGGAGAATAGGGGAAGCAGACTTATATAATAAATTCACATGCCAGGTCTTCTGGCGCCACATAGAAAGGAAAAGCAGGAGGAAAGTTATGGTAAAGGTAGCAGTGCTGGGATATGGTACGATCGGCAGAGGCGTCGTTACGGTGTTACAGGGCAACGCGGACACGATCGAGAAGAAAGCAGGTAAGAGGGTAGAGGTGAAGAAGATTCTTGACCTGCGGGATTTCCCGGGAGACCCCAATGCCGATAAAGTGGTTCATGATTATGAGGAGATCCGGACCGACGGGGAGATACAGATCGTAGTAGAATGCATGGGCGGTCTGGAGCCGGCATATACATTTGTAAAAACAGCGCTGCAGCAGGGCAGAAGTGTGGCTACTTCCAATAAGGAGCTGGTGGCCAAGTATGGCGCGGAGCTTATTGAAATTGCCAAAGAGAATACATGCAACTTCCTGTTTGAGGCCAGCGTCGGAGGAGCCATCCCAATTATCCGGCCTCTGCTTTCCTGCCTGACTGCCGATAAAATAGAGGAAATAGCCGGTATCCTGAACGGCACCACTAACTATATGCTCTCGAAGATGGAAAGAGAGGGAGCTGACTTTCATGAAGTCTTAAAGGAAGCCCAGGCAAAGGGTTATGCGGAACTCCATCCGGAAGCGGATATAGAAGGCTGGGATGCCTGCCGCAAGATTGCCATCCTCACCTCCCTGGCCTATGAGAAGCAGGTGGACTTTGAGGATATACCCACGGAAGGAATCACCAATATTACAGCAGAAGATATCATGTACGCAAAAAAGATGGAGCGTACCATCAAGCTCATCGGCCAGAGCTGGATTTCCGAAGGAAAGGTCTATGCCATGGTCAGCCCCATGCTGATAGAAATGGACCATCCTCTGGCACCGGTAAAAGGTGTATTTAACGCCATTTTTGTCCATGGAAATATGGTGGACGATGTGATGTTTTACGGCCAGGGGGCAGGCAGCCTGCCCACAGCCAGCGCTGTGGCCGCTGATGTGGTGGACTGCGTCAAACATATCGGAAAAACAGTGAAGATCAACTGGAGCAAAGAGAAGCTGGCATTAGGCGACATAGGCGGATTTGAGAGGAAGTTCTTTGTACGTCTTCCCGGAGATACCCCGGAGGATAAGATCAGGGATCTTTTCGGAGAAGTGGAAATGATCACGGTACCGGGGCTTGATGAGAAGGCATTTGTCACGAAAGCCATAAAAGAGAACGATTTTGACAAAGCAGCAGCCGCCGTAAATGTGATCAACCGCATCCGGCTTCATTAAACGGGATAAAAACCGGGCCGGACCAGACCAGTATAGAAGAAGCCCTGTTTACAGGTACAGATAAACCAGGAGGAACATGAATGTTAATCGTAAAGAAGTTTGGCGGCACATCCGTAGGTAACAAAGAAAGAATTCTGAATGTTGCCCGGCGCTGTATCAAGGATTACAATAAAGGACATGATATTGTGGTGGTACTGTCCGCCATGGGCAAATCAACAGATGAGCTGATATTTAAGGCAAAGGATATTAACCCCAATCCTTCAAAGAGGGAGATGGATATGCTGCTGACCACCGGGGAGCAGGTTTCGGTTGCCCTGATGGCCCTGGCCATAGGGTCCATGGGAGTTCCCTGCGTATCCTTAAATGCATTTCAGGTGGCCATGCACACCACCCACCGGTATGGAAACGCCAGATTGAAAAGAATCGACAGCGACCGCATAAGAAATGAACTGGAGCAGCGCAAGATCGTGATCGTAACCGGCTTCCAGGGCATCGATAAATATGACAATCTGACCACCCTGGGAAGAGGCGGGTCCGACACCACGGCAGTCGCCCTGGCGGCAGCCCTGCACGCAGACGCCTGCGAGATTTATACCGATGTGGACGGAGTATATACGGCTGACCCCAGAAAGGTGAAGAACGCCAGGAAGCTGGACGTCATCACCTATGACGAGATGCTGGAGCTTTCCACCCTGGGCGCCGGCGTCCTGCATAACCGGTCTGTGGAACTGGCAAAGAAATACGGAGTACAGCTGGTGGTAAGATCCAGTCTCAACGAGAACGAGGGAACAATTGTTAAGGAGGATACAGGCATGGAGAAAATGCTGGTCAGCGGAGTCGCTGTTGATAAAAACGCAACAAGGATCGCAGTAATCGGATTAAAGGATGAACCGGGAGTGGCTTTCCGCCTTTTTGACGCCCTGGCAAGATTCAAGATCAATGTGGATATGATCCTGCAGTCCGTGGGCAGGGACGGGACAAAGGACATTTCCTTCACCGTGGATGAAGAGTTCGCCGATGACGCCGTGGCTGTTTTAAAACAGCATTTCCCAAAAAGTAATTATTCGGAGATCAATGTCCGCCGGGAAGTTGCCAAGCTGTCCATCGTGGGCGCCGGCATGCAGACCAATCCGGGTGTAGCCGCCTCCATGTTCGAAGCCCTTTACAATGTAGGAGTCAACATCCGTATGATCTCCACCTCCGAGATCCGGGTAACGGTCCTCATCGACGAGAAATACGTGGATATAGCCATGAACGCTGTCCATGACAAGTTCTCTCTGGCGGAATAAACTATAAGAATCAACTATTTCACCCCGTAAGGGAACAGGCCCCGGGATGAATCAACCATTTCACCCCGGGAAGGGAACAGGCCTCCCGGGGTGAAGCCACTTACAACTCATATCAGAAGGAAGACATCAATGAGAGTTTTAGCAGGATATCAGCCGGAAAAGGTTTTTAAATATTTTGAAGAGATTTGCGCCATCCCCCACGGGTCCGGCAATGTCAAAGAGATCAGTGATTATCTCGTGACATTTGCTAAAGAGAGGGGGCTTCAATACCGGCAGGATGAAAAATACAATGTGATCATCCGGAAGTACGGTTCAAAGGGTTATGAGGATTCAGTTCCCGTGATCCTGCAGGGACATATGGATATGGTGGCCGTAAAGGATCCGGGTGTGGATAAGGATATGGAAAAAGACGGCCTGGATTTGGCCCTTGAAGGCGACATGATCTATGCCCGGGGAACTTCCCTTGGAGGCGATGACGGGATCGCAGTGGCCTATATGCTGGCAGTCCTTGATGAGGAAAGCCTGGCCCATCCCCCGGTGGAAGCTGTATTTACCACCGATGAGGAAGTAGGTATGCTGGGGGCGGCTTTTTTAGACTGTTCAGATCTTAAAGGAAGGACATTACTCAATATAGATTCAGAAGATGAAGGTGTTTTTACGGTAAGCTGCGCGGGAGGAGCCACTATAAAATGTATTTTTCCCGTTCAGAGAGAAAAGAAGAAACTGTGCCGGCTGACCTTCGAGATTGACGGCCTTAAGGGAGGCCATTCCGGAGCGGATATTGATAAGGGTACATTAAATGCCAACCTGGCTCTGGGCAGGATCCTTTATGGCCTGGCAAAAGAGACCGGCCTGGGAATCATTGATATCAGCGGCGGGGAGAAGGATAATGCTATCCCGGTATGGTGCCGGGCCGACCTGGCAATTTCAAAGGAGGATGTCCGGGAGACTGCCGACAGGGCCCGCGAGATTTTTGATACGATAAAAGAAGAATACAAGACTGTGGAACCCGGCATAAAGCTCAGCCTTTCTGTCAAAGAGCCTGAGCTGGTGGAGCTTTTAAGGCCTGTTTGTGCAGAAAAAGTGACTACAGCCCTTATGAATATGCCCTGCGGGATCCAGAGAATGAATCCGGACATGAAGGATATGGTTCAGACCTCTTTAAATCTCGGTGTTGTACGCACCGAAAAAGATGCGGTGACCATGACCTTTTGTGTACGCAGCTCCAGTGAGACAGAGAAGAGACACCTGATCGACCGGATCTTATGCCTGTGCGGGGCACTGGGAGGAAGCATGGAAGTTGCCGGAGACTACCCCGGCTGGGAATACCAGCCCCGGTCAAGAGTAAGAGACGTTATGGTGGAGACTTTTCAGGAGCTGTACAGACAGACGCCCGTAGTGGAGGGTATCCATGCGGGACTTGAATGCGGTCTCTTTTCCGCAAAGCTTCCGGGGCTGGACGCCATATCCTTCGGTCCCCAGATCAACGACATTCACACAAGCCGGGAGAGGCTGAGCATGGAAAGCGTGAAAAGGACATGGGAGCTTCTGCTGAAAACCCTGGAGAAACTACAGTAAAGATTTTAGTAGAAAAAATTTAATTATTTTGTAATAAAACTGTTTCTTTTTTTGAAATTTTGTGTTATAATTTAACTCCACCTTTAGATGGATCAATGGGTTTATCCTGATTTGTTACAAGATCTTTACAGATCGTGGCTGCCGGAAAGGAGCGGACTGCTGATGAAGAGACAAGATTATTTATCCTGGGATGCCTATTTTATGGGGATAGCCCTCCTGTCGGCAGAGAGGAGCAAGGATAACAATACCCAGGTAGGCGCATGTATCGTAAGTCCTGATAATAAGATCCTTTCCATGGGATATAACGGGATGCCCACAGGATGTGACGATGACCGCATGCCCTGGGAGAGGACCGGGACACCGCTGGATACCAAGTATATGTATGTATGCCATGCGGAGCTCAACGCCATTTTGAACTACAGCGGCGGTTCTTTAAAGGGCGCCAGGATCTATACGACTCTTTTCCCCTGTAATGAGTGTACCAAGGCCATTATACAGTCGGGAATCAGGGAAGTTATTTACTATTCGGATAAGTACGCTGATACGGATTCCACCATCGCATCCAAGAGGATGTACGATATGGTGGGGGTTAAGTACAGACAGTATCAGAAGGAAGGGAAAACCCTATCACTGGATGTCTGACCGTATCCGGCGATAGAGCCGGTCCGGATCCGGCCGGGGAACGCCGGGGCGTTCCTGATATTAATAAATTTTCCACTTGACAAATACTCATAGAAGATGGTATATTAGGCAAGGTTATTTTATAACTGATGAAGAAGCAGAGTGTCCACTCTCACCTCAGCACATACGGTGACTCGGGTTTATATCAGGTAATAGTAACGGTAGTGGTATATCGGATATTATTATGAGATCAGGTGGATAGTCATGCGACTGTCTTTTTTTGTGTTTCTAAATTTATTTATGGAGGTGTACTGCTATCAACGATTTGATGATTAATGAACAGGTAAGGGACAGAGAGGTTCGTCTGATCAGTGAGAAGGGAGAGCAGCTCGGAATCATGTCAGCCCGGGAAGCGATGAAGATCGCCCGGGAAGCAGAGCTTGACCTGGTGAAGATTGCGCCTAATGCCAAGCCCCCTGTATGTAAGATAATTGATTACGGTAAGTACCGTTATGAGCTTGCCCGCAAGGAGAAGGAAGCCCGGAAGAAGCAGAAGACCATCGATGTGAAGGAAGTCAGGCTTTCCCCCAATATCGATAAGAATGATCTCAATACCAAGATTAATCAGGCCCGCAAGTTCCTGACCAAGGGTGACAAGGTAAAGGTGACCTTAAGGTTCAGGGGAAGAGAGCTGGCCCATGTGAACTCCAGCAAGGTGATCCTTGACGAGTTTGCCGGACAGCTTTCAGATATCGCGGTGGTAGACAGGAAGCCGAAGTTCGAAGGACGAAGCATGATAATGTTTTTAACAGAAAAACGTTAAAGAATGTTTATAGAACAACAGGATTAGGAGGACTTAAGTTATGCCGAAAATGAAAACAAGCAGATCAGCCGCTAAGCGTTTCAAGAAGACCGGAAGCGGTCAGTTAAAGAGAAATAAAGCTTACAAGAGCCACATTTTGACCAAAAAGACCACAAAGAGAAAGAGAAACTTACGCAAGTCTACCCTGGTAGATGAGTCCAACGTAAAGAACATGAAGAAGATTTTACCATATCTTTAATCGTATAGAGGAGGAAGCAGACTATGGCCAGAGTAAAAGGCGCCCTGAGCGCAAGGAAAAGACATAACAGAACACTGAAGCTCGCGAAGGGTTACAGAGGCGCGAGATCAAAGCAGTACAGAGTAGCCAAGCAGTCCGTGATGAGAGCGCTGGCAACTTCTTACGCAGGAAGAAAACAAAGAAAGAGACAGTTCAGACAGTTATGGATTGCCCGTATCAATGCGGCAGCAAGAATGAATGGTATATCCTACAGCAAGCTGATGTACGGCTTAAAGCTGGCAGGAGTTGAAGTGAATAGAAAGATGCTCTCAGAGATGGCGATTAGCGATCCGGACGGATTTGCAGCCCTCGTTGAGTTAGCGAAAGGAAAGATAGCCTGATGAAAGAGACCGGCAAGCGAATGCTTGCCGGTCTTTTTTAATACAAAAAACCCAGTCCATTCTTTAAATAACATTAAAAAAATATTTCATTAGAGAGGAGAGTTTTATGAGTTACTTAACAAAATGTAAAAAAGCCTTAACTATTATCATGGCAGCTTTTATTTTAGCTGGTTCAATTACCGCTCCGACTTCTGCAGCCACCCTTTTAAGTGTCTCCGGAACACGAAAAAAAGTTTACACCGGAAGAAAGTCCAACGTATACTTTGAGGGAAAGAATTTAAGCACGGCAGTAAGATACGGTATCTATTATAATGATAATTTCATGGTTCCCTACAGTTATATGCTCGTAAAAAAGGGTCCCCGGATTAAATCTTCCTATAACAGCAAGCGTAAAATAATAAAGCTTGCCTATGGGGGAAAAACCGTTAAAATGAAATTAAACAGCAAGGTGATATATGTTAACGGAATCAGAAAGAGTAACTTAAATACTCCTCCCATCAAAGTAAAAATGGAAGGCAGCAACCTGATCGTTGTGCCGATCAAGAGAATCTGCGCTGAACTCGGACTGGGTTACTCCTATGGATCTTCCACCAGAAAGATTTACATTTCGAAGAAAGCCGTACAGGCCGCTCCTGCAGCCCCGGCTCAGACTGAGACACCGGCTGTAGATACACAGAATCTTTCTTCTGCTTTAAACAGTATTGTTCAGGCAACATCCTTTAAAAACCTTACCACTGCCGCATTTATCGGAGTTCTCGGACCTCTGGCCCAGAACGATTACCATAAGAGCGGTGTGCTGGCCTCCGTAACTCTGGCTCAGGCCATCAATGAAAGTGGCTGGGGTAAAACTGATCTTGCCCAGAGGGGTAACAACATTTTCGGTATGAAGATAAATCTTTCCGGCAACACCTGGTCCGGTTCCGTCTGGGATGGAAAGAGCAATGTAAGTATCATCACGACAGAAGAGTATGGTGGAAAGAAGGTAAAGATCAGAGCCAGCTTCCGTAAGTACAATTCCGTAGCAGAATCCATTGCCGATCATTCCGCGTACCTGTGCAATGCCATGAACGGTTCCAGGAGACGCTATAGCGGACTCACTGCCACAAAGAGCTATGCCGAACAGTTAAGGATCATTCAGAAGGGCGGATACTGCACATGGAGCAGTTATATATCGGAACTTACAGGCCTGATAAAGAAGTATGATCTCACAAAGTACGATAGCTGATATGACTGATAAAGAAAAGAAAGAGTCCCATGAAACTGTCGAGTCATCCATAGGCTCCATACTATTTTCCATAATACTGGTGGCAGCTGCCATGGGATTTGTATTCGGTTTCAAATATTTTCTTGCCGGCAGGACCTACAGGGGACCTGAGATACCTGAGGTTCTGGAGGAAGAAAAGTCGAACAGGCAAGAAGGCAGGACGGCTCTGGAAGAAGATACTGATTTCAAGTATGAATACATAGTAATCCAGGGACTATCCGGCAAAGAACTCAGGGCTTCCGAAAAACCGGATGAAAACAGCTACACCGGCAGCAAACTGGAGGAAGGACAGATCCTCAAGGTAAGCGGCAGAGGAATAGTGGATGGAAAATTCTACTACATCCTTCCCGGTGATCTCTACCTGAGGGACAGTAAGAGTATCATGCCCCTTAAGGAGTACATCCTGCTTGATGGTTATGTTACTATAACTTATATCAATTCCACAGGGGTCCGTCTGCGGAGATGGCCGGACTTTGACGCGGATAATATCGTCAGCTCTGCCTATGTGGGTGACAAGGTCGATATCAAGGGACGGGTGACAACTGTGACAAACACTACGGCCTTCGTCACCAAAAGCGGCTGTTACATGACCACCAACAGCAGGTACCTGAATGACCACACCACTGTGGTGCCGGATAAAGAGTCCGTGACGGAGTCAAAAAAGGAATCTGAACCGGAAAAAATAAAAAAATAATTTAAAAAGTGCTTGCATTCTGCTGAGAGCTGTGTTATAATATTGCTTGTCGGTAAGAAAGAGACCGGCTGCGCAGTCTTGGCGGAATTGGCATACGCGCTAGACTAAGGATCTAGTCCGGGCTAACTGGGTGTGGGTTCAAGTCCCACAGACTGCATGATAAGGGAATCGCTTTCATTAGCGGTTCTCTTTTTTTAATAATGTGTTGTTGTATTTGACTGGAAATAGATGAATGTGGCAGTATACTTGCTTTGTGGTCTGTAAATGATAAGAACAGCATACTTGAAAAAGGAGATAACAATGAGAAATAAAATATACTTATATTTAATGGCAGCAGCGATAGGGGTTATGACAGTGCTGACACCGGCAGAAACCATGGCGGCAGGCAGAATAGCCACCCCCCGTGAGATGATACCAAAGAATTCCAACACTGCCTCCTATAATATGACGGTAAAATCCGATATTGGTGAAAGAACATACACCATATTTGCCCAGAGGGCATCTGGGATTTCGAAGAAGTCTTTTATATGGCAGCATGGATGTGCGGTCAGCTCACTGACTACGGTCTTATCTGCCCATACGGTAAGATATAGTCAGTATACACCTGAAAAGACCTTCAGGATCCTGGAGAAGAAGGCTTTGGGAGCCAGGATCTGGAATTCCAATTATCATAAATCTGTAAAAAAACAGAGGCCTTTGTCATTATATGGTATTTCCAGAGTGCTGAATTATTGCAGAGTGAAAAATCGTTATGTAAGACGCTTCAGGGACAAGGCTGCCGTGGCGGCAATTAAAAACCATTTATATAAAGGAAAGCCCGTAATTATTGAAGTGAATAATCATACCCAGAAAAATGGAAAATTCTCTTCAAAATATAATAAAACATGGTCTCTTTCCAAGCATACAATGGTACTGATCGGTATGACAGATGATGATAGAGTGATCGTCGCTGATTCGGCGACCCGGCCCTGGTCCCGCCAGAGACAGCGGGTGAAGCTTACGAGAATGGAATCCCTGGTTAAGTTCATGATCCCCTGCAGCGGGAGTTCAAAAAGTTGTTATTATACATCTTACAGATATTGCGGAGGATATATATTAGTACAATAAATCCCCTTATGTCAGGTTTTCTGGTGCCATAAAGCTTGACCAATTGAGAAATAATCCGGAGAATAGACCGGACTTTCCTTGCTCTGTGATTGGGGTCATGATATAATGATAATAACTTTTGTACTTAAGTTCTTATCAGCGTGCCTCAATGGGGACGGGAAAGGAGTGAAACTATGAAAAGATCAGTAAAAGTTTTAATTGTAGTGCTGGCTTTATTGTTGCTTGCTGCTCCGGTATATGCCGCAAAAAGAGTTGTAATAACGGCAGATTTAAATGTCCGTAAGGGCCCCGGAAAAGGGTACAGGGTGATGGGTTCGGTAAGCGAAGGGACCTCTTTGCCTTATAAGAATAAAAGTGCCAAGGATGACCGGGGAGTAAGATGGTATAAGGTAAAATATAAGAATAAAACCGGCTGGGTTTCTTCCAGATATTCTTACTTAACATCAACGTCAAGGAAGGTAGTAACAACAGGAAATGTGAACCTGCGCTGGGGCCCCGCCCGCTACTATGATGAGTATACTTCTGTAAGAAAGGGTAAATCATTGACTTATCTGGGTAAGTACAGTTATGATGACCGGGGAGTTAAGTGGTACAAGGTTTCTTACAATGGCTACGGTGTCTGGGTATCCTCCAGATACTCTAAATTGAAGTAATATGTCTGTTACAACAGGTATGATTCGGCAGCTGGCAGACCGGACAGGGCTGCCGGCTCTTCTTTTTTATCTATAACACCAGTAAAGCGGGAAGTATGCCGGTCCAATTTATTTAAAAGCAAAGTCCGGCAAAAGCCGGATTTGAACTGACATAAGAACTATACATATAAGGAGATTAAAAAGATGCATTACGATTATCTTGTGGTAGGTGCCGGCCTTTTTGGAGCGGTTTTCGCCCGGCAGGCGGTGGAAGCCGGAAAAAAGGTTCTGGTGATCGATAAAAGACCTTCTATCGGAGGAAATGTCTTCACAGAAGAGGTGGAAGGGATTCAGGTCCATAAATATGGCGCCCATATTTTCCACACCAATAATAAGGAGGTCTGGGAATATGTGAACCGGTTTGCGGAATTTAACCGTTTCACCAATTCACCGGTGGCCAATTATAAGGGGGAGCTTTACTCTCTGCCCTTTAATATGTACACCTTCAATAAGATGTGGGGTGTGGTCACACCTGAAGAGGCGGCGGCTGAGATTGAGAGACAGCGGGAGGCCGCCGGGATCACAGAGCCGGCCAACCTGGAAGAGCAGGCCATCAGCCTGGTGGGAACGGATATTTATGAGAAGCTTATCAAAGGCTATACCCAGAAACAGTGGGGGCGGCCCTGCACAGAGCTTCCTTCCTTCATCATCAAAAGGCTTCCGGTCCGCCTGACCTTTGATAATAATTATTTCAATGCTGCCTATCAGGGAATCCCCATGGGCGGTTATACAAAGATGGTTGCCGGTATGCTTGAGGGCATCGAGGTCCGTCTCAATTGTGATTACTTTAAGAACAGGGATGAGCTTGACGGACTGGCAGACAAGGTGATCTATACCGGTCCTGTGGATGCCTACTTTGACTATAAGCTGGGTTATCTGGAGTACCGTTCCGTCAGGTTCGAGACGGAGCTTCTGGATATGCCTAATTATCAGGGGAATGCAGCGGTGAACTATACGGATGCCGAGACACCCTGGACCCGGATCATAGAGCACAAGTGGTTTGAGTTTGGCAAGGACGCCCAGGGAAATGATCTCCCCAAAACAGTCATCAGCCGGGAGTACAGTTCTGAGTGGAAGCCCGGGGATGAGCCTTATTATCCGGTCAATAATGAACGGAATAATTCTTTGTATCTTAAATACAAGGAGATGGCGGACGCGGAAGAAGGAGTCGCCTTTGGAGGACGTCTGGCAGAGTATAAATATTATGACATGGATGCGGTGATCGCATCAGCGCTGGATTTCAGTCGAAAAGAATTATAAACTAAAAGCCGGGAGGGAGCCGTTATCTGGCTCCCTCCCGGCGTCTGTTTTCAAAAAAGTACTTACTCTTCTATATGCCCTTTCTTTTTGATCACTTCGATAACGGAATCCACATATTTCTCACAGATCTCGTCTGTGTCTGCTTCCACCATGACGCGGATCACGGGCTCGGTGCCGGATTCGCGAACCAGGATGCGGCCGCTGTCGCCTAAGTCATCGGCAACCTTCTGTACCGAATCCTGAACATCAGGATCGTTCTGGGCCTCGGGTTTGCTCTTTACCCGGACATTCTTAAGCACCTGGGGATAGAAGACCACAGGAGCTGCCAGCTCGCTCATGGGCTTTTCCTTAGCCAGCATGACTTCCATAAGCTTTAAGGAGGTCAGAATACCGTCGCCGGTGGTGGCGTACTTGGTGAAGATGATATGGCCTGACTGCTCGCCGCCTATCCGGTGTCCGTTCTGGACCATATTCTCATAAACGTATTTATCGCCTACCTTGGTCTTCTCATACTCGATCCCGACTTTATCAAATGCCTTGTAAAGGCCGAAATTGCTCATTACAGTGGTGACAACCTTATTATTGATCAGCTTGCCGCGCTCCTTCATGTACAGACCGTAAATGTAAAGGATGTGGTCGCCGGTTACCAGGTTGCCCTTTTCATCCACGCAAAGACAACGGTCCGCATCTCCGTCGTAGGCGAAGCCGATATCCAGGCCCTTGTCCACTACAAATTTCTGCAGATGCTCGATATGTGTGCTGCCGCAGTCGGTATTGATATTGTAGCCGTCCGGTGAATCGTTGATCACATAGGTCTTAGCGCCCAGGGCGTCAAAGACGCCTTTGGCGATCTGCCATGCGGCGCCGTTGGCCACATCAAGGCCCACTTTTACGTCCTTAAAGCTGTACTTGGACATGGAAATGAGATAGCCGATATAACGGTTCCTTCCTGCCACGTAGTCAACTGTCCTGCCGATATTTTCCCGTTCGGCCACCGGGATCTCAAGCTTGTCATCTATGTATTCTTCGACTTTGAGGATGGTTTCCTCATCCATTTTCTCCCCGTCCCCGTTTAACAGTTTGATGCCGTTATCGTAATAGGGGTTGTGGGATGCGGAGATCATGATACCGCAGTCGAAATCATCTACTCGGGTGATATATGCCACCGAGGGAGTGGTGGTAACGTGCATGATGTAGGCATCTGCGCCGCTGGCCATGAGGCCGGTACAAAGGGCGTATTCAAACATGTAGCTGGAACGCCTGGTATCCTTTCCAATGACGATCTTTGCCTTCTTTCCTTCCCTGGCGCCATAATACCAGCCCAGGAAACGGCCGATCTTTACGGCATGCTCAAAGGTCAGGTTCTTGTTGGCTTCTCCCCGGAAGCCGTCTGTACCGAAATATTTACCCATCTTATAATCTCTCCTTCTTCTCTATATCCAGGAAATACTTATAGGTATCTACTGTCAGCTCGCCGCAGGCATCCTCGTCACAGGCGATGATGGCTCCGTTGTGCATCTGCAGTGCAGAGCAGGTCCACTTCTGGCTTACGCTGCCTTCAACTGTGGCGGCCAGGGCCCGGGCTTTGTTATGGCCGGAGATCAGGACCAGGACTTCTTTGGAATCTGTCACGGTACCGATGCCCACGGAAAGTGCCTGGGCGGGAACCTTTTCCGGATCATTGTCAAAGAAACGGGAGTTGACGATCCTGGTATCTGTGGTAAGATCTCTGACACCGGTGCGGGATGTGAGGCTGGTGAATGGCTCATTGAAGGCCAGGTGGCCGTCAACGCCGATGCCGCCCATGAAGAGGTCGATGCCGCCGTAGGAAGCGATCTTTTCTTCATATTTTCTGCATTCTTCCTCGGGATCCTCTGTCATGCCGTCTAAGATGTTGATGTTTTCTGCCTTCATGTCCACCAGGTGGTCGAACAGGTACTCATGCATGAAATACCAGTAGCTCTGGTCGTGGTCCTTGGGAAGGCCGAGGTATTCGTCCATATTGAAGGTAACTACATTCTTAAAGGAAACTTCTCCGGCCTTGTTCTTCCGGATCAGCTCCTTGTAAACGCCGATGGGGCTTGAGCCGGTGGGGAGACCAAGGATAAAGGGTCTGTCTTCCTTGTGTCCGTTGATCTTATCTGCGATGTAGTCAGCGGCCCATTTGCACATTTTCTCGTAGTTATCCTGAATTACAACTCTCATGGTATTTATTCTCCTTTATTTTATGTCGTTAATACTTGTGATCGAGTCCTGTGATCGATACTTGTGATCGGGTTTTGAGGTTTATACCGGTAATTGATACAAGAGATCAATTCTTGGAGATGACCTCACCGGTGTTTTTATGGATGCTGTTTTCCGGTATCACGCCCCTGACGCAGGAGGTGGGATAGACGTTGCTGTGCCTTCCTATGACAGTGCCCGGATTGCACACGGCATTGCAGCCGACTTCTACATAATCTCCAAGCATGGCTCCGAACTTCTTAATGCCGGTTTCCAGGTGTTCGTCTCCATTGTGGACAATAACCAGCTTCTTGTCGCTTTTAACATTGGAAGTAATGGAGCCGGCACCCATATGGCTGTAATAACCCAGAATGGAATCTCCCACATAATTATAATGGGGTGTATGGACATGGTCAAATAAAATGACATTTTTAAGCTCAACGGAGTTGCCCACTACGCAGTTGGCACCGACCAGGGCGCTGCTGCGGATAAAGGCGCAGTGACGGACTTCTGTCTCCGGTCCGATGATGCAGGGGGCTCCCAGATAAGCAGAGGGGAATACCTTTGCCGTTTTGTGTACCCAGACCTGAGGCTGTATTTCTTCGTAGTCGGGTCCCAGAGTCGGTCCCAGAGTGAGGATAAAATCTTTGATACCCTTGAGAGCCTCCCAGGGATATGTAAACTGAGATAGGTAATCCTTTGCAAGGGTGTGGTCAAGATCATAAAGATCGACTATCTTATACATATATCATGCTCCTGTTCAGAATATTTGCCCCTTTTTTCGGACCGGGGAAATCTGCCTTTTAGATCTGTATAAATGTCAGATAAAGTGGACAAATATGCAAGATCCGTCTAAATGGCAGAACATCAGGGCGATTTATGATCCGGTCACCGGCATGGGGCATCTCCTTGCCTGAAAAAACCCTGAAAATCTATGATAAATTATAAAACAAAATCCTGCAAATTGTCAATATGAATATGATGAATTCATCAATATATCAAGATAATATGCAGGATTTGATTTATAATTATTCCTTCATGAGGTAGGAGAAGATCAGGAAGGCTGTTTTCAGAGCGTTATGCCGGATTCTTCCTTCATCGATACTGAAAATATCATCTTCTATGATCTCTGCTCCCAGAGCTTTTATCTTGTCACGGTCCAGTTCTACCAGAGATTTGTTCTCGGTAAGAAGATACTTTTCTATGATAGCCTTGTCGATGCTGGCATTATTGCCGATGACCACATCCACCTTCCGGTGCTTTAAGTAGCGGTTTAGAATAGAAAGGTGATCGCTGACATCATAATTGTCCGTCTCCCCGGGCTGGGTCACCAGATTGGATACATACATGATGGGAGCTTTTGACTCCATCATGGCATCCACGATACCCTCCGCCAGAAGATGAGGCAGGATACTGGTATAAAGGCTGCCGGGACTGAATATAATGAGATCACTGTTCAGGATCTTGTTTTTAACTGCGTTGCTGATATGGATATCGTGGTCATAGGAAAGACTGGATATGTTTCTGACATTCTGGCTGACGCTTTCCTCGCCGAAAAACTCCAGGTGCTTGTCGGCATTTCTTCCCACCAGGTCCACCCTTTCTTCTGTCAGGGGAAGTACTTCTCCCTTAATATCCAGCAATTTGCACATGTAACGGGTGGCTTCTGTCAGATTGCCCTTTAAGTCGATGAGGGCGGTAAGGAGAATGTTCCTGATCGGATGGTTATAAAGGGTAGAGCCTTCATTTTTAAAACGATATCTCAGCAGCCGGATCATATCTTCTTCTGCGTCGGCCATGGCCAGCAATACCTTGCCCACGTCGCCCACTGCCGGAATGTCAAATTCTTCTTTTAATACGCCGGTGCTGCTGCCGTTATCACTTACCGTGATGACCGTGGTCACTTCCACCGGAAAAAGCTTCAAGCCTGACAGGAGGCAGGACAGTCCGGTTCCTCCTCCGAATACGATTACTTTCTTCATAATATCTCCATTTCACAGTCTCTGGCCGGTTTTACCCTGCTATTATAATTTATTTCATGGTAAATGACAATAGAAGTTATTGCTTTATTTGTGATCAGGAGGTTCTGATATAATCGTTTCGATATAGCAGAAATATTCAGATAGTAATGCCTTTATGCAAATAGACAAATTATGCAGCTCCCGGGGAAAGTTTTGATTTCCCTAAAGAGATAGTGCATGTTCTGATAATCTGTGATATAATCTCGAAGGAATAGTCCTTAAACAGTTTTTCAGAGTGAGAAAACCGGCAAACATACATGCAGTATTGAGCCTGTGATATTAAGGAGGAGAAAATGACCAACGATATGAATGTAGTATGCCTGGATCTGGAAGGTGTCCTGGTGCCTGAGATCTGGATCGCATTTGCAGAAGCGACCGGAATACCCGAACTGAAAAGAACCACCAGAGATGAGCCTGATTATGATAAGCTGATGAATTTCAGATTAGATATACTGAATGAGCGTGGACTGGGTTTAAAGGAGATCCAGGAGACCATCGCCACCATTGACCCCCTGCCGGGTGCTTTGGAATTCCTTGATGAACTTCGTTCCATCACTCAGGTCCTCATACTGAGCGATACTTTTACACAGTTCGCCCAGCCCCTTATGAAAAAGCTGGGCTGGCCCACTTTATTCTGCAACACCCTGGAAGTGGCAGAGAATGGAAAGATCACCGGTTACAGGATGAGGGTAACCAATTCCAAGCTCTCAACGGTAAAGGCGCTCCAGTCTGTCGGTTTTGAGACCATTGCCTGCGGTGACAGTCATAATGATCTGGGTATGATCCTGAATGGCAAGGCAGGCTTCCTGTTTAAGAGTACGGATCAGATCAAAAAAGATTATCCCCAGCTGCCGGCATACGAAGAGTATGATGAGCTGCTGGCGGCTATTAAAGAAGTGCTGTGATCAGCTGTGACCAGATAAGACCGGCGGGTATGAGCAGCAGGTATTCACTGCCCGGAATGGCCTGCCGGAGATGGTTTACTGAGTGTACATCATAAAGATCCGGTGGATCCCTTCCCTAAGCCAGGGACGGTATTCTTCCATGCTCACCGGCTGTTTCAGAAGGATGCAGTTGTAGCAGGTGGAACCCACCAGCTCCACAATCGTAAAGAGCATCAATTCCGGTTCCCGGCAATGGATATTGCTTTGTTCCATCTGTGACATGTAGTATTCGTAGAATTGCTGGGATTCCTCAGGGACCGGCTGGGCCAGGGCGCTTCTAAACACCCCCCAGGAAAGATTTTTGGCGATGAAGGCTAAAAGCTTGGGTTCCTTCTCCAGCCTGTCGATGATATAGTCCATGATAAAGAGCATCTGATTCTCAAATCCGTCCACCGGTGATCTCAGCAGGGCGGCATGGGCTTCTACAAAAAGCTGGGATGCCTTGTGAGCCGTCAGCTTGTTCCTGAGATCGTATTTATCCTTGAAATACAGATAAAAAGTGCCTTTTGCCAGGCCCGACTGACTGGCTATATCTGAAATTGTGGTTTTGGCAAAGCCTTTATTGGTAAACAGATCAAAGGCCGCCTGCAGGAGGGTGGCCTGTTTTTGTTGTTTATTTACTTCTACTTTACCCATTGTAGATAACACCTTCTCTTCTTTTATGACCCGGATTCCGCACCTTTTGCGCGTATCAATTCAGAGTACGAATGATACGCCGCACCGGAACATCGGGGCATTCTTGATTATCTGGTTTTATTATTATTATTATTATTATGATCTGTGCTTACGCAGGAAAAGTCAATGGGTCAAAAATGACCAAAATTCATTTTTTTATTTCCTATAAAATTGTGAAATAATATTATTGACCAAAAGTCATTTTTTGAGTATTATATAGAGTGAATTAGATATAAGATAGGAGATGATCTTTTGATTAGCGTCGGTAAGTGGATTGCCAGACATAAATATCTGATCCTGCTGGTGGGCTTTGCTTTGTTGATTCCGGCGGCCATCGGTATGATCACCACCAGAGTAAATTATGACCTGTTAAGCTATCTTCCGGAGTCCCTGGAGACAGTGAAGGGCCAGAATATCATGGTGGAGGAGTTTGGAACAGGCGGTTTTTCCATGGCCATCACGGAGGGTATGGAATTAAAGGATGTAAGAAAACTGAAGAAGGATATCAGCCAGGTCCCCCATGTTAAAAGCGTTCTCTGGTATGATGATGTGGCCGGACTTTCCATACCGGTAGAGATGCTTCCGGGCAGGATAAGGAAGACATTTTTCAGGGATGACGCCACCATGATGTTGATTCTGTTTGATGATACCACATCCTCGGATGCCTCCATGGATGCCATCGTGAAGATCCGGAAGATGGTCGGAAAGCAGTGCTTTTTAAGCGGTATGACCGGCGTGGTCAATGATATAAAGGATATTGCGCTGAAGGAGCTTCCTGTTTATGTTGTGATTGCATCGATTTTATCCATCATCATACTGGAACTGGCCACTACCTCTTATATAGTACCCTTCTTCTTTCTGGTCAGTATTGGAGTCAGTATCCTTTATAACCTGGGTACCAACTTTTTCTTCGGGCAGATATCATACATAACCAAGGCCCTGACGGCGGTACTCCAGCTGGCGGTAACCATTGATTACTCGATCTTCCTGCTGAACAGTTATGAGGAGAACAAGAAGGAATATGAAGACAGAAATGACGCCATGGGGCATGCCATAGCAGCCACCTTCCGGTCCATCGTGGGAAGCTCGGTTACAACTGTGGCAGGTTTTATTGCCCTCTGTTTTATGACATTTGCCCTGGGCCGGGACCTGGGAATCGTTATGGCCAAGGGAGTACTTTTCGGGGTGGTTGCCTGTGTAACGGTACTGCCGGCCATGATTCTGGTCTTTGATAATCTGATCGATAAGACCCAGCACCGCCCGTTGGTGAAAACCATGGAGAGACCGTCACATTTTATCATAAAGCATTATAAGGTGTGGATCGTGATCTTTCTTCTGATGCTGGGGCCGGCTCTTTACGGCAACAGCCATTACAAGATATATTATGACATTGCCAGAGGTCTTCCTTCCACCATGCCCTCCAATGTGGCCAACAAGAAGCTGAAGGACACCTTTGACATGAGCACCATGCATGTTATCATGCTGGACCGGAATCTGGAGAATAAGGAAAAACGGAAGATGCTCCAGGAGGTGGAAAAGGTGGATGGCGTTAAGCGGACCATCGGCATATCAACCCTGCTGGGACCCCTGGTGCCGGATTCCATGATCCCGGATAAACTTCAGTCCATGCTCCGAAGCGATGAATACGAGCTGGCCTTTGTAAGCTCTCATTATTCGGACGCCACTCCCCAGGTAAACAAGCAGGTGGGCGAGATCGACAAGATCATAAAGAGATATGATAAAACTGCCATGGTCATCGGGGAAGCTCCCCTGATGAAGGACCTGCAGGATGTAACGGACATCGATTTAAAGATGGTTAATATCGTTTCCATGGGAGCAATTTTCGTTATTATATTACTGGTATTTAAGTCCATATCCCTGCCGGTCCTCCTGGTGGCGGTCATAGAATTTGCCATTACGGTAAATATGTCCTTTGCCTGTTATATGGGAACGGAGCTGGCCTTTGTGGCCAGTATCGTTATCGGGACTATTCAGCTGGGGGCAACCGTAGATTATGCCATTCTGATGACCAGCCGTTATGTATCGGAGCGCCAGAGCGGGAAGAGTAAGAGAGAGTCCGTGGAGATTGCCCATCAGACCAGTATGCTCTCTGTCATTACCAGCGGTTTAAGCTTCTTTGCGGCCACCTTCGGTGTGGCTGCCTACACCCAGGCGGACATGATCGGTTCCATATGTACTTTGCTGGCCAGAGGAGCGGTGATCAGCATGATGGCGGTACTCTTTGTACTTCCTGCCATGTTTATGATCTTTGACCGGATCATCTGCATGACGACCATGGGATTTGGAAAGCGGACACAACGATAAATATTATATAGTTAGTTGCATAAAACTAAAGTTTGGTGTATAAATAGATTATAACATTTTTTAGGAAGGGGTAATCAGAGTGAGAAAAACAGGATTAAGCAGATATATTACAAGACTGACGGCATTTCTCCTCAGCGGTTCCATGATCATTTCCAATGTGGTTCCGGTTGCGGCCGCATCGAAGAAGAAGGACAACAAAGATAAAGTGGAAACTGTCTACGTGAATGCCAATGCCGAGGGTGATACAGACAAGATCACTGTCAGCGAACAGCTGAAAAGTCATGGGGAAGGTTCCATTGAGGATTACAGTACCCTTAAGAATATTAAGAAT
Source organism: Eubacterium sp. (assembly GCA_017433295.1). GTDB lineage: Bacteria > Bacillota > Clostridia > Lachnospirales > Lachnospiraceae > Anaerobutyricum. The sequence continues at coordinate 53,784 of JAFRHL010000034.1, forward strand.
GTAAAGGGCGATGAAGAGTTTACCCGGAATGCGGACTGCAGCATCACCTGGTCCGGCACCGGAGAAGATATTTTCTATCAGGGTGAATCTGACGCAGCCCTTCCGGTTTCCGTAAAGGTAACCTACTTTCTGGACGGGAAGAAGATATCGCCGGAAAAACTGGCAGGAAAAAGCGGTAAGGTTAAGATCCGTTTTGACTATACCAATAATACCAGCAACACGGTAAAGGTTAACAAGAAGGATGTCTCCGTGCAGACTCCCTTTACCATCGTGTCCGCCATGATCCTCCCCTCTGAGAATTTCTCCAATGTCGAAGTGGAAAACGGCAGAGTTGTCAACGACGGAGACCGGAATATTGTGATCGGCATGGCCATGCCGGGACTCCGCAAGAGCCTGAAGCTTGATGATTACGAGAAGCTCAGCGATGTTGACATTCCTGACCACGTGGAGGTAACAGCCGACGCCACCGATTTCGAGCTTTCCATGACTGCCACCATGGCCACCACAGGAACCATTAATGAGTTTGATCTGGACGGGTTAGACGATCTTGATGATCTGAAGAAGGATATGGATAAGCTGACGGACGCTTCCTCAGAACTGATCGAGGGAAGCGGAAAGCTTCTTGACGGCCTCAATACCCTGGACAGCTCCATGAAAACCTATACCAAAGGGGTCTCCAAGGCTGATGAAGGAGCCGGCCAGCTGCGTGACGGCCTGAAGAAGGTAGCCGGCAAGAAGGCGGAGTTCGAAAAGGGAGCGGAGGATCTCACCAAGGGTCTCTCCACCCTGAAAAACGGTACAAAAACCTTAAAGAAGGGCGTAAATGATTACACCAGCGGCGCTTCCACCCTGGAGAAGGGAATTGAGAATGCGGCCTCCGGGTCATCCGCACTGAAGAGTGGAGCAGGCTCTTTATCAAAGGGGCTGAAGGATTACACGGATGGAGCTGAGCAGATCCAGCAGGGGGTACATAAGATTAATTCGGAGGTATCCTCCATTAAGATTCCCCAGGACGCCAGTGAGGCAGCCAAAAAGCTGGCGGCAGATGCCAAACAGCTTAAGGCAAAGGAAGCTGAGATCAATGCCATGATGAAAAAGCTTTCTACGCTGGAGAAGGATCTTAATGATTACAAAACAGATGTTCAGTCCTGGATGGGTAAAGTGGTGGAAAAGGCCAATGCAACTGACGAAAAGGCTAAAACTGAGACTAAAAGTAAGCTTCAGGATATGGCTTCCAGCGCAAATAGTAAAGCTCTGGAGAAGGTGAATGATAAGGCAGAAAAAGGTCGTGACGCATCAAAGAAAAGCCATGATAATGCTGCCTCAGCGGCTGCCTCAGCAGTTAATGAAGCAAAAAGTCAGATCGATGGGATGAATCTTACAGATGAACAGAAAAGTGCAATAAAAAACAAATTGGACAGCATAAGTAATAGTGTAAGTAATGCCAATGTTGCTTCTGTGGAAAATGAGACCAGTGTTGACCTTGGCCTCAGTACCGAAGTATCAGATATGAATATTTCTGGTGAACTGAAATCTGAGCTTGGGAAATTCCCCACGATGGAGCTGGATGTTAAGGACGCAGACACCGGTCAGATCATTGCTATCATTGAGGATATGAAGAGCCAGGCCAAGGTCCTGGAAAAATACGGTTCTACAGTTGAAGGATTGAAGGAAAAAATCCCTGAATTGAGAGAGGGACTGAATAAGATTGATAAAGGTGCTTCGCGGCTTGCTGAAAACAGCGACAAACTCATCAAGGGTATGAAACAATTGTCTTCAGGTATTGACTCTCTTAACAGCGGTCTGAATGCCCTGGAAGACGGTGCAAAGAAGCTTACAGCCAATAACAATAGCCTGACCGGAGGAACTTCCTCGCTGGATGATGGCGCAGGTAAACTTCTTTCCGGCAGCAAGAAGCTGGAGCTGGCTGTAAAGAAGGTCACCAAAGCAGCAGATCTTCTGGCAACCGGATCTGTTCAGCTGAAGAACGGAACCGGTAAGCTTGATTCCGCAGGCGACCAGATCAACAGCGGCGTGGGCAAGCTGGTCGGCGGTATGCAGACCCTTAATGACGGATTTGTCAAATTCGATGAAGAGGGTATCAAGAAGCTGGCTGACCTGGCCGGAGATGACCTTGATTCCATGACCACCCAGCTGAAAGCCATCAAGGAAGCGGATAAGAGTTACCAGTCCTATGGTGGAATCAAAGAGGGATCAAAGGGTAGTGTGAAGTTCATTATCGAGACGGCTGCCATTGAGAAGGATGATGAGTAGAATTCAGATGGGCCAGGTGTAGGCCTGTTTAATAAACAGATTTCACAGACGCCGTAAGGGGTGTATAGTTCTCCCCGGGTTCCCTTGCTCCTCGGAAAATCAATCGAAATCGCTTCAGCGGTTCCTGCATTTTGATTTCCTGCGGTGCAAAGTCACCCGGGGAGAAACTGTACACCCCTTCCGGCTGCCAGTATAACGGTTCTTAAATAACTGGACCGAATGCTTGCTTGCTCATCCCGATAGCACACACCTGAAAGCCTCATCGTAGCCCGCTACGACTTCGTTTTCAGGTGCGCACTCTCGGGCAAGCATTCGGCGCATTAGTCCAGTTATTTTGCGAACGTTATACTAGTTGTCTGTAGAAGTACGGGAGAGATACCCTTCTTTAAGATGTGAGAGTATTTTGTAACTTCAGCAGTTCTTTTTCTAACCTTTTTGCTTTTTCTTCAGCCTGTTTAGCCCTGATCTCAGCCTGCTGAAGATCAGCTTTGGCTCTGGCCTTGGCCTGCTCAAGATCAACTTTGGTTTGCTCAAGATCAACTTTGGTTTGCTCAAGTTCAGCTTTTGTTCTGGCAAGTTCTTCATTAGCCCCTCTCCAGTCAAAGGTCTGAAAATTTTCAAAGAGCACACCCATGTCCTTTCCCTCCTTAACATTTTTAAGTATCTATACTCCCTTAAAGGTACGATTTTATAGGTGAAATCAGGAATACACTCCATAATCAGATGCGCGTGAGATATTCGATCTGAAAGGTTTGGCCCTGCAGTCCATTTTTCTGCTCCTTCATAATAAACAATAGGAATGATAAGGGGATAACGGAAGCTCTTAGCTTTGTTGGAGTCTCTTTTTTGTTCATTACATTTTCTTGCGTAATCTTTCCAGATGACGGACATATAATGGAGAAGCTGCATTGCCACATCGTAATCGACCTGGGATTTGTGCTCGATCAGGGAGATCACGTAAACTTCCTCCTGTCTGTCACCGATCCTGACCTGTATCTTTTTTATTGTATCCCCTTCTACCTCAATCCCCAGAAGAAATCGGAATCTGCTGGTCTGGTCTTCGATGTCCTCCGGTTTGACATCTGAAAAAAAGCTGATACCGGAATAGTCTTTCAGGAACTGGCTGGTCAGGACATTGTTTTTAAATATGTCCTTGCTGTTTACATCCCTGATATGTGATAATTCCCCGGGACTTTCTGTAGTTTTATTGTTGTTAGTATATTTTACTATGTATTTCAATATCAAATGTTGAGTTGTGGGGGTGTTTTTGTTTGACCGGACAGACGCAGAGAAGGAGGGGGACTATGTCTGCAAGTTCCGTTCCTCCTCGGAAATTGAAGTCATTTGGCGCCTTTTGTCCATGATTTCCTGCGGTGCAAAGTCACTTGCAGACATGGTCCATCTCCTTCTCTGTTGTTTATTGGCCGGTAAAGGTAAATTCATCTGATTTTTATCATTTATATAGGCAAGGAACCAGATATGATATGTGCGGTTTGTAAAAATCCAGATGAAAGTATATATATTAACAAATTAACTGATTTTTTCTATCAGAATATACCCATGGAACTGGTCTCAGGCAGAAAAAAATATACTTTCTGTTCTTATCTGCCCTGAGCTAATGATAGGACGAATTCAGAGAAAGATATGACCGGGGTTTATGCTTTTTTGTCCAGCACTCAGCCGGAAGGGTGCCTACTCCTACATCCGGTATATAGTAGTGGGGGAAGGGTATATGTCTGAAAGTGACTTTGCACCGCAGGAAATCACAGACAAAAACTGCCAAATAACTCCAATTTCCGAGGAGGAACGGAACTTTCAGACATATACCCTTCCCCCGCAACGTCAAACCTGGGGAGATTTATAGGTCCCTTCCGGCGTCTGTACGTAGAATAATAAAACACCCCTGCAACTCAACATTTACCTCATAATAATATACGCCGTATACCCCACATACAAAGCTGCCAGAACTGCACCCTCCAGCCTGGTGACTTTATGCCCGGTTCTGCAGAAGATAAAGATCAGGATGTTGATGATGATCAGCAGTACCATATCCACCAGCAGATTCATGTCAACGGTGATGGGAGCCAGTGTGGATGCGATACCTACAATAAAGAAGAAGTTAAAGATACAGCTTCCGATGGCGTTGCCCAGGGCGATGCCGGATTCTCCCTTGCGGGCGGCCATAACGGAGGTGACCAGCTCGGGGAGGGAGGTTCCGATGGCGACTATGGTAAGTCCCACCAGGGTATCGCTCATGCCGAAGTGCTTGGCTATGATGGTGGCATTATTGACAACAAGCTGTCCGCCCAGGACGATAGCGGCAAGTCCCAGTACAACATAGACAAGGCTTAAGGGGATGGGGAGTATCTTTTCCTCCGTTTCCTCAGTTCTATTCTTGAGAGCTCCCTTTACCAGAATGATCATGTAAACAAGGATGGCGGCCAGCAGGAAAATGCCTTCCGGCCGGCTGATGTGCCCGTCCAGCATCATAAGAAAAAGTACAATGGTGCTTAAAATACTAACCGGCAGGTCTCTGGTCAGTATGCCTTTTTGCATGGGGATGTCTGCGACCAGGGCGGCGCAGCCGATAACGGCCAGAAGATTGAAGATATTAGATCCGATGACATTTCCCAGGGAAATGTCGCTGCTGCCCCGAAGACCGGCGGTGATGCTGACTGCGGCTTCCGGCGCGCTGGTTCCCATAGAGACCAGGGTCAGTCCGATGACGATGGAAGGAACCTTCAGAGCCCTTGCGATGGAAGAGGAGCCCTCCACAAAGAAATCTGCCCCCTTGATCAATAATACAAAACCTGCAATTAATAAAATGTACTCCATAGTATCCTCCTGACAGATCGGGATAATAATTAATGAGGCTTTTACCGCACGATTATAGTACGATAAAAGCCTCGCTGCAAACAACTTATAAAAGTGGGTAAATACAAGACCTACTATATCTTATGCAGAATAATCTTGTCAAGAACTCTCCTGTAAAATGAATGTAAAAATGTGTCATTTAAGGGGCCGTAAATAGCAGCCATCTTAATTGGGGTAATATTTAAAGACTTTCCCCGTTTTCCGCTATCACATCTCTGTACCAGAAGGCACTGTCCTTTGCTATCCTGGTGCCGTCTCTGTAATCAATGTAGATCAGGCCGAAACGGTCATCATAGCCGCTGTGCCATTCATAGTTGTCTGTAAGGGCCCAGTGAAGGTAGGCGATCACGGGAATATCATCCTCGCAGGCCTTTTTAAGCTGGCCCAGGTAACGGGCCAGGAAATCGATCCGGTCCGGATCGTGAACTTTTCCGTCCAGGAATATACGGTCGTTACAGCTCTGGCCGTTTTCCGCTATGACAATGGGAAGGCCGTAGCGCTCGTAGATCAGGCGGGGACCCCAGTAAAGGACGCCGGGGGTGATGGGCCATTTCAGGGCAGTTCTGGGGTAGCCGGGATATTTCTCCGCAAATACGTATTTAGCGGATTCGTTTTCTTTTGCTGCGGTTTTTCCCGGCACAGATGGGTCTTTTTCTAACTGGGCGGGGACCATCTCGCTGCCGTTATAAATGTTTAGGCCGATAAAATCCAGAGGCTGACAGATGATCGCAAGATCTGCAGGATCAACCTCTCCTTTAAAAGCGGTCCAGGGATTCTCCGGATCCTCCGGATAGTACCCGAGGACTACCGGGTCCAGAAACCACTGGTGGTTAAAATACCAGCCTTCGTTCTGCTCTTTTGGAAGAGAGAGGAAGCTTGCTTCCACCAGGTCCTTAGGGGTCGGGATATCCTTTTGCTCCGTATATGCCAGGGCACCGGTGGAGGCCAGGCCGATTATGGAATCGGGGATTATGTCACGGATGACCCGGACTGCCAGGCCATGGGCCAGCATCACATGGTGCCAGGAAAGGAACATTTCTTTTTCCGAGAGAAGGGTGCCGGGGGCATGGAATCCGTTTCCGTGTCCCAGCCCGATGATGCACTGGGGTTCATTGATGGTCATAAAACGGCGGACCCGTCCTTTGAAATGTGATGCGATGACTTTGGCATATTCCTCAAAGGCGTAAGCGGTTTCCCGGTTCAGCCAGCCGCCTTTATAATAAAGGGCCAGGGGCAGGTCCCAGTGGTAGAGGGTGATCCAGGGTTCGATTCCCCTTTTCAGGCAGCCGTCTACAACTTTGTCATAATAGGCCAGACCCTTCTGATTTACATCACCGATACCCTCCGGGATCACCCGGGGCCAGCTGATGCTGAACCTGTAATGCCGGATGCCCAGTGACTGCATCAGGTCAAGATCTTCTTCAAAACGGTGGTAGGAATCGCAGGCCACGTCGCCGGTGTGACCGTTAAAGGTTTTGCCCGGCTGATGGCTGAAGGCATCCCAGATGGAGAGACCTTTTCCGTCTTCCCGGGCCCCGCCTTCTATCTGGTAGGAGGCGCTGGCAGCGCCCCACATGAAATTCTTTGGAAAACTCATAATAATACTCCTGAAAATTTATTAATAATAACTGTTTTACATGATTACGACTACATCGACATCCTTTGTGTCATCCGGCAGCGGGATTGTGTTGCCCTCTATTTCCTGTCCATTCACCTTGAAGGAACGGATACCCTTTTGTGCTCCCGAAGAATTGTCCACTGTGATATGGTATTTTACCCCCCGGAAGGTCCGGTCGCAGGTGAAATGCTTCAGGGTGTCCGGAATACAGGGATCCACCTTAAGTCCGTCGAGTGTGGGCTGTATACCCAGGATATACTGGCTCATGCAGGTGAAGGTCCAGGCGGCAGTTCCGGTGAGCCAGCTGTTTTTGCCTTCACCATGATTGACCGCATCTTTTCCGGCTACCATTTGACAGTAGGCATAGGGCTCGGTACGGTGGATCTCGCTGATATCCTCCAGATAGACCGGGCAGGTCTTTTTAAATACATCAAAAGCGCGGTTTCCGTGTCCCAGGACTGTCTCTGCACAGGCGATCCAGGGATTGTTGTGGCAGAAGATACCGGCATTTTCTTTATATCCCGGCGGATAGGAGCTGATCTCGCCCAGCTCCACGTGATATCTGGTGTAGGCCGGCTGGTTTAATACAATACCAAACTCTGTTTCCAGATGATCTTTTACGCTTTTCAGGGCAGTGGCAGCCTGGCCGGATTCTACTCCGATACCTGCCATGATACACATACCCTGGGGCTCGATGAAGATCTTTCCTTCCTCACAGACATGGCTTCCCACCGGATTGGAGAAGGCGTCGTATGCTCTTACGAACCATTCCCCGTCCCAGCCGGCATCCAGGACAGCGGCTTCCATCTTATGCACTTCTTCGATGGCGGCATCCGCTTCTTCATTGAGTCCCTGGTGGCGGCAGATCTCTGCGTATTCGTAGCCGTATTTTACAAACATGCCGGCGATAAATACACTTTCTGCCACCGGGCCTTCACTGGGGCCGGTGATCTGGAAGCTCTCGCCCGGCACCTCGGAGAAGCAGTTTAAGTTCAGACAGTCATTCCAGTCTGCCCGGCCGATGAGGGGAAGGGCGTGGGGACCCTTGTGGGTCACGGTATAGTTAAAGCTGCGGCGCAGATGCTCCATCAGGGGACGTGCCTTGCTTTCGTCATTATCGAAGGCGCAGGGTTCGTCAAGAATGGAAAAATCACCGGTTTCCCTTAAGTAGGCCGCTGTTCCTGCGATAAGCCAGAGGGGGTCGTCATTAAAACCGCTGCCCACAGCCATGTTTCCCCGCTTGGTGAGAGGCTGGTACTGGTGGTAGGCGCTGCCGTCCTCAAACTGGGTATTGGCGATGTCGATGATCCTTTCCCGGGCCCGCTCCGGAATCAGGTGGACGAAGCCTAAAAGATCCTGGCAGGAATCCCTGAAGCCCATGCCCCGGCCCATTCCGCTCTCAAAATAGCTGGCAGACCGGCTCATATTAAAGGTGACCATGCACTGATACTGGTTCCATACATTTACTATGCGGTTGAGCTTCTCGTCATCGCTGGTGATGGTATAGGTGGAAAGCAGCTTGTCCCAGTAGTCCTTTAACTCTTTGAGGGCCTGGTCTACCTGCTCATTGGTCTGATATTTTGCCAGCAGGGCATCTGCCGGTTTCTTATTGATAATGCCCGGGGCTTCAAACTTCTGGTCTGTGGGATTCTCGCAGTAGCCCAGTACAAATATGTAAGAAACAGATTCTCCGGCCGTCAGGGTAGCCTTCAGGTGGTGGCTGCCCACCGGAGCCCAGCCATGGGCTATGCTGTTACGGCTTTCCCCGGCAAATACGGCCTGCGGGTTATGGGGTCCGTTGTAGAGGCCGACGAAATCGTCTCTGCTGGTATCGAAACCGGCGATTTCGCTGTTTACGGAGAATACAGCATAATGGTTTCGTCTTTCCCTGTATTCTGTCTTGTGATAAATGGTACTGCCGATGACTTCCACTTCACCGGTGGAGAAGTTTCTCTGGAAATTGGTGGAGTCGTCCTCGGCGTTCCAGAGACAGAACTCTACGTAGCTGAAAAGATCTACGTCTTTGGCCCGGTCTGACTCATTGGTCAGGGTGATCCTGGTGATCTCGCAGGAATCGTTGACCGGAACAAAGACTTCCTGTCTGGCGGCAAGATGATTTTTCTTTCCTTCTATAATAGTATAGCCGAGACCGTGACGGCAGCTGTAATCATCAAGCTCTGTCTGGACCGGCTGCCATCCGGGATTCCAGACGGTATCCTTCTCTTTAATATAGAAGTAATGGCCTCCGCAGTCCATGGGACTGTTGTTGTAGCGGTAACGGGTCATGCGGAGCAATTTCGCATCTTTATAAAAACAGTATCCTCCGGCTGTGTTGGAGATAAGACGGAAGAAGTCCCGGGATCCAAGGTAATTGATCCAGGGAAGGGGAGTCCTGGGGGTTGTTATTACATATTCTTTGTTCTGGTCATCAAAGTGTCCGAATTTCATAGGGTGCTTACTCCTTTCCTTTCTTATTAATGAATACGAAAATGCGGTTTCGGAATGATGATCAAAACGGCGAAACCGATTTCGCAGATTTGACTCTATTATAAATGTATTCAGCCTGAAATGTAAATACACAAATCAATAAGAAAGGGATATTTGTTAATAGTGAACAAAAAATATGAAAAATTATTGTGAAAATTGGTGATTGACGAATGGCAAAAAAGGATTTAGAATACAGGTACGAAAACGTATTCGGAAGGTAGCTTACTGATGAAACCTGTGAAGGAGGGATCTGAAAATGGTTACAATCAGAGATATCTCTCGTAAATGCGGCGTTTCTCCTGCTACCGTCAGCAAGGCACTGAATGGCTATGAAGACATCAGCGCCGAAACCATGGAGCTTGTCAGGCGGACGGCAGCAGAGATGAATTATCTGCCCAATGCCGCGGCCAGACAGCTTAAGACGAACAGCTCCCATAATATCGGAGTGGTTTTTGTCGATGATACCATGAGCGGTCTGACACACGAGTATTTTTCTACGATCCTCAACAGCGTGAAGGAGGAGGCGGAGAGCCGGGGATATGACATAACCTTCTTAAGCCAGAACATGGGAGAGAGGAAGATGTCATTTCTGGAGCATTGCCGCTACCGCAAATGTGACGGCGTTGTAGTGGCCAACGTGAATTTTGAGAGTGATGCGGTGCTGGAACTTATCCGCAGCGAAGTGCCGGTGATTACCATCGATTATTCCTATGATAATACCAGCTGTGTTTTATCGGACAATGTGGAAGGGGCCTATGAGCTTACATCCCATCTGATCCGGTCCGGCCACAGGAAGATCGCATTTATTCACGGCCAGAAAACCTCCGTCACCATAAAGAGGCTTCTGGGTTTTCACCGGGCCCTGGAGGATAACGGAATCACGGTTCCTGATTCTTATGTTATTGAAGGAAGATTCCATGATCCCGATCAGGGACGGAAGATCACCAGACAGCTTCTGGATCTTTCCGATCCGCCTACAGCCATTATGTATCCTGATGATTATACTTATCTGGGAGGCATGGCTGAATTTGAAAAAAGACATCTGGTGATTCCGGAGGATATCAGTGTCGTCGGTTACGACGGGATCAATCTTTCCCAGGTCCTTCGGCCCAGGCTTACCACCTGGTACCAGGATGCGGATAGTATCGGAAGGATGTCGGCAAAAAAGCTGATTGAGACCATTGAGCACAGAAAAACCAGTGTGACGGAACAGATCAAGGTATCCGGACGGTTGCTGACCGGATACAGTGTCCAGGTACTATAACTAAGGTGTAGTGCTTACAGTTTACATTGTCCCGATAAAACGGACAGCCATATTTTAAGTTATGAGGAGGAAACTTAAATGAGAAAGAGTATTAAGTCTTTAGTCAGTCTTGCCCTGGCAGGAGCCATGGCCTTTTCAATGGTTGGCTGCGGCGGCGGAAGCACCGAGTCCACAGGAGCAGCCCAGGACACAGGAGAAAGCGGAAAGGTTTTGAATGTCTGGTGCTGGAATGATGAGTTCCAGAGTCGTTTTAATGACTACTATCCCGGAGTTAAGGAAGTTGCCGAGGACAAGTCCACAACCACATTAACAGACGGCACAACCGTAAAATGGACCATTAATCCCAATGAGGGTAATAACTACCAGGATAAGCTGGATGAGGCACTTCTGAATCAGGAATCAGCAGCAGCGGATGACAAGATCGACATCTTCCTGATCGAAGCAGATTACGCCCTGAAGTATGTAGATTCCGATTATACAATGAATGTGAATGATCTGGGTCTGACAGAAGATGACATGAAGGATCAGTATAAATATACACAGGATATCGTAAAAGATTCCAACGGAGCCATCAAGGGAACCACATGGCAGGCAACACCTGGCCTCTTCGCTTATCGTCGTTCCATTGCCAAAGATGTACTTGGCACAGACGATCCGGAAAAGGTTCAGGAAGCTCTGGCCGACTGGACCAAGTTTGATGAAGTGGCTAAGCAGGCACACGATAAGGGTTACAAGATGCTCTCCGGTTATGACGATTCCTACCGTACCTTCTCCAACAACGTTTCAGCACCCTGGGTTGACGGTACCAGCGTTGTTGTTGACAAGAACATCATGAACTGGGTTGACCAGACAAAGCTGTATACTGATAATGGTTATAACAACAAAACATCCCTCTGGGATGACGGCTGGGCAGCCGATCAGGGTCCCAAGGGCAAGGTATTTGGTTTCTTCTATTCCACATGGGGCATCAACTTTACACTTCTTGGAAACTCTCTTGAGACTCCGGAGGAAGAAGGCGGAAAGCTTGAAGTCGGCAATGGTATTTATGGCGATTACGCAGTATGTGAAGGACCTCAGCCTTATTACTGGGGCGGTACATGGATCTGCGCAGCAACAGGCACAGACAATGCTGACCTTGTTAAGGACATTATGCTCAACTTAACATGCAATGAAGAGATCATGAAACAGATCACACTGGATACTCAGGACTACACCAACAACATTCCTGCCATGGAATCTCTGGCAGCAGATCCTGATTTCGGTTCCGACTTCCTTGGCGGACAGAACCATATCGCTCTCTTTGCAGAGGCAGCCAAGAAGATCGACATGAGTAATGCCGGCCCCTATGACCAGGGATGTAATGAGAAGATCCAGAATGCATTTAAGGATTACTATGATGGCAATATTGATGAAGATAAGGCTAAAGAAAACTTTGAGACTGCCATCAAGGAGCAGTATCCGGAACTGACAGAGGTTAAATGGCCTGAATAATTATCAGCGGATAATTGTTCGGAATATGAAATACTCTGGTCAAAAAAATGGCCCGAATATTGACTGTTTATTACGGAGGATGCGGGGTGGGCAATGCCCGCCCCCTTTCTATCGCGCAGGAAACGGTGTTAGCCGGCCTAATACAGCTTCCTGTGCGATAGATGGATAAGTGACAGGAAGAAATTTTGAAAAAAAGAATGACACGGAAGTGATTCCGGCTGAAGAAAGAGAGGAGGAACCCTTATGAATGGAACAGCCAGGAAGAGTAACGTAAGCTACGCGAAATGGGGATACATCTTTATTTTTCCCTTCTTTGCTGCTTTCCTGATTTTCCAGCTGATACCGCTGGCGTCCACGATTTACTATAGCTTTTTTGAATATTACAGAAGCGGCCTGAAGATCATCGGTCCCAACCCGGTGGGCCTGGCTAACTACAAGGCAATCTTTGAAAGTGATTTTCTGAAATATATGGGAAATACCGTTATTATCTGGATAATGGGATTTGTACCCCAGATATTCTTCTCCCTGCTGCTGGCGGCCTGGTTTACGGATCTCCGCCTGAAGATCAGAGGGAAGCAGTTCTTTAAGGTGGTCATCTATATGCCCAACCTGATCATGGCCAGCGCCTTTGCCATGCTGTTCTTTGCTCTCTTTTCAGATAACGGGCCGGTCAATTCCTTCCTGCTGTCTGCCGGGCTTATCAGCAAGCCTTTCCGTTTCCTGTCCACTGTCTGGGGAGCCAGAGGACTTGTAGCCCTGATGAACTTCCTCATGTGGTTCGGTAATACAACCATCCTGCTCATGGCGGCGGTCATGGGTATCAACCCGGCACTGTTTGAAGCGGCCGAGCTTGACGGATGTACCCACTTACAGATCTTTTTCAAGATTACATTGCCCATGATCCGGCCTATCCTGATCTACGTACTGATCACCTCCATGCTGGGTGGTCTCCAGATGTTTGATGTACCTCAGATTTTGACAAATGGTAAGGGAACCCCGGACCGTACGGTAACCACCATCATTATGTACCTGAATAACCATTTATATAGTAAGAATTATGGTATGGCAGGAGCCGTTTCAGTTATCCTGTTTATTATCTGCGCTATCCTCTGCATCGGAGTATATTTCTCCATGAACGGAGATGACGGCAGCAGCAGAAAGGCAAAGAAGAAAGGAGGAGCCAAAAAATGAGAGAGACAAAAGAAAAGAGCGGAGCCCCATTTACTGTTTTCGTACATATTGTGCTGATCTTCCTGGCTTTCCTCTGCCTGTTCTTTTTCTATATCCTGGTGATCAACTCCACCAGAAGTCACTCCATGATCCAGAAAGGATTTTCCTTCATTCCCGGAAAGAGCTTCCTGGTAAACTTTAAACATGTACTGGCCGATGCCAACATTCCGGTGCTTTCCGGTATTAAGAACAGCCTGATCGTGTCCACCTGCTCCGCAGTGCTGGCCACTTACTTCTCAGCCATGACGGCCTACGGCCTGTATGCTTATGATTTCAAGCTGAAGAAGCCGGCTTTCGTTTTTATCATGCTGATCCTTTCCATGCCCACACAGGTATCTGCCCTGGGATTTGTACAGCTGGTAACGAATATGCATATGATCAACACCTTATGGCCTCTTTTCCTTCCGGCCATTGCTTCCCCGGCTGTATTCTACTTCATGTACAGTTACATTCAGTCCAGTCTTCCTCTGGAACTGGTGGAGGCGGCCAGAATGGATGGCTGCGGAGAGTTCAGGACCTTTAACCGGATCGTGCTTCCCATTATGAAGCCGGCCATAGCAGTGCAGGCAATCTTCGCATTTGTTTCTTCCTGGAACAATTACTTTATTCCTGCCCTGATTATTTCGGATAACAAGAAAAAGACCCTGCCCATTCTTATTGCCGCCCTTCGGAGCGCCGATTTCCTGAAATTTGATATGGGTAAGGTTTACATGCTGATCACAATAGCCATCGTTCCCATCATCATTGTATACCTGTTCTTATCCAGGTTTATCGTTGACGGTGTGACCCTCGGTGGTGTAAAGGAATAATAATTATCATTTATTATGGAGGATTATATAAAATGGCTGGTATTACATTTAAAAATGTTGTTAAGACCTATGATAATGGCGTAACAGTTGTTCCGGACCTGAATCTGGAGATTAAAGATAAAGAGTTTGTAGTCCTGGTAGGACCTTCCGGCTGTGGAAAGTCCACAACTCTCCGTATGATCGCGGGACTGGAGAGTATTACTTCCGGAGAGCTTTATATCGGAGATAAGCTGGTCAATGATGTGGCACCCAAGAACCGTGATATTGCCATGGTATTTCAGAGCTATGCCCTCTATCCCCATATGACGGTTTATAAGAACATGGCATTTGCCCTGGAGCTGCGCAAAACGCCCAAGGCAGAGATTGATGAGAAGGTAAAAGAGGCTGCCCGGATCCTGGAACTGGAGCCCTACCTGGACCGCAGGCCCAAGGCCCTTTCCGGAGGACAGCGTCAGCGTGTCGCTTTAGGCCGGGCCATGGTAAGGAATCCTGAGGTCTTCCTTCTGGATGAGCCTTTATCCAACCTGGACGCCAAGCTGAGAACCGAGATGAGAAGTCAGATCTCAGCCCTGCATAAGCGTCTTGCCACCACATTTGTCTATGTTACCCATGACCAGACAGAGGCCATGACCATGGGTGACCGGATCTGCGTAATGAAGGATGGTGTTATCCAGCAGTTTGACACGCCCCAGAACCTTTATAAATCTCCCTGCAACATGTTTGTGGCGGGCTTTATCGGTTCACCCCAGATGAACTTCATCGAGGCAAAGGTGGAGAAAGCAGGAAACGGTTATGTGCTTGCCTTTGATCAGACAAGGGTTCCCGTATTCTCCGACAAGATTGCAGCATATGCCGGCAAGGAGGTCATCCTGGGCATCCGTCCCGAGGACCTTCATATTGAGCCGGATCTGGTTAATTCCATGGAAGACGCGGTCATCACTGCCGACATCGACCTGGATGAGATGATGGGTTCTGAGATCTATCTGTATTTCGAGATTGGCGGAAAGAAGATGATTTCCCGTATTCCTTCCAAGTTCCAGGTTAAAGCAGGAGATAGGGTGAAGCTCGCCGTGGATCCCGGCAGAGTTCATGTATTTGATAAGGAAACTGAGCAGGTGATCTGCCAGTAGTTTTATAAACAGACACCGGGATGGGGCCGCCTCTGTCTTCCCGGGTTTTGTTCCTCCTCGGAAATCAGACAGCTTTTAAGGCTGTCTGGTTTCTTCCGGCAAAATAGTCCCCCGGGGAGACAGGGGCGGCCCCTTGTCGGCTGATGCTGAGCAGATGTTTCTGCTCAGTTTTTTTGTTTCCTGAAGAATATGGACCGGGAACCGGTCATGATTAACGGCCCGGATTCAGACAGGGTCATTCATACTGTCTTCCAGAGCCTCAACAATGGTGTCAACGATCTTTGTGGCTTTTTCCTGTACTTCCTTTGGAGCATAGGGGAAGGTGTAGGAAACATCTGAAGCCAGGAGCAGGGGCAGGTCATTGATGGAATCGCCGATGCCGTAGAGTTTCATCTCACCGTATTTATCCTTGTAATACTCTTTGAGACGTTCTACGCCCCGGCCTTTGGTACAGCCCTTTGGAGCAACGTCTACCTCAACCACATTCTGGAAGGCATTGATGTGCTCGCCGAACATTTCATTGAGGTGGGCGGCAAGGGCTGCAGCTTCCTCCAGAGTCTCATTGTGGATGCCCAGCTGGTGGACCAGACCCGGCATGGCGTCCTTCATTCCCGTGATCACGTGATATTCACCGGGATAGTCCATCTCGGAGAATACATTAATTACACCGTTGATATCAATGGAAATACGGTGGAGATCCGGGTTTACTTCACGGCAGATGGCGTCCACCACATCCCGGTCGATGCCTCTGCGGTAAATATCATCTCCGGTACCGTCTACAATATTGGCGCCGGTGCTGGTGATGTAGAAGTCAGGAGTAAAATGTCCTGTGATAAAGGGAGTCAGGCCCCCTACCTGCCTTCCGGTGCACAGGCCGAAAAGATGTCCTGCCTTCTGGTATTCGTGGATCTTGGCTACGGATTCCGGCGGCAGCTTTACATCAGCCTTATAGAAATACAGAGTACCGTCAAAATCACTGGCAAATACTTTTTTCATAATTGTTATCCCCTTTTTGTTAAATGCGATACCTCTGATTGAACCGGAGACATTCCGCGCTCCGGTTGAATCCGGTATTCATTATCATTCCGGCCGGAGCCGGGTAATATTACAGTTTTATAATAGCATAAAGCAGAGGCGGATTCCTAGTCTTTTTATGAAAATTAACAAAAAACAGTTATTTTTAAATCGTTCTTTGTTATTCCTGTTAAGTTTCTTGCTTTTATTATGTGAATCCTTTATAATGATGACATAATCAGGTTGGGGTGTTCTGATACCCGAACCGGGCTTTTAACAAAACAAAGGGGGATATTATTATGAGAGAATGGACACGTGAAGAGCGTTATCGTGTACTGTACAGCGCAGATGAGATTTCTGACCTGCATGACAGGAATGCACAGTCGATTTACCGGCAGAAGTTCCATGTTCAGCCGGTGACAGGCCTGTCCAGCGATCCGAACGGATTTATTTATCATCAGGGAATATGGCATCTCTATTATCAGTGGTGTCCCTGGGGGGCAGTTCATGGTCTGAAGTACTGGTATCATGTTACTTCAGAGGACCTGGTACATTGGAAGAACGCCGGAGTAGGGCTCAAGCCGGATACATTCTATGATAACAGGGGAACCCATTCGGGCTCCGGTTATTCAGACGGGGATGATATGTATCTTTTCTACACGGGAAATCACAGAGATGATGACTGGGTTCGTACCCCATATACCTGTGTTGCCAAGCTGGATGAGGAGGGGAACGCTGTAAAACTGCCTGAACCGATCTTCGGACCCAGAGATGATTACAGCGAGCACCAGAGAGACCCGAAGATCGTTTATGTTCCCGATAAGAAGAAATATTAT
This sequence comes from Eubacterium sp., assembly GCA_017433295.1. GTDB lineage: Bacteria > Bacillota > Clostridia > Lachnospirales > Lachnospiraceae > Anaerobutyricum. The sequence continues at coordinate 70,811 of JAFRHL010000034.1, forward strand.
ATATTTATCGGCGCGCAGAATCTTGACTTGAAGGGAAGGGCCCTGATTTATGAATCGGATTCTCTGCTGGAAGGCTGGAAGTTTGCCGGCGAGCTTAAAGTGCCCGGCTTTGAGAACTTCGGTGGCATGTGGGAGTGCCCATGTATCGTGCACATCAGCGGAAAGGACGTCCTGATCTTCTCTCCCCAGTATACCAAGCTTCCGGGACGTGCCGAGAGCACCAATCACAATGTATATTTCATAGGTAAAATGGATTATGATACCCTCACCTTTACTCCGGATGGAGGATATCATTATCTGGATTACGGCTTTGATTTTTACGCAGCCCAGTTTGCGGCCAATGTGGGTGATCCCGACAAAGCCATACTGATCGGCTGGATCGGACTGCCGGATAACCATTATCCGACAGAGGAAGAGGACTGGGAAGGCAGTATGTCTCTTCCCAGGGAGGTTCGTCTGGTGGGTGATCATCTGGTTCAGTCTCCCGCGGCAGCCTTTGAACAGTTACTGGGTGATGAAGTTCCCGCAGACGGTAAGCTTCCGGATGTTTGTGATATGGCCATTCAGGTTCCCGAAGGAGCCTTTGACTTAAAGCTTTTCACGAAGGCAGACGGCAGCGGAGGATTTTCTGTACATTATGATGAGGCGGAAAAGAAGCTTGTGGTTGATAAGACCGGCCTTACAAAACGGTTCAATCAGAATGTGGGAGAGGTCCTGGAGATACCGCTTTCCGAAGGCCTTGCCGATATCAGGGTCATTATCGACAGCTGCTCGGTTGAGATGTTTATCAATGGAGGCGCTGTGACCTTCACATCCCATGTTTATCCGGTGGCTGATGAGCATAATTATGTGGTGACAGAAGGCGCTGCTGTTAAGATCAGAGAGCTTAAACCCTCCGTAAAAGATGACTTTGTTGTATAATATTTGTTTTAATATTTATAAAAATAATTCTGGCTTTCCGGCAAGTATTGTGATAGAATGACCAGGATTGGGTATTTTATACCTGATAATCGAATAACCTGGGCAATTTCGCACGAGCCCGGCAGCAGCTTTAGCTGCTTTCCTTTGCCGGGCTCTGCGATTCGCCCTGCCTTAGTATATAATGTGAAGCTCCGGTGGAGCATTGTCTGCTGAGGTATGAAAGAGATGGGAAGTGTCTGACCGGGACTTCTGAAAAGCACATTGTCACATACGATGTCCGGCAGTGTTTTTTTCAGTGGTTTCGGGGCCTTCCCAGCTTTGTTACATTTTGTGATTGCGGGCCGGCAGTTGTCCGGCAGACATCCTGCAGATTATGTAAATCTGCCGGGAGAGGTCAGGCGGTACCTGCACTGGTTTTTCCGCAATTGATTACAGGCCGGGAGGCCGGGAGGTTAATCCAGATGATAAAACAGTTTTCTATGGAGCTGGCAGGAAGAACTCTGACAGTAGAGATCGGCAGAGTGGCAGCTCAGGCAAATGGCGCGGCATTTATGCATTACGGTGATACCGTTGTCTTATCCACGGCAACGGCATCAGACAAGCCAAGGGACGGAATTGATTTCTTCCCCTTAAGTGTGGAATTCGAAGAGAAGATGTATTCTGTGGGAAAGATCCCCGGAGGCTTTAACAAAAGAGAAGGAAAGGCCAGCGAACACGCAGTTCTTACTTCCCGTGTTATTGACCGTCCCATGAGACCCCTTTTCCCCAAAGACTATCGTAACGATGTGACACTGAACAACCTTGTTATGTCTGTTGACCCGGATTGTAATCCGGAAGTAGTGGCCATGCTGGGATCATCCATTGCCACCAGTATTTCCGATATTCCCTTTGACGGCCCTATCGCTGCTACTCAGATGGGTCTGGTGGATGGCCAGCTCGTTGTCAATCCTAACGAGGAGCAGCGTCATGCATCTGATCTGGCTCTTACAGTTGCTTCCACTGCCGAGAAGGTCATCATGATCGAGGCAGGTGCCAATGAAGTGCCCGAGGACCAGATGCTGGAAGCTATTTTTAAAGCCCATGAAGTGAACACACAGATCATTGCTTTCATTCAGAAGATCGTTGATGAATGCGGAAAAGAAAAGCATGACTATGAGCATGTGGACACACCGGAGGAGCTCTGGGAGGATATGGTAGCCTTTATCACTCCGGAAGCCATGGAGGAAGCTGTCTTTACAGATGTAAAGCAGGTACGTGAAGAGAACATCAGGCAGATCAAGGACAGACTGGCAGAAAGATATCAGGATGAGCATGAGGACTGGCTGCCTCTGATCGATGATGCCGTATACAAATTCCAGAAAAAGACAGTCCGTAAAATGATCCTTAAGGACCACAAGCGTCCGGATGGAAGAGGTATTGACGAAATCCGTCCCCTTTCCGCCGAGATCGATATCCTTCCGAGGGTACACGGATCCGGTATGTTTAAGCGCGGGCAGACCCAGATTATGACCATTACAACCTTAGGGCCCCTCTCAGAGGCCCAGAGGCTTGATGGAATCGATGTGAATCTGACATCCAAGAGATATATGCATCATTACAATTTCCCGAGTTATTCAGTGGGTGAAACAAAACCCAGCAGAGGCCCGGGACGCCGGGAGATCGGTCATGGCGCCCTTGCCGAGAAGGCCCTTGTACCGGTTCTTCCTTCAGAAGACGAGTTCCCCTATGCGATCAGAACTGTTTCCGAGACACTGGAATCCAACGGTTCCACGTCCCAGGCCAGTATCTGTGCGTCCACCCTGTCCCTGATGGCAGCCGGTGTACCGATCAGGAAACCTGTTGCAGGCATTTCCACCGGCCTTGTCACCGGTGATACCGATGATGACTATATCGTATTAACAGACATCCAGGGTCTTGAGGACTTTTTCGGTGACATGGACTTTAAGGTTGCGGGAACCCATGACGGTATTACTGCGATCCAGATGGACATCAAGATCCACGGACTGACACCCGCCATCATTAAAGAAGCCATCGCAAAGACCAAGATCGCCAGGGAACACATCCTGACAAATGTTATGGAACCTGTCATAGCCGAGCCGAGAGATCATGTGGGCGAATATGCACCGAAGATCTCCCAGACCTTTGTGGATCCGGAGAAGATCAGCGAGATTATCGGAAAACAGGGTAAGACCATCAACGGTATCATTGACCAGACAGGTGTCAAGATTGATATCACAGATGAAGGCCGCGTTGATATCCTGGGCGTAGATCAGGAGATGATCGACAAAGCCCTTGAGATCATCAGGCTTATCGTAGAGCCGGTAGAACCCGGCAGAATCTATGAAGGCGAGGTTGTCCGCATCATGAACTTCGGAGCATTCGTTCAGATCGCTCCCAACAAAGACGGACTGATTCACATCTCCAAGCTTGCCAAAGAAAGAGTAGCAAAAGTAGAAGATGTGGTTAACATCGGGGACAAAGTAAAGGTTAAGGTCCTTGAAATCGATAAGATGGGAAGGATCAACCTTGCACTGAAGGAAAAATTATCATAATTTTCAATCCTGGCGATAAGATGAAAAAGATTATTCTAAGAATTCTTTCCTGCCGGAATGAAATCGTTGATGAAAATGAATCCAGGACGGACCAGAAAGATATGAAATTTGATGTCTGATTAAACAGACCGGCCTGAATATAAAAAACGGAGTGCTTTTGATGGTGCTCCGTTCTTCTTTTATCCTTGTATTATGGAGAAAAAATTGTGTTATTTGAATTAATATTAACTTTTTTGTTGCCGAATTAAAAGAAAAATTGTATAATGAACGCATAGCGACGAGCGCAACCCGGAAGGAAAACCGGCAGCTGACTGCTCGCAGGCAGCTGCCGGTTTTTGCTCCGGGTTATGTGAGTGCAACGAACACGGAGGATTCGAAGAATCCGACGTGAACGCGAGGAGCGAGGCGCGCGCACGAGGCGGGAGAACGCGAGGAGCGAGGCGCGCGCACGAGGCGGGAGAACGCGAGGAGCGAGGCGCACGCACGGGGCGAAAGACCGCAAAGGCAAATAAGAAGCGGCGAAGGAGGATACAAAGTGGAACTGCAATTGGATCAGATCAGCCGCATCACCCATGGTGTGGTGCTGAATCGAATAAAACCCAAAGTGCAGAGCGATGGAGTAGAGTATCCTATACTGTCTATCAGCCAGCTTCTGGATGAAGAAAGCGGCATCAGGGATTCGGAGGTTTCCACTGTTTTTGTGGACCGGAAAAAGATCCGCAACCTGAATCTGGCCAAAGAGCACAGTATTGTCATCGGCCTTACCTCCTTCCACAGGGCTGCCGTTTTGGGCAAGCAGCATGTGGGAAAGATCATTCCGTCCAATTTTGTTTCCATTGAGTTTCTGGATGGAATTATGGATCCCTATTATTTTGCCTGGTATTTTAATGAGCATCCTGAGATAAGAAACCAGAGGCTGATTGCCATACAGGGCAACTCATCGGTCAAGGTATTATCCATACATATGATCAGGCAGCTGCCCATTGAGTGTCCCGATCTTTCGACCCAGATGTCCATTGGGAAGCTGTATTATTATCAGAAGAGGAAGGAACTGCTTCTTAATGAGAAGCTAAAGCTTGAGAATGATGTGCTGTCGGAAGAACTGATGCGCTATCTGAAGAAGCTGTAAGGAAGGTACATAAGGATGGATAACCAACAATTAAATTATGAGTTTATGTCAATTATAAGCGAAAGCCATCCCGGATTGACCTTTGAGGAATACAGAGACAGCTGTGTATTCCTGCTTTTTTATCATTATTTATGTATCAGGTATGACAGGGATCTGGAGGATCAGTATAAGCTCAACGCCATGGTCCGGATGGCCATCCGGGGCAAGCTGCAGCTGCCCTCCTTTCTGCGGTTTATAGAACAGGCTTCTTCCTTTATTCATCTGGCAGGCAGCCAGGTGCAGCTTACGGATCTTACATTTTACAGGAAACTGATGAATGTTCACCAGCTGGAAAAGCAGAAGAGTTTTGCCCGTTTTTTTCGTAAGCTGATCAAAAAGATTGATGCATGGAACTGTGACGATCTTCTGTATCCCTCCTACGGGGATTACTTTGAGAGACTTTTGTCTGAATTTGCCAGAACAAAAAAGGAATCTTTCGTATCAGAAGAGATGATCAGGCTATACGCCCTTTTATACCATAACAGCGGCACTTCCATAAAGAAAGTCTTTCTTCCGGATTTCAGGTATGGAATCCTTTTGAAATCCATGTTGGATTTCAGTCCCGATTCCGAGATTTTCGGCTATGAAGAATCTGAAACATTTTCCGAGATCCTCAGGATCCTCTGTTATATGAAGAGTATTCCCGATGAATCTATTCACCTTTACAGTAAGGCACAGTGGATGGAGGTGATGGATTACCAGGGCTATTTTGACGCGGTCAGCATTTTTTCGCCCGAGGGGTCAGAACCTGGCAACTATATATCCGACGTACCGGACTGGCACCCGGTTTATCAGTTTATGAATTCCGGGACAAAAGGGGAATTTCCCATGATCCTTTCGGCCCTTCCCCTCCTGTCTGAGACGGGAGTCATGGCGGTGGTGGTTCCCAGCGCCCTGCTGTACCGGGAAGGAAAGGAGTCGCAGATCCGCCGTTACCTGGTGGAGGAGGCCCGGTGTCTGGAGCTTGTAATGCTCCTGCCGGATCAGATCTTCCATTCCACCGGGCAGAACGAAGTCCTTCTCTTTTTTAAAAAACAGCGCAGCAGTGATGATATTATGTTCTTTGACTGCTCCGAGCTGGAGGATTTTTCGGAAGAAAAGCTTGAGATGATCAGGCAGTCCTGGGAAAAAAGGGAAACGGTCACGGGCTTTTGTGCCTCGGCCGGCATGGACCTGATCAGAAAGAATGATTATAATCTGAACCTGCCCCGTTATGTTACTAAATTGATGAAGCTTACAGAGGTTGACTTAAAGCTTAAGCTGGACAGAATTGCGGAGATTGACAAGGAACTTCTGGAGATAGATCACAAGATAGCCATGTACAAGCGGGATCTGGAGCTGAATTAATTAATGTGGCAGTATGATTTATAATAAAATGTATATACTTATTATTAGAAGAAACTGTAAGAGGAAGAATGAGATATTTCTTCCTTTTTTAATTAGGAGGATTCTGATATGGATATACAGAAAAAGGAAATCACAGATTTCGGCAGCCAGCTGCTTGAAAATGAGGAGAGTGGACAGAGTATTCTCTGCCTTTCGGTCATCGGAGAGATCGAGGGGCATGAAGAGTTATCCGGCCAGTCAAAAACCACCAAATATGAACATTTGCTGCCCCTGCTGGTCCGCGCCCAGGAGGACCGGACCATAGACGGGCTCTTCCTGCTGATCAATACAGTGGGGGGAGACTGTTCCTGCGGACTGGCTCTGGCCGAGATGATCGCTTCCGTAACCAAGCCTGTGGCATCGCTGATCATTGGAGACAGTCATTCGATCGGTGTTCCGGTATCAGTGGCGGCAGACAGGACATTTATTGCGCCCACAGCCACCATGATCATTCATCCGGTCCGGTTGAACGGGACCGTGATCGGAGCGCCCCAGACTTTTGAGTATTTCCGCCTGATTCAGGACAGGATCCTGGATTTCATTTCAGGGCATTCGGGAGCGGATAAAGAAAAACTGGAGGCCATGATGATGAAAAAGGGTATCATGGCCAGGGATATCGGGACTATCCTGGTGGGAAAGGAAGCCGTGGATGCGGGCCTTGCCGATGAGGTCGGCGGGATGGATTCCGCCCTTCTCTGGCTTCATCAGCAATGCAAAAAGAAAAAATAATTGTTATTTATTTCAAGAACATACTTTTTTTCTTCTTTTATTTGTGTTATGATGAGACAAGCGGAAAAAAATATGATTGAAAACCAAAGGGTGTTTAATATGGCAAGTAGAAATTTAAAAAGTAAACCATCTGCTGTTTCCGGCAGTAACGGAGGCGGAAGAAGAAAGAAAGCGGCTCCGGTCAGGGCCGGAGCGGATCGCAGTTCACGTTCCGCCGCAAAAAGAAGCCTTCCTGCCGGGAAGGAGACTGCCCGGGAAGAAGGTATCCCCATGGCAAATGAGATAGAGCTGATCTTATCAATCGGAATCATGCTGATTCTGATGCTCAGTAATTTCGGCCTGTGCGGCTACGTGGGCAAGGCATTATCAAGCTTCTTTTTCGGAGTCTTCGGCTGCGTCCAGTATGTCATGCCGGTGGCATTCTGCATCGGGGTATTTATCCTGATCGCCAATGATTACAGCCTGCTTTCCATGAAGAAATGTTCGGCCGGCTTTGTTACCCTGATGATGATCAGCGCCTTTGCCCAGGTGATCTATCAGGGTGATCCTGTGAAGAGCTCAGAGCTCTTTTCCCAGGCTATAGAGGATCACCATGCAGGAGGAATTCTGGGCGGAGGATTTGGCATGGTTCTTAAAAATGGTTTTGGTACTGCCGGGGCCCTGATCATCATTTTATGTATCATGATGTTATCCCTGATCATGCTGACCCAGAGATCCTTTGTAGGATTTTTCCAGAATAATGTTAACCGGGGGAGCCGTTTTATTGATAAGGTGAGGGAAAATCGCCAGATCACCAGGGAAAGACGCAGGGAAGAGAAGGCAAAACGCCTGGCAGAGGAGGAAGCCTCAGATGAAGGGGAAGAGAAGAAAAGCCGGATGTCTTCTTTCCTGAAAATGAAAAACGGCAGGAAGGCAGAAGACAGCCCTGATGACAATGACCGGATCCGGAAAGTGGAAGAGAAGCTTAAGGTCATTCAGGAATCCAGGTCAAAGAAACAGAAGAAGAGCGCCGAGGCTGCCAAAGAGAGACTGAAAAGGGAACCGTCTATTCATCGGAGTGTTCCTGTATTTACTTCCTCTGAAGAAGTAAGAAAGAAGGATTCTGTTACCGAGCTGCATCCCAGGGTGTATCCCTTTACAGCCGAAGACGGGAAAACAAAACCCTTTGACGGCGAACTGGATTTCTCCGCCTTCTCTTTCAGCAGCGGAAAGTCTCCCGAGGAGTTTAGGGAGGAGGTCAGCCGCAACTCAGAGGAGCTTCGCGTGTTCCTGGATTCTCTTGAGGAATATGTTCCCTCAAACAGGGCAAAAGCCGGGACCAGGCTGTCAGAGCTTACGGCGGACGCTGCTCACCCTGCCGGGGAGGCAGAAGAGTATCGCCCTGTCCCGGATGCAGAAGGATCTGTGAAGTTTGAAGCAGATATTGAAGAGATTCATTCTGATTTAACTGCAGATTCCAATGAGACAAAAATCAATATCCATTTTGCCCCTGATTCTGACGAGGCTGAAAATGCAGCGGATTATGATTCTGACGTAGCTGAAAACAAAGTAGATTCTGATAATGGCGATCCTGTAAAGAAGGATCAGACCTTGGACCTGCCGGAAGAAGAGATGGGTTCCTTGCATGAAGAAGAGATGGATTCATTCCATATAGTAGATGTGCCGGATCAGGAAGATGATCTGCCGGAGGGAACAGATAATATAAAGGCCGCCGACCCCAAAGGACTGCCTGAGGAGATCAGGCCGGCGGTAAGGGCTTCTGAATCGATAAATATTAACCGGGCGGCCCCGCCAAAGCCGGTTCCGGACAGGAAACCCGCGGGCAAAAAGGATTACATATTCCCGCCCATGAACCTGCTTACCACAGAGAATGTCACTTTCTCCTCGGCCTATGACCAGGAGCTTAAGGACACTGCCCTGAAGCTGCAGACCACCCTGGAAAGCTTTGGCGTCAAGGTGACCATAACGGATATCAGCTGCGGTCCGGCTGTAACCAGGTATGAGATGTTTCCGGAACAGGGGACCAAGGTCAGCAAGATCGTTTCCCTTACGGATGACATCAAGCTGAATCTGGCCGCTGCGGACATCCGTATCGAAGCGCCGATACCGGGCAAGGCAGCGGTCGGGATAGAGGTTCCCAATAAGGAGACCATGAAGGTCCATTTAAGGGAGCTGATCGATAACAGATTATTCAGGAATTTTAAATCAAAGCTGGCCTTTGCGGTGGGCAAGGACATCGGCGGCAAGATCGTTGTGGCGGACCTGGCCAAGATGCCCCATCTTCTGATCGCCGGCGCCACGGGGTCAGGAAAGTCGGTTTGTATCAATACGCTGATCATGAGTCTTTTATATAAGGCCACCCCGGACGAAGTGAAGCTGATCATGATTGATCCAAAGATGGTGGAACTTAACGTCTATAACGGGATCCCTCACCTTCTTATACCGGTAGTTACGGATCCTAAGAAAGCTTCGGGGGCTTTGAACTGGGCTGTGGCAGAGATGACCGACCGCTATAAAAAGTTTGCGGAGACTAATGTCCGCAACCTGGAGGGATATAATAAAAAGGTGGACAGCCTCATAGCTTCCGGGGAGGTGGATCCGGAGAAACTGCAGCGGATGCCCCAGATCGTCATCATTATCGATGAGCTGGCTGACCTGATGATGGTTGCTCCCGGTGAGGTGGAGGACGCCATTGTAAGACTGTCCCAGCTGGCCAGAGCTGCAGGCATACATCTTGTAATTGCCACCCAGAGACCTTCCGTTAATGTCATCACCGGTCTGATAAAGGCCAATGTTCCCTCCCGGATCGCATTTTCCGTATCATCGGGTGTGGACAGCCGGACCATCATTGATATGAACGGGGCAGAGAAACTGCTGGGCAAGGGCGACATGCTCTTTTATCCGGCCGGATACCAGAAACCCGTCCGGGTCCAGGGAGCCCTGGTGGATGATTCTGAGGTGGCGGAGGTTGTGGATTTTATCAAGTCCAATGAAGACATTGCAGTCTATGATGACAATGTGACCTCCACCATTGAGAAAAAGATACAAAGTTCCGGAGATTCTCAGAACCGGGATGAATACTTTGAGGCAGCTGCCCGTTTTATTATGGAGAAGGATAAGGCCACCATCGGCATGCTTCAGCGCATGTTCAAGATTGGTTTTAACAGGGCTGCCAGGATCATGGACCAGCTGGCGGATGCCGGGATCGTCGGTCCGGAGGAGGGAACCAAACCCAGGCAGATCCTAATGAGCCCGGAACAGCTGGACCAGTATCTTGAAGAATATCTGTAAATCGTAAGGTAAGGGTACTTTACTAAAGAAATAAAGTGTTGTATGATAAAGCCGTATATTTTCTGTAAATTATACGGCTTTATTATTATCGGGAGCGTGTAAGATATTATGGCTTTAATTATTGACGGCAAGAAAATTTCTTCTGATATTAAGGAAGAAGTGAAGACCAAGGTGGCTGCCCTGAAGAGTAAGGGGATCCGGCCCTGCCTGGCGGTCATCCAGGTGGGTAAGGATCCGGCATCCACGGTATATGTGGGTAATAAGAAGAAGGCATGTGCCTATACAGGGATTGAGTCCAGGGCTTACGAACTTCCTGAGGAGACAACCCAGGAGCAGCTGCTGGAACTGATCCGCCGGCTGAATGAAGACGATACGGTCCATGGCATTCTTGTGCAGCTGCCGGTGCCTGACCATATGGATGAGAAGGAGATCATCCGGACCATATCACCGGCCAAGGATGTGGATGGTTTCCATCCCCAGAGCGTGGGTGCCCTGTCCATCGGGGAACCGGGCTTTGTTTCCTGTACTCCTGCCGGTATCATCCAGCTTCTAAAGCGGTCAGGGATTGAGATTGACGGAAAGAACTGTGTGGTGGTGGGAAGGAGCAACATTGTGGGAAAGCCCATGGCCATGCTCCTGCTCAGGGAGAACGGGACTGTGACAGTCTGTCATTCCCATACCAGGAACCTCAGGGAAATCTGCAGCAGGGCGGATATCCTGGTGGCTGCCATAGGGAAGCCAAAGTTCTTTGATGCTTCCTATGTGAAGGACCAGGCCGTGGTCATCGATGTGGGCATTCACAGGGGTGCTGACAATAAGCTCTGCGGTGATGTGGACTACGAGGCTGTGGCAGATAAAGCTGGTGCCATCACTCCGGTGCCGGGCGGGGTAGGCCCCATGACCATTGCCATGCTGATGAGCAATTGCGCAGAATCTGCAGTCAGGATGTGCGGCCATGAATAATAATACAGCAGCAGGCCGTCAGGGCTTTCAGATCCTCTTTATCTCGCTGGGCTGTGATAAGAACCTGGTGGACAGTGAGAAAATGCTGGGCCTTCTTCAGGAAGCAGGCTACATTATGGTGGATGATGAGGCGGAGGCCGATGCCATCGTGATAAATACCTGCTGCTTTATCCACGATGCAAAGGAAGAGAGCATTGAGACCATCATCGAGATGGCAGAATGGAAGAAAAAGGGCAGATTAAAGGCCCTGGTTGCCGCAGGCTGCCTTGCCCAGCGCTATCACCAGGAGATCAGGGAGGAAATCCCGGAACTTGATGCTGTGATAGGAACCGCCGGTTATACGGAGATCGTAAAGATTCTTGACAGCCTTCTTAAAAGGCCGGAAGGAACAGGGACCGGAGAGTCTTCCATCAGGGAGAGGACATCGGAAGACAGGGTTGGAACTGCAGACTCAGAAGGAGAGGCTTTGATTACCTGCTGTCCTTCCATAGACCTGCTGCCGGCTTCCCTCAGTGACAAGCGTGTGGTCACCACCGGAGGATATACAGCTTATCTTAAGATCGCGGAGGGCTGTAATAAGTTCTGTACCTATTGTATCATACCCTATGTCCGGGGCCGGTACAGAAGCTTTCCCATGGAAGATCTTCTGGATGAGGCGGAAAGACTGGCGGCGGATGGTGTAAAGGAGCTTATTCTGGTGGCTCAGGAAACTACGGTTTACGGGGTGGACTGCTATGGAAAAAAGATGCTGCCGGAGCTTTTAAGGAGACTCTGCAGGATTGATGGTCTTGAATGGATCAGGATCCTTTACTGTTACCCGGAAGAGATCACCGATGAACTGATCGAGGTGATCCGGCAGGAACCCAAAATATGTCATTATCTTGACGTCCCCATCCAGCACAGTGAAGACCGGGTGCTTAAGGCCATGGGGAGGAAGACCAGCCGCCGGGAGATTACCGCCCTGGTGGAGAAGCTCCGGGAGCGTATCCCGGATATAGTTTTAAGGACAACCCTGATCACCGGTTTCCCCGGAGAGACGGAGGAAGAAGCAGAAGCCCTTTGTGACTTTGCAGAGTCTCTCAAATTTGAACGTCTGGGTGTATTTACATTTTCTTCTGAAGAGGGAACGAAGGCTGCCCTTATGGAGGGGCAGATTCCCGAAAAGATAAAGGAGGAGCGAAGAGACAGGATTATGGCACTTCAGCAGGAGATATCCTCTGACAGGACCGCAGAGAGGATCGGTTCGGTCATGGAGGTCCTGATCGAGGGATATCTTTATGAAGATGACATATATATAGGGAGGACCTATATGGACGCCCCTAAAGTAGACGGTAATGTATTTGTCAACGCGCAGGAGGAACTGGTCTCCGGAGATATTGTCCCCGTGCTTATCACCGGTTCCGGCGAATATGATTTGATGGGAGATGTTATTTATGAAGATGAATTTGCCGAATAAGCTGACCATAGTCAGAGTAGTCCTGATACCGTTTTTCGTATTCTTTCTTCTGGTACCGGATGCCATGATTCCTCATGACATATCCAAATGGATTGCACTGGTACTGTTCTGTATTGCCAGTCTGACAGACATGGCTGACGGTAAGATTGCCAGAAAGTACGACCTGGTTACCAATTTTGGAAAGTTTATGGATCCCCTCGCAGACAAGATGCTGGTATCTTCGGCATTTATCTGTCTGGTGGTCACCAGGCAGGACGCCCTCCAGGCATGGATCGTCATCGTGATCATCGCCAGGGAGTTTATCATCAGTGGCTTCCGGCTGATCGCCAGTGATAACGGAGTGGTTATTGCCGCCAGCTACTGGGGAAAGTTCAAAACCACTTTCCAGATGTTCGCGATCATAGCCCTGATCGCCGATTTTGGTACAAAGCCTGCGCATATTGTAGAGCTCCTTCTGGTTTATATCGCGTTGATACTGACGCTTGTTTCTTTAATTGATTATATCGTAAAGAATATTAATATTCTTAAAGAAGGGGAGGCATAGATCATATGAGTTCCGGGAAAAGAATTGTGGAGATACCGATTGAGAAGAAGATAGAGCGCATTCTGGCAGGCCGGAATATGACAGTGACGACAGCAGAATCCTGCACAGGCGGGCTGATCGCAGCCACACTGGTCAACGCAGATGGTATCTCCAATGTATTTAAAGAAGGGTATATTACTTATTCTGATGAAGCAAAGCATAAGCTTCTGGGAGTGAAGGAGGAGACCCTTAAGGAATACGGCGCCGTTTCCAGGGAAACGGCACAGCAGATGGCAGAAGGAGCCGCCAGGGCTGCCGGCGCGGACGCGGCCATAGCCGTTACCGGTATAGCCGGACCGGGAGGCGGGACACCGGAAAAGCCGGTGGGACTGGTTTATATAGGCTGTACCTTTTTGGGGAAGACTATCGTCAAACGATGTTTCTTCAGCGGAGACCGCAACAGCATCCGCTTAAACACCATGAGGGAAGCCCTCCAGATCCTTTACTGCCGCATCCTGGGGGAAAGAAGCCAGGAGGAATGAAACAAGAAATAATTTGTTTGAGTATGGGGTTGCCTTGCCAAACAGCCCCCTGAACGTCAGGATTTCATGTAAATTTAACATGGAATCCTGACGTTTTTTTCAGTCAGCAGGCAGTATTAGCCGCCTGCCTTTGCGCAACTTAAGCGCCTCGTCCCGCCACCCGATGCTGACTTACTTGTTCGGAAAGACCACATTATTTGCATTTCCAGATAACCCTTGAAAAAATCTGTTCTTTCTGGTATAGTAATTCTATAACAGATGGATAAAGGCAGGTGGGACTATGTTGATAGAGATCGATTTTAACAGTCCGGAAGCGATATACATTCAGTTGAGAAACCAGATCGTCATGGCTATAGCCCAGGACAGACTCCACGACGGGGACTCCCTCCCCTCTGTGAGGACCCTGGCAGGGATGATCGGAGTGAATATGCATACGGTGAATAAAGCCTACGCCATGCTGCGGGAGGAAGGCTACCTGAAGCTTGACAGACGGAAGGGAGCCATTGTCTCCGTTGAGGTGAACAGCAAGGAGAGGGAGCTTACCAAGATTAATGATTATATGCAGATGATCGTTGCCCAGGCGATCTGCAAGGAGATCACCCGGGAGGAGATGAACCGGATGGTGGATGAGATGTATGATGCTTTTCGTATTATATGACGGATTGGGGAAATGAATTTTTGACAGATTGGAGAATGAAGAATGCAGAGAGACTATAATATATATGCCCTGGAGGCCCTTGGCCGAGCCAGGGAGGACGCGGCCTCCTGTCACCAGAAGTATATCGGGACAGAGCATATCCTTCTGGGCTTATTAGCCCAGGAGCAGTCCCTGGCCGGCAGGGTGCTTATTGAGAACGGACTGACCTACCAGTCATTTCTTGATGCGGTGCTGGGCCAGTCGGCGGCTCTTGGGGATATGGAGAAGATTTCCTTTAAAGGTTACAGCCCCAAGGCCGAGAAGGTTCTTGAGGGCAGTGAACTGGAGGCCGAGCGTTTTGAAGCTGAGAAGATCGGGACAGAGCACATACTGCTTTCTCTCCTGAAGGAGAGGGACTGCATAGCGGCCCGGCTTCTGAAAGGGCTGAATATTAATATTAAGAAGGTATATGTGGATATCCTGGTAACCCTGGGTATGGATCCTGGATCTGCCAGGAGGGAATACCAGATGGTGACCGGATCCGGGCAGGCCGCAAACCAGGCCATGATGACAGATGTTTATTGTGAGGATCTCACAGAAAGGGCCCGGGAGGGAAGACTGGATCCCATTGTGGGAAGAAAAGAAGAGATGACCAGGGTGATCCAGATCATGAGCCGCAGGACCAAGAACAGCCCTGTCCTTGTGGGAGAGCCCGGTGTCGGTAAAACGGCCATCGTTGAGGGTCTTGCCCAGTGGATCGTAAGAGGTGAGGTGCCCCAGATCCTTTCCGACAAGAAGATCATGATGCTGGATCTGCCGGGACTGGTGGCCGGGTCCAAGTACCGGGGAGAGTTTGAGGAGAGGATCAAGAGGCTGCTGGAAGAAGTCATGATACGGGGAAATATCGTCCTTTTCGTGGATGAGATACATACCATGATCGGCGCCGGGGGAGCGGAAGGCTCCATTGATGCTTCCAATATTATCAAGCCTTTCCTGGCAAGGGGGGAGATCCAGCTGATCGGCGCCACCACCAGGGAAGAATACCGTAAATATATCGAGAAGGACGCAGCCTTTGAACGCCGTTTCCAGCCGGTGGCGGTGGAAGAGCCCTCCACAGAAGAGACGGTGGAGATTCTTAAGGGCTTAAAAGCGCCCTTTGAAGAACATCATCAGGTCCGCTACAGTAAAGGAGCTCTGGAGGCTGCCGTCAGATTATCCAGGAGGTATATCAGCGACCGCTTTCTTCCCGACAAGGCCATCGATGTTATGGATGAGGCTGCCTCCAAGAAAAGGGTGCACATTTATACCATGCCTGCGGAGATCAGGGAGATCGAGGAGGATATCCGAAAGTTCAGCCGCCGCAGGGAGGAGGCCCTTGTTGAGGGCAATATCCGCAAGGCCAGGCTGAATAATACAAAACAGCAGAAAGCCGTGGCAAAGAGGGATGAGCTTCTTGCCGCCTGGGAGGCGGGAAAGCAGGAGAAGCAGATGACCGTGACCGAGAATGATGTGGCCCAGGTGGTATCTGCCTGGACAAAGATCCCCGTGGCCCGGATCGGTCAGACAGAGTCCCAGAGGCTTCTTCATCTGGAGGACACCCTGAAGAAAAGAGTGATCGGTCAGGATGAAGCAGTTTCGGCAGTGGCCAAAGCCATCAAGAGGGGACGGGTCGGCATGAAGGATCCGAAACGTCCCGTGGGCTCTTTCATGTTCTTAGGACCCACCGGCGTGGGAAAAACAGAGCTTTCCAAGGCTCTGGCAGAGGCCCTGTTCGGGGACGAGAGTGCCCTGATCCGTGTGGATATGTCCGAATATATGGAGAAGCACAGTGTTTCGAAGATGATCGGATCCCCGCCCGGTTACGTGGGATATGATGATGGAGGCCAGTTAAGCGAGCAGGTAAGGCGTCATCCTTATTCTGTGCTGCTTTTTGATGAGATCGAGAAAGCCCACCCGGATGTGTTCAATATCCTCCTTCAGGTTCTGGATGACGGGCAGATCACCGACTCCAACGGACGGAAGGTGGACTTTAAGAACACGGTCATCATTATGACCTCTAATGCCGGGGCAGCCCGCATCATGGCGCCCAAAAACCTGGGCTTTTCAGCGGCTGCAACTGCCGTCCAGGATCATGAACGGATGCAGTCCCGGGTAATGGAAGAAGTAAAGAAGCTGTTTAAACCGGAATTTCTCAACCGGATCGACGGAGTTCTGGTTTTCCATACTCTGGAAAAACCTGAGCAGAAGGAGATCGTTCGTCTGCTACTTAAGGAAATGACTGACCGCATCAGTGAGAATCCGGGCTTTAGGCTGACTGTTTCCGAAGAAGTTGTGGATTACATCCTGGAGAAGGGCTACCAGCCCCAGTACGGAGCAAGGCCGCTTCGGAGGACCATCCAGAACGAGCTGGAGGATTTCCTGGCGGATGAGTACCTGAATGGAAGGATAAAAAATGGTTCCACATATAGACTTGTTATGAAAGAAGGAGCCGTTTCGCTGGAATAATATCATGATAGCAGGATTGCGAAAGCTGCACTGCAGCGAAGCAATGGAAATATTTTCATCTTTTAGTGGAAAGTTTTTCGGGTTTCTAGTATAATCATGATAAGGATCTGATATTGCACTGATCCTAATCTTTAAGCCTGAGGGAGGATGAAGACATTTTCCCGAAAGACATGGGAGGACTAACAATGGCTAGTATAAAAGAACTGTTAAGGACAGAGGAGAATGGCACTTTAAGCTTTGGAGACTATGATCTGGAAACTAAGACAAAGCTTTCTGATTATCTTTTTGAGGGGAATACATATAAGGTGAAGACCTTCAGGGAGATCACCCGTCTGGAGAAGAACGGAGGAGTGGCCTATGAGTCGGTTCCGGGTTCCGCAGTCCACGAGTATAAAGAGACAGACCGGGTCATAACTTTTAAAGTTGAGGCCCCTGATGATGTCCAGATCACGATAGAGGTTGACCCGGAGAAGGATTATAAGGTGCTTATAGACGATACCAATATCGGAAAGATCCGCTCCAGCTTAAGCGGCAAGATCAGTTTTTCCGTGGAGCTTAACCCCGGCGAGATCGCAAAGGTTCAGATTAATAAGCCGGCATAAATGATACACATAAGGGGCTGATGGATTAAACAGCCCTTCCCGGATCGCCGGGTTTTCATGTACGACTACATGGAATCCCGGCGATATTTTACTTTATAGGAATTCTATGATGAGAGAACTGCAGAAATTGAGGGGAAAAATCATTGGCAAAGAAAAAAACAGTATTTGTATGCAGAGAGTGCGGATATGAAACATCTAAATGGCTGGGCCAGTGTCCGGGCTGCCGCCAGTGGAACACTCTGGTGGAAGAGAAGGCGACTGCCGCCCCGGGAAGGGGGCGATCCATCAGTTCATTGCCCAGACAGAAGGTGACCAGCCTTTTTGACGTATCCATGAAAGCAGAGGACAGGATCAGTACCGGGATCCCCGAGATGGACCGGGTACTGGGAGGCGGAATTGTCCGGGGATCGCTGACCCTGGTGGGAGGAGATCCCGGTATCGGCAAGTCTACCCTTCTTCTCCAGGTCTGCCGCAACCTGGCCAATGCCGGCAAAAAGGTGCTTTACATTTCAGGAGAGGAATCATTAAAACAGATCAGGCTCCGGGCAGACCGGCTGGGAGGCTTCGATAAGGAGGTACTGCTCCTGTGTGAAACGGATATTGAGATGGAAGCAGAAGCCATCAGGGATGCAGGGCCTGACATGGTGGTGATAGATTCGGTCCAGACCATGTCCAGCGGGGAGCTGAGCTCGGCGGCGGGAAGTGTGTCCCAGGTCAGGGAGGTCACTTCTGTACTGATGCAGATCGCAAAGATGGAAGGAATTGCCGTCTTTATCGTGGGACATGTGACGAAAGAGGGCGTGGTCGCGGGACCCAGGACCCTGGAGCATATGGTGGATACGGTCCTCTTTTTTGAAGGGGAAAAGAATGCCGTCTACCGGGTGCTCAGGGGAGTGAAAAACCGTTTTGGTTCCACCAACGAGATGGGAGTCTTTGAGATGAAGGCCCAGGGGCTTACGGAGGTGACCAATCCTTCCCAGATCATGCTGGACGGAAGGCCGGTGGAGGCCCCCGGTTCTGTGGTGGTCTGCTCCATGGAGGGGACCAGGCCTCTGCTGATCGAGATTCAGGCCCTGGTTTCTCCCACCAGCTTTAACGTGCCCCGGCGGACCACGGTGGGGATCGATTTCAACCGGGTAAACCTGCTGTTGGCAGTGCTGGAGAAGAGAGCCGGCATGCAGCTTGGGGGATGTGATGCCTATGTAAACCTGGCGGGAGGCATGAAGCTTGCGGAGCCCGCCATGGACCTGGGCATTGTATGCGCAGTCATCTCCAGTTACCGCAACCTGCCGGTGCATTCCGGCACGGTAATATTCGGTGAGGTGGGGCTTGCCGGAGAGATCCGGGGAGTCAGCCATGTGGACCAGAGACTGTCAGAGGCAATAAAAATGGGCTTTACCAGGTGCATTATACCAAAGACCAACGAGGAAGGTATTTCCCGGAAAATCAGGGAAAAAACAGAAATCTGCGGCGTGGCAAATATCCGGGAACTGATGAATTATATTTAAGTCGTTCTTGCATCTATTATTTTCGTATGGTATACTATCTGCCGAATCTGCAAAAATATAATTAATAATACATGCGAATGAACTGGAGGATAAAGAATGTTCAGTTTTGAATACGTGAAAAAAACAGACCCTGAAATTGCAAAGGCCATGGAAGCTGAGATGGGACGCCAGAGGGATAATCTTGAGCTCATCGCCTCTGAGAATCTGGTTTCCCCGGCGGTAATGGCAGCCATGGGAAGTCATCTGACCAATAAATACGCCGAAGGATATCCCGGAAAGCGTTACTATGGCGGATGTCAGTATGTGGATATGGTGGAAGAACTGGCAAGAGAACGGGCGAAGGAACTTTTCGGCTGCGAGTATGCCAACGTACAGCCCCACTCCGGCGCCCAGGCCAATATGGCAGTTTTCTTTGCCGTGATGGATCTGGGAGATACCTACATGGGTATGAATCTGGACCATGGCGGGCATCTGACCCATGGAAGTCCGGTAAATGTTTCCGGAAAAAACTATCATTGTGTCCCCTACGGGGTTGATGACGAAGGATTTATTAATTACGAGGAAGTCAGACGTTTAGCTCTGGAGTGTAAGCCCAAGATGATCATTGCCGGTGCCAGTGCCTATGCCCGGGAGATCAATTTCAAGAAGATGCGTCAGATCGCGGATGAGGCCGGTGCCATCCTGATGGTGGACATGGCCCATATTGCGGGACTTGTTGCTGCCGGTATTCATCCCAGTCCTGTTCCCTATGCCCATGTTACGACCACCACGACCCATAAGACTCTCCGGGGACCCAGGGGAGGACTGATCCTTTCCAGCGAAGAAGTCAATAAAAGGTTCAATTTCAATAAAGCAGTTTTCCCGGGAATTCAGGGCGGTCCCCTGATGCATGTGATTGCTGCCAAGGCGGTCTGCTTTAAAGAAGCCCTGAGTCCGGAGTTTAAAGCGTATCAGCTTCAGATAAAGAAGAACGCTGCAGCCCTGGCTGATGCCCTTACAAAGAGAGGCTTTGACATTGTTTCCGGTGGAACCGACAACCATCTGATGCTGGTGGACCTGCGCAGAATGGGCCTTACCGGCAAGGATACGGAAAAGCTGCTGGATTCTGTCCACATTACCTGTAACAAGAACACGGTACCCAATGATCCCAAGTCACCCTTTGTCACCAGCGGTCTCAGGATCGGGACCCCTGCCGTAACTTCCAGAGGACTTGTGGAAGAGGATATGGAAATGGTGGCCGAAGCAATTAAGCTGGCAGTGATCGACGGGGAGCTGGCCGAGGCAGAAGCCCTCGTAAAGAGCCTTACTGATAAGTATCCTCTTTATACTGAAGCAGGTATTTAACATTCGATTGATTCTTAGCATGAGGAGGAAATAAGCATGTATAACTTTATTTCAAAAATGGTTACCCTGACAATCTGTCTGTTGATGGCAGCAGAGCCTGTAAGTCTTCTGGCGGCAACCAGATACCTGCCCGATGTCACGGTCGCCATGTCAAAAGCATCCTACTGGTCCGATAAGCAGGCCGCGCCGGAGGAGACTCTGGTGACCTACGATGAGATCAGGAAGGTCAATCAGGCGGTATTAAATGAAAAAGCCTGCAATATGAACGATCTGGCAGCCTGGTCGAAGGACACCTATAATGTAAGTGAACGTTCTGAGCAGTTAAGGAAATCAGCTGCAGACGATGCGGAATATTGTTATAAGACCTATAAAGAAGGCGGACTGAATGCCAGATATGATGAAAATGGGAAGGAATTCACCAGCAAGGCGGAAGCATGGGAGAAACTGTATACTCCCCTTATTAACAAATGCGTTGATTCTGACACAGGAGTGACTACGAAGCCTACTTTATATGCAATCTGTACCAGGAGGACTGAGATAAGGACCTTCCCGGATGATACGCCTTTGCTGGATGATGCCGATAAGGCCGACCCGGACTTTGATGTGCAGTATCTTTCTGCAGTTTCTGTAGGAGAGCCTCTGATTGCCCGGGGTGTGTCATCTGACAGGAAGTATTATCATGTCCAGACCGGTTATCTGTCAGGATGGATCCCGGCAGAGGATATCGCCGTTTGCAAGGATAAAACCGAGTGGCTGGCTGCCTGGCAGTACGATCCGGAGGAAACTCTGGTGGTATATGATGACAGGATCTATACAGAGGAGTCTAATTTCTCTCCCCAGGTATCAAAGCGGATGCTGACCATGGGAACCAGGTTGAAGCTGGCGGACCGGAAAGACTGGGAGGGCAGGATCAATAACCGGTCGGCTTATAATAACTATGTGGTGTGGATGCCTGTAAGAAAAGATGACGGCAGATATGTTGCCCAGCTTTCCCTTATCTCTGAGCATTGCAAGGTTCATGAAGGTTTCCTGCCTCTGACTGCCTCCAATCTGGCAATGGTAATGCTTAATCAGCTGGGAGATGCCTATGGATGGGGCGGAATGCTCAGTACCCAGGACTGCTCAGGCTATGTCAGGGATGTCTACCGCTGCTTCGGCCTGGAGATGGCCCGCAACACCAGCTGGCAGGCAGCCGAGCCGGTGAAGAAATATAACCTGGCCGGGAAGTCTGATCAGGAGAAGGCTGAGATCATAAAATCACTTCCTCTGGGCACAGAGCTTCTTTTTTCCGGGCATGCCATGCTCTACCTGGGAAATGAGAATAATAAGCTTTATGTAATAAGTTCAGTGAGTAACCTGGCTGTGGATGGCCAAAAGTACAGGGTCCGGGGAGCGGTGATCAATACACTTGATATCACCCGGGCCAATGGCAGCAGCTGGCTCTCCAATCTGCATACTGCGGTAATCCCTTATTATAATGCAAAGGCCGAAAGCATTTCCGGAGCTGTAGTAAAAGACATCAGTGACCAGGTCTATAACGGGCAGGAGCTGACTCCCAAGCCCGAGGTATCCTTAAACGGAAAGACATTAAAAGAAAATGTTCATTATACCCTGGCATACTCCGATAATACAGCAGTGGGAAATGCGGCAGTCTCCATTACAGGAATGGGGAATTACGAGGGTACCATCAGAAAAACATTTAAGATCAAAGAAGGTACTGCAGACGTATCCATGAGTCTGGCTAAAAATGTCTATACTTATTCAGGTAAGGTCATAAAGCCGGCTGTCACCGTTATGGTTGGAAACAGGAAGCTGGCCGCCTCCGAATATACGGTAACTTATCAGGCGGGCAGGAAAAATGCAGGGGTATATAAGGTTTCTGTCCAGCTGAAGAACGGATATGCAGGCAGCGCTTCAGCTACCTTCCGGATCATTCCAAAGGGGACCTCCATCACAAAACTCTCAAGGGGCAAACGGTCTTTTGTTGTCAGATGGAAGAGACAGACAGAGAAGATGGCTTCAAAGCGTATCACAGGATATCAGATCCAGTACGCCACCAATAAGTCTTTCACCAATGGAAGAGAAACCGTTACGGTAAAGAATTATAAGAAATATTCCAGAAAACTCAAGGACCTGCGGACCAAGAAAAAATATTTCGTCCGGGTACGTACTTATATGACATTAAATAAAAAGAATTATTATTCAGCCTGGAGTAAGACCAGGACCGTAGTTACGAAATAAACTTTGCAGAAAAGCCCCAAAAATTACTGTAATAGTAATTTTTGGGGCTTTCTTGTATTTTTCTCTCTGATATGATATAGTTACTCATATCATTTGACCGGGATACCGGGGCTGCAACCCGGTATTTTCGAAATAATTATCGAGGAGGTGGTCCCGCTGAAAAAACTGATACTGGCTGAAAAGCCTTCTGTAGCAAAGAACATTGCCGATGCCACGGGGGCAGTCAGGAGAAACGGCTATTTTGAAGGAGAGGAGTATCTGATCACCTGGGCTTTCGGCCACCTGCTGCAGTTATTTGATGCCAGAGATTACGATCCTTCCATGAAGAGCTGGCGGATGGAGAAGTTTCCCTTTATTCCCGACCATTTCAGATACAAGCTGAAAACAGATGGAAAGAATAAGGATAAGGCGGACGCCGGAGTGGTACGCCAGATGGAGACCATAAAGAGCCTGATGCAGCGGCAGGATGTGGACGGTATTATTTCCGCCACCGATGATGACCGGGAAGGACAGATCATAGCCGATGAAGTCTGGGGATATTTAAAGCCCTCCAAGCCGGTGGAAAGGATCCTTCTTAATGAGTGGACAGGCGATGAAGTCAGGCGCGGGCTTGCAAACCTCAAGCCCAATGAGGCCATGAGTCCCTTAAGGGACGCAGGCTTTGGAAGACAGATCGCCGACTGGCTTATCGGCATCAATCTTACCTCTGTAGCTACTCTGAAGTCCCGGCACGGGAAAGAAAGCAGGCTGTTAAATGTGGGCAGGGTGCTGATGCCCACTTTGAAGATTATTTATGACCGTGATAAGGAGATTGAGAATTTCAAGGTTACGAAGTATTATAAGTTAAGGGGGTTTTTCAAACCCGGCACGGCAAAGCAGTTCGAGGCGACATATTATGTAGATAAGAACGAGAAGTTCGACCGGCCGGAGGAGCTTAAAGAGCTGGCAGAAAGGATCCGGGGACTGCCGGCCAGGATCACCGACAAGAAGGTTACCAGAAAAAAGGAATATCCCCCCTATCTTTTTAACCTTTCCAACCTGCAGGGGCATATCACCAGCAAAAATAAAGGCTGGACCTCGGATAAGGTACTGAAAACCGCCCAGGATCTCTATGAAAAGAAGCTGATCACCTACCCCAGGACCGCAAGTCTTGTCCTGGATGAAAGCCTTATTGACAAGACCAGAAAGGTACTGGAGACGCACAGGCAGCAGTCGGAGTATGCCGACGAGATAAAATTCCATACATCAAAGCGGGTATTTGACAGTAAAAAGGTGGAGAGCCATTCGGCCATTATTCCCACCTATATGCTGCCAAAGAAGCTGTCAGATGACGAGCAGGTTGTTTACGATGCCATCAGGAACCGCTTTCTGGCCCAGTTTATGCCCATAGCCGAATCGGAAGATACAGAGCTTGTCCTGCGGATGCTGGATCCCGCCGTTTCGGGACAGGGGGAAGGTTCCCCGGAAGAATGCGGTGGAGGCCAGGCGGAAAGCAGGAGTCCCGGAGACGATTATCTGGATATACCGGGATATTTTCAGGCTAAGGGGAAGGTTCAGCTGGTGGACGGATGGAAGAAGATCGAGGGAATTGATTCCAAGGACAGCCTTCTGCCGAATGTTTCCAGGGGTGAGATCGCTGATCTGAAAAAGACAGAGGTCAAGGAAATTGAGAGAAAGCCGCCCAAGCCCCACACGGAAAAATCCCTGCTTAAGGTTATGGAGACCTGTGGAAAAAAATATGAAGAAAAAGATGACCAGGAGATGATGATGGCCATCTTAAGCGGGTTTTCCATAGGAACTCCCGCCACCCGGGCAGAAACCATAAAGAAGCTGAAAACCGCCGGCTATATCAGGGCCAGAGGGAAAAGCCTGACCTGCACAGACCTGGGCAGGAACATGGTGGAGACCTTCCCCGCCAGGGAATTATTTGACCTGGAGTACACCGGGCGCCTGGAGAAGACCCTGGCGGATATTGAAAAGAAGAAGCACAGCAGGAAGGAATTTCTTGATCTGATCGAGGAATTTGTTAAGGAATCCGTGGAAAAGATCAAGAAGGATCCGGTGTTCGGGGGAAGCCCCGGACAGCCTCCCCTCCATACAGAACCTGCCGGCCTGTGTCCGGAGTGCGGCCATCCCGTAATGGAAACGGACAGGGCCTTCGGCTGTTCCAACTGGAGAAATGGGTGCCATTTTGCAATATGGAAGAATGATTATTTCATCGAGTCTCTGGGGAAAAAGGTTAGCTATGAAATGGTAAAGATCCTCCTGGAACACGGAAAGGTGGGCTTTCACGGTTGCGTCAGTAAAAAGGGGAATAAGTTCTCGGCTTATTTTTACTATGAGAAAGATCCTGCCACCGGGAGGTATAAATGGAGACTGGACTTTATCGGATAAGTCCAGTCGCATAGCATGGCGTAAGCGTGAAGCGCGGAGCCATGCGAGGGACTTTTATAAAAAACAGGAGATAATGATGCGAAATTCAATTCGAAGATTATGTATTATGATATTTGCCTGCCTGGTGATTTCCGCGGCCCTGACCGGCTGCAAGCCTTCTAAAAAGAAGGTGCAGTCTTCCGGCTATTATAAGGAACTTAACAAAAAGTATAAAAAGGTCAAAAAGGAGAATGAGAAGCTGAAAAAGGAGCTGGCCGAGAGGGACGCTCCTTCCGAGAATGGGCAGAGGGCCTCTGACTATCTTGCCAAAATTGTCCGGGACCGGATCATCAGTATAGAGGTGGGCAATGCGGATAACATGAGGGGAGGCGAGCTCATACAGGATGAAGTGCTGTTTTCCGCGGCAACGGCCATCGCCAAAAGGGCGGACCTTACCAGCAGATATACTCCGGAGCAGGTCAAGGAGAAATACGGTCCGGGCTATGAATATATCCTCTATGACGAAGATAACGCAGTGTATGAGATCATGGTATACGGGGGGAACTATGTAGTGTTCACGGATCTTCCCAATAATGTTTACTATGCATATAATGCCGGTGCCCTGGGAGATGCCCTTATCCAATACAGGAACGGCTATCCTTACTCAAGACTTCTGCACCGGCTGGCGGACAGCGTTCTGATCAAGGATGACAAGAATTGCTATGAGAATGATTCGGCGGTGAGGGCGGCTAATTACATCCGCAATATGGGCAGGGAAAAATCTTCCAGAAAAAAGGCGGACAAGGTCTGGCTTGAGGAATATAAGAAAAAAAATAAAAAAGAAGATCCCCAGCCTTCGGATTATGAACCGGAAGGAAAAGCTTATACCTTTTACCATCATGGAAATGTGATGGTGATGACACTTTATGACAGATTTATCTGTATAAAGGACATGGACGAGAAGGAAACCTGGTATATGGTTGAAAAGGAGGATATCGGTGAACTGAAGAAAGTATTTCAAGTACCCGGGGAAGAGACTTCAGCTGATGGAAAAGAAGGAGAAGAGTCTTCCGGGGAAGAGAAAAAGTCCCATGAGAAGGAGATAGAAGAGGAGAGTGATGTTTTTTAAAAAATGTTAAAAAGTTATGGACTAAAAGAGGTTTTTATGAGAAAATAACAGTATTAGTGAAGACTGTGTTTGACTTAGGGATTACGTACATATGTCTTTCACTTTTTACCATGCTCCGGCACCTGAGGATGCCCGCATGAAATACCTAATTACCCAAACTGAAAGGAGTTATAACATGATTATCTCACAGGAAGTTGAAAAAATGTGTCCAGTAACTCAGGGTGCACGTCACGGTGCTGCTCCGATTCCGGAGGAGGCAAAGTGGGTTAAAGTCAAAGAAGTGAAAGACATTTCAGGCTTTACACACGGTATCGGCTGGTGTGCTCCGCAGCAGGGCGGCTGCAAGCTGACTCTTAATGTGAAAGAGGGTATCATTCAGGAAGCTCTTATCGAGACGATCGGATGTTCAGGAATGACTCATTCCGCAGCTATGGCTTCTGAGATCCTTCCGGGTCTTACCGTTCTTGAAGCGCTTAACACCGACCTGGTCTGTGATGCCATCAACACAGCAATGCGTGAATTATTCTTACAGATCGTTTACGGACGTTCCCAGTCTGCATTCTCAGAGGACGGACTTCAGATCGGCGCAGGTCTTGAGGACCTGGGCAAGGGCTTAAGATCCCAGGTTGGTACCATGTACGGTACTCTTCAGAAGGGACCCCGTTACCTTGAGATGGCAGAAGGCTATGTAACAGGTATCGCTCTTGATGAAAATGATGAGATCATCGGCTATAAGTTCGTAAGCCTTGGCAAGATGACAGACTTTATCAAGAAGGGTGACGACCCCAACACCGCATGGGAGAAGGCATCCGGACAGTATGGCCGTGTGGCTGATGCTGTGAAGATCATTGACCCGAGAACAGACGAAGTGATTTCATAATTGTTTAGATATTTACGGAGGTAAGAATAATGGCATTATTTGAATCATATGAAAGACGAATTGATAAGATTAATTCCGTACTGGCAAGCTATGGGATCTCCTCTCTTGAGGAAGCTGAAAAGATCACAAAGGATGCCGGTCTTGATGTATACGGACAGGTAAAGGCTATCCAGCCCATCTGTTTTGAGAATGCATGCTGGGCTTACACAGTAGGTGCAGCCATCGCCATCAAGAAGAATGCCCGCAAAGCTTCCGAGGCTGCAGCAGCCATCGGCGAAGGCCTTCAGGCTTTCTGTATTCCCGGTTCCGTAGCAGACAACCGTAAGGTTGGTCTTGGACATGGTAACCTTGGAAAGATGCTCCTGGAAGAGGAGACAGAGTGCTTCGCATTCCTGGCAGGACATGAGTCCTTCGCAGCAGCAGAAGGTGCTATCGGTATCGCCGAGAAGGCAAACAAAGTACGTCAGAAACCCCTTCGCGTTATCTTAAACGGTCTTGGAAAAGATGCTGCCCAGATCATCTCCCGTATCAACGGATTTACACATGTTGAGACAGAATATGATCCCTATACCAATACAGTAAAAGAAGTTTTCCGCAAGTCCTACTCCGACGGTCTCCGCGCCAAGGTTAACTGCTACGGCTCCAATGACGTTCAGGAAGGTGTTGCCATCATGTGGAAGGAAGACGTAGACGTTTCCATCACAGGTAACTCCACCAACCCGACCCGTTTCCAGCATCCGGTTGCAGGTACCTATAAGAAGGAACGCAACGAAGCAGGAAAGAAATACTTCTCCGTTGCATCCGGCGGTGGTACAGGCCGTACCCTTCACCCGGACAACATGGCAGCAGGTCCCGCTTCCTATGGTATGACAGATACTTTAGGACGTATGCATTCTGATGCTCAGTTTGCAGGTTCCTCTTCCGTACCGGCTCACGTTGAGATGATGGGTCTCATCGGCATGGGCAACAACCCCATGGTTGGTGCTACCGTAGCTGTAGCTGTTGCCGTACAGGAAGCAGCAGACGCCGGCAAGTTCTGATTCAGAGGACAGGCACCGGATTATTCCGAATCAGAATCAGTTCTGATTTAAATAAGTAAATATTATAGAATGGGAGGCGTTATGATAACGACCTCCCATTTTTTTCGGATTCAAGTTGTAATATTACAAGCCATCACTTTTGTGTTGTCATTCGGGACAAGTTAGAATATAATAGATAGCAGACGGGAGCGATACTATGAAACCGGCAGCAAGGAGAAGGACATGATCTATTGTGTGGAAGATGATAATTCCATAAGAGAATTAATGATATATACTCTCAATTCCGCAGGTTTTGAGGCCTGTGGGTTTTCGGATGGCAGGAGTCTGTTTTCAAGGCTTAAATATGAGCTGCCTTCACTTATCATGCTTGACATTATGCTTCCGGATGAGGATGGCATAACAATTCTGAAACGTCTGAGGGAGGATAAGGCAACCGGTGAGATACCTGTCATCCTTGCGACTGCCAAGGGTACCGAGTATGATAAGGTCATCGGCCTGGATTCCGGGGCGGACGACTACCTGGCCAAGCCCTTCGGTATGATGGAGATGGTCAGCCGTGTCCGGGCTGTCCTTCGAAGGTGCTCCAAAAAGGAAAAGAATGAGATATTACAGTGCGGGCAGCTGGTGATGAACGTCAGTGAGCATACAGTACGGTCAGGGGACAGACCTGTCATCCTGACCCTGAAGGAGTTTGAGATCCTCCGGACCCTCATGGAGAATCCGGGAATAGCCTTTACCAGGGAGAAGCTCCTCTCCAGTGTCTGGGGGCTGGACTTTATCGGAGAAAGCCGGACCATAGACGTTCATATCGGTACGTTAAGAAATAAGCTTCTGGATTGCGGGCGTTATATAAAAACAGTCCGGGGTGTGGGATACAGACTGGAAGTTAAAGAATGAAGAACAGTATTTTTCGATCCATCTGTCTGACCGTTTTCAGTGCCCTGGCCCTGGTACTGATTCTTATTACCGGAGTTCTCTACAACTATTTTGCCTCTGTTCAGCAAAGGGGTATGCGGATGCAGACGGAGCTTATCGCCAAGGCAGTGGAGGATGAAGGTACTGCCTTTTTTGACAGGCTGGAGCAGGAGAATTATCGAATCACATATATCGGTTCAGATGGAAATGTTATTTATGATTCCCATGAAGGAACGGAAAGTCTGAAAAATCATCTGGACCGGGAGGAGGTCAGGGAAGCTCTGGCCCAGGGATATGGGGAGAGTTTCCGTTATTCTGATACCCTCCTTGAGAAAAGGTATTATTCCGCAAAGAAACTAAGTGATGGTTCCATAATACGTCTCTCCAGCGGACATCTGACCATGCTTTCCCTGCTGCTTACCATGGTTCCCTATGTCATTGCTGTCAGTATTTCAGCCGTTGCCATATCCTTACTTCTGGCTTCCCGGCTGTCCCGGAATATTGTGAAACCATTAAATGAACTGAACCTGGACAGGCCCAGGGACAATGATGCCTATGAGGAACTGTTTCCGCTTCTGGAGCGGATAGACAGCCAGCAAAAGCAGCTCAAAAGCCAGGCCGCCCAGCTGCGGCATAAGCAGGAAGAGTTCAATGCGGCCACCGGTAACATGCAGGAGGGGCTGATCCTTTTGAACGATGCCGGTACGGTCTTAAGTATCAACCGCATGGCTTCCCGCCTGTTTTCACTGGATGAAACCTGCGTCGGACAGAATATCTTTACAGTCAGTCCTGACCTGATGATTGAAGAACAGGTGGTTCTGGCCCAGGGGGGAGAATCTTCGGAAGTAAAGGTTGAGATCAATGGAATGGAATACCAGATCAATACAGGTCCGGTTATTTCAGATGATAAGGTGGCCGGTGTGGCTGTTCTGATCTTTGATATTACCGAAAAAGAGCGGGCAGAGCAGATGCGCAGGGAGTTTACCTCCAATGTATCCCATGAGCTTAAAACACCGCTGCATGCGATCTCCGGTTATGCGGAGCTTTTAAAGGACGGGATCGTAAAAGAGGAGGATATGGGGCATTTTGCCGCCAGGATCTATTCGGAGGCCCAGCGCCTCATTGGTCTGGTGGAAGATATCATAAAGCTTTCCCATCTGGATGAGGGCGTCGGCAATCTCCCCTGGGAGGAGGCGGACCTTTACGAGCTTGCAGGAAATACCCTGGCTGTTCTTTCTTCCCAGGCGGAGGAGGCAGGGGTTTTTATGAGTTTAAAAGGCAGTCACGTCAGGCTTTTCTGTTGTAGTCAGATGGTGGAAGTGATCCTGTTTAATCTTTGCGATAACGCCATAAAATATAATCATGAAAAAGGCAGTGTGGTAGTTTATATAGAAGAAAATGATACATCCGTCATCCTTTCAGTCAGTGATTCGGGGATCGGTATTCCCCCGGAAGACCATGAAAGGATATTTGAACGGTTTTACCGTGTTGATAAAAGTCATTCCAAGGAAGTGGGCGGGACCGGTCTGGGCTTATCCATCGTCAAGCATGCGGTGAGGATGCATGGCGGCCAGATCCTGGTGGACAGTAAAGTCGGTTATGGGACCGTCATTAAGGTGGTGTTTCCCAAAAAGGCAGCAGAAGGGAGCGTACTATGAATCAGGTAACAAGATGGTTTGATCATCCCCTTTACCGGTGGATGGATGAGCAGGCATTTTCGGATATGGAAGGAGTCCTTAGAGCCAACTGCAGGGATAGTGTGATAGAGGCTGTCCTTGACGGCTTTGAGAATATTTCGCTGGAGAGTATCGAGTATTATCCGGCGGGGACTTACGGTGAACCGGAGAAGACGGTCCTTGATAATATCCCTGACTTCTGGCTTATCCGTATGAGGCAGCGGGTCGCAAAAAAACACACGGGGACATTCCGGGTCTATCTTCCCGTCCTGTGGAACCGGCGCTTTATGGGCATTGCCGGCGCCGGAACCAATAATGAAGTGGACTGGTTTTCTTCCGTGACCTTTAATGTGATCTCCTGGCCCAT
The DNA here is from genome assembly GCA_017433295.1 of Eubacterium sp. Classification (GTDB taxonomy): domain Bacteria; phylum Bacillota; class Clostridia; order Lachnospirales; family Lachnospiraceae; genus Anaerobutyricum. The sequence goes on from JAFRHL010000034.1 coordinate 101,559, forward strand.
GGCTTTGAAGAACGGTTATGCCTGCGGTGTATCCGATAATGACACCGGCATCCGCCTTGACTGCACCTGGGGCTTTGACCGGGAAGGAAAGCTGGAGTGGGACCATGTCGAGGCCTGGGCCTACAGCACGCTCCATGAGATGACCCTGGCGGCAAAGAAGATCGTAGAAGCGGTCTATGAGGAAGCCATTCTTGCCAGTTATATGCACGGTACCTCGGGGGGAGGCCGGGAAGTGATCACGGAAGCGGCTCTTTTCCCGGAGGATTATGACGGACTCTGGGCCGACGGCCCGGCAGTCAACTACCTGGACCTGCAGTTTGCCTGCCTGTGGGCTGCTGTGGTGGAGGCCAATGAAAAACACCTGGTCCCCATTTCCAAATACCGCAGGGCCAGGGAACTCCTCCTGTCTGATCCCGTAAGACGCGACCTGCCCTTTGACAGCAGGCAGATCATCTGGATGGACTATATATAAGCGGACTTCTGGGGGTCATGACAGAAGACGGACCCATCAGCAGGGAGGACCTTAAGGTCATGGTCAAAACCTGGGACGGCCCTTTCAGTTCAGACGGAAAAAGGATGGCCTACGGTTTCGGCCCCATTATCCGCCAGTGGCCTGAGGGAGCGGACAATCCTTTATATGGATATTTTAAGAGAAAGGAAGACGGCAGGCTGGTGCTGATGCCCATTGCGGAGCAGTCCTTAAGGTGGTTTACCGGGAAGCCTGACCTCGACATCCACAGCCTTTCCTATGAAGAGTTTGAGAATATTTATCAAAACTGCCGCAAAGCCTTTTCGCGCTATGATTTTAATGACGCGGACTTTTCGGCTCTGGCAAAAAGAGGCGGCAGGCTGATGATCACCCATGGGACCGGGGACTGCATCGTTCCATACCAGGCGGCCATAGATTATTACAACCTGATCATGGATCATTTCCCCTCAGAAAAGATCATGAATGAGGCTGTCCGGCTCTATATGCCTGAGATGGCCGGCCATTCCATCCTGAACTGGACAGGGCCGGCAGTGGCCATTTCCGTCGGTATGGCAGCCCTGACCGTCTGGACAGAGAAAGGCATTACGCCCGACTCCATACCCACTGTCCAGTATAACTTTACCGAGGACAGACCGGTGAAGGAAGACAGTGTGGAACCCTTTGCCCTCTGGAAGTACAGAAGGAAGATCAGAAGACTCTGATCAGGACAGATAATAATATTTAATAATCCTAATAGAAAGAAGAGTATCACAATGAAAAAAATAATCTTAACCGGTGACAGACCGACGGGAAGACTTCATGTAGGACATTATGTAGGTTCTCTGCGCAGAAGAGTGGAGCTGCAGGATTCCGGAGAATACGATAAGATCTTCATCATGATCGCGGATGCCCAGGCTCTCACCGATAACGCGGATCATCCGGAAAAGGTAAGGCAGAATATTATGGAGGTGGCCCTCGACTATCTGTCTGCAGGCCTTGACCCGGACAAGTCGACCATCTTTATCCAGTCCATGGTTTCGGAGCTTACAGAGCTGACCTTCTACTACTCCAATCTGGTGACCGTATCCAGGCTGCAGCGGAATCCCACCGTTAAGGCCGAGATCGCCATGCGTAATTTTGAAGCCAGTATCCCGGTGGGCTTTTTCACCTATCCCATCAGCCAGGCGGCAGACATCACTGCCTTTAAAGCCACCACCGTTCCGGTGGGAGAGGACCAGATGCCCATGCTGGAGCAGTGCAGGGAAATCGTCCATAAGTTTAATTCTGTTTATGGGGAGGCCCTTGTAATGCCCAATATTCTCCTCCCGGATAATAAAGCCTGCCTGCGGCTGCCGGGAATAGACGGGAAAGCCAAGATGAGTAAGTCATTGGGCAACTGTATCTATCTTTCAGATACAGAGCAGGATGTAAAGAAAAAAGTCATGTCCATGTTCACAGACCCCAACCATCTGCGGGTGGAGGATCCCGGCAGGACAGAAGGAAACCCGGTATTCATATATCTGGAAGCCTTCAGCAGACCGGAACATTTTGCGCAGTTCTGGCCTGAATATGCCGGGCTTGATGAGCTGAAGGCCCATTATGAAAGGGGAGGCCTCGGAGATGTGAAGGTGAAGAAGTTCTTAAATAAAGTACTTCAGGCAGAGCTGGCCCCCATCCGGGCAAGAAGAAAGGAATGGGAGCAGAGGCTGCCGGAGGTCTATGAGATCCTGAAGAAGGGCAGCATGGAAGCCCAGGCTATTGCTGCCGAAACTCTTAAGGATGTTAAGGCTGCCATGAAGATCAATTATTTTGATGACGAGGCCATTCTCAGAATGTAATTTATACTTGTGTTTATGGAAAAAGAAGGTTAAAATAAACGTATAAGCTGATTCGTACCCTGTCATCGGCCTGTTTTCCTGCCGGAAACAGACACTGGCAGGGACGGATTGATCATAAGCAAAAGTTACGGGAGGTAATTATGAAAATTATTATGTTAGGCGCTCCTGGCGCAGGTAAAGGAACACAGGCTAAGATGCTTGCCGACAAGTACGGAATTCCCCACATTTCCACCGGTGATATTTTCCGTGCCAATATCAAGAACAACACAGAGCTGGGAAAGAAAGCCAAAGGCTACATGGACGCCGGACAGCTGGTTCCGGATGAGCTGGTTGTGGATCTGGTTGTGGACCGTATTAAGAATGCAGACTGCTTTAAGGGCTTTATTCTCGACGGTTTCCCAAGAACCATTCCCCAGGCAGAGGCTTTGGATTATGCTCTGAATAACCAGAATGAGAAGATTGATTACGCCATCAATGTGGATGTTCCGGACGAGAACATTATCGAGAGAATGTCCGGCAGAAGAGCCTGCGTGGGATGCGGCGCCACCTATCATGTGGTTTACAACCCCACTAAGAAGGAAGGAACCTGCGACAAGTGCGGACAGGACCTGATCCTTCGCGAGGATGACAAGCCTGAGACCGTAAAGAAGAGACTCCAGGTTTATCATGAGCAGACCCAGCCGCTGATCGACCATTATGAGAAGAAGGGCGCTCTCCTTACCGTTGACGGAACCAAAGATATTCAGCTGGTATTCGAGGATATCACCAAAGTACTGGGATAAAAAAGAAGACGGTATTCAGTGACCTGAATATTTAAAAAAGAAGATGAAGGTTGTCTTGAAGCTATTCTGCTGACTGACATCCTTCATCTTTTGCCGTATCAGCAGAGCCCATGTACCGTCAGATACCTCTGGAACAGACTGTATCCTTATTATATGTGGGAAGTTTCCAATCGAAATCATCTCTGTAAGAAAATATGCAGAATATGTTACAGGAGTACTTATAAAACAATGGCAATCACAATTAAAAACGAAGAGCAGATCGAACTGATGCGCCGGGCAGGCCGGATGCTGGCAAGAGTCCATGCGGAGCTGGCAAAGGAGCTAAAGGAGGGAATGACCACAAAGGATGTGGACCGCCTTGTGGAGGAAATGATCTTAAGCTTCGGAGGCTATCCGAATTTTAAGAATTATAACGGATTTCCGGCGGCGGCCTGTGTCTCTCTGAATGATGAGGTGGTTCATGGTATCCCATCTGATAAACGTTATCTGAAGAACGGGGATATCGTCAGTATTGATACCGGGGTACTCTACAAGGGTTACCACTCGGATGCTGCCAGGACCCATGCCATCGGGGAGATCAGTGAGGAAGCAGCAAAGCTGATCAGGGTGACAGAGGAGTCTTTTTTTGAGGGAATAAAGAAAGCCCGTCCCGGAAATCACATCGCAGACATCGGTCAGGCAGTACAGCGGATCGCCCTTTCTAACGGGTTTTCCGTCGTCCGGGACCTGACGGGCCACGGGATTGGAGCCAATCTTCATGAAGCGCCCAATGTGCCCAATTTTAAAACTCTTTTCAGGGGAGCCAGGCTGCGAAAGGGAATGACCCTGGCTGTTGAACCTATGGTCAATGTGGGCAATTATGGTGTAAGGCGCCTTGAGGATAACTGGACATTCGCCACAGCGGATGGCTCTTTGTCCGCCCACTATGAGAATACCATAGCCATCACGGATGGCGACTGTGAGATCCTGACCATGCTGCCCGAAGAGCTGGATCTTTTGTCCGGGGATAAAGAAAAGAACCGGCCCGGAGGAGATATCCGTCAGGCAGTCAGGGAGATCCCCGGGACTTTTATAGTATTAAAAGAGGAAAAGAAGAAGCCTGCAGAGAAGAAGCAGGAAGAGAAGGAGGCCGCAGACAAGGACCGGTCAGAGAAAAAGCCGGAAGAGCAGCCTCCCGTAGAACCGGCGGCAGAACCGGTCACAGCTACCATAGCATCCGAGCGGCAGCCAAAAGCCCCCTACCAGACCCTGTCTCCGGAGGAAAAGCGTGTAAGGAGAGAGTCTTTATTTGAGGATGATTGATGACAGCTTTTGAAATTTGCGAAAATTACCCCTTGAAACGGAGGATATTTATGGTAGAATATAGATTAGGCTATTTTGCCACCTCACTTTGCGGTCATGATAAAGACCGCCTTTACATGATCGTCAGGGAGGAGGCAGACATGGTCGGGTTGTGCGATGGTATCCACAGATTTGTCGCAGATCCCAAGATGAAGAAGAAAAAACATGTTCAGATGATGCGTTCGGATATTACCGCCGAAGACTTCCGGAGGCATATGGAAGCTCCGGAGCCTGACCGGTGGATCAGGGAGCGGGTATTATCCATCAACAAAAGCAGTGCAGACGGCTGCCGGGACGGCAGTCATCAACCTGCAGACACATGACATTAGAAAGCAGGAGGATTTAGTATGTCAAAGTCAGATGTAATCGAAGTAGAAGGCAAGGTAGTTGAAAAGCTTCCCAACGCTATGTTTAAGGTAGAGCTGGAGAACGGCCACCAGGTTCTTGGTCATATCAGCGGCAAGCTGCGTATGAACTTTATCAAGATCCTTCCCGGCGACAAGGTTACTATTGAGCTTTCTCCCTATGATTTGACCAAGGGCAGAATTATCTGGAGAGATAAGTAAAAATAATGCTTGCTTTTTTAATGCAATAATGTTATCCTACACTCTGAGCGTTTTGGAAAGGAGAGATTATCGTGAAGGTTAGAGCATCCGTTAAGCCTATCTGCGAGAAGTGCAAGGTCATTCGTCGCAAGGGCGCTATCAGAATCATTTGCGAAAATCCAAAACATAAACAGAGACAGGGCTGATAATCGAGCAATTTATGGCGTCAGGGAGCTGTCACGAAATTATTTGATCACAGTATGCGCTTTGATCAAGTTATTTCGTGATAGTTCCCAGGCTTTAAAGCGATCGAGGAAGGTACCTGGCTTTGTTATGTTATTGGTATGATATCCAGTTTATAACACAGGGTATTGTAAAGATTGCCACCGTCATGGCAATGTTTTATTGGCAGGAGACTGATCATTTCCTGTTTAATAAACCCTCCGGAGAATGCACATCCGGCTATGAGCCTGAAGGATGAGGCCGGGTCTTATAGCGGCTGCGTTGACATATGGTCATCGTTTTGTAAGAACCGGATCCGGGGTATGATCAGATCATTTTTATTATAAGAAAGAGACATCCGGCAGAGGCACGCTGGTTATTTCACCGCACAGGCGGCAGCGTCGGCTCATTACGGATAAGTATTTAGTGGAGGTGCACACATGGCTCGTATATCAGGTGTTGATTTGCCTAGAGAGAAACGTGTAGAGATCGGTCTTACTTATATTTACGGTATTGGAAGAACAAGTGCAGACAAGATCCTTGAAGCAGCGAATGTTAATCCGGACACACGTGTACGCGACCTTACAGACAATGAGGTTCGCCGTATCGCCGAGATCATCAATAACGATTACATGGTAGAGGGTGACCTTCGCCGTGAGACCGCTATGAACATCAAGCGCTTACAGGAGATCGGATGCTACAGAGGAATCCGTCACAGAAAGGGACTCCCGGTTCGCGGTCAGAAGACCAAGACCAACGCCAGAACACGTAAGGGTCCGAGAAAGACTGTTGCGAATAAGAAGAAATAATTAATAACAGTATAATAATAGTTTAGATTATAAGAAGATTTTAATCTGCAGGAGGTTTCGTCGTGGCAAAGAGAACAGTAAAAAAGGTGACGAAGAAACGTGTCAAGAAGAATGTTCAGCACGGACAGGCACATATTCAGGCATCTTTTAATAATACAATTGTAACATTAACTGACTCTGAAGGTAATGCTCTTTCCTGGGCAAGTGCAGGAGAGATGGGCTTCAGAGGTTCCAAAAAGTCTACACCTTACGCTGCTCAGATGGCAGCAGAGACAGCTGCAAAGGCCGCTTTGATCCATGGCCTTAAGTCTGTTGATGTAATGGTTAAAGGACCGGGTTCAGGAAGGGAAGCAGCAATCCGTGCTCTTTCCGCATGCGGTATTGACGTAACAAGCATCAAGGATGTTACTCCGGTTCCGCATAACGGATGCCGTCCGCCTAAGAGAAGAAGAGTCTGAGTGTAAGGAGGTAAGTTAGAATGGCAATTGATAGAACTCCCGTCCTTAAGAGATGCAGGTCCCTGGATATGGATCCCATCTATCTGGGCGTTAATAAGAAATCCAACAGAAAGTTAATCCGTTCCAGCAGAAAGATCAGTGAGTACGGTCTTCAGCTGAGAGAAAAGCAGAAAGCCAAATTTATCTACGGCGTTCTTGAGAAGCCTTTCAGAAATTACTATGCCAAGGCAGAGCGTATGAAAGGTCTTACCGGTCCCAACCTCATGATGCTCCTTGAGACAAGACTGGACAATATCGTTTTCCGTATGGGATTTGCCAGAACCAGAAAAGAAGCAAGACAGATCGTTGGACATAAGCATATTCTTGTGAACGGCAAGTGCGTTAATATTCCTTCCTACAGAGTGAACGTCGGTGACGTGATCGAAGTAAAGGAAAACAAGAAGACCATGCAGAGATATAAGGACATTGCCGAGGCCAATGGCGGTATGCTTGTACCCGCATGGATGGATGCTGATCTGGAAGAGTTCAAGGGCAAGATCAATGAGCTTCCTTCCAGGGAAATGATTGATGTACCGGTTAACGAAACACTGATCGTCGAGTTGTACTCCAAATAATTAATGATTCTTCCGGTGAATGTCTGCACTTTGCGCGCAGGCATTCATCTGATTCCGATTGAGACTCCCTCCTTTTTCAGGGGGATAGTTCGCTACGTATTTCGAAGAGGAGGTTCCAATTAGTGTTTGAATTCGAAAAGCCGAGAATTGAAATAGCAGAAATTTCAGAAGACAATAAGTATGGTCGTTTTGTGGTGGAGCCTTTGGAAAGAGGTTACGGCACAACTTTAGGTAACTCCTTAAGAAGAATCATGTTATCCTCATTACCCGGTGCAGCAGTCAGCGCTGTCAAGATCAAGGGCGTTCTCCATGAATTCAGTTCCATTCCGGGAGTGAAAGAAGATGTTACTGAGATCATCATGAACATAAAGGAACTGGCTTTGAAGAATAACAGTTCTTCCTTTGATCCCAAGCATGCTTTTATTGAGTTTTCCGGTGAGGGCGTTGTGACAGCAGCCGATATCCAGGTTGACAGTGATATAGAGATCATCAATCCCGATCTGGTTATCTGCACATTAAACGGCGGCACCGACAGCCATTTTGAAGCTGAGCTGACCATCAGTAAAGGCCGTGGTTATGTGGGAGCCGACAGGAATAAGTCCGAGGATCAGTCCATTGATGTGATCGCTGTGGATTCTATCTATACTCCGGTGGAGAGAGTGAACTTAACAGTGGAGAATACCCGTGTGGGACAGGTTACAGACTTTGATAAGCTGACCCTCGATGTGTTTACCAACGGGACCCTGGCGCCGGATGAGGCAGTCAGCCTGGCTGCCAAGGTACTGAGCGAGCACCTGAACCTCTTTATCGACCTGTCTGAGAATGCGAAATCAGCAGAGGTAATGGTGGAGACTGCCCAGGATCCGGTGGATAAGGTACTGGAGATGAATATTGATGAACTGGAGCTGTCTGTCCGTTCTTACAACTGCTTAAAGAGAGCAGGGATTAATACCGTTGAAGAACTGACCAACAAGACTCCGGAAGATATGATGAAGGTTCGTAATCTGGGCCGCAAGTCCCTCGAAGAGGTCCTTGCCAAGCTCAAGGAACTGGGATTGTCACTCAATTCCAGCGAAGAATAATAATGACCCGCCTAGGCTGAAGGTTTTAGTAAGCATGGCGAAAAATGAAAGGGAGGTCCATTATCATGGCAAAGTACAGAAAGTTAGGAAGAACATCCGACCAGAGAAAGGCACTGTTACGTAATCAGGTAACACAGCTTCTTTATCACGGAAAGATCCGTACCACAGAGTCCAAGGCAAAAGAAGTTCGCAAGATCGCTGAAGGCCTGATCGCTCTTGGTGTTAAGGAAAGAGATAATTTTGAAGTGGTTAAGGTAGACGCCAAGGTTGCCAGAAAAGACAAAGACGGCAAGAGAGTAAAAGAGGTTGTTGACGGCAAGAAGAAGACTGTATACGATACAGTTCAGAAGGAGATCAAGAAGGATCTTCCCTCCAGACTTCACGCAAGACGTCAGATGCTCAAGGTTTTATATCCTGTGACAGAAGTGCCGGCTGAGGCTAAGGGAAGAAAAGCCAACACAAAGAAGGTTGACCTGCCTCAGAAGATCTTTGATGAGTATGGTCCGAAGTACGCAGGACGTAACGGTGGTTACACCAGGATCGTAAAGATCGGCCAGCGTAAGGGTGACGCCGCTCTGGAAGTTATTCTTGAGTTAGTATAATGTAGTATATCAGGTTCCCGGAAGGGTTCCGGTAGTATGATGATTTGGGGAACTGCTTCAGGCAGTTCCCCTTTTGGTTTGCTTTATGAATATTATTGAAGTGGTCAATCTTATATCACGTTATAAAATATTCTCTGAGGAAAAAGACAAAACGGAAGAAAAAACTGTCATCGATGATATTTCCCTGTCCATAGGCCGGGGCGACTTTGTGGGAATCCTGGGCCATAACGGATCCGGGAAATCCACCCTGGCCAGACACCTGACAGCCCTGCTGCGGCCTGCAGGAGGCTTTGTCTACGTGAAAGGCATGGATACAGCCTCGGAAAAAGATATCCTGGATATCAGGAAGAGTGCCGGCATTGTTTTTCAGAATCCCGATAACCAGATCATCGGGAGTACTGTGGAAGAAGATGTGGCCTTTGGACTTGAGAATCTGGGAGTTCCCAGGGAGAAGATGTGGGGGCGTATTGCCGGTGCCCTGGAGGCCACCGGTATGACCGCCTTCAGATATTCCGTCCCCGGACAGCTGTCAGGAGGACAGAAGCAGCGGGTCGCCATATCGGGGATCCTGGCCATGGAGCCGGAATGCATTGTATTTGATGAGCCAACTGCCATGCTGGACCCGAAAGGATGCCGGGAAGTCAGGGAGGCTGTCAGATATCTGAATCAGGAGAAGAAGATAACGATTATTTATATCACCCATCATATTGATGAGGTCAAAGACGCCGACTATCTTTATGTCATGAACCGGGGAAAGCTGGCTCTTAAGGGGAGTCCTGAAGATCTCTGGGCCAGGGAGGAAGAGCTGGAGGAAAACGGAGTGGAGCTTCCCTTCATACAGAGTCTGGCCGAAAAGCTGAAAAGGCATGGCCTAAAGATTCCCCGGGGGATCAGTGAAGAAGATGAACTGGTGGAATACCTGGCAGGAATCCTCTGCCACATTGGGCAGGAGAAGGGACGATGGCAGACCAATGTGGACCGGCAGACCGAAGAGAATCGGCAGACCGGCCTGGACCGGACGGTATCCTCCCATCAGGGTATGCGCCTTCTGAATGTAAGCTATTCTTATGACAGTATACATCAGGCGGATCGAAGCTTTGCTTTAAAGGAAATCTGCCTTGATATTCATCCCGGTGAGTATATAGCCCTTGCCGGACAGACAGGATCCGGCAAATCAACCCTTCTTATGCATCTGAACGGTCTCCTGAAACCCACAGAGGGGAGATATGTTTTTGAAGGAAGGGACGTAAGCGAGAAGAACTTTTCCATGAGCAGTCTCAGGCAGAAGGCAGCCCTCTGTTTCCAGTATCCAGAAAATCAGCTTTTTGAAGAGTCAGTTCTCAAGGATATATGCTTCGGGCCGGCCAACATGGGCCTGGATAAAGAGGCATGTCTTGAGAGGGCCAGAAATGCCATGAAGCTGACAGGGCTTTCCCCGGACCTGGAGAACCGTTCTCCTTTTCTCTTGTCAGGAGGCCAGAAAAGAAGAGTTGCCCTGGCGGGGATCCTGGCCATGGAGCCGGATTACCTGATCCTTGACGAACCTGCTGCCGGGCTGGATAAGGAGGGCAGGGAAATGCTTTACGATCTGTTGGAAGCGCTTAACCGGGACAAGGGTATTACCATCATAATGGTTTCCCATAATATGAACGATCTGGCCGCCCGGGCCCGGAGGATCATTCTGATGAAGGACGGGGCCATTGCGGCAGACGGAAAACCGGCTGACATTTTTATGGACAGGCAGCTTCTTGAGGATACCGGTCTTGACCAGCCGGACTGTGTCCGCCTCTTTATCAAGCTGCGCAAAAGATTAACTGCTGAACTGTCAGGCAGGAATGACCCGTCCGGACAGGGCGATCTACCAGGATTGGGAGAGAAAAATACTTTCCCTCCGGCTGTGCCGCTTACCCAGGATCAGCTGGCAGAATGGATCCGCATGATGTGCAGGGGGGAAGAAGTATGTTCAGGGATATGACTCTGGGACGGTATTATCCGTCTGACTCTGTTTTGCACCGGCTGGATCCCCGGGTAAAGCTATTCGGGACAGTGGCCTTCGCAGTCAGCCTCTTTTTTCCCAGGTCCATGGCAGGCCTTCTGGCAGCCACCATATTTCTTGGGACAGTGATCGGTCTGTCCCGCGTGCCGGTCAGACTATATATACAGGGTATAAGGCCTCTTCTGGTCATCATTATTTTTTCTGCTCTTATGAATATGGTTTTTACCCCCGGAGAAATTCTTTTCCGGTTCGGTCCGGTTACCATCACCCGGGAAGGCCTCTTTCTTGCTGCCTTTCTGGTTATCCGTCTGCTTTATCTGATCGTCGGTTCCACGGTGATGACATTTACCACCACGCCGTGTCAGCTTACGGCAGGTCTGGAAAAAAGCCTGGCTTTTCTTTCGGTTTTTCACATTCCGGTCCACGAATTTGCCATGATGATGTCCATTGCCCTTCGTTTTATACCCATCCTGACGGAGGAAATGGATAAGATCATGAAAGCCCAGATGTCCAGAGGAGCAGACTTTGAAAAGGGCAACCTGATCATCAGGGCCAAAAAACTGATTCCGGTCCTTTTACCTCTCTTTGTCGCCGCCCTGCGCCGGGCTTCAGATCTGGCAATGGCCATGGAAGCCAGATGCTATCATGGAGGGAAAGGCCGGACCAGACTATATCCATTAGTCTATGGCAAAGCAGACTTTTTTGCGTATGCCGTATTGCTGATTTACCTGATCATAATGGCGGTGACGGCATTTGTTATCAGGGTTTAGTCTTGCAAATCGAAATCGAAAGGTGGTCTTTCCTATGAAACGAATCAAACTGGAGGTTGCCTACGACGGGACAAATTACTGCGGTTGGCAGATCCAGCCCGGACAGCCTACCATAGAAGGTGTTCTGAACAGGGTCCTCAGTGATGTCTTGAAAGAGACTGTCACTGTAACCGGGGCCAGCAGGACGGATGCCGGGGTCCATGCTTATGGAAATGTGGCAGTCTTTGATACGGATACCCCTGTTCCTCCGGACAGGATTTCTTTGGCGGTCAATCCCCACCTTCCCGCAGATATAAAGACTATGAATTCCTGCCAGGTTTCCGGGGATTTTCATCCCAGGTTTGCTGATACCATAAAGACCTACGAGTATCATATCCAGACAGGTCCTGTGGCCATACCTGCCTGTCGTTTATACTCCTGCTGGATCCCCCGGCATCCGGATATTGCTGCCATGACGGAGGCCGGCTCCTATCTGACAGGTACCCATGATTTTAAAAGCTTCTGTGCCGCCGGGGCCCAGGTTAAAACCACTGTCCGGACGGTGACCCATGTCGGTGTCAGAGAGGAGGAGATATTGCCCGGGATAAAGCATATTGTAATTACAGTTTCCGGAGAAGGCTTCCTCTACAATATGGTCCGGATCATGGCAGGTACCTTACTGAAGGCGGGCTTTCACGCGTGGCCCCCGGAGTATATCATTAAGATCCTTGAAGGACGGGACAGAAGGCTGGCCGGCGAGACAGCACCGGCAAAAGGCCTTTTCCTGAAAAAAATTAAATATTTGTGAGTCACTATTTACGGCCTTTCACACAACATTCGTAAAATACGTGCTTTTTTATTTTCCAAACAATCCTCTCACCCGTTTCACGATCACGTCCCTAACGGTCAGGGACCGTCTCATCCGGTCTCCGGGAATATACTTATTAATGGCCTTGAGAACCTTTTTGGGCTCCTTACAGGCAAAAGTAAAGTTACCGCTGGCTTTTGTCTTCAGAACAAAGCGGGGAATAAACCGCTTGCCAAACATAACAGATGCCGCCACGATCTCCACTTCCTCCCAGGGAATCTGGATATAATCATGCACATTCCTGTCATTATAGTATTCAAAGGCCTTGTCCCCAACCATGATCTGACCATAGGAATTGATCCCGAGAAAAGAAGTCCCTTTCACCACCAGGTCTACCGTCTTGTTCATGGACCGGACCAGGCCCTCCTCTTTATTCTTTTTTCCTTTATTAACTGCCATATGCTCTCCTTTGCATCTTTACTTCTCATCTTCATTTTATCTTTCTGCCGGCCGCATTTGCGGATGGTGGGATAGATTCCGTGTTTGCCAGGCTGATAAAGTCTCCCAACACAAGCCAAATAAAGCCCGGATTCCTCCGGGCTTTTTGATTCTGCAGATTATAATAATCCTACAAGATGTCCTAAAATACCAACAATGAACAGAGCGATGATGATAATAATAGGAGATACATTCTTCTTTAAGAGCCACATACAAAGCAGTGTGAGCAACAGGGGAACGAATCCCGGAATCAGGGAGTTCAGGTTGTCCTGCAGTGTAGTAACTTTAGTAATAGTAGGGTCAAGGGTAGCTCCGGCGGCATACTGTGTCAATGCCTGACGGATACCTTCTGCTCCTTCCGGAAGTTTAGCCCAGTCAATATAGTTCGGGGAATCCGCTGTTATGGTCGATACCGGAATAACGAAATTAATACTTACCCATCGTTCAACCAGCGCTCCCAGTACAAACATACCGAGGATGGAAGCACCCTTGGTGATCTTGCCAAGAAGGCCGCCGGAAAGGTCCTTTGTGATCTCGGTTCCTACTCTGTAACCAAACTCCTGTGTATACCACATGAATGCGTAACGAATCACATTCCAGAGAACAAAGAAAAGAATCGGTCCAAGAAGGTTTCCGGTCAGTGCCAGGGATGCTCCCAGAGCACCGAGGATCGGACGTGCGGTAAACCAGAATACGGGATCACCGACACCGGCCAGGGGGCCCATCATACCGACTTTTACACCCTGGATGGCCTGATCTTCTACGGCTGCGCCATTGGCTCGGTCTTCCTCCAAAGCCAGGGTTACACCCAGGATCGGGGATGCTACATAGGGATGAGTGTTAAAGAACTCAAGATGTCTCTTTAAAGCAGCTGCCTGCTCTTCTTTTGTCGTATATAACTTCTTGATTGCCGGGATCATCGCAAAGACCCAGCCACCATTCTGCATACGCTCATAGTTCCAGGAACCCTGAAGGAAAGTAGAACGCAAACAAACGGACATACGATCAGATTTCGATAATTCAATTCTATTTTCTGCCATCTTTCTTACCCCCTTCTATTCATAGTCGTCCAGGATGTCTCCCAGAGGATCACCTGTTCCTGCTCCCGCGTCACCCGCAGAACCTTTGTTTTCACTCAGTGTAAGATAAATCAGAGCCATGGATACGCCGATAACACCAAGAGCGATCAGTGTCAGATCAGAGATAGCTGCCACTGCGAAACCGATGGCAAAGAAGGGCCATACTTCCGCTGTTGCCATCATGTTGATAACCATAGCGTAACCTACTGCAACAACCATGCCGCCGCCGATGGCCATACCTTCGGACAACCATGCCGGCATCTGAGCCAGAAGGCCCTGAACTGCGCTGGCCGGAATGGAAAGCAAAAGAGCTGCAGGGATAGCGATACGAAGTCCCTGGAGACAGATCGCGGCGATCTGCCAGAACTGAATAGCGCTAAAGTTAGCTTTCTCAGCCGCGTTGTCCATCTGGTGAACGATAATAACGGAGATTGTACGAACGATCATAGTCAGGAACAGACCTGCTACAGCCAGCGGAACCGCGATAGCGATAGCTTCACCGACACCGGCCTCGCCCTTTCCACCGACAACAAGGATAATAGCGGATGCGACTGACGCGAGAGCAGCATCCGGAGATACAGCGGCACCTATGTTGGCCCATCCGAGAGCAATCAGCTGCAGTGATCCGCCAAGGATAATACATTCGGCCGGATGACCGGTTACAATACCGATCAGTGTACATGCTACCAGTGGCTGATGGAACTGGAACTCATCGAGAATACCCTCTACACCAGCCAGAAAGGCAACCAACACAACTAATATCATTGAAAGAAAATTCATGATGTTTCCTCCTGTTTTGAAATTAGAGTTCTGGGATTTACTAATTATTCTACTGTTTTAAACCTTCTCTTGCTTTCTCAAGCAATGTGTCCATGTTCTCCGGAGTATCTGACGGAACCTTACGAACGTCGAACTCTACTCCAAGAGCCTTCAGCTCCTCGAAGGTCTCAATGTCCTTCATATCCAGGGAAAGCACTTTGTTAACCGCAAACTTCCCTTTGGAATGAGCCATGGAACCAACGTTAAGCTTCTTAATCTCAACGCCGCCCTTTATAGCTGCCAGGGCATCCTGGGGAGTCTCGAAAAGGAGCATGGCCTTGGTATTACCAAAACGTACATCCTTAAAGACCTGGATCATCTTGTTGATCGGCACACAGTGAGCCTTAACTCCGGGAGGAGCAGCCTCCATAATCATACGCTTTCTCAGCTCATCATGGGCAACGCCATCCGATACGGCAATAATCCTGTTGGGGGCAACCGCCTTGGTCCATCCGGTGGCAACCTGCCCATGAAGCAGACGGGTATCGATACGGGCCAGCGCAATCTTGATCTTTCCGTCGCCGAGTACGGTTCCCGGAGGAATAGCCCCTCTTAAAGCTGCCTTAGCTTTGTCTGCAGTCTTCTCCACCGGAGTCTCTTTCTTCGGATCCAGAACTGCCGGGAATACTTTTACGCCGTCTCTTCCGCTGCCGATTATCTGCTTTGCTATATCCTGCGCGGACAGGGAATCGTCCATACGGGAAGCGTAAGCATCAATCAGCATCGGCAGGTTCAAACCGGCAACCACTGCCCAGGTATCCTCATGTCCGGCAATCAGCTTGTTGGACTGATTAAAGGGCGTGCCGCCCCACAGATCCACAAGAATCAGCACCTGTTCGGGATCGTCAAAGCCGGCAATTGCTTCTTCCATCTTTTTGCGCAGATCATCCGGACTGTCGCTGGGCATCAGTTTAACCGCGGCAGTATTGGGTTGATCACCGAAAAGCATGGAGGAAGACATCGCAATACCTTCAGCAAAGTTGCCGTGTGTAGCAAGTAAAATGCCTACCATTTCTTTATCCTTCCTTTCATTAAAATTAGTAACTATTATTTTATTATAAATTTGAAAAGTCTCTGACTTTTCTCTTATATAATACTAAATATTTTCTTACGTCTCTCTTATTATTAGATTTTAACGGAACAGGGTAGCAAAGTCAATCATTTGTTACTATTTACGGACAAATGAGCAATGAATATTGAAAAAAAAGGATGATCTTTGGGAGACCATTTTCGACCGGCACTTCTGGCGACAGCTGTATGGGTCAGCTGCCGCTGCAGGACAGTACTTCTGATAAGGTAAAGGGGTTTATCCAGGGTATCATTGAATCTGTCCAGGTATTCCCCACTGAACCCCCTTGCGCCATGCCATATCCTAAAAAATGGAAGGAAATGGAAAGTTCAGATCAAAATACATCAAAACAGCCGTGAATAGTAACATTTATGATGGGATAAATGTTAAAAAAGTAGTTGCATTTTTTTGAAAAATGAGTTATGATATGCAAGTACGTCAGACAGATGACGTTATCGGGGTATGGCTCAGTTTGGTTAGAGCGCACGGCTGGGGGCCGTGAGGTCGCAGGTTCGAATCCTGTTACCCCGATTTTTTCTTTTGTTTAAGCCATATTTGGAATATCGCTTAACAGTCGGCTTATGGTCGGCTGTTTTGTTTGTTGTAAGTAATACATAGAAAAACCTGCCCTTGTACTTTGGACGGTCGAGGGTAGGCTTTCTATTTTTTATCGGTCAACCACTTTGTGACGGTTGCTTTTTTTGTAATTTTGAATATAATGAGATTAGCCAATATGAAAGCGGGGGTGATACTATGATCGGAACAGCAGCGACAGGGGATATTATGAGGTTGGATATGATGAAAAAACCAAAAAAAAGAATAGTTGTCCTTCTTTCCTTTATCGTGATTCTCATGCTTACGGCACTGCCTGCCCATGCGGAGGAATTCTGTCCGCCCGCAAAACCCCTTCCCAATCTTACAGGAAATTACAGGGAAGATCTTATCTCTGTATGTAATTCCCAGCTGGGTTATGTGGAAGCTGAATCGGGAAACAGCATTTATGCTGCCTGGGCAGGACAGGCCGGAAGGGCCTGGTGTTCGGAATTTGTTGCCTGGTGCGCCAGAAAGGCCGGAATCTCAAAGACTATAATTCCTACCGGAACTTCTTCAAAAAAATATATGGAGGTATTTTCCGGGCAGGGAAGATTGTTTATTCCGGAAGGTAACGCCAATAATTGCATTTGCAGAAATTACACGGCAAAGACTATTTCTTTTACAGACATAAAACGGGGAGATATCATTTTTACGGAGACAGATGGCAATTATTCAAATGGTCCTGATCATACAGCCCTCGTTCTTTCAAATGAAGGAGATAAATTAAGCGTCATAAATGGAAATTCACACAACTCGGTGAGGATCACTTCCTGCTCAAAAGAGAAGATCCATTGTCTTGCCCGCCCCTGTTATGAGAAGGCAGCCTGTGCGGCCTCAGTAATAAAAACAAAGTTAAGGATCAGGAACGTAAGAATCTCACGCAGAAAAATACGTGTTATATATACCGGCATAAAGGATAAGTATGCGAGATATCAGATCGCTTACCGGCTGGCCGGCTCTTATAAATGGATTACAAAAACCACTGCTGCGAAATCGATCCAGTTAACAAAACTGAAACCCGGACGTAAGTATATTATCCGTGTCCGGGCGTTCTGCAAAGTCAGCAACAATGTCGAAGACATGGAATTTGGAAGCTGGTCAAAGGTGAGGACCATTAAAACAAAAAAATGAGAATTAACAGGCCATGCTTCATATTTAAATTTTATTCATTTTCCGATTGACACCGGTTGACTGCTGATATATAATAAATAATCGTGGTAAAGAAAGTATGCCCCATTAGCCCCGGGGCATCCTTTTATGATACAGTTGTGTTTGGCCTGCATTTGCTAAAACACATAAAGCGGATACGGTGGAGGGTCCGGACAGCCAGGAAGCCGTATCATAATTGTAAGTTTGACATTATCTCTGTTATGGTATCTGTCATTATGACGTTCTCCAGGATACTGTGGCAGCTTATTACAGGAGGAGTATAACTCATGAAAAGTTTTATGGCCAGCCCATCCACCATTACAAGAGACTGGTATGTAGTGGATGCTGAAGGAAAGACATTAGGACGCCTGGCATCAGAGATCGCCAAGGTTTTAAGAGGAAAGAACAAACCCATCTTTACACCCCATATGGACTGTGGAGATTATGTTATCGTTGTTAATGCCGAGAAGATCAAGGTGACAGGCAAGAAGCTGGATCAGAAGATCTACTATCATCACAGCGAATACATTGGTGGTATGAAAGAGACCACATTAAAAGAGAAGTTAGCAAAGAAACCGGAACAGGTTATTGAACTTGCCGTAAAGGGTATGCTCCCGAAAGGACCTCTTGGAAGGCAGATGTACAAGAAGCTCTTTGTATATGCCGGACCTGATCACAAGCATGCTGCACAGCAGCCGAAACCATTAGAATTCTAAGGATTGATAAGGAGGACAAAGTAAGTGGCTACTACAAGATATTACGGAACCGGTAGAAGAAAAAGCAGCGTTGCAAGAGTTTATCTTGTACCGGGAACAGGTAAAGTAACTATTAATAAGAAAGATATGGATGATTACTTTGGCTATGACACTTTAAAGGTGATTGCCCGTCAGCCTCTGGAATTAACATCCACCACAGATAAATTTGACGTACTTGTTAATGTGAAGGGCGGCGGTTATACTGGTCAGGCAGGAGCCATCCGCCATGGTATCGCAAGAGCCCTCTGTGAGGCAGATGCAGACCTTCGTCCGGCCCTGAAGAAGGCTGGTTTCCTTACTCGTGATCCGCGTATGAAGGAAAGAAAGAAACCTGGTCTGAAGAAAGCCCGTAGAGCTCCGCAGTTCAGCAAGCGTTAATTTTTCTTTTAACTTTATTTGAGAATTTCTGACCGTCAGATAGGGGTATTGGCCCTCTTATCTGGCGGTTTTGCATTGTATAAGTCCAGTTCGCTGCGGCTGAGCGGGAGCACAAAGTGCGGAGCCGTGCGTGGGACTTATATACCCCGTGGCGCTGACATAAGTCGGCGATTTCGATTGATTATGGAGGAGGTAGCTGACATGAAAAAGAAAATTACAGGCTGGATCACAGCGCTTCTGCTTCTGCTTTTGCTGACCTGTACAGCGTATGCGGATTCGACAATCCCGTCTTCTGTTGCTGCATATAACGGCAAGCGGATCGGTGTGTTGACCGGCACCCTGATGGAGGGCATTGCGAAAGAGACTTTCCCGGACAGCGAGTATCTGTATTTTAATAATTACCCGGACTGTATCACCGCACTGCTGTCGAACAAAATCGACGCGTTTCTCGGCGATGAGCCGGGTCTGAAGACCATTCATGCTGAACAGCCGGAAGTGAACTTTATCAGGGATCGGATCACCAATCAGGAATACAGCTTTGCTTTTCGGAAAAACGATCCGAAGAGCGCGGACCTGTGCGCAGAACTGAATACCTTTCTGGCGAAGTGCCGCAGAGACGGGACGATCCAGGAACTGGAAGATATCTGGTTCGGGGTGGACGAGGACCGCAAGGTGGTGGACATGTCCGATCTTACCGGGAAAAACGGGACCATAAAGGTTATAACCACTTCTACGGATATGCCTTTTTCCTATATCAAGAACAACAGGAACGTTGGTTATGATATCGACCTGGTCGTTCGGTTCTGCCGGGACAGAGGATATCAGCTGGAGCTGGGCGATGTGGATTTTTCAGGTAGAATTCCCGCGATCAATTCCGGCAAATATGACTTTACCACAGATATGAACGTAACTCCGGAACGGGCTGAAGAGGTGCTGTTTTCGGATGCCACCAGCACAGGTGGAGTGGTGCTGGCGGTAAAAAGCGAGGACCTGGCGGAGGCTGCTGCCGCTGGTTCGGATACGGCAAAAGTCGGGAACGATTCAGCTGGCGACGCGCGAAGCGGCATCGTGGCCAGCTTCTACAAGACCTTTATCCGGGAGGATCGCTGGCAGCTGTTCGTAAAGGGCCTGATGACCACCCTGCTGGTCACGCTGCTGTCGCTTCTGTCTGGCACACTGCTGGGCTTTGCGGTGTTCATGCTCTGCCGAAACGGCAACCCCGTCACCAACCTCATAACCCGCGTTTGCCTGTGGCTGCTGCAGGGCATGCCGATGGTGGTGCTTCTGATGATCCTCTACTATATCATTTTCGGCAGTGTGAACATCAGCGGTATTGCTGTGGCAGTCATCGGCTTCACGCTCACTTTCGGCTCGGCTGTGTTCGGGCTTTTGAAGATGGGCGTGGGAGCAGTGGACGGTGGGCAGTACGAAGCCGCCTGCGCCCTGGGCTATTCTGACCGCCGCACATTCTTCAGAATTATTTTGCCTCAGGCGCTGCCCCATGTGCTGCCTGCCTACAGGAGCGAGATCGTGAGCCTGATCAAGGCGACGGCCATCGTGGGATACATCGCTGTGCAGGACCTGACCAAGATGGGGGACATCGTGCGCGGCCGTACCTACGAAGCCTTTTTTCCACTGATTGCGGTGGCAGTCATTTACTTCGTGCTGGAGGGGCTCACCAAGCTGCTGGTTGACTGCGTGACGCGGCGCTTCGATTACAGGCGCAGGCGAACCGAGGACATTCTGAAGGGGGTGAAGACCGATGATTAGAATCGAGCATCTGAAAAAACAGTATCCGAACGTTACGCCGATTAAGGATGTGAGTGTGGAGATCAATGACGGTGATGTCATCTCCATCATCGGCCCGTCGGGAACAGGAAAGAGTACCCTGCTTCGCTGCATCAACCTGCTCGAGAGGCCCACATCGGGCAAAATATGGGTAGATGATGTGGAGATCACGAATCCGAAATGCGACATCAACAAGATACGGCAGAAGATGGGCATGGTGTTCCAGTCTTTCAATTTATTCGGGCACAGGACGGTGATCGAGAACATTATGATGGCACCCATGGACCTGCTGGGCAAGTCGAAGCAGGAAGCCTATGACACCGGCATGCATCTGCTGCGTTCGGTGGGTCTGGCAGAAAAGGCACTGAATTACCCGGACGAGCTCTCCGGCGGACAAAAACAGCGCATCGCCATCGTGCGTACGCTGGCGATGGATCCGGACGTTATACTGATGGACGAGCCCACCAGCGCCCTCGATCCCACGATGGTGGGTGAGGTGCAGGCGGTCATCCGTGACCTGGCCAGGAGGAACACGGGCGGATCTTCCGCAAAGACAATGATGATCGTCACCCACGAGATGGCATTTGCCCATGCCATCAGCAACTGCGTGTTCTACCTGGACGAGGGCGGCATCTACGAGCAGGGCACGCCCGGGCAGATATTCGACAAGCCGCAGCGCGAAAAAACGCGGCGGTTTATCCGACGCCTGAAGGTGTTGGAGCTGAACATCGATAGCCGGGACTACGACTTTCTGGGCATGGCGGCACAGATTGACCGGTACTGCAACAAGAACCAGATTCCGCCGAAGCAGGCCAGCCACCTTCAACTGGCGTTCGAAGAACTGGGGCAGCAGATGCTGATACCTGTACTGGAATCACCCCGTATTCAGGTGGTGATCGAATACGCCGAGACAGATCAGCGGGCAACAATGACTGTGCGATATAACGGACCGCAGTATGATATCCTTGAGAATGGGGACGATTTGTCCCGGTCATTGCTCATGGGCATTACCGCAGATATCTCCTTCGAAACGGTGGCAGTGGATGACTTTTCAAATTGTCTGACACTCGTTTTTGCTGAAGGATGACCAGAACTCTTGATAAATGTTACAACAGCAACGGTCAGGCCGGATATCAGGACATGCTGCCAAACAGGCCGAAAGGTTCCTCCAGCTAAAAAACCCCAAAGAGATTACCGGTATCCCGCCGGTCTCTTTGGGGTTTATTAAGTCTGCTGAATTTTGACGTCCACCATAGTATACCACATATGATTATATTTGTGGTCTTGTTTTTTTATGGGAGCGTTACTGCGACGCCTCCATCCATTTTTTGTTTGTATCTATAGTCAGAGTATTTGCCCTGGAAAGTTTACTCCGCCTGAGACTGAAATTGTTGATGTATATGATTTGCCGGCCGGCCCGAAAGACACAAAAGTTGATGTCTGCCTGGGCGGGTCGGCCGAATCATCAAAAAAGGGAGCATCATTGATAGTAATCAGTTCACTCAATCAGTCAGACGCTACTCTGTCGTATTTCAGCAGGTTATCGGGTGAGAGCCACCTGGTTCTTTACAAATATGCAGATGGAGAACTGAAGGAGCTTAGTACAGCAGACAGCTACTAATACCAATATAATTTACATAACATGAGGGATAAGGCGACAAATATACTTGTCGGAGGATAAACATGGGGTTACGCTGTGAATAGTAACTGTGGTTTTATTTTTACCTTGTTTTGAGAAAGCTGGTTTTAAAACACGCAAATGCATGTTAAAATATACATATACAAAACGTTTTTGAATACAGAGGTGTTGAGAATTGATTCAGGAGGAATTATTATGAGAGTCATACTAAAGAATCTGACAAAAAAATTCCCGAACCAGAACAGGAAGATCAAAGAAGATGTGATTGCTGTCAATAACTTCGACTTTGAGATTCCTGACGGGCAGCTGATTGGTCTGCTGGGGCCTTCCGGTTGTGGGAAAAGCACCACCCTGAATCTGATCTGCGGATTGCAGTCTCCCACAAGCGGGCGCATCATATTTGGTGACAGGGATGTCACAGACCTGCCTCCGGAGAAGAGAGGCGTGGGGCTGGTCTTCCAGAATTATGCCCTGTATCCTCACCTGACCGTCCTGCAGAACATCATGTTTCCCCTTGAGAACCTGAAGGGAGACAAAAAACTGTCCAAAGAAGAGATGATCAGGAGGGCGAAGGAGGCGGCTGCCCTTGTACAGATCGACCAGCTCCTGGACAGAAGGCCCAGGGAATTGTCGGGAGGACAGCAGCAGAGGGTCGCCATAGCCAGGGCACTGGTCAAGGTACCGGATGTTCTGCTGCTGGATGAACCCCTGTCCAACCTGGATGCCAGGCTGCGGCTTCAGACCAGGGAGGAGATCCGTCGGATCCAGCGGGAGACAGGCGTTACGACCGTCTTTGTCACCCATGACCAGGATGAGGCCATGTCTATCTCAGACATGATCGTGGTGATGGAGGCCGGGCTGGTCCAGCAGATCGGAAAACCCCAGGAAGTCTATGATGATCCTGTCAATCTTTTTGTGGCCAGGTTCCTGGGAACGCCGCCCATCAATATCTTTGAGGGTTCGGTCAGGAATGGCAGGCTCTGTATCGGCACCGATGCAGTGCTTGATGTCAGAGGTGTTCCAGACAGGGATGTCATCGTAGGCATCCGGCCGGAGGGCTTCATCCTGGATGAGAAGGGACCATTTATCTGCCGCATGACGGCGGTGGAGGTTATGGGAAGGGATGTCAGTGTCGTGTCCTCCCATGATGCCTGCTTAAGCGGGATCATCCGGTCCATCATACCTTCCGGATCTGATGTGAGGGCCTCCGATGAATATGTCTATTTTACACTGAAACATGATAAAGTCCATCTGTTTGATAAAGAAACAGAAGAACGGATACGATTTACTGTCAGTTAAAGGAGAAAGCTATGGAACAAAAAAGCAGGAAGGGATGGCTGTATCTTCTGCCGGCGATGGTATTCCTGGGGCTCTTCATGGTGTATCCGCTGGTTGATGTCTTTATTTACGGATTTGAAGAACAGTTTAATTTTGCTTCCCAGTCCTACACGGGGATCGGCCTTTTTAATTTCTCTTATGTACTCCATGATCCCTATTTTATGTCGGCTGTGAAGAACACATTTATACTTGTGATCATTACTGTTCCCCTGTCCACGGGGATCGCTCTTCTGATCAGTCTTGGCCTGACCTCCGTTCACAGGCTGAGAGACCTGTATCAGACAGTTTTCTTTCTTCCTTATGTGACCAATACCCTGGCCATCGGCCTGGTGTTTATGATCATGTTCAAGAAGACGGCATACAGTGACGGAATGATCAACATGCTGCTGGGCATCTTCGGAATAAGCCCCATCGACTTTATGGAAGGACCTTACTGGGCGAAGATGTTTGCCCTGTGTTTTTATACGGTCTGGATCGTCATGCCTTTTAAGATCCTGATCCTCACCAGTGCCTTGATGTCGGTCAATCAAGATTATTACAATGCGGCAAAGATAGATGGCACGGGAAAGTGGAGAACCTTCCGCAAGATCACCCTGCCCATGATTTCCCCCTCTGTTTTCTACCTGGTCATCACCGGGTTTATCGGAGCCTTTAAGGCCTATTCGGATGCCGTGGCCCTCTTCGGGATCGATCTGAACGCGGCAGGGATGAATACCATCGTTGGTTATGTTTATGACATGCTTTACGGAAACAGCGGAGGTTATCCCTCCTATGCATCCGCGGCGGCCCTGATCCTGTTTGCCACTGTCATGACAATCACGGTGATCAATATGATCGTACGAAGAAAATACGTCTATATGTGAGGTGGATGATATGGCTGGAAGAAAAGATATCATACCTGTTAAAGATGGGAGGAATATAAAGGCAGGCAGGGTGGTCGCCTATATCCTCCTGACAGTGTGGGCGCTGATGGTCCTGTTTCCGTTCTACTGGATGGTCCTGACCTCGGTAAAGAGTTATGGCGCCTATAATGCCGAATTTGTGCCAAAGTTTTTCACCTTGTCCCCTACACTGGCCAATTACAGAGAGGTATTCAGAGCGGTTCCTCTTATAAGATACTTAGCAAACACAGTGATCTTCACTGTGCTTACCACGGCGGTAATGCTGGTCGTGACAGTGCTTTCCGCCTATGCCTTTGCCCGCATAGAATTCCGTGGAAGAGACACCATGTTTATGGTCTTCCTTGCGTTAATGATGATTCCCAACGAGCTGGTCATCATCACCAATTTTGTTACGATCACCAACTGGAATATGCGCAACACTTTTATGGGGCTGATCCTTCCATCGATCACCTCGGTATTCTACATATATCTGCTCAGGGAGAATTTTGCGCAGATTCCCGATTCCCTCTATTATGCCGCCAAAGTGGACGGCACCTCTGATCTCAAATATCTGATCCGTGTGATGATCCCTATCTGCAGGCCGACCATCATAACGATCACCATCCTCAAGGTCATTGAATGCTGGAACAGTTTCGTGTGGCCAAGGCTGATCACCGATGACAAGGAATATTTCCTCGTGTCAAACGGTATTCAGGAGATCCGGGAAAATGGTCTGGGAAGGGAGAATATCCCGGCCATGATGGCTGCGGTGGTGGTCATATCCATTCCGCTGATCATCCTTTTCCTGATTTTCCGCAAAAAAATTATGGAGGGCGTCTCCCGGGGAGGTACAAAAGGATGAAAAATGTATTCAGAGCACTCAGGATCTCCTTGTTTTGCGCGATCTTAGCCGTCTGTCTGGGCGGATGCCACGGGCAGAATGCCATATCAGGGTTTGAGCCCCCTGAGAGCTTCGATGAAAGCAGAAATTATGAACTGACCTTCTGGGCCAAAAATGACACCAACAAAACCCAGGTAGCCATTTATCAGAAAGCCGTAGAGGATTTTCAGAAACTCTATCCCAATATAAAGGTGAACATTCGTCTCTACACGGATTACGGCAAGATATACAATGATGTGATCACCAATATCTCTACCAATACGACACCCAATATATGTATCACTTATCCGGATCATATAGCCACCTATATGACCGGAGCCAATGTGGTAGTACCTCTGGACGGCCTCATGGACCATGAACATTATGGATTGGGAGGAGACGGGCTTCATTTTGACGGGCCCGGGAAAGACGAAATGGTTCCGGAATTTCTGGAGGAGTGCTATCTCTCAGATGCCCATTACGCAGTTCCCTTTATGCGGTCCACAGAGGCCCTGTATATCAATAAGACCTTTGTGGAAAAGCTGGGATTTACAGTGCCGGATATGGTTACATGGGACTGGATCTGGGAAGTCTCAGAGGCAGCGGCGAAGAAGGAAGAGGACGGGACCTTTACAGTGAACGGACAGAAGGTCATGCTTCCTTTTATCTACAAGGCAACTGACAATATGATGATCCAGAAGCTGAAACAGCTGGATGCCGGTTATTCCACAGACCAGGGGGAGATCCTGATTTTTAATGATGCTACAGAACAGATCCTCTATGAGGTGGCAGACCATGCAGCTACCGGCGCTTTTACAACCTTTAAGGTTTCCGGCTACCCGGCCAATTTCCTGAATGCCGGCCAGTGTGTGTTCGCAGTGGATTCCACTGCCGGCGCGACCTGGATGGGACCGGATGCCCCACTGTGTGACATACCGGCGGATAAGATCGCCCATTTTGAGATGGCCATCCGCCCGGTTCCCCAGTACGATACCAGCCATCCGAAAATGATCTCCCAGGGGCCGAGCGTCTGTATTTTCAACAAAAAGGATCCCCAGGAGGTTCTGGCTTCCTGGCTCTTTGTCCAGTACCTGCTCAGCAATGATGTCCAGGTCGCTTATGCAAAGACAGAAGGATATGTGCCCGTCACTGATAAGGCACGACAGTCGGAGGATTATCAGAAGTATCTGTCTCTGGCCGGTTCTGACAACGGAGAACACTACCGGATCAAGATCGAAGCCGCGCAGCTTCTCATGGACAATACGAAGAACACATTTGTCACGCCCGTATTTAACGGAAGCACGTCGCTGCGTGACGCGGCAGGATCCATGATCGAAACCTCCGTTAAGCTGGCCCGTAACGGAAAGAAGCTGGACAAGGCCTACGTTAAGAAAATATATGACAATGTTACATCGCTGTATCATCTGGATTCCCTGCAGGCCACAGCCGGTACGGATCCCTCCTCGAAGGATCTGGGCCCCCTGCCTGTAACAGCAAAGCTCCTGATCGGGACACTGGTTTTTGTCTGGATCATTCTGGCGGCTTACGGAATCCGGGAGATAAAGCATAAAAAAGAGACATTATAGAATCTGTTAAAAAAGGAGGAGAGACATGAAAAAACTTGTGATGATTATGATGCTGGCAGCGGCAGTCTGCCTGGCAGGATGCGGAGGCAATGACTCCGAATCCAAAGCTCCGGCTTCCGGGGGACCCGACACGGAGAAATCCGAGGGGGTGATGACCCATGAGGAGTTCATGAATGCTTTAGTGGGTGATGAGGTCGTTATAGAAGCCTATGTACAGGCTCACCAGGCATGGTGGGATGACAACGGCCAGGGGAAGGTCACCATTTATCTGCAGGATGCTGACGGCGGTTACTTTGCCTATGAAGTAAAGGCTGACAAAGAGGAGGCCGAAGCCCTTCAACCGGGCACCAAGGTCAAGGTGACCGGTGTCAAGACGGAATGGAGCGGAGAAATCGAGATAGCAGAAGATGAAATGGGTAACGGTCCCACCGTTGAGACGGAAGAGGGCAGTTATATTGCAGAAGCCCTTGATGTGACAGACCTGCTGGGGACAGACGATCTGATCAGCCACCAGAATGAATTCGTCGCTTTTAAAGGGATGACCGTGGAAGCAAACGATGACGGGTCCGCCTTTTTATATAATTATGACGGCTCGGGCTCCCAGGGAGATGATCTTTACTTCAAGGCATCGGTGGGAGGCCAGACCTACACCTTTACCGTCGAGTCTTACCTGACCGGGTCTGATACAGATGTATATAAAGCAGTGGAGGCATTAAAGGCCGGCGACGTGATTGATATGGAAGGCTTCCTCTACTGGTATGAAGGAGCCAATCCCCATATTACATCCGTTAAGACATCAGAGTAAAGAACATACAATAAACAGTACAAAAACCTTCCTATACCGATTCCAAGCTGGCTGCATCAAAAGTGTATTATTATCAGATTAAGCTTTTCAGTAAGCAGTATGCCATCACTATCCCCTGATGGTTGCATTACAGGAAAAGATATGATACAATCTGGGCTGTAGCAAGGGAAGCCTTTTCCCTGGATGAGAGATATTTAATTATAAACACATCGGCTCTGACCACAAGGATTACCAAGTGAGAATAGCTGTGAACAGATAGCATGCGGGAAGCAGTATAGTCATTTTATTAAGATGCTCCTTTGTCTCACAGTGTCCTTTCAGAGGAATGTGGGATAAAGGAGCTTTTTTATTATGCTTAAGATAGCGATTTACGGCAAAGGAGGCATCGGTAAGTCCACTGTGACCGGCAACCTGGCAGCTGCCTTTGCGAAACTTGGAAAAAGGGTGATACAGATCGGCTGCGATCCCAAGGCGGATTCCACCATCAACCTGCTGGGAGGGCATCCGCCGACAGCCGTTATGGATTACATGAGGGAACACGATGACGATCCCGACTCCATAGAAGATATCTCCGGTATTGGTTATGGAGGGGTCCTCTGCATAGAGACGGGGGGACCGACTCCGGGACTGGGCTGTGCCGGAAGAGGGATCATAGCCACCTTTGCTCTCCTGGAGGACCTGGAGCTTTTTGAGAAATTTCAGCCGGATGTCGTTCTCTATGATGTACTGGGCGATGTGGTCTGCGGCGGCTTTGCGGCACCCATCAGGGAGGGCTATGCAAAGAAAGTCCTGATCGTTACATCCGGGGAGAAGATGGCTTTATATGCTGCCGGTAACATCAATAATGCAGTGAAGAATTTTGAGGACCGCAGCTATGCCAGGGTTTACGGGATCGTTCTTAATCACAGGAATGTTGAGAGGGAAAGGGAAAAGGTGGAGGCCTTTGCAGAGAAGGCAGGTCTTGATATCGTGGGTGAGATCGTACGCAGCGATGATATTATCTGGTGTGAAGATCATGGTCAGACCGTGGTGGAGGGCCGCCCCGATTCGGAAGCGGCGAAAGCATTTATGGCTCTGGCCCGAAAACTGCTTTCTTCAGAGGAATGATTTTTATTGACCCGAAAGGAAAAAGACAAAGTATGAAAGAGAGTCAGAATAAGACCGGCAGCCGGAACAGTTACTATATCTCAGCAAGAGACCTGGCAGAGCTTGGAAAGGACCGGATCCCGGAGGAACTGGTTTCGGGCAGGCATCTCATCTACAGTTCTCCGGCCACCCTTGCATTCAATTCTCCCGGGGCCCAGGGCTTTGGGGTTAAAAGAGCGGCCCTGGCCATTCCGGGTTCTGTCATGCTTCTGGTGGCGCCGGGCTGCTGCGGAAGAAATACAACCATTTTAAGTGAGATACCGGGTTATGAAAATCGTTTTTTCTATCTGCTGATGGATGAGACGGATATTGTCACCGGACGTCATTTAAAGAAGATACCGGAGGCTGTCTGTGAGGTTTATGACACCCTTAAAGAAAAACCCTCCGTGGTGATGATCTGTATAACCTGCGTGGATGCCCTCTTGGGGACGGATATGGAGAGAGTATGCCGGAAGGCATCGAATAAGGCAGGTATTCCCGTGCTGCCCTGTTATATGTATGCCCTTACCCGGGAGGGCCGCAAGCCTCCTATGGTACATGTACGCCAGTCCATTTATTCTCTTCTTGAGAAGAGGAAGCGCAGGAGAAGCAGTGTGAACATCCTTGGTTTTTTTGCTCCTCTGATTTCTGACTGTGAGCTTTATGACCTGCTGGGCCGGGCCGGTGTAAAAAAGATCAGGGAGATCGCAGGCTGTCAGAGCTTTAATGAGTATATGGAAATGGCAGAAGCGAACTTTAATCTGGTTTTAAATCCTGAGGCCCGCTATGCCGCGGAGGACATCAGAAAAAGACTGGGGATCCCTTCGGTGGAACTGACAAGACTTTATCAGCTTGATAAGATCCGGAAACAGTACAGTCTTTTTGCGGCGGCCCTGGGGATAGAGATTGATGACAGCATGTATTATCAGGAAGCCCTGGAAGCGGTGGACTGTTTCAAAAAGAAATATCCGGAACTTACCTTTTCCATCGGAGAAGGATGTAATGCCAATGCCTTTGAGCTGTCGCTGGCTTTGCTGGGATATGGATTTTCCGTGGCGGAGATCTTTGCCGATCCCCAGCCGGGAGATTTTGTTTATATATCTAAAATTGCAGATGTGAGTCCTGGCACAAGGATCTATTCCAACCTGGAACCCACCATGCTTTATTATGACTGCTCAGAGGTTCCTTCGGATATCACGGTGGGTAAGGATGCCGCCTACTATCATCCCGGCACGACTAATCTTATGTGGTCGGATGATATCCAGCCCTTTGGATACAGGGGACTGATTCATTTCTTTAAAGAATGTGAAAAAGTATTAGAGACGGAAGTATGTTACCGGGAGGGAGACAAGTTATTATGAAAGGTCTTAGAAAGTATATCGCTCCCTTTGCCCCGGACCAGTCCGGAGCCGCAGCGGTTTTTTGCCAACTGGGAGCCATGGTGATCATTCTGGATGCGGGGGGCTGTGCCGGCAACATCTGCGGTTTCGATGAGCCCAGATGGTTTGACAGCAGAAGTGCCATCTTCTCTGCCGGACTGAGAGACATGGATGCCATTCTCGGCCGGGATGACCGGCTGGTGGAGAAAGTTGTAAAAGCGTGCCGCAGACTGTCCTGCCACTTTATTGTGGTGATAGGGACTCCGGTTCCCTCGGTAATCGCCACGGATTACCGGGCTCTTACCAGGATGCTGGAAAAAAAGACCGGCTTGCCGGTGATAACTATAGATACCAATGGCATGGAGCTTTATGATGAGGGGGCCAGGAAGGCATACACAGCAGTTTTTAAAAAGTTTTCCCCGAAAGAAGCAGAAGGCGTCCGGACAGGTATCCCGGTGGAGAATGATCAGGCGGCAGCTTGTCCGGCGGGGACAGCCGGCATATTGGGTGCTACTCCGCTGGATGTGACACTGGCTTCCGGCAGTTTTGCGGGGAAGCGGACTGACAAAGATGAAACTGAAAATGATTATGGGGACTGGCTGAAGGACTATTACCGGGGCAGAGGATACCGGACGGTGCTGCCCTACGGGATGGGGACCGGTCTTTTGGAGATAAAGGCTGCAGGCAGGGTGGATGAGAATATTGTGATTTCCCCTTCGGCCCTTGAGGCGGCCA
The DNA here is from genome assembly GCA_017433295.1 of Eubacterium sp. Classification (GTDB taxonomy): domain Bacteria; phylum Bacillota; class Clostridia; order Lachnospirales; family Lachnospiraceae; genus Anaerobutyricum. The sequence goes on from JAFRHL010000034.1 coordinate 132,371, forward strand.
GATATCTTCAGAAGGTTTTCGGCACCCCCTATAGGACCGATTATCCTCTGGAAACTCTGCCGGGATGGGAGAACATTTTAAAGGAAATTCCCCATATGAGAGATAAGAAGATACTGATAGTTCATCAGCAGGTCCTGGCGGATACGCTCAGGAGACGTATTTTGGAGGAATTATCAGATGATGTCGGCAGGGACAGGGATATTACAGTGGCTTCCTGGTTTAACCTTGATAAGGAGCTGGCAGCTCCCGGCGATGTCAGGCTCCGGGAAGAGGACCAGTGGATAGAACTGGTCCGGGACAATTCTTATGATTATATAATCGGGGACAGGCTCTTTCTTGCCGCGATAAAAGGTTTTGAAGGAGAGTGGATCGATCTTGACCATTTTGCTGTTTCCGGAAAACGATAAAAGTATTGCAGGATTAATCAATGACAGAACAATTATGGCGTATCAGAGTCTTCGGCATTGTTCAGGGAGTAGGATTCCGCCCTACAGTCAGCCGGCATGCGGATGCATGCCATATTCATGGTAATGTCAGTAATGTGGGTCCCTATGTGGAGATTTGGGCAAAGGGCCTTGAGGAAGATCTGAGACATTTTATCGAAAAAATTGAATATGAACCGCCCAGGAGAGCGGCGATACTGAAGCTGACCGTGGAAGAAAAGGATCCGGGCAGGTTTTCCTTCTCTGATTTTTCCATCGTGGAAAGCGAGAAACGCCAGGGGGACATTTTTGTATCGCCGGACATAGCCATCTGTCCTGAATGCAAAAAGGAATTGTATGATCCGGCTGACCGCAGGTATCTGCATCCCTTTATCAACTGTACCTGCTGCGGACCCCGGCTTACCATTCTTGACGGTATGCCCTATGACCGGATAAGGACCAGCATGAAGGATTTTCCCATGTGCCCTGAATGTGAGTTTGAGTATACCCATGCTTCCACCCGCCGCTATGATGCCCAGCCGGTCTGCTGTAATGACTGCGGTCCGGAAGTCTACCTGCTGGACAGGGAAGAGAGGGGACCGGAGGCCATACGGGCTGCCAGGCAGATGATAAAGGATGGGGGCATTGTGGGTATCAAGGGAATTGGCGGATTTCATCTCTGCTGTGATGCAGCCAGTGAGCAGGCGGTATCCCTCCTGAGAAAACGCAAGAAGCGCCCGGTAAAACCCTTTGCGGTTATGATGAAGGATAAGGATGTTGTTCGCAGGGAATGCGATTTGTCTTTCTGTCCGCCGGACCTGATGGAGATCCTGGACGGGCACCAGAAGCCGATCCTGCTGCTTCCAAAGAGCGAGAGAGGGAGTCTGGCTGCTTCTGTGGCCCCCGGGAATCCCAGGGTAGGGGTGATGCTGCCCTATGCGCCCATTCATCTTTTGCTTTTTGATTATCAGGATGAGCTTAAGCTGCCGGATTGCCTGGTCATGACCAGTGCCAATACCTCAGGAGCACCCATTTGCAGGGACGACGAGGATGCCAGAAGGGAACTTTCGGGTCTGTGTGACCTGATCCTGTCCCATAACCGGCTGATCCGGCTCAGGGCCGATGATACGGTAATGGATATTTTTGAAGGCAGGCCTTATATGATCCGCCGGTCCCGGGGATATGCTCCCCTGCCGGTAATGACCTCGGAGGAACTGACCGGGCAGGTGCTGGCCATCGGCGGTGAACTGAAGAATACCTTCTGTATAGGCAAAAACCAGTTATATTATCCCTCCCCCTATATCGGAGATATGGAGGATGCCAGGACGGTCCGGGCTTTAAAGGAATCCGTAAAAAGGATGCAGGAATTGCTGGAGGCTTCCCCTTCCATTGTGGCCTGTGATCTGCATCCCGGCTATAACACCACAGCGGTGGCCCGGGAGCTGGCAGGAGCCGGTGGAAGGGATGATCCGGGTGATCTGGAGGATCTGGGTAATCCGGATAAGCCGGGCCTGACCCTGTATCCCGTCCAGCACCATTATGCCCATATTCTTTCCTGTATGGCGGAGAATGACTATTCGGGACAGGTGATCGGGGTTTCCTTTGACGGGACCGGATACGGGACAGACGGCACCATCTGGGGAGGAGAATTCCTGCTGGCCGATTACGAAGGATTTAAAAGGCCGGGATCCATCCGGCCGTTTTTACACGTGGGCGGGGATACCGCCTCCCGGCAGGGCTGGCGCATCGCAGTCTCGCTGATATACAGTCTCTATGGAAGGGAGAAGGGAAGCCGGATCATTGACCGGCTGAAGGTCTGCGACGGGAAAACCGCCGGAGTTCTTATGACCATGGCGGCCCGGCGGATCAATACGGTGAAATCAACCAGTGCAGGCCGGATCTTTGATGCTGTCAGTGCCATTTTGGGCATTTGCAGGGAGAACAGCTATGAAGGCGAGGCCTCCACATTCCTCCAGTTTGCTGCCGAGAGGTATGAAGCCCGGATGTCTGTTCTGGACAAGGGGAAAGATATTGTTGATTGTTTTTCTGTAAATATCCGGAAGGAATCTGGTTTATCCGGAGAACAAACCGGATTTGAGTGGATTGACACTGATTTACCAGGGGAAGGAGAAAGCTGCTTTCAGCTTAAAACGGATGACCTGGTGAAATATATTATCGAAAAGACACTGGAGGGTGCCGATGCGGAAGAGATGGCATATGAATTCCATAGTATGCTGGCATCGGCCATTGTTCAGGGCTGTATTTATTTAAGAAATCAGGCAAAACTGAATACCGTGGCCCTGAGCGGGGGTGTCTGGCAGAATCAGCTGCTGCTGAGGCTTACCACAGGGCTTCTTAAACAGGCAGGCTTTCAGGTCCTGACCCACCAGCTCATTCCGCCTAATGATGGGGGAATCTGTCTGGGACAGGCCGCAGCGGCCATGCATTATATTAACCGAAAGAATTGTACTGCTGTTAACGGAACAGATAAATAAGAGAAAATGCTGATCATATCAGCCAGAAAGGAATGAGAAAGATGTGTGTTGGACTTCCGGCAAAAATTATGACCATGAAAGACGGTGCTGCCATTGTGGACGCGTCCGGCGCCAGAAGGGAGATCTCCACGGAGCTTCTTACAGATCTGGAGCCGGGAGACTATGTGATGGTCCATGCGGGGATCGCCATCGCAAAGATCACGGATGAGGAAGAGGATGATTTTCTGGAGGATCTTTTATGAGTAAAGGGAACAGTAAACTGGATGCCGCAAAAAGAATAATACAGGAATATGACGGCCCCCCTGTGAGGATCATGGAAGTGTGCGGTACCCATACCCACGAGATCTTCCGACTGGGTGTCCGGAAACTGCTGCCGGATAAAGTACACCTGATCTCAGGACCCGGCTGTCCGGTCTGTGTGACACCGGTGGATTATATCGATGAAGCAATATGGCTGGCCCTTACGGAAAAGGTGACCATCTGCACCTTCGGAGACCTGGTGAGGGTTCCCGGAACAAAAGACAGCCTGGCAGGGGCCAGGGCCAGGGGCGCAAAGATCCATGTGGTATACTCACCGGCAGATGCACTGAAGTATGCCGCTGATCATCCCCTTGAGGAGGTGGTATTTCTGTCGGTGGGCTTTGAGACCACCACACCGGCGGTCTGTCTCACCATGAAGGACGCCCAAAATGAGAATATATACAACTACAGTGTGCTGACGGCCAATAAAACCATGCCGAAAGCCTATGAAGCCATGAAGGACAGCACAGATGTTTATATTTATCCGGGACATGTGAATGCCATCATGGGGACCGGGATCTGCCGCAGGCTCCTTTTAGAGGGTGTCAGCGGAGTCGTTACAGGTTTTGGCCCGGGAGACATCCTTAGAGCCTTTGCCGTGATACTGAAAAAGTTCCCGGAAGGGAAACCCTTCTTTGTGAATGCCTACCCCAGAGTGGTCAGCGATGAGGGAAGTGCTGCAGCTCAGGAACTGATGCGGGAGTGGATGGAACCCTGTGATGCGGAATGGAGAGGGATCGGTGTCATGAAGGACTCCGGCCTCAGGATCAGAGAATGCTTCAGTCAGTTTGATGCCCGGATCAGATACCATATTCCTGCCATGAAAGGCCGGTCTAATCCGGCCTGCCGGTGCGGGGAAGTCCTGCAGGGAAAATGTAAACCGACGGACTGTAAGGTTTTCGGAAAGGCCTGTACGCCCCTGCATCCCGTGGGAGCCTGCATGGTTTCCGGGGAAGGAGCCTGTTCAGCCTTTTATCAGTATGGAACCTGATGTTCCGGCTGCAACCGACTGGACAAGTCAGTCAGATATAAACTTCAGTTTATAGAGGAGAAAACATATGGACAAGAATGTAACACTGGCCCACGGAGCCGGTGGAAAACAGACATCCTGGCTTATCGACCAGGTATTTAAGAAATATTTCGCAAATCCTCAGTTTACCAGCGACGATGCAGCGGTCCTTGAACTGGATAAGGGGAGGCTGGCATTTACAACGGACGGCTTTATCGTCTCTCCGGCTGAGTTTCCGGGAGGCAATATCGGAAAGCTTTCTATCTGTGGAACGGTAAATGACCTGGCCTGTATGGGGGCCAAACCCCTGTACCTTACCTGTGCCTTCGTGATCGAAGAGGGTTTCCCTTTGGACCGGCTTGAAAAGATTGCCGCTTCCATGGCAGACACTGCAGCCGAGGCAGGAGTAAGTATTGTTGCGGGGGATACCAAGGTGGCAGGCAAAGGCCAGGTGGACGGAGTATTTATTACCACCACAGGGATCGGAAGGATCCGGGAGGGGGTAAGGACCTCCGGCGCTGCCGCGAAACCGGGAGACCAGGTCATCGTAAGCGGTGATATCGGAAGACATGGATGTACGATCCTTCTGGAAAGGGAGGATTTTGGAATAGACGCAAAGGTAAGCAGCGATTGCGCGCCCCTGTGGCAGGCCGTTTCGGATATTCTCTCAGTAACGGAGGATGTCCATGTGATCCGGGATGCCACCAGGGGAGGTGTCGGCACTGTTCTGTATGAAATAGCCGGGCAAAGCAATGTTGGGATAAAACTGGACTCGGAGGCTGTTCCGGTGCAGGATGAAGTGAAGGGAGTCTGCGGTATGCTGGGCCTGGAGCCCCTGTATCTGGCCTGTGAAGGACGGCTGGTGATTGTGGTGCCAAAGGAGCATGCCCGGGCTGTGCTGGATGTCCTCCACCGGGGGAAATATACAGAAAACGCGGCGGTGATCGGTGAGATCACGGAAGATATGCCGGGCAGGGTGATCATGACAACGGAGATCGGGGCAGAGACCCTGCTGCCGGAACCGAGGGGGGAACTGCTGCCCAGGATATGCTGACAAACAGGAAATGAGTTAGAAAGAGAATTATAAGGAGCAAAAGAGAATGGATACCAGAGTAGCCATTTTATCGGTGATCGTTGAAAATACTGACAGTACCGAGGAATTAAACAGTATCATTCACGAGTATTCCCGTTTTGTTGTGGGCCGGATGGGGATCCCCTACCATAAACGCAATATTAATATCATCAGTCTGGTGGTGGATGCTCCCCAGAATGAGATCAGTTCTCTTTCGGGAAGGATCGGAAGGCTTGCGGGAGTGACGGCAAAGGCAGCCTATGCGAAACTGTGATGAAAAGACTGCCGGAACAGGATAAGGGGGACGCGGGAATAATATGTTAAAAATAGCGGTATACGGAAAGGGTGGTATCGGAAAGTCCACAACCATTGCAAATGTCGCTGCCGTACTGGCCATGAAGGGCTATACCGTGATGCAGATCGGCTGTGATCCAAAAGCAGACTCCACGGTGCTTCTGCGTCATCGTGAGCCGGTGACAACGGTGCTGGACCTGATACGGGAAAGAAAAAATGATTTTGAACTTGAAGATATGGTAAAGAAGGGCTTTGCCGGAGTGCTTTGTGTAGAAGCGGGGGGACCTGCCCCCGGAATGGGCTGTGCCGGCAGGGGGATCATCGCGGCCCTGGAGAAGCTTCAGGAAAAAGGTGCCTATGATTTTTACCGGCCGGATATCATTTTATATGATGTTCTGGGGGATGTGGTCTGCGGCGGTTTTTCCATGCCCATGAGGAAAGGATACGCAGATAAAGTTTTTATTGTAACCTCCGGGGAGAATATGTCCATCCATGCCGCAGCCAACATTGCCATGGCCGTGGAGAATTTTAAAAACCGGGGATACGCTTCCCTGGGCGGTCTGATATTAAACAGAAGAAATGTGAAAAGAGAAGAGGAGAAGGTACAGGAGCTGGCGGATGATTTTCATACGGGGATCGTCTCCGCTTTAAGCCGCAGCCCCCTGGTGGAGGATGCCGAGGAAATGGGCCAGTGTGTCATGGAAGCTTTTCCTGACAGTGAAATGGCAGAGGAATACCGGATCCTTGCCGCGGAGATCCTTAAAGTCTGCAAAAAGGAAGCGGACGATGGAGCCTGATAGACAGGACTACAGAAAGGTACTGAAATTTTGCTGAAAATGATTCACGGCAGGCAGGAAGAACGGCTGCCTGCCGATAAGGAAATGATATATATAAAGGATGCTGCCTGGCCGGTTCCTTTTAAAGCAGGACTGGAATACAACAGCCCCTGCCATGGCCCCTGGAATATCGTCCATATCGGGATGGCAGTTCCCGGCTCCCACCAGATCTATGTCTGCGGCGCCAACTGCAACCGGGGCGTGGTGCTTACAGCTGCGGAGATGAAGGCCTCCCACAGATACTCCACCCTGGCCCTTTTTGAAGAAGACCTGACAGGCGCGGATATGGAGAGTCTGGTCATCGACGGGGTGACGGAAATTATTGAGAAGCTTCCGGAAAAACCGCCCCTGGTCTTTGTGTTTACGGTCTGCGTCCACCGGTTTATGGGGCTGGATCTTTCTTATATCTACAGTGTCCTGCGGGAACGCTTTTCTGACATTATCTTTGTGGAAAGCGCCATGGAACCCATATCCCAGAAGGGTGGGCTGACTCCGGAGCAGAGGCTTCGGGATGGAATGCATTCCTTTCTCACAGCCCGGAGGAGCGGCCGTGGAGACCAGAACCAAAATTGTAATGAACCGGGAAAGAAACAGATCAGCATTATCGGCGGTGACTTTCCCATTGAGGAAGGCAGCGAGATAAAGCTGATGATGCGTGAAGCCGGCATCCTTATCAGGGAAAGCTCCTCCTGCCAAAGCTTTGAAGAATACCTGTCCATGGGTGACAGCAGCCTTTTTCTCTGCTGTTATCCGACGGCAGTCTATGGGGTGGAGAAGCTTGCGAAAAGACTGGGAAAGCCCTGGCTTTATCTGCCGGACAGCTTTTCTTATGATGAGATCCGTCAGCAGATAAAGCGGCTGGAAGGTCAGCTGCAAAGCCTTACAGGAAAGAAATGCACCGTGGATCACGAGACCCTGGTACTGGAATGTGAACAGGCTTTAGAGGAGACCCGAAATCTGATCGGTGAGACCGGGATTGCCATAGACGCTTCGGCTGTACCCAGATATCTGGGCCTGGCCAGACTCCTCCTGACCCATGGCTTCCATGTGATCAGATTATACGGCGATGTCTTTTCCCCGGAAGAAAAAGAGGACTACCACTGGCTGATCCGGCACGCTCCTGATCTGACCATCTGTCCCACCATACATCCGGGTATGAGAGTATTCCCCAGAGGGCAGGAGGAGAAGGTCCTGGCCATCGGCCAGAAAGCAGCCTATTTTCACCAGACTCCTTATTTTGTAAATATCGTTCAGGGGGCAGGCCTGCATGGCTATGACGGCATAAAAAAGCTGGCAAAGATGATGCGGGAAGCTTTCCTGGCAAAGAAGGACACCAGAGACCTGGTGGGCCGGAAAGGATTGGGGTGTGAGACATACTGATGAAAAATACTTCTGTGATCCTATCAACATATACGGCAGATGTTTCCGGAGTATGCTCTGCTCTGTATGAACTGGGGGGCATGGTGGTGATCCATGATCCCTCCGGCTGCAATTCCACCTACAATACCCATGATGAGCCCAGATGGTACGACCAGGACAGCCTGATCTTTATTTCAGGGCTTTCTGAGATCGATGCCATTATGGGAAGTGATGATAAACTGATTGATGATATCACCAGGGCCGCAGCCCGGCTTAAGCCCCGCTTTATCGCCCTGGTCCGTACCCCTGTCCCCTTAATGACAGGGGTGGATTTTGAGGGAATCCGGGATATACTGGCAGAAGAAACCGGACTTCCCGTCTACTATTTTCCCACCAGCGGAATGCGTTCCTATATTCAGGGAGTCAATATGGCCCTGGCTGCCGTGGCCCGGCATATGGTGGCTGCTCCCGGGCAGAGACCGCAGGAAAATGGTCAGAATACGGATAAAATGAAAAAAACGGATAAAAACAGAAGAGTAAACCTTTTAGGGGTGACCCCCCTGGATTTTTCGGTGAACACGACTCTTTCCTCAATAAAAAAGCTTTTGTCGGCCCATAGATTTGAGACCCTGGCCTGCCTGGCCATGGGAAGCAGTCCGGAGGAGATCTCCCGGGCCGGGGAGGCGGATGTCAATCTGGTGGTTTCCTCGGCCGGGTTTGACGCAGCCTGTATTTTAAACCAAAGGTTCGGGACCCCTTACGTTGTGGGTCTTCCCGTGGGAGGTTTTGCTGATTATCTGATGGAGCTTCTGGAGGAGAGCATTATAGATAGAAATAACCGGATAGGGTGGCGGAGCAGAAATACCGGTCATGAGAAGCGGAATGCCACAGACTACGGGAACAATGTTATCAGCACAAGACCTGAGATCGATGGCCCGGAGATTTCTTATTCTGGGAAAAGAATCTGCCTCATTGGGGAGGCCGTGGCTGTCCGGTCCCTCCGGGAGGCCCTGCGGCTGGACCGGGCACTGGAAACCAAAGCCGTCTGCTGTCTGGAGACACCCGCCCCTCTCATGGATGAAGAAACAGTTTTTCTTGGCAGTGAAGAGGAAGTGCAGGAGGAGCTTGCCACGGCAGATGTGGTTGCGGCAGACCCCATGTACAGACCCGTCTGCCCGGAAGGGGTACAGTTTATTGATTTCCCCCATGAAGCATTTTCGGGCCGGATCTACAGAAATATCATTCCGGATTTGACGAAAGCAGGGGATATCATATATAATGACCTGAGTAAGAAAGAAAAAATGTAAAAAGATGGTAAAAAAGGAGCGGTGATATGGAAGACCTGCAAACCGGACTGGATCTGAATAAAGGACTGGATCTGCAAACCGGACGGTGTCTGGAAATAGAAAAAAGTATCCGCAGCAGAAGGTTTCACAAAAAGCTCTTTTCACGATTTGCAAAGGCCATCAATACCTATGATCTTCTGAAAGAGAATGATAAGGTGGCCGTCTGCATATCCGGGGGAAAGGATTCCATGCTGATGGCCAAGCTTTTCCAGGAAATCAGGCGCCATAATAAGTTTCATTTTGATCTGGTTTTTCTGGTGATGGATCCGGGTTACAGTGAGGCCAACCGCCGGATGATAGAGCACAATGCAGAGATCCTGGGAATACCCGTCACTATTTTTGAATCAGACATCTTTGAATCGGTCACCCATGTGGATAAGTCACCCTGTTATCTTTGTGCCAGGATGAGAAGAGGCTATCTTTACAGTCATGCGAAAGCCCTGGGAGCCAATAAGATCGCCCTGGGCCACCATTATGATGATGTGATCGAGACCATCCTGATGGGAATGCTTTACGGAGCCCAGGTCCAGACCATGATGCCCAAACTCCACAGCACCAATTTTCCCGGGATGGAGCTGATCCGGCCCATGTACCTGATCAGGGAAGAGGATATCATCAACTGGGCAGAGGCCAATGATCTGCATTTCCTCCGGTGCGCCTGCCGCTTTACTGAATCATGCTCCGCTTACCGGCCGGATGGCAGTTCAGCCTCAAAGCGGATGGAGATCAAGAAACTGATCGCAGATCTGAAAGAAGTGAATCCCTTTGTGGAGGGAAACATTTTCAAGAGTGTGGAGAACGTGAATCTGAACACTGTTGTTGCTTATAAAAAAGATGGCATCAGACATCATTTTCTGGAAGATTATTAAAAGATGGCATCAGGCATCATCTTCCGGAAGATCGTTATAAAGGAATTATAAAGGAGATATACTTATGAAGATTTTAGTGACAGGAGGAGCAGGCTATATCGGAAGCCATACCTGTGTGGAGCTTTTAAACAGTAACTATGATGTTGTCGTTGTGGACAACCTGTACAATTCCTGCCGGGAGGCATTAAAGAGGGTTGAGAAAATTACGGGAAAAGATCTGACCTTCTATGAAGGAGATCTGCTGGATAAGGACTTCTTAACTGATGTATTTGCCAGGGAAAAACCGGAAGCAGTAATTCACTTTGCGGGTTATAAGGCTGTGGGTGAATCTGTCGAAAAACCGCTGGAATATTATCATAATAATATTACGGGAACGCTGATACTTTGTGATGTCATGAGAAAGTATGACTGTAAAAAGATCGTTTTCAGTTCATCAGCCACAGTATACGGCGACCCCGCTTTTGTACCGATTACAGAAGAGTGTCCGAAGGGGCTTATTACCAATCCCTATGGACAGACCAAGGGCATGATCGAGCAGATCCTTACGGATATCCAGATCAGTGATCCTGAGTGGAGGGTGACCCTGCTGCGCTATTTTAATCCTATCGGAGCACACGGTTCAGGGCTGATCGGAGAGGACCCGAAAGGGATTCCCAACAACCTGGTTCCCTATATAGCAAGAGTTGCGGTAGGCAAGCTTCCCGAACTGGGCGTATTTGGAAATGATTACGATACCCCGGACGGCACCGGTGTCAGGGATTACATCCATGTGGTGGATCTGGCCGCCGGTCATGTGTGCGCCCTTAAGCATATGAAAGAAGGCGTTCAGATCTATAATCTCGGAACAGGCCGGGGCTACAGTGTACTTGATGTGGTAAAAGCCTACGGTAAAGCCTGCGGAAAAGAGATTCCCTATTCTATAAAACCCCGCAGGCCGGGAGATATCGCCACCTGTTATTCAGACCCCTCAAAAGCAGAGAGGGAGCTGGGCTGGAAAGCCAGGTACGGCATCGAGGAAATGTGCAGAGACTCCTGGCACTGGCAGTCCGGCAATCCTGACGGATATCAGGCTTCCTGATTTTTTACCGGAATCGCTTCAGGCGATTCCCCGATGATGACAGACCTGACATGGAATTTCTGTAAAAACTTGCATTTGGATATGAACTTTGGTATACTCAATCTCAGACGCAGGAATCTCGTGACGTAAGTCATGAGAGGAATGCGCAAGGTTAGCTTCTCTCTGACGTGGGGCGGGTGGTCCGGTGGACCACATAAGAGCCGACCGGAGCGGCAGCGGAGAACATACCCACATCTGAGATTGACCCCCATACAGGTGGGGAAAGTTCGATATGTTTAGGAGGGCCATGATGGAGAAGCCAAGTATGATAAAACGATTTTTCTCATTCCTGCTCCGGCTGATTGTTGTACTTATGCTTATGGTAATGATCGCGGTGGGATCTTTTGAGGGTGTGACCTACTATCTTTCGGGAAGTTTCTATGATTTGAGGAATGCCCTGAAGGGTGACGGCAAAAAGGCCGTGGTTCACATTACAAAGAATCCGCAGGAGGAGACAAAGATCGATGACAAGAATATGAAGAATACATTATTCTTTGTGGAGAGTAATGACGGGCTCAGCAGATATACTTCTCTTGTCATGATGAATACCGAGACGAACGCCGTAGATTTGCTTTTGGTACCTTTGCATGTACAGGTAACAGTGGGAGGGAAGCTCCTTACCGAGATCCAGAAGAAGATTCCCGGCGCGGGAAGCACCCTTGAGCTGGATGATATTGCCAGGGTATATGGAGAAGATAAGTATCGCATCATTTCTGATGTTTTTTCGCAGATATTTGCCCTTAATATATCCGGATACGATGTATTATCTCAAAAGCAGTTTGAAGACCTGCTGGACATCAACGGGTCTGTATCATATCACTTTGCGGATCTTCTTTCCTACAGAGATGAACAGCAGCAATTACAGTATTTTCAGGCAGGAGACCAGCAGCTTAGCGGCAGTGAAGCCATGATACTGATGTCCCATATGGATGGAACAGACAAGCAGGAGTCTGATCGTCTGGAGCGCGCCAATACATTTCTTGAATCCTGGCTGGACAAGCTGATCGGAGCAGGAAAGGGAACGGACCTGGTAGGTCAGGTTGAAAAGACAGCGGCTTCCAGTGAAGGCAGAGATTTTACCGAAGAGAAGAAGGTGTGGGGAGATCTTACTCCCAATGGTGTCACATTACGTATTCTTCAGGGGGCAGAGAGCAAGGGTGTATTCTCCATTGATTCCCAGAAGGCCAAGCTGCAGATCTCGACCCTGGTTAAGCAGAGTGCGGATTACAGAGCCAGCGATGAACAGGACAGCGTGGGATCTCTTGGGGACGATACTGAAACTGCCGCCAGCTCAAAGGATTATTATATTGAGCTTTACAATGCAGCATTCCGCCAGGGACTGGCTTCGGAATGGGAGAGCTATCTGGAGGAGGAAGGATACAATATCAGCCTGATTGCTTCTTACCAGGATGAGGGCCCCCTTTCCACCACCAGGATCGTTGTCAGTCAGGAAGGAATCGGGCAGGATCTCCTTAAGTACTTCTCGGGAGCCGATATTGAGATCGGTGAGATAGTTACCGGTGGAGATATTCAGGTGTTTATCGGCACAGATCATATTAATGTGGGCACTTCCGAGTCCTCTTCTGATACGGCTGATTTCTCAGACAGATCAGATTCTGATTCCGGAAAAACAGATTCCGCTAAAGCAAAAGACTCTGATTTCGACGAAAAGGATTCTGCCAAAGCAAAAGGCAGTGATTCCGGCAAGGATGATGAGAAGGATGAGAATGATGAGAAGGGCAAGGACAAAGGAGATGAAAAGCAGACCGGAGATCAGAATTCGGGAAACAGCTCCGGGTACTATAATTTTGACAAGGATTCTGAATGATTGACACCCGCTGACTTCGGATTTAAGTGTGGAGGGGGGGAAGCATTTGAGAGAGCACAATCTCAACAAAGTGAATGTACTTGGTGTTAATGTATGTGATCTCCGGCCGGAAAAGGCAGTTGCATTATCTCTGGAAGCCATGCGTAATAATGAATTCGGCACTGTGTTTTTTCATTCGGCAGTGAGTTCTCTGTATTGCCAGGAGAAAGACCGGGCTATGGAGTTTGTTAATACACTTAAGCTTGTTCTTCCGGGGGACAGGCATATGGAGATGACTGTCCTGCAGGAGCCTCTTACCGGCGATAATGGACCGGGCACATTTATCCGTGATTACATGAGACGTCTCTTCGCCAGAATGCACAGGGAATACAGGGAGTTATTTATCGTCTCCGAATCAGACGTCAGGATAGACCTTCTAAAGGAGTACCTGGCGGGAAGCTGCCCGAATATTACGGCAGCAGGCATGGTTTTCGAAAGGGAGACAGAAGGAGCTGCTGACAAAGTTGTCAATGAGATCAATGCCCAAATACCGGATGTCCTTCTGCTGCTTCTGCCTGTTGAAGACCAGCTGATGTTCCTTGAGGGATATGAATCCATGATGAATGCCGGCCTGTGTATCTGTGTAGAGTCCCTGCAGTCATTTGTTACAGATATGGCAGTGAGGATTCCCTCCTGGGTCAGGCTGCTCCATCTGACCCGGCTCTATAGCTGGCTTCATAATGAGAAGAAGCTGCAAAAGATAATAGCCGGTTCCGTTTTCAAAAAAAGGGTAAATGAGGATATTCTAGCAGAAAACGAGAATGATGAACAAAACAGGTAACGATTTTTTGTGAACTTTTTTAAGAGGTTGTATGTTTTTACATATTTCCTCTTTTTTTTTTTCATTTTTTGTATTAGAATAACAAATAGGACTCTATAATATTAGGTGAGAATGATCACAGGAGGATAATTAGGAGAGAATATTATGATTTCTAATCAGATTTTACAGGATACAATCGATGGCATTAAGGCCATAACCAGAATCGATCTTTGCGTGATGGATACAGATGGAAAGCCTCTTGCCTCTACCCTTGATGCAGTGGAAGAATACAGAGAGGCGGTACTGGTTTTTGCCCAGTCCCTGGCAGAGAGCCAGATGCTGCAGGGCTATCAGTTCTTTAAGGTATTTGATGAAAAGCAGCTGGAATATATCATTCTGGTCAAGGGAGAGACAGATGATGTCTATATGATCGGGAAGATGGCCGCATTCCAGATCCAGAACCTTCTGGTGGCCTATAAGGAACGGTTTGATAAGGACAATTTCATAAAGAACCTTCTGCTTGACAACCTGCTGCTGGTGGACATTTATAACCGCGCCAAGAAGCTTCATATTGAGACGGATGTAAGACGGACAGTCTTTATCATTGAGACAATAGGTGACAAGGACAACAGCTCCTTTGAGACCGTAAGAAATATTTTCTCGTCCAAATCCAGAGATTTTATCACTGCAGTGGATGAAAAAAACATTATCATCGTCAAGGAACTCAAGCAGGGAGAAAGCTACCCTGAGATGCAGAAGACAGCGGAAGTTATTATCGACATGCTTCATACGGAGGCCATGACAAAGGTGAAGGTGGCTTTCGGTAATATTGTGAGTGAGATCAAGGAGGTATCCAGGTCATATAAGGAGGCCAAGATGGCCATGGATGTGGGCAAGATCTTTTATCCGGACAGCAACGTGATAGCCTATAACCAGCTGGGTATCGGGCGTCTCATCTATCAGCTGCCCCTGCCTTTATGTAAAATGTTTATCAAGGAGATCTTCGAGAACCGGTCCCCGGATGAGTTTGATGAAGAGACCCTGATGACCATCAATAAGTTTTTTGAGAACAGTCTGAATGTTTCCGAGACCTCCCGGCAGCTTTACATTCACAGGAATACTCTGGTTTACCGTCTGGATAAACTGCAGAAAACCACTAATCTGGATCTGAGAGTATTTGAGGATGCCATCACTTTCAAGATTGCCCTGATGGTAGTAAAATATATGGAATACATGGAAAGCATTGAGTATTAAATGATGGAAAAGAACAGAAACAGCAAAAAAAGAAGAATCGGTTTCATAGTCGGTATGTTCATATTGCTGATGCTGGCATTTACCGGAGGAAGATTGTCCGCCTCCATCAAAACCCCCCTGGAGGAGGGCTTTGATAATGATGCGATCCTTAGCAAGGTCAAGCGGCTGGAGGCCTATATTAACACCTTTTATCTCGACGATATCGATTCGGATAAGGTGACCGACGGTGTTTATCATGGTCTGGTCTCCGGTCTGGGAGACCCTTATTCAGAGTATTATACAAAGCAGGAATACCAGGATATGATGGACTCGGATGCCGGTGAGTACCGGGGAATCGGGATCATAGTTTATAAAGAAAGCCAGTCCGGTTATGTGGTCATAGAGTCTGTTATGAAAGACCAGCCTGCCTACAATGCCGGAATTCAGAACGGGGATATTATGATCTCGGTGGACGGAGTTAATACAACAGAGATGACCCTGTCAGAAACGGTCGCGAAGATCAAACGGGGAGAGGCGGATACTGTTAAGCTGACTATTTTAAGAAATAACCAGACCCTGGATGTGGAGGTTGATAAAAAGAACATCGTTGTGGAGTCGGTGGAATGGGAGATGAAGGAGAATAATATCGGTTATATCTCCGTGGCCCAGTTTATCGAGAATACAGATGAACATTTTATCACTGCAGTGGATGAGCTTGAAAAGCAGGGGATGAAGGGCCTGATCATTGATCTTCGTGATAACGGAGGCGGTCTGGTGGACACCTGTATCAATATGGTTTCCAGGATCATTCCCGAAAATGACCTCATCGTTTCCATAAAGGATAAGAATGAAAAGACAGAAGAGTATAAGTGCAAGGATGCAAGGACCCTGGATATGCCCATTGTAATTTTGGCCAATGAGAATACAGCCAGTGCGTCAGAGATCATGACAGGCTGTCTGAAAGACTATGGCCTGGTCACAGTCATCGGAGGAAAAACCTTCGGCAAGGGGATTGTGCAGAATGTGATGCCCCTTGGCGACGGTTCAGCCATAAAGCTTACTGTGGCAGCCTACTATACTCCAAAGGGAACCAGCATCCACAAGCAGGGTATCGAGCCGGATATTGATATGGCCTATAAGCCGGAGGAATGGCTGAAGATCAGAAAGGGAGAGAAGAAGGATACCCAGATGGAGAAGGCCATTTCCGTCCTGAAGGAGAAACAATAGGGGATTATAAAACCCTTATATCCTATATCGCCGGGTTTTCATGATTAACACATGGAATCCCGGCGGTTTTCAAAAAGTCAGACAGCATCGGCGCGCGAACCGAGGCAGCAAACGCAACCTGTCTGGCCCCATTGCCTGCAGAACCCCTCTATCCAGCAAGCCATCAGGATTCCATGTTTCATTTACATAAAAACCTGACAGTTAGGGGGGCTGTGATTGCAACAGCTCCTCTTTATGAAATACCTTTTGCGGATAAAAAGCTCCTCATATGGTCATCCACGCAGTGCTCCAGTCTCTTATCTGTGGAAAAGACCCGGCAGGAAATGCCCGTGGTTATAAGGAGACTGCCGGATTCAAAGAGGATATTCAGATAGATCCCTTCTATATCTTCCGGTCCTATGGGACTGCCGCTTTCCTTTAAAAACCATTCCACTGTCTTTTCGGGGAATGCCAGTATGATCTTCAGCCTTAAGGGCTGTCTTTTTCCCCTGATGATCTGGAATATGTAAGGCCTGGCTTCTTTCCAGAAGCAGTAAGCCCTTTCAGGTTTTTCATCGGAGTCATAAAAACCATGATTCAGGTGGCCGTCAAGATAATAGGTGATGCCCATACGGATGCCGGCCTCCACCAGATAAAAGCGGTCAAAGCAGTCACCTGAAAGCAGTTTGGACATGAAGTCTCTGATATCTGAAATCTGTGCGGATAACATGGTTTCCCCCTCTGTTGTTTTATAAAGTGTCATATCAGTGTTGCTATATTCTTTAATGTAATATATAATTATCATTTGGGAGTATTATAGCACAACAGAAGTTTTTTGAAAAGGATGTAAAATTATGGATACCCTATATCACTGCATACAAAAAGGTACTGCTCCGGACAGGGTCGTGGCATTTGCGAAAGACTACCTGAAAGGAGAAGGCTTTACGGAACTGTTTTATGATGGACTCTTCTCACCGAAAGTAGAGGGAAAGTATTTTATCGCACCATTTCCTGACGTACTTTTTGCCTTTACCATGGGAAGAAAAAGAGCATATATGCAGAACCTGAGGATGGCCTTTGCCCATCTGGACCAGCCATGCTTCAAGCTCAAGGCCAATCCCGACTTTTCCAATATGGGCTGTTCCCAGCTGAATGTGGAAGTCTATGGAGGAATGATGGACCACACATGGTTTGACCGGCCCCTGGGGCTGGCGGGTACGGTGGCTTTGAAGGGTGAGGATATTCTTCATCCCCGGATGATGTCCTTTGACAGCAGGAGTCCGGTGGCCATTATCCCCGGCCTTGCCATTCATATGGACAGGAGTGCCAATGACGGCCATAAGATCGACCGCCAGAAGGAGCTGATGCCGGTATGGGGACTGACGGGAAACAGCTGGTCGGGTCCGGCCTTTTCAGACTATCTTTCTCAGGAGTTAAATGTGGATGAATCAGAGATCCTGGGCTGGGACCTGAGTCTTTATAATTACGACCAGCCTCAGCTGATCGGATTTGCGGGGGATCTTTTTTCAGCCCCCAGGCTTGATAACCTGGCATCCGTCAGCGCCTTACTCACTTCTTTAGTGGAAGGAGAAAGGGAAAACGGCATCAACCTGATCGGGTTCTTTGATCATGAGGAAGTGGGGAGCCTGTCCAGGTCCGGCGCGGATTCCGAGCTGTTTACCAATGTATTAAAGAGCATCTTTACAGCGCTTGGCTGTTCTGATGAGATTTTCCGCGCCTCCGTGGCCTCCGGCCTGTATCTCTCAGTGGACGGCGCCCATGCTGCCCATCCTAACTATCCGGATAAATCTGACCCCACCACAAGGGCCATCATGGGTTGCGGCCCTGCCATAAAGGCCAGCAGCAGCTGGAAATATGCATCGGACTGCAGAATGCAGGCCATAATAAAGAGCCTGGCAGAAAAATACGAAATACCCCTGCAGACCATTGCCAACAGGAATACCATCCGGAGCGGCTCTACACTGGGACCGATGATCGGGGCCCATCTTCCCATGTCCGGGTGCGATATCGGGGTTCCCATGTGGGCCATGCACTCTGCCAGGGAGACTATCGCGGTATCAGATTATCAGGCCCTGGTCCGCCTGGTAACATCATTCTTTAACGTATAATTTTAAGATAGAAATATTTTGTTCTAAGCTTTCCTTCCCGTTCATATACTTAATTAGTATTGGGAGGGATAATCATGGAAAAACAGAATATATATCAGGACATATGTATCAGAACAGGCGGTGAGATATATCTTGGCGTGGTGGGACCCGTCAGGAGCGGTAAATCCACCTTCATCAAGCGTTTCATGGAAATGATGGTCCTGCCGGAAATGACAGATGACAACGAAAGAAAACGGGCTCTGGATGAGCTTCCGCAGAGCGGAACCGGAAAAACCATCATGACCACTGAGCCCAAATTCATTCCAAAGGAGGCAGTGGAGCTTCCTCTTAATGATATGAAGGTCAAGGTCCGCCTCATTGACTGTGTCGGTTTTATGGTAAAAGGAGCCGGCGGGCATCTTGAAAACGGGCAGGAACGCATGGTCAAAACTCCCTGGTTCGAATATGAGGTGCCTTTTACAAAAGCGGCCGAGTATGGAACGGCCAAGGTGATCCGGGATCACTCTACCATAGGCATTGTCGTAACCACCGACGGATCCTTCGGAGATCTGCCGAGAGACGCATATACAGAAGCAGAGAAAAAAACGGTCAAGGAGCTTCAGGAGATCGGGAAGCCTTTTCTGGTGATCCTTAACAGTGAAAGGCCTTATTCCCGGGCTGCCCAGACCCTGGCCGGGGAGCTGGCGAAGGAATATCAGACAACGGTGCTGCCTTTAAACTGTGACCAGCTCCGGCAGGAGGATATTCTTTCGGTACTTAAGAACATTCTTCTGGAGTTTCCCCTTTCCTGTGTGGGCTTTTACCTGCCCAAGTGGGTGGAGACCCTGAAGGATGACCATTGGATGAAGAAGTCAATTCTTGATCTTATCAGGGAGTTTATGTCCGGAAGGAATAAAATGAAGGACCTTTACCAGCAGACATTTCCGTCCAATGAATACATAAGCTCCGGAAAGATCGAGAAATTACACATGGACACCGGGGAGGTGACGGTAAAGATCCAGATCCGGGATTCCTATTATTATGATATTCTTTCTGATCTTACCGGCATTCCCATTCACAGTGAATACCACCTGATCAGGACCTTAAAGGACCTTTCCTCCAAAAAAACGGAATTTGAGGAGGTGGCCCAGGCCTTAAAGGATGCCAGAGAGAGGGGCTATGGTGTGATGAAGCCTGTTCTGTCAGAGATAGACCTGTCAGCCCCTGAAATCGTGAAACACGGCAATAAATTCGGGGTAAAGATCAAGGCCGAGGCTCCCTCGATCCATCTGATCCGGGCCAACCTGACTACGGAGGTGGCGCCCATCGTGGGAACGCAGCTGCAGGCGGAGGACCTGATCACCTATATCAAAGAGCAGGCCGGGGAGGAGCCGGAGGAGATCTGGAAGGTCAATATTTTCGGAAAGACCCTGGAGCAGCTGGTGGATGACGGTATTTCCGGAAAGGTAACAAGGATCAACGAAGACAGCCAGGAGAAACTGCAAAACGCCATGGAAAAGATCGTAAACGAGAGCAGCGGAGGCCTGATCTGCATTATTATTTAGCAACCCTTTTTTACAGACGGCTTTTGGAGCTGCCATGATAACTTTGAGATTATATACGGTTCCCCGGTTTGGGGACTTTTAAGATAAAAGGAGATTCAGGCATGAAAGTTACTATATATACAGATGGTTCGGCAAAAGGCAATCCCAATGGCCCCGGCGGCTATGGGACTGTCCTTTTGTATGTGGACACGAAGGGAGTGACCCATCGGAGAGAGTATTCCGGAGGTTATAAAAAGACCACCAATAACCGTATGGAGCTGATGGGGGCCATCGTGGGGTTAGAAGCCCTGCTGCGTCCCTGCCAGGTAGACCTCTATTCGGATTCCCAGTATCTGGTAAAGGCTTTTAATGATCACTGGATCGACAGCTGGCAGAGGAGGAACTGGAAGCGGGGAAAGAATGAACCGGTGAAAAACGCAGATCTCTGGCAGCGCCTTCTGGCAGCCTGCAGGCCTCATGAGGTTACCTTCCACTGGATCAGGGGACATGCCGGCAATCCGGAGAATGAGAGGTGTGACCAGCTGGCAGTACAGGCAGCTCTGGGAGAGGACCTGCCGGAGGACCCGGGCGTAGAATAAGTTTATATCTTTCAAAATACTTAAAATTTCAGTAATTTTTACAAATAACTATGAATTTTGTTTGTATTTTTAGGAAAATGTGTTATACTCAGAAGGAGTTAAAGCTCCCCCTGAGTTATTTTTTCGACATTAGCCCAAGGAGCTTTTTTAATACTGGGAGGTGGTTATTTGGAGATACAGTTGTGGAGAGAGCTTCTCGATCCTTACCAGATGGCTGTTGACGAACTGACTGTAAAGTTTGAACATATTATTTCGGAACACCGGAACAGAGGCCTGTACTCTCCCATCGAGGCTGTAGACGGAAGAGTAAAAAGCATTGACAGTATTCTGGATAAGATGCACCGGAAATCTGTTTCCATGGGTGAAATTGAACAGAAGATAGAGGATATAGCAGGTGTCCGTATTACCTGTCAGTTCGTGGAGGATATTGACCGGGTAGTGGATATCATCAAAAACCGGACAGATATGGTGGTTCTCCAGGAGAAGGATTACGTCAAGCACATGAAGGAGAGCGGATACCGTAGTTACCACATGATTATTCTTTATACGGTCAACACCATTGAAGGGCCCAAGGATATACATGCGGAGATCCAGATCCGGACCATGGCCATGAATTTCTGGGCGACGATTGAGCATTCCCTTCAGTACAAGTATAAAGGGAATATTCCTGACTACATACAGAAGAAGCTGATAGATGCTTCGGAAGCCATCATCGGGCTGGATCAGGCCATGTCTGATGTGAGAGACGAGATCATGGATGCCCAGAATACCCACAAGAAGAGGGAGAACCTGGTGAAGGACATCCTTAATAATATACAGAATCTTTATAAGGTGGCCAATAAGAGGGAAGTGGCCAAGATCCAGGATGAGTTTTACAAGGTTTATCTGATGGATGATATGGGTAAGCTTGTGCACTTTTCCAGACAGCTGGATATCATCGCGGAAGGATTTCAGGCCCAAAGTATACAATAAACCCCCCATGCCGGGTTATCCGGTGCCACAAGGCTATATCAGTGGGTTTATTGTCCCGGCGATGCCTGTGGATGGAGGAAGTATGAATTTGCCGATGGATTATCAAAGAACAATGAAGGAGCTTTTGATGGAGGATTATGACAATTACATTAAAAGCTTTGAACATACTATCGGACAGTCATTCAGAGTAAATGAGCTGAAAACAGAGCCGGCGGAATTATTCCGCCGGCTTAATGATGTTTCTCTACGTCCGGTAGCCTGGTGTGGCAGCGGAGCGTATTATGATGGAGAGATGAGACTGTCCCTGCATCCCTTTTACCATGCGGGCCTGTATTATCTGCAGGAGCCCTCTGCCATGGCTCCGGCCCAGTTTCTGCCGGTTATGCCCGGGGACAAGGTGCTGGATTTATGTGCCGCACCGGGAGGAAAGTCAACAGCCCTGGCTGCGAAGCTTAAGGGGGAAGGATTGCTGGTCTCCAATGATATCAGTATATCCAGGTGTAAAGCCCTGCTTAAAAATATCCAGATGGCCGGAATTTCCAATGCCATCGTAACCTGTGAGTCTCCGGAGAGGCTGGCAGGACCTTTCGCCGGGTATTTTGACAAGATTCTGGTGGATGCGCCCTGTTCGGGGGAAGGAATGTTCAGGCGGGATCCGGCTATGGTAAAGAACTGGTCCTTGTCCGAAGTGGAACGTTATGCAAAGATGCAAAGAGAGATACTTTCCCATGCGGCTGCCATGCTGAAGCCCGGAGGCTGTCTCATGTATTCCACCTGCACCTATTCTCCCCGGGAGAACGAGCAGACGGTTGATTTCCTGCTAAAAGAGGGTGATTATACCCTCCTGCCTTTGCCGGAATATGAAGGGGTGGACTGCGGACATCCGGAGTGGAGTCATTCGGGCAGCCCCTCCATAGGCAGCTGCCGGCGCTTCTGGAATCACAGGATCGAGGGGGAAGGTCAGTTTGCGGCCCTCTTTAAGAAAAAGGGATCTCCGGAGGGGCAGTCCTCCTATCCCGGAGCCCGGGAGAAAAAGACCGGTCACAAAACAGCATCCCTGCTCCGGAAGGAGAAGCCTGGAGCCTTTGGCAGCGGCGGGAAGGATCCCGGGGAATATGGTGCCTTTCTGAAGCACCTGATAAAAGGACAGGCAGGAGAGATCCTGGCTGAGGATCTGGTCAGTGACCTTATGGATCCGCCGCCGGGCAGGCTGATTCAAAGGGAGGAAAGATTGTTTTTAGTTCCCGAAAATGCCCCGGACCTGTCGGGACTCAGGGTAGTCAGCTCAGGTCTGCATATAGGAAACTGCAAAAAGAAGAGATTTGAACCCGGACAGGCTCTGGCCATGGCACTAAGGGCAGAGCAATTTGAGAATGCCTTAAAGCTGTCCCTTCCGGATATACGGATAGAAAAGTATTTAAAATGTGAGACCATAGAGGCAAAAGAGGAAGAGATAAAGGACGGCTGGTGCCTGGTCTGCGCCGGGGAGTTTCCCCTGGGCTGGGGAAAGGCCCGGAACGGACGTATTAAGAATAAATACCCTGCGGGATGGAGAAAACAATAGCAGCAACATGATAAAAGAATCCAGATTTTTACCAATTAATAAAAAGGAAATGGAAGAACGGGGCTGGGACCGGCCGGATTTTGTCTATGTATCCGGTGATGCCTATGTGGATCATCCCAGCTTCGGGATGGCAATTATTACAAGGCTTTTAGAGGACGCCGGTTATAAGGTGGCCGTGATAGCCCAGCCCGACTGGAAGGACGACAGCAGCATCCGCATTTTCGGACAGCCCCGGCTGGCCTTTCTGGTATCCGCAGGGAATATGGATTCCATGGTGAATCATTATACCTCTTTTAAAAAGAGGAGGCATCAGGATGCCTACACTCCGGGAGGAGGATTTTCAAAAAGGCCGGACCGGGCTGTCATTGTATACAGCAACCTGATCAGGAGGACTTATAAAACCGTCCCCATTCTGATAGGGGGAATTGAGGCCTCCCTCCGGAGGATGGCCCATTATGATTACTGGAGCAATAAACTCCGCCGATCCATCCTTTTGGATTCCGGGGCAGACCTTCTCATGTACGGTATGGGGGAGCATTCTGTCCTGGAGATAGCAGAAGCCCTGGATGCGGGACTGCCCGTAAAGGAGATCAGCTACGTCCGGGGAACGGTTTTCCGCTGTCAGGACCTGTCAGAGCTTGGCGGGGACTATCAGGTCCTGCCTTCCTGGGAGGAGATCAATTCCTCCAAAGCTTCCTTTGCCAGAAGCTTCTACAGCCAGTACATGAACACCGATGCCATCACAGGCCGGCGGCTGGTGGAACCCTATAAGGAAAAGGAATATATCGTGCAGAATCCTCCGTCCCTTCCCCTTACCACCGAGGAGATGGATCACATTTATGTGCTTCCCTATATGCGGGAAAGCCATCCCTCCTACGATGCCCTGGGGGGAGTTCCGGCCATTGACGAAGTGAGATTTTCCCTGGTCAGCAACAGGGGATGTTTCGGAGGCTGCAGCTTCTGCGCCCTTACCTTTCACCAGGGCAGGAGACTTCAGGTCAGGAGCCATGAATCCATCCTCAGCGAGGCGAAGCTTCTGACAGGCCACCCCCTGTTTAAGGGCTATATCCATGATGTGGGAGGGCCGACGGCGGACTTTCGGCACCCCGCCTGTAAAAAACAGATTGAAAAAGGGGTCTGCGGCCACCGGCAATGCCTCTTTCCAAAACCCTGTCCCAATCTGGTCTGTGACCACAGCGATTACATCGCCCTTCTCAGAAAGTTAAGGAAGCTTCCGGGGGTAAAGAAGGTCTTTATCAGGTCGGGGATCCGCTTTGATTATATACTGGCCGATCATAATAAGGATTTCCTTAAGGAACTGTGCAGATACCATGTCAGCGGCCAGCTAAAAGTTGCCCCGGAGCATATCTGTGACAATGTCCTTAAGCTCATGGGAAAGCCGGGCAATACTATCTATGAGAGGTTTTCCGGAGAATACCGGAAAATGAATGACCGCCTTGGGAAAAAACAGTACCTTGTGCCCTATCTCATGTCTTCCCACCCCGGCTCCGGACTGAAGGAGGCAGTGGCCCTGGCGGAATATATCAGGGATCTGGGCTATATGCCGGAACAGGTTCAGGATTTTTATCCGACCCCGGCCACCATTTCCACTTGCATGTACTATACGGGGCTGGACCCCAGGACCATGGAGCCAGTGTATGTGCCGGTATCCCTTCAGGAGAAGATGATGCAGAGGGCCCTGATCCAGTACCGGAATCCTGATAATTATCAGATAGTAAAGAAGGCTCTTCTTAAGGCGGGAAGACAGGACCTGATCGGCTATGGTAAGCATTGTCTGATCCGGCCCCGTCCGGGCGGGGAGAAAGCCCCGGGGAGACCCGGCGAAGAAAGGCCCCGGTATAAAAAAGACGGCGGCGGAACCCGGCAGCATGAGAGTCGGGGAAAAGGCAGAACAGGAAAGAGAAAACCCATAAAAAATATACATAAAAAACACAATAAAGGCAGGAGCAGTTTATGAAAACAGGAATCATTACAGGTGCTTCCTCCGGCATGGGCAGGGAGTTTGTCAAACTCATTATGGAAGAGGCCCCGGCTTATGATGAGATATGGCTTATTGCCAGAAGAAAAGAACGGCTGGAATACTGGACCCGGCTTTATGGTAAACAGAAATTCCGGATCCTTCCCCTGGACCTGACTTCTGCTTTGGACATGCAGGTGTTAGAAAAAGAGCTGAAAGAGCAGAAACCGGAGATTGAACTTCTGGTACACTGTGCCGGCTTCGGTATTATGGGGAAGATCGGCGAGATTCCGGCAAAGGAGCAGTCAGAGATGGTGGATGTCAACTGCCGCAGCGTGGTGGACCTCACAGCCCTGGTGCTGCCTTATATGGAAAGAGGGGCCAGGATGATCTATCTGGCAAGCAGTGCCGCCTTCCTGCCCCAGCCGGGATTTGCGGTGTATGCTGCCTCCAAGGCATTTGTCTTAAGCTTTGTCCGGGCCCTTGGTGCAGAGCTTAAGTCCCGGAAGATCCATGTCACGGCGGTCTGCCCGGGAGCTGTCAGGACGGAATTTTTTAACCGGGCTGCTGCCCGAAAGTCTTTGCCCGCCTATAAAAAACTGGTTATGGCGGATCCGGAGAAGGTAGTAAAAAAAGCCTGGAAGGATTCACTGGCCGGGCGGCAGATATCTGTATACGGTAATATGATGAAGCTTTTTTACCTGGCGGCAAAGCTGCTGCCCCACAGCCTGTTTCTAAGATTTATGTAGACAGGGGAGTAGCTTCTTTGATACGGGCAGCTTAAGGAGAGGAATATTATGCGGGAACTGATTATAAGCGGCCAGGAGGAAGGACAGAGACTGGACCGCTATCTGGGCAGATATCTTCCGGGGGTTTCCCAGGGTTTTCTCCATAAGATGCTGCGCAAGAAAAATATAAAGTACAACGGGGCAAAGGCTTCCGGATCCGAAAAGCTCATGACCGGTGACAGGATTCAGATCTTTTTTTCAGAGGAGACCTTTGATGCCTTCGGGGCCGGTCCGGCAATGAATGGGTCAGAGCCTGATAAAAGACAGGACAGCCCTGAAAAGAAGAGCCCCTTAAGAAAGCAGGTCAGGGTTTTATTTGAAAACGAGGACATACTCATTCTCCATAAGCCGGCGGGCATGCTGACCCAGAAGGCGGCCCCCGGGGATGATTCCCTGAATGACTACCTGCTGGATTACTGGAAGGACAAGATCATGAGGGGCAGGGAGATGCCTGCCGCCTTCCGGCCTTCCGTGGCTAACCGGCTGGACCGGAATACCAGCGGGATCGTTCTCTGCGGTATCACGGTAAAGGGGCTTCAGATGTTGTCAGAGCTGTTAAAGAAGCGGCAGCTGGAGAAATACTATCTTTGTATTGTAAAAGGGGAGATCCAGGGAAGCAGGAAGGTGTACGGTTTTCTGAAAAAGGATGAAAAAAGCAACCGGGTCATGCTGACGGATCAGAAGCAGCCGGGCAGCGCTTTTATTGAGACCTGGTACCGGGCCTTAAGCACCGGCCGGGATGCCAGTCTCCTTAAGGTCAGGCTGATCACCGGCAAGAGCCATCAGATCAGGGCCCATCTGGCCTCGGAGGGACATCCCATCTTAGGAGACCCTAAATACGGAGATCCGGAAAGGAACAGGGCTCTTTATAAGCTGGGGATCCGGCACCAGCTTCTCCACAGCAGTGAGCTGGTGATCCCGGGAGGTCCCCACATCCGGGATGACATTCCGGAGGATTTTGCCAGGGTCATGAAGGAATACCATCTTGAAATATAATCATGAAATATATAATACATATCATAACATACGTTATCAGACGAGAGGAACAATGCTATGGCCACATGGAATTCCAGGGGACTTCGGGGCTCCGTCCTGGAAGAGATGATCAATTACACAAATAAAAAATACCGGGAGAAAAATCTGGCTCTGATCCAGAAGGTACCTACCCCCATCACTCCGGTGCGCTTTGACAAGGAAAGCAGACACATCACCCTGGCTTACTTCGAGAAGAAAAGTACGGTGGATTATATCGGGGCCATCCAGGGAATACCGGTCTGCTTTGATGCCAAGGAGTGTTCCTGTGATACCTTTCCCCTGCAGAATCTCCATGAGCACCAGGTGGAATTTATGTCAGCCTTTGAGAAACAACAGGGGGTCAGTTTTCTTCTGATTTATTTTACCCATCGTCAGGAGTGCTACTACCTGAGATTTGCTGAGATGATGAACTACTGGAACCGGATGAAAGAAGGCGGACCCAGACATTTTAAGTATGAAGAGCTGGATCCCCGCTTTTTTGTCCCGGCCCGCAGCGGAGTGACTCTCCATTATCTCATCAGTATCCAGAAGGATCTTGAGGAGAGAGATTGACGTTTTGTGTTTTTTCAGATATAATGGAAAACTGAAATAATTTATGAGGTGAGTGATTTGATAAAAAGTATGACCGGTTTTGGCCGCGGTGAATATGTATCGGATGAATACAAGGTGACCGTTGAGGTCAAGGCTGTCAATCACAGATATTGCGATCTGAGCATTAAACTGCCCAGGAAGCTCAACAGCCTGGAGAGAAAGCTTCGAAGCTACATTAAGAAGGCTGTAAGCCGGGGGAAGCTGGACGTATATGTCAGTTTTGAGGAACTTAGCGAGCGCACGGTGGTGGTCAGTCTTTCCGAGGCTGTAAGCCGCCAGTATTATGACGCATGTATGAGACTGTCAGACATGCTGGATATACCGGATGACCTCACCGCCATGAGGCTGGCCCGCATGCCGGAGGTGCTGACTCTGACCGAGGAGGACCGGGACCTCATAGAGCTGGAACCCCATCTGATGGCTGCTCTGAAACAGGCCCTCGGCCAGTTTGCCGACAGCCGTATCAGTGAGGGCAGGCATCTTGAGGAGGATATTGCGGGTAAGCTTTCAGAGATGGAGGCAAACATTCTCACCATTGAGAAGAGGTACCCGCTGATGCTGGCCGATTACAGAAAGAAGCTTCTTGATAAAGTGACCGAGCTTTTAGGAGAGAGCAGCATTGACGAGAACAGGATCGCCACAGAGGTGGTGATTTATGCTGATAAGATCTGCGTGGACGAAGAGACCGTCAGGCTCCGCAGTCATATCAAGCATATGAAGGATGAGCTGGAGGCCGGCGGGACCATAGGGAGAAAGCTGGACTTTATTGCCCAGGAGATGAACCGTGAGGCGAATACCATCCTGTCCAAGGCCAATGATATGGAGATATCCAACTGCGCCATTGATTTAAAAACAGAGATAGAAAAGATAAGGGAGCAGGTCCAGAATATTGAGTGAGGACATAGAAGATGCAGTTGATCAATATCGGCTTTAATAATATGGTGAATGGTGACGGGATCGTTTCCGTGGTGAGCACGGATGCCGCTCCCATCAAGAGGATGATACAGACTGCCAGGGATGAGGGCAAGGCAGTGGATGCCACCTGCGGACGCAGGACCAGGACGGTCCTGGTCATGGACAGCGGACATCTTGTACTATCCGCTTTGACAACAGAAACTATCGCTGCCCGCTGTCAGAATAATTGGGGAGAGGATAAAAAGCATGGATAAGAAAGGTAGACTGGTGGTGATCTCCGGTTTTTCCGGGGCAGGAAAAGGAACAGTTTCCCGGGCTCTGGTGGATAAATACGGCTACAGCCTGTCCATATCCGCAACGACCAGGGATCCCAGAGAGGGAGAGCTTAACGGAAGGGAATACTTTTTTAAAACCGAGGCGGATTTTTTAAAACTGATCGATTATAATGGCTTTATTGAGTATGCCAGGTATGTGGACCATTATTACGGGACCCCCAGACAGTTCGTGGAAAGTGAACTGGCTGCCGGCCATGTGGTCATCCTTGAGATTGAGGTGCAGGGAGCCATGAAGGTCAAAGAGCAGTACCCGGACGCCATTTTACTCTTTATCACTGCCCCTTCTGTGGAAGTTCTTAAGAACCGGCTGGTGGGCAGAGGGACCGAGTCTCCCAGGATCGTTGAAAAACGGATGCGCCGGGCGGCAGAGGAAGCAGAAGACATTGATAAATATGAATATATTGTCTGTAATGAGGAAGGCCGGCTGGAGGAATGCATGGACACCATCCATTCCATAATAGAGAGTGAGGCCTGCCGGATTTCATGCCGGAGAGATTTTATCGAATCCCTGCGATGCGGACTGAAAGACTATATATAGACTGACTGAAAGGAGCATGAGTATGTTACATCCATCTTATACAGAGTTAATGGAGAAGATCAACAGCAAGGAGAACCGGGGAGAGATCCCTGCCATAAACAGCAGGTATTCCATCGTGATCGCAACCGCCAAAAGAGCCAGGGAGCTGATAGCGGGCAAAGATCCCATTGAGGATGTTGCGGACAAGGAGAAACCTCTGTCGGTGGCAGTCAGGGAACTCTATAATGGAGAGATCCATATTCTCTCTGAGGACGATCCCCGCTTTGATGACTCTCTGGATTATGTGGGAGAGACCGGCGATGACGGGGAGGATGAGGAGGAAGCCTTTTAAAAGATACAGATCGTTTTGTATTTCACGAAAAGGGAGCAGACACTTTATGATGTGCCTGCTTTTTTGTTGCTTGACGTTCATGGAACAAAAGGTTAGAATGTAAAGATGATGAATATGACAGAAAGGAATGATCAGTAATGAAATGTTCAAAATTACTGGAGCATTTGAAATATACCTGTTTACAGGGAGATGTTGATAAAGAGGTCACTGCGGTAATCAATGATTCCAGAAAGCTCTGCCCGGGCTGCCTGTTTTTATGTATCAGAGGGGCATCCTTTGACGGTCATACTTTTGCCCGGGATGCCTGCAGGGCCGGCGCCTCCGTGCTGGTTGTGGAAGAAAGGGTGGAGGTTCCCGGGGATGTCACAGTGATCCTGGTGGAGAATACCCGTTATGCCATGGCCCTGATCTCCGCGGCCTGGTTCGGGTATCCGGCAGGAGAGCTTACAACAATTGCCGTTACCGGTACAAAGGGCAAGACAACTACTACCTATATGATACGGTCCCTCCTGGAGGCCGCCGGCCATAAGGTGGGAGTCATCGGCACCATTGAGGTCGTGATAGGGGATCATCATATCCCTGTGAATAATACCACACCGGAGTCCTATGATATTCACAGGTATTTCCGGCAGATGGTGGAGGAAGGCTGCGATGTGGTGGTGATGGAAGCCTCTTCCCAGGGCTTCAAGCTTTTCAGGACCGCCGGTATTACTTTTGATTACGGGCTTTTTACCAATTTATCCCCCGACCATATCGGGCCCAATGAGCATGCTGATTTTGAGGAATACCTGGCCTGTAAGGCAATGCTCTTTGACCAGTGCAGGCTGGGATATGCCAATATTGACGATGCGTATTTTGAAAAGGTCACCGCGAAAGCAGCCTGTCCGGTAAAGACCTTCGGCCTTTCCCAAAAGGCAGACCTTATTGCCGGTCAGGTGACCCTGACCAGAGATACAGATTTCCTGGGAGTGGACTTCATGCTCTCCGGTGACCTGGAAGGAAAAGTCAGCTGCGGTATCCCGGGCACCTTTAATGTCCATAATGCCCTGGGGGCCATCAGCATTGTTTCTCATATGGGAGTGACCCTTGTACAGATCAATGATGTCCTGCGGCATTTTACCGTAAAGGGAAGGGTTCAGATCATTCCCACAGGACATGACTACACCCTTATTGTTGACTATGCCCACAACGCCGTAGCCCTGGAGAGTATTTTAAAGACCCTTCGGGCTTATCATCCCCACAGGCTGGTAAGTTTGTTTGGCTGCGGAGGAAACCGGTCCCGATTAAGGAGATTTGAAATGGGAGAGGTGTCCGGCCAGCTGGCTGACCTGACAGTGATCACCTCCGATAATCCCAGATTTGAAGAGCCGGAGGCCATCATAGAAGATATCCTTACAGGTATTAAGAAAACAGACGGCAAGTACATTTCAGTTATTGACCGGAGAGAGGCCATCTCCTACGTGATGAATCACGCCGAGCCGGGAGATATTGTGGTCCTGGCAGGAAAAGGTCACGAGACCTACCAGGAAATCAAAGGGGAAAAATTCCATATGAGTGAAGAAGAGATCGTGGCGGATGTCCTTGAGGGAAAGTATTGAGACAGAAATATTAAATAAGGTGGCCGAGGCGCTTTCGATTGAGTATGAAAGAAAAATTTGCGGATATTATAATTGATATCTCCCATGAAGCCCTGGACAGGACTTTTGTTTACAGGATACCTGAAAAACTGCAGGAGACAGTGGGACCGGGCAGCCGGGTAAGTGTGCCCTTCGGTAAATATGACAGGAAAACAGAAGGGTATGTCATCGCCTTAAGGGATGAGCCGGGTTATGATCCGGAGAAAGTAAAGACAATCATAGAAATTGTTCCGGACAGTATCTCGGTGGAGTCCCAGCTGATCCAGGTGGCTGATCATATGAGAAAAACATACGGGTCCACAATGATACAGGCACTGAAGACGGTTGTTCCCGTAAAACGAATGGTCCGGCGTAAGAATAAAAGCCGGGTATGCCTGAAGTTGTCTGTCCCTGAGGCAGGAGAGCTGCTTGCCCGGTGGAAGAAAAAAGGATTTAAAGCCAGAGTCAGGCTCCTTGAAAGACTGATGGAAGAGGGCAGCCTTGATTCCGGGACAGCAGTTCGTGAGTGCGGTGTTCCTTTAAAAGATCTTAAAAAGCTTTCCGGACAGGGGATCCTGGACCTGGGCCCGGTCAAAGAGACGGCCCCGGCAGAAGGCACTTTCCAGAAGACAGGCTGTGAGATCATTCTTAATCCTGACCAGCAGGAAATCGCAGACAGCTTCTGCAGGGATTATGATGCGGGACTTCGTAAGACCTATCTTCTTTTCGGAGTGACCGGCAGCGGGAAGACGGAGGTTTATCTGGCCCTGATCGGGAAGGTACTGGAAGAAGGAAAGCAGGCCATTGTCCTGATCCCCGAGATATCCCTGACCTGGCAGACTGTCAGCAGGTTCTCCCGGAGGTTTGGAGATACCATAGCGGTGCTCCACTCCCGCATGTCCGCCGGAGAGCGGGCGGAGGAGGTGGAGAGAATACGGTCCGGCCGGGCCAGGGTGGTGATCGGCGCCCGGTCAGCCCTTTTCGCCCCGGTTTCCGGTCTTGGCATCATCATTATTGATGAAGAACATGACAGTGCCTACAAGAGTGACTCCTCGCCCAAATACCATGCCGTAGAGACAGCCCTGTACCGGGCCTCCCTGGCGGGAGCAAGTCTTGTGCTGGGTTCTGCCACTCCTTCTGTGGAGAGCTTTGCAAAGGCCAGAAGCGGAGAGTACGGCCTTTGGACTTTAAAAAAGAGGGCCGGGAGCGGAAGGCTTCCCGGGGTCCGGATCGTGGATCTTAAAGAGGAGTTTGCCGCAGGAAACAGGACCGTCTTTTCCGGGATCCTTAAGGATCTGATCGCGGACCGGCTGGAAAAAAAAGAGCAGATCATGCTGTTTCTGAACCGGAGGGGTTTTGCGGGCTTTGTGTCCTGCCGAAGCTGCGGGCATGTGGTAAAATGCCCCCACTGTGACGTCTCCCTGACTTATCACAGAAACGGGAGCCTGCGATGTCACTACTGCGGCTATGAGATGAAGTATACCAGACTGTGTCCTGTATGCGGCCAGGCCCATGTGGCGGCCTTCGGTCTGGGAACGGAGAAGGTGGAAGCTGCCCTGGCGATGGAGTTTCCCAATGCCGTAATACTTAGGATGGATGCCGATACCACCAGAAAAAAGCATGCCCATGAGGAGATCTTAAGGAGCTTTGGGTCGGGCAGGGCCGATATTCTTCTGGGGACCCAGATGATCGTAAAGGGCCATGATTATGCCAATGTGACCCTGGTGGGGATCCTGGCAGCAGACCTGTCCCTCCACAGCGCGGATTTTCGCGGCAGTGAGAAGACCTTCCAGCTGCTTTGTCAGGCAGCGGGCAGGGCAGGCCGGGGTGACAGGGCCGGTGAGGTGGTGATCCAGACCTATCATCCGGATCACTATGCCATCACCACTGCGGCTGACCATTCCTATGAAGATTTTTATGAAGAGGAGTATGCCTACCGCAGCCTGATGGGATACCCGCCCTGTGCCCATTTGCTGGTGATATTAATACTGAGCAGTGATGAAGAACAGGCTACCAGGGCCGCCAGGAGGATATCCGGGATCATACTTAAGAGTCAGACTGAAAAAGATAAGGTTCCCGTCCTTTTAAATCCGGGAAAAGCCGCGGTGGGTAAAATCAAAGATGTCTACCGCCAGGTAGTTTACTTAAAGCATAAAGATCCGGAGATCCTTTGGGATATCCGGATGAGACTGGAACCGGTCCTGTTAAACCATCCCATGTTTGCCGGAATCACGGTGCAATTTGACTTTGACCCCGTCAGCATTTATTAAGAGCAGTCAACACGAAATCGCCGAGGCGATTTCGATTGATAGATATTTGCGGTTAACCATACATTCAGGAGGAGAATATGGCAATTCGAAAAATAAGAGTAATTGGAGACCCGTGTCTGAATAAAGTCTGTAAACCTGTGGTGAAGATGACACAGAACATGAAGGACCTTATAGAGGATATGTTTGATACCATGTATGAGGCAAAGGGTGTCGGTCTCGCCGCCCCCCAGGTGGGTATCCTGCGCAGGATCTGCGTGGTGGATGTGATGGATGGCGAGCCTGTGGTGCTCATCAATCCCGAGCTGGTGGAGACCTCCGGGGAGCAGACAGAGGATGAAGGCTGCCTGAGCGTTCCCGGCAAGGTGGCTGAGGTGACCAGACCGGATTATGTGCTGGTCAGGTCTCTGGATATGGATATGAACCCCGTAACCTACGAGGGTCAGGGACTGAGGGCCAGGGCCATCCTTCATGAGATGGACCATCTGGAAGGAGTTCTGTATGGAGAACGCGCCAACGAGCCCTACAGGGACCTGGAGGATGAAGACCTGGAAGAGGAAGAATGATCATATATGAGAGTAGTTTTTATGGGAACGCCGGACTTTTCCGTGCCGGCTCTGAATAAATTGATTAAGAAGCATGAGATCATTGCAGTTGTGACCCAGCCCGATAAGAGGAAGGGCAGGGGAAAGGCCATGGCATTTCCGCCGGTAAAGAAGGTGGCTCTTGAACATGGTATCAGGGTATATCAGCCCCCTAAGGTAAGAGATGAAGAATTTATCGGAATCCTTAAAGAGCTTGCGCCGGATGTTATCGTGGTGGTGGCCTTCGGTCAGATCCTGCCGGAGCAGATCCTGAACCTGCCCAGATACGGATGTATAAATATCCACGCCTCCCTCCTTCCCAGATACCGGGGGGCAGCCCCCATTCAATGGGCCGTGATCAATGGAGAAAAGGAGACCGGTGTCACCACCATGTTTATGGCAAAGGGTCTTGACACCGGTGATATGATAGATAAAGTGGTGGTTCCCCTTGACGAGAAGGAAACAGGAGAAAGCCTGCATGACAAGCTGTCTGAGGCAGGCGGGGAACTGATCCTGAAGACCCTTGACAAGCTTGAGGCGGGAACCGCCGTAAGGATCCCCCAGAATGACAGCGAAAGTTCCTATGCGGGTATGCTCACAAAGGACCTGGGCAGGATCGACTGGAGCCGGAGCGCCCGGACCATAGAGAGGCTGATCAGAGGCCTGAATTCCTGGCCCAGTGCCTATACAGAACTTCAGGGAAAAACCATAAAGATATGGGATGCCGATGTGGTGGAGGAGCTCCCCCGGACAGGCGGGGACGGAACTGCGGCAGCAGATCCGGAGAATGCCGGCCCCGGGACCATCCTTCTTGTGACAAGACAGAATTTCTATGTAAAGACCGGTGACCAGCTCCTGAAAGTAAATGAAGTACAGCTCCAGGGTAAGAAAAGGATGTCTGTACAGAGCTTTCTGCTGGGATATAAGCTTGTGGAAGGCATGGAGTTTACGAGGTGAAGGAGCATGGCTGATAAAGTGAACATCAGGGAAGCTGCCCTTGATACACTGGTGGATATGGAGCAGACCGGCAAGCTGTCCCATATAGCCACCGGGGAGACCCTGATGAGGCTGCAGTTTGCTCCGAAACAGGACAGGGCATTTTATACTTTGCTCTGTGAGGGAACTACAGAACAAAGGATCTATCTGGATTATGTGCTGGACCGGTTTTCCAGAACAAAGATGAAAAAATGCAGGCCTCTGATCAGGAACCTGCTCAGGCTTTCTGCCTACCAGATCCTTTTTACAGGTGTCCGGGATGCCGCCGCCTGCAATGAGGCAGTAAAAATCGCAAGAAAAAGAGGCTTTGGCAGCCTGTCCGGTTTTGTAAATGGTGTGCTGCGCAGCCTGGTCAGAGAAAAAGCAAAGATCAAACTCCCCGACCGGCAGAAGGATCATGAGCTGTACCTGTCAGTCAGGTATTCCATGCCGCTCTGGATCGTAAAAATGTTCTGCGGCCGGCTGGGACCCGAAGTCACGGAGAAGATGCTTGTCTCCTTTGCGGAAGCCAGACCGGTCACCATACGTACGAATCTATCAAAGATCAACCCGGAGAAATTGTCTGAGGAACTCAAGACCTCAGGCCTGGTGGTGGAAGAAGCCCCCTGGTTTTCCACAGCCTTTTATATTTCGGGTTATGATTATATCGGAAAGATACCGGCTTTTCGCAGGGGATGCTTTTCCATACAGGATATCAGCTCCATGCTGCCGGTTTCGCTGGCAGATCTTTCCCCGGGGGATACCGTGGTGGATCTCTGTGCCGCGCCGGGTGGAAAAGCTTTCCATGCGGCTGATATCGTAGGAGCCGGCGGACAGGTAATCGCAAGAGATCTGACAGAATATAAGACAGAATTAATTAAAGAAAATAATGACCGGATCGGTTATCATCAGATAAAAACTGAAGTATGGGATGCCACAATACCGGATAAGAGGCTTTTCGGCAAGGCGGACCTGGTGCTGGCGGACCTGCCCTGCAGCGGTCTTGGCATCATGGGAAGAAAGAATGACATCAAGTATCATATCTCCCCCGGTCAGCTTGAGGAGCTGGCAGCCCTGCAAAGAAAGATCCTTGCCGCCTCATGGCGGTATGTAAAACCCGGTGGACAGCTGATCTATTCCACCTGTACCATAAATACCGGGGAGAACGAAGAAAACGTCCGCTGGATCCGGGAGAATACTCCCTTAAAGTCCGTATCAATAGAAGATAAGCTGCCCCCGGACCTGAAAGGCAGGACCGGACCGGAGGGATATCTGCAGATCCTGCCGGGTATTGATAAAGGAGACGGCTTTTTCGCCGCGAAGTTTATACTGCCGGACGGGCAGGAAAACAAACCGGCATCAGGAAAGTGAACAGTTATCAGGAAAGTGAACAGATATGACACAGTGGACAGATTTACGGTCACTTGATAAAAATGAATTGACAGATATCATCCTCCAGATGGGGGAGAAGAAATACAGGGCAGGGCAGATCTACGGATGGCTGCACAAAAAGCTGGTCTCCTCGCCCGATGAGATGACGAATGTTCCCGGGAGCCTCCTCTTAGCGCTGCTTAAAGACCATCCCTTCTATGATGTAAAGGAGATCGAGAGGCATGTTTCCGGAATTGACGGGACGATGAAGTTCCTTTTTTCCCTCCATGACGGCAATGTGATAGAGAGCGTGCTGATGCCCTACAAACATGGTAATTCAGTGTGTATTTCTTCCCAGGCCGGCTGCCGGATGGGCTGCCGCTTCTGTGCCTCGACTCTGCTGGGACTTTCCAGGAATCTTTATCCCTCGGAGATGCTGGGGCAGATCTATGCCATCCAGAAGGCCACCGGGGAGAGGGTTTCCCATGTGGTGGTCATGGGGACCGGGGAGCCCTTCGATAACTTTGAAGCCCTGTGCCGTATGATCGACATGCTCTGCCATCCGGAGGGCCTTAATATAAGTCGTCGGAATATCACCGTGTCAACCTGCGGCATTGTGCCGAAGATCTACGAGTTTGCCGACAGGAATCCCCAGGTGACTCTGGCCATTTCTCTTCATGCCCCGGACGATGAAGTCCGCCGGGAATTGCTGCCTGTTGCCAGGAAATATCCACTGGATGAGCTGATGAAGGCGGCAGATTATTATGTGAAGAAGACCGGACGGAGGATCACCTTTGAATACAGCCTGGTAAGAGGGAATAACGACAGTCCGGCCCAGGCAAAAAAGCTTGCCCGGCTGGTGAAGGGCATGAACTGCCATATTAACCTGATACCGGTCAATCCCATCCGGGAGCGAGACTACCGGCAGTCGGAAAGCAGGTCAGTGTCAGAGTTTAAACATTTTCTTGAACAGGAAGGAATACAGGTTACCGTGCGCAGGGAGATGGGCAGAGACATCCAGGCTGCCTGCGGACAGCTCAGGAAAAGCTATAAAGAAAGGAGTGGGAGCTGATGCAGTCTTTTGGCAAAACCGATATCGGTAAAAAAAGAAATATTAATCAGGACTATGTCTTTTTTTCCGATGATAAGATCGGCTGTTTTCCCAATCTTTATATAGTGGCTGACGGCATGGGAGGACACAGGGCAGGAGATAAGGCATCTTCATATGCTGTGACCCGGTTTGTGGAGCTTTCAAAGAAGACAGAGAGGGACATTCCTTTTCTTACCATGGGAAAGCTGATACAGCAGGTGAATGAGGAAATATTCAGGATGTCCGGGACCCAGGCCCAGTATGAAGGGATGGGGACCACCTTTGTTGCCGCCACTGTCATCGGGGATATTGTTTACATTATGAATATCGGTGACAGCCGTCTTTATTACTATAACGGAGAGAGCCTCCGTCAGATGACCATGGACCATTCCCTGGTGGAAGAACTGGTCAGAGCCGGTGAACTGAGGAGAGAGGAGAGTCGTTATCATCCCCAGAAAAATATAATCACCAGGGCCCTGGGAGTTGCAGAGACTGCCGAACCCGATTATTTTATGACCAATATATCGGAGGGACAAAAGCTCCTGCTTTGTTCAGACGGATTATCCAATATGGTGGAGGATGATAAACTGGCCGAGATCCTTTCTTCAGAGGATGAGCCCGAGGTCCTGGTAGACAGGTGTATTGATGAAGCCCTTTTCTATGGGGGGATTGATAACATTGCCGTGGTCATTGCCCGGTTTTCATCACCTGATTTGAGGATGGGAGGTGAAGGCTGTGATTGATTCTGGTTTGATCCTTGATGAACGATATGAACTGTTAGAACAGATCGGTACCGGCGGAATGGCCAATGTTTACAAGGCCAAATGCGTTGGCACGGATTATTATGTGGCTGTAAAGATACTCAAAAGTGAATATAATGAGGATGAAGCCTTCGTCCGTAAGTTTATTGCCGAAGCCAGGTCCACCGAGGGACTGGAGCATCCGAATATTGTAAAAATATATGACGCGGGAAAAGATCAGGGCCTTTATTATATTGTAATGGAGCTGGCCCGGGGCATGACCCTGAAGAATTATATCAGGCGTTACGGAAGGCTGAGCGCCCGGGAGACAGTGGATTTTTCCATACAGATTGCCAGTGCCATCCAGGCGGCCCATGATCATGGCATAGTCCATCGGGATATTAAACCCCAGAATATCCTGGTATCCGACAGCGGAAAGATCAAGGTGACAGATTTTGGTATTGCCAAGGCGGCCACCAGTGATACGGTTTCCTCCAATGCCATGGGTTCTGTAAGATATCTCTCCCCGGAACAGGCCAGAGGAGGTTATTCCGACAGCCGCAGCGATATCTATTCCCTGGGTATTACCATCTATGAGATGGCCACAGGCAGGGTACCTTTTGACGGGGATAATTCCGTGGCTATTGCCCTTATGCATCTGAGGGCCAGGGTTACTCCGCCCAGGGAGTATTTCCCGGATATCCCGGTAAGCCTGGAAAATATTATACTAAAGTGTGTCAGAAAGCGTCCGGAAGAAAGATATCAGAGCGCCAGAGATCTGATCAGTGATTTAAACCGGGTCTTTGAGTCCCCCGATGGAAATTATGTCTATCTGGATTCCCTGGTGGACGACAGTCCCACCAAAGCCAGAGATAAGGAAGAGATAGAAGCGATAAAAAGATCGCTCTCCCGGAATACACCCGGAGCCGATGATGAGAAACAGATCATAATAACTGAGGACAATGAGGACCATGAGGATGATGAAGAGGTCACACCGGGCTTTGAAAAAATGATCCTGGTCATAGCGATCTTCTTAGGACTGGCATTTGCCGCATTTATGATATTTGTGGTGGGAAGATCTCTGCATCTTTTCCGGTTCCCCTCAGGGAATACCACCGAGGCTTCCACGGAAGCTTCTGACAGCAAGAGTACTGCCACCACCCAGAAAGAGACGGTGCAGGTTCCTGATTTCATGGGACTTACAAAGGAACAAGCCCTGGAAAGGGCCAAAAAGCATTCCCTGAATGTAAGCTTTGTCCATGATGAAGAGGATGTTGAGTATGACGAAAAGACCTGGATCGTGACTGCCCAGGACCACAGCCGGGGGGAGGATGTAACCCAGGGAACTGTGATCACCCTTACCCTGGGGCCTGATGACAGTCTTCTGCCCCGGAGAGTAAAAGTGCCTGCCCTGGTAAACCTCACAGAAGGTGATGCGGTAGAGAAACTTGAGAAGGCAGATCTTAAAGCTTCTGTGATCTATGATACCAGTGATACAGTCCTCCAGGGCTATGTGATCAAGCAGAATCCCGAAGACGGCACAGAGGTTGACCGTGGATTTTCTGTTACAATCATAGTCAGCAAAGGCGTCGGCAAAGTTAAAGTCCCCTCCCTTTCAGGCGTGTCGAAAGATATGGCAGAAAAACTGCTTAATGATGTAGGCTTAAAGCTTGGTAATGTAAGCAGCGATTATGACGGGTCTGTCGGTGTGGGAGATGTGATCAGCCAGGATATTCCCTCCGGAAGTCTTGTGGAGAAGGGAACTAAGGTTTCCATCACCATTAGTCTGGGCGAGGAGGAAACCTATCATTATGAGGGTGTGATATCTGTCCCGACCTCTCCGCTGGCCCAGGGGGAAAGCGGAACCGTTGAGATTGTGGTTGAGCAGAATGGAAAAGAAGAGACGATCTTCAGCCAGGAAAATGTTACAGAGGACGCATTTCCCATGAATATCGATTATATATCAGACAGTGGCGAAGAAGCCACGGCAGTGATCTATGTGAATGATGAGGAATACAGCAGGGCTGAAATTGAGCTCAGTGCTGTGGCGGATTGAGGAAAAAGGCAATGACAGGAAAGATCATGAAGGGGATCGGAGGATTTTATTACGTTTACGTTGAGGGCAGCGGCCTTTATGAATGCCGGGCCAGAGGTATATTCCGTAATAAAAGACAAAAGCCCAATGTGGGAGATCTGGTGGATATCGATCCCATCTCCCGGGAGGAGAAAACCGGTAATCTGGTGAAGATCCATCCCAGAAAGAATCAGCTGGTCCGGCCCATGGCCGCCAATGTTGACCA
This sequence comes from Eubacterium sp., assembly GCA_017433295.1. GTDB lineage: Bacteria > Bacillota > Clostridia > Lachnospirales > Lachnospiraceae > Anaerobutyricum. Next base: position 172,797 of record JAFRHL010000034.1, read on the forward strand.
GGCCCTGGTGATCTTTTCTGTTCATGAACCTGAACCGAATTTTAATCTGCTGGACAGGTTCCTGATCATGATGGAAAGACAGGATATTCCTGTGGTCATCTGCTTTAATAAGATCGACCTGGCAGACGATGAGGAGCTGCAAAGACTTAAGCGTGATTACAGAGGCTGCGGCTGTCATATGGTATTTATGTCAGCAGAAGAGGGAACAGGAACCGAAGAGGTAAAAGAACTTCTGGATGGTAAAACAAGCATTCTGGCCGGACCATCAGGGGTGGGAAAATCTTCTGCCCTGAACAGAATTGCCGGGGAGAACCAGATGCTCACCGGTGAGATCAGCAAAAAGATCCGGAGGGGGCGGCATACCACCAGACATTCCGAACTGATCTGGCTGTGGGAGAACACCTTCCTGATGGATACACCCGGATTCAGTTCCCTTTATCTGGAGGCCATGGAAAAGGAAGAACTGCGGTTTTGTTTTCCTGAGTTTGCCTCCTATGAGAACCGCTGTCGTTTTAATGGCTGCTGTCATGTCCATGAGCCGGACTGCCTGGTAAAGCAGGACGTGGAGTCCGGGATCATCAGCAGACTCCGATACGATGATTACTGCCTCTTATACGAAGAACTGGGGCAGATGAGAAAATGGTAAAAGCAATGAAAGTTCTGATTATTACCGGGGGGACCATCCACCCCGGTTTTGTAAAATCCTATATTCAGGGAAAACATTTTGACAGGATCATAGTGGCCGATTCCGGTCTGGAGAAAGTAAAAGAATCCGCTCTGGTTCCCACGGATATCATAGGAGACTTTGACAGTCTGAAGAATAAGGAGCTTCTTTTGGAATATAAGAAAAGAGGGGTTCCGGTGCAGACCTTCCCGGTAAAAAAGGATTACACAGATACCCATCTGGCCGTACTGTTTGCGGCGCGTCTTCATCCCTCCCGCATTACCATCCTGGGAGCCACCGGCACCCGCTATGATCACAGCCTTGCCAATATAGGTCTGCTGCAGTGGCTTTGTGATCAGGGGACCGGGTGCGTGATCGCAGATGAGCATAATGAAATTGAGATGCTCCGGGGTCCCGGAGAAAAATGTTATAAAAAGGACAGCAGGCTGCCCTTTTTTTCACTGCTGGCCTGGGGAGGACAAGCCCGGGGAATCGACCTGTCCGGGTTTGCCTATCCTCTGGAAAACGGTATCCTGACCACAGATATAAGCCGGGGAATCAGCAATGAGATCACGGGTGAAACCGCCAGAGTGAAGCTGAAGAGCGGTTACCTTCTTATCATCCGTTCCTGCGACTGATTCCCCGACGAAGGCTTTATTTGGAAAGAATCACTTACGGCACTGCAAACTGTATATAAAACTATACATTAAACTTAAAAAGCACCACATCTCCATCCTGCATGACATATTCTTTACCCTCTGACCGCACCAGTCCTTTTTCTCTGGCGGCAGTCATGGTTCCGCTGGCGATCAGGTCATCATAGCTTATGACATCAGCCTTAATGAAGCCCCTCTCAAAATCCGAGTGGATCTTGCCGGCTGCCTGGGGTGCCTTTGTTCCTTTTTTGATGGTCCAGGCCTTTGATTCAATGGGGCCTGCCGTCAGATAGGAGATAAGTCCCAGCAGGCTGTAGCTGGCTTTGATCAGCTTTTCAAGTCCTGATTCCTTAAGTCCCAGATCTTCCAGGAACATGGCTTTTTCGTCGTCCTCCAGTTCGGCAATTTCCTGCTCGATCTGGGCGCATACCACAAATACACGGGCTCCGCATTCACCGGCAAAATCCCGGACAGCTTTTACATATACGTTGGAGGCACCGTCGTCTGCCAGATCATCTTCCGAAACATTGGCAGCGAATATGACGGGTTTGGCTGTAAGAAGGTTGTACTCAGACAGAAGATTTTGCTGATCTTTATCTTCTGTAACGAAGGTTGCGGCCAGCTGCCCGTTTTCCAGGTGGGCCTTGATCTCCTGTAAAAGAGACAGCTCCAGGGCAGCCCCCTTATCATTTTTGGCAGCTCTGGTCTGCTTGGCTATACGGCGTTCCAGCACTTCAATATCCGCAAAGATAAGCTCTAAATTAATGGTCTCTATATCTCTTAAAGGATCAATACTCCCGTCCACATGTATTACATTACTGTCTTCAAAGCAGCGGACCACATGGACGATGGCATCCACCTCCCGGATATTGGCCAGGAACTGGTTGCCCAGACCTTCCCCTTTGGATGCTCCCTTAACCAGACCGGCAATATCCACAAACTCTATGGCGGCCGGGACGATTTTAGCGGAATCGTACATATCAGACAGCACCTTAAGTCTGGGATCCGGAACGGCAACGATTCCGATATTAGGGTCTATGGTACAAAAAGGATAGTTGGCTGATTCTGCTCCAGCCTTTGTAAGTGAGTTAAATAATGTGCTTTTCCCGACGTTGGGAAGGCCGACGATGCCTAACTTCATTTTATTTCCTCCATTAACATTTCTGTGATTTTTTCGTGATATGTCCAAAAACCATGCCCAGGGTTCCGGCAATGATAAGGCCGATACATACCACCTGGGTGGCTGCGATCCCGGTATGCCCGATCTGAAGCTGGTCGGTCCGCAATGATTCTATCATAAAGCGGCCCAGACCGTAGCCGATAAAGTAGATGCAGACCAGTTCCCCATCAAACTTTTTATGCTTCCGGTAAAAGAAAATGATGATCAGGATCATCAGATTCCACAAGCCTTCGTATAAAAATGTGGGGTGGACCTGGATATATAAAAGACTCTGTCCATTTACCGCAACTTTTACCAGATGGTCTAAAAGACCTGCACTGCGGATCTCTGAAAGACGGCCGGCTTCTTCAAAATAACCCAGCGGGATCTGCATGGCCAAAAGCCCGTCCGTATAGCCGCCAAAGGCCTCCCGGTTGAAAAAATTACCCCATCTGCCCAGGATCTGGCCGATGAGCATGCTCATGGTCACGGTATCAAGCATTAAAAGAGCACTCTGTTTTCTTTTCCGGCAAAAAATGATCAGAGTAATGATGCCGGCGGTGATCCCACCGATGATCCCCAGGCCCCCGTGCCTTAAGTTGATGATCTCACCGGGATTTACACTGTAATAATCCCAGGAAAAGATCACGTAATAGATACGGGCTCCTATGATGGCAGGAATAACCAGCCAGAGCAGAAAGTCCAGATAAAGCTCCGGATCCTGTCCGGTACGCCGGGCTTCCTGCCGGGCCACAAACAGTCCCGCCAGAAAACCACAGGCAATCACTATCCCGTAATACATGATCTCGAAACTGCCCAGACTGATGGAATGTCCCACGTGGGAAAAAACGATTCCCAGATTGGGAAAACGTATATCGCTATAGTTCATGTCCATTACTCCCTTTACAGACCTGATTTTTGCTCTGAATTAGTATTATAATAGAAAAGCGTTCTAAAGTACACACTTTTTTAGCTCTTTTTCTTCCGTTTTTATCAGTTCAGCCATTTCTCCAGGTGAATATCTCCAAATGCATTTTCCGAGTCTTCGGAATAAACTTGCTAAAAAGAATCAAGTATGCTATAATTCATTAGATTTTCAGCAGAATTACCGGAGGGATTATGAAAAGATTCTGGAAAGATTTAAAAAGTCATTATAAATATTCTATACAGTCCGCAAAATCATCTTTGAAATCTGAGATAGCGGACTCCTATCTGAACTGGATCTGGTGGGTGCTGGAGCCTTTCTGCTTCATGCTCATCTACGCATTTATTTTCGGCGTAGTCTTTAATGCCAGGGAGCCCAACTTTCCCCTGTTTATTTTCCTGGGCCTGACCATCTGGGATTTCTTTAACAGGTGTATTGTCCAGAGTGTAAAGATCATGCGTAATAATAAACCCATCGTGACCAAGGTGTATCTCCCCAAGTTCATCCTGCTGATAACCAGGATGTTCCTCAACGCATACAAGATGATGTTCTCCTGGGTCGTGATCCTGATCATGATCGTCTATTTCAGAGTTCACATTACCTGGAGGATCATATATCTTATTCCGGAGATGAGCCTGCTTTTTATATTTACTTTTGCTCTGATGACACATCTGTTGCATTATGGTGTTTTCCTTAAGGATCTTGAAAATGTTACAAACATTGTTCTGCGCATGATGTATTTCCTGACAGGAATCTTCTTTAATATTGAAAAGCGGCTCCCGCCCCAGTATGTACCTGTTCTGATGAAATGTAATCCCATGGCCATAGTCATTACCGGAATCCGGAAGTGCGTATTGTATGGTGAAAGTCCGAATATGACATGGGTCTGTATATGGACATTTCTGAGCATAATTATTGCCATACTTGGGTTGAGAAAGATATATCGGAATGAGAACAGTTACGTTAAGACCATATAATAAGATTGATCAGGGATGGTTTATACTTTTTTAAGGCTGGAAGAAGCCTTGCTTTAAGCAGATGGGAGATTATATATGGATGATTTAGATATCATGGATGTAAATGATGACATGGGTTTTAAAGCCGGAAGCAGTCAGTCATCAGAAGAGGATATACCATTTTCCGACAGGCCCAGTGCCATCAGTGTGAGAAATGTCTGTATTGATTACAGAAGTCTGAAGTCGGGTTCTGTCAAGGAGAGTATGTTTAAACTGAAAAAGGTTAAACAGGAGATCTTCCGGGCTGTGAATAACGTGTCCTTTGAAGTTCCCGAGGGACAGATCCTGGGCATCACGGGTAAAAACGGCAGCGGTAAATCTACCATGCTTAGGGCCATTGCCGGAATCTTTTCTGCCGATACGGGGGAGATCGATCTGCATGGACACAGCATTTCCCTTCTTTCCATTGGAGTCGGGTTCGATAAGGAGCTGTCAGGCAGGGAGAATATCATCCTCTCGGGTATGCTTCTGGGCTTTGATAAGGCGGAGATCATCAGAAAGATGCCGGATATCATTGACTTCGCTGATATCGGTACTTTCATTGACATGCCGGTAAGAACCTATTCCAGCGGTATGTACTCCAAGCTGGCCTTTTCCATTACGGCCATCCTGGAGACAGAGATCATGCTGATCGATGAGGTTTTAAGTGTCGGCGACCAGAAGTTCCGGAAGAAGAGTTATAATAAGATGAAGGAGCTGATCTCCAAGAGGGACCGCACAGTGGTTATAGTATCCCACAGTATGTCCACCCTGGAAGACCTTTGCGATCAGGTTATGTGGATGCACGACGGTGAGATTATCATGCTCGACAAGCCGGAGACAGTCCTGCCGGTATACATGGATTTTATGAAATAATAAGAATCTTTCCCATGCCGGGATTAATGATTACATAATATTTACGATTTTCTTAAAAAGTCTTTATGATTTGCTTCATAAAGACTTTTTTTTGTTTAATTTCCTATTGCAAATAACTCTTTCCTGCGTTAGAATATAAAACAAGTGGTTTGAAGTGGTGGAAAGTGACGTTTTTTGGGTGAAAAGTGGAGCGTCCGGCGGTTTTTGATGCGGAGAGAAGGTGAAACTTATGTTTCAGGGAGAATATCAGCATGGACTGGATACAAAGGGCAGACTGATTCTTCCTGTACGCATCAGGGAAGAGCTGGGCAGCCATTTTGTGATCACCAGAGGACTGGATGGCTGTCTTTATATTTTCACGCCGGAAGCATGGAAAGATTTTTCAGACCGTCTGAACAGGCTTCCCACCTCATCGGCCAAGGCCAGAAGACTGAAGCGGTATTTTATCGGTTCTTCTCTGGACTGTGATACGGACAAGCAGGGGCGTTTTCTGATTCCGCCGGTCCTGCGGACCTTCGCGGGGATCGATAAAGAAGTCACTGTATTGGGTGTATCAGATAAAATTGAGATATGGAGTACGGAAAAATACGAAGCATATCAGAATGAAGATATGGATTCTATTGAAGATATCGCCGGAGAACTTGAATTTTAGGGGAAATCACCATGGATTTTGTGCACAGGTCCATAATGCTTAAGGAAACCATCGATTCATTAAAGATCATGCCCGAGGGTGTTTATGTGGATGGGACCCTGGGCGGAGGAGGCCATTCCCTGGAGATCGTCAGAAGACTTAAGGGAAAAGGCCGGCTCATAGGGATCGACCAGGATACGGATGCCATTAAGGCGGCAGGCGGGAGGCTTGAGCCTTACAAGGAAAGGGTCACCCTGGTACACAGCAACTATTCCCGGATGAAAGAGATACTTTCTGAACTGTCTGTTCCTTTCGTAAATGGAATCCTGCTTGACCTGGGTGTTTCCTCCTGGCAGCTGGATAATGCCGAACGGGGCTTTAGCTACAGAGAGGATGCTCCCCTGGACATGAGGATGGACCGGAGCCGGACCCGCACCGCCCGGGATATAGTAAATGATTACAGCGAGACAGAGCTATATCATATCATCAGGGATTACGGGGAAGACAGGTTCGCGAAAAACATAGCCCGCCATATTGTCATGGCCAGGAAGGAAAACCCGGTGGAGACAACGGGCCGGCTTTGCGAAATAATAAAAGCTGCTATTCCCGGAAAGTACAGGGCAAAAGGCGGACATCCGGCAAAAAGGACCTTTCAGGCCATACGAATTGAGCTGAACCAGGAACTGGAGGTTTTAAAAGGGCATCTTTCTGAGATGATCGATCTTTTAGATGATGGAGGCAGGTTGTGTGTCATTACATTTCATTCCCTGGAAGACCGGATCGTAAAGAATATTTTCCGGACCGCTGAGAACCCATGTATTTGCCCGCCGGATTTTCCGGTATGTACCTGCGGGCGGATATCAAAAGGCAGAGTGGTTACCAGAAAGCCCATCCTGCCGGGACCGGAAGAGCTATCAGAAAACAGCCGGGCAAAAAGCGCAAAACTAAGAGTATTTGAGAGAGTCCTAGAGTAAGAGTCAGCAGTAGTGGAGGGGTTAGTCAATGTCATTGGGTAGTACATCAGATCGTTACAATTATATTTATGGTAATACGGTAAGGAAGCTGGAGATCCCTTCAGCACAGCCCGGGCCGGCAGCGGAGAGCAGGGGCACTGAAAGGGCAGGGATCTATCCGGCCGGACAGATTTATACCACCTCCTCTACCCGTTCGGACAGGCAGGCCCGCCGGCAGAGAAAAGCAGAGCGCGCTCTTGATTTTGACTGGAAGTATACGGTGATCCTGACAGTGGCGGCATTTATCTTTATGGCCAGCGCCATCTTTTATATAAAAGGCACCATAACCCTTCATAATCTGAACGGGCAGATCACCGAGCTTAAGGAAGAAAAGACCAGGCTTTTAGGCAAGCAGACCGCATTGAAGTCAGAGATAGATAAAGCAACAAATCTTGACGAGATACGGGACTATGCGGTAAAAAAGCTTAAGATGGTATATCCTTCCGGGGATCGGATCATTTACTTTAAAGATAATAATGATGATTACATCAGACAATATGAAAGTGTTCATGCAGGCAGATAAAGCAGGTGGGTAATATGTCTAAAAGAAGAAAAGCGATGAGACGCCTGACTGCAGAAATGAGAGGCAAACTGATTATCGTATTTGCGTTTATCTTTTGCCTCTTTTTGCTGTTGGTGGGAATGTTGATCTACTGGAATGTCAGAGATGGAAGTAAGTTCAGGAATATCGTACTGGGCCAGCAGAACCATGCCAGTACCACCATCGCCTACGAGCGGGGGAAGATATATGACCGGGACGGCAATATCCTGGCTACCAATGAAAAAGTGTATACTCTCGTACTAGAGCCCAGGAATATCCTGAAAAACAGCACAAAACCAGAGGAGAGTCTGGAAGCAACAGTCAGTGCCCTGGTTAAGTATCTCGGACTTGATGAAAAGATACTCAGGCAGAAGATTCAGGAGAACCAGGACTCATATTATGTCGTATACAAAGAAGATGGTAAGGAAATAAATTACGAGCAGGTTGAAGCATTTAATACCTTCCATGATAAAAAAGACCTTTCCTATGATGCCTCCACACCTGAGACCGAGAAGGCAGAGATCCTTCAGGCAAGGCTTATAACCGGTGTGATGTTTGAGGAGAGCTATCGCAGGATCTATCCTTACAACAGCCTGGCCTGCCGGGTCCTGGGATTTACGTCCTCCGGCAACCAGGGAAACTGGGGGATCGAACAGCAGTATAACAGTGAACTGAATGGTACCAATGGAAGATCCTATTATTATTTCAATGAGGAGCTGACCCAGGAACAGACAGTGAAAGAGGCTGTTGACGGCAATTCCGTGGTCAGCACCATTGACATGCAGATCCAGAAGGTCATAGAAGATAAACTGAAAAAATATGATGAGTCCATAGGCAGTAAAGGGACCAATATTCTGGTCATGAACCCTCAGACAGGAGAGATCCTGGGGATGGCAGGTTCCCACCCCTATGATCTTAACAAGCCCATGGAGGAAGAGAATCTCAAGATGCTTTTTTCCCAGGACCAGATCGAGCAGATGAAGGCCTACACGAAGGAAAAAGAAAAGGAGGAGGCCGAGAAAGCAGCCAGGGCGGAAGAGGCATCCACCGGGGAGAAGGCCGGGGAAACAACCGAAGAAAAGAAAAGCGAAGAAGAGAAAGAAATAGAAGAGGGAACAGAGGAGAAGAAGGACTCAGAGGAAGAAAAAAAGAAGACCATCTATGATGGCTTTTATGAGCTGTGGAGAAATGCCATTATCAGTGATACCAATGAGCCCGGCTCCACATACAAGCCCTTTACGGTGGCCGCAGGTCTGGAAAATGGTACTTTGACGGGAAAGGAAGAATATTCCTGTGAAGGTTCCAAGGCTGTGGGAAGCAGAAGGATCGGCTGCTCCCATGTCCACGGGAGTATTACATTAAAGGATGCCGTGGCGAAATCCTGCAATGTGGCCATGATGAACATTGCCTACAAAGAAGGGGCGGATAATTTCTATTATTATCAGAACCAGTTCGGGTTCGGAAGAAAAACGGGAATTGATCTCCCCGGAGAAGCAGATACGTCCAGCCTCATCTACAATGCTTCGAATTACAGTAATGATGTTACTCTGTGCACCAATGCATTCGGGCAGAACTTTAACTGCTCCATGATACAGATGGCGGCGGGATTTGCCTCCCTGATCAATGGGGGCAATTATTACCGGCCCTGGGTGGTAAAACAGATACAATCCTCCAATGGAGACATTGTGGAGGATATGGATAAGGTCCTGGTCCGCAATACGATCTCAGAAGAGACCTCCAGGACTTTAAGGGATTACCTCCACGAGACCGTATTGTCCGGAACGGGAGTAAAGGCTCAGATTCCGGGATACTCCATCGGGGGTAAAACAGGAACTGCCGAAAAGATACCAAGAAATAAAGAAGATTATTATATTTCCTTTATCGGGTTTGCGCCGGTGGATAATCCTCAGGTTATGATCTATGTGACCATCGATGAACCCAATGTGGATACTCAGGCAAATGCGGGACTGGCCGTGGACCTCCAGAGACAGTGCATGGAAAAGATTTTACCTCTTTTAAATATTGAACCGGACCAGGAAATCACAGAACAGGAACTGGAGGCCTATGAAGTTCATACAGGCCATGCCTGGAAGCAGGATAACGGCAGCCCGGAAGAAGAGGAAAAGAATGAGGAGAAGGATAAAGAGGATAAACAGAAGCCGGCAGAGGAAAAGAATAACAACTAAAGTATAAATAACTATCCGGGGGCGTACATATATACTAAAGCTTTGAGGAAAGCAGCAGAAAACCATGCCGGATATCTATGTGTTTCAAAAAAACAAATACAGACTTGTTTTTCTTGCTCTGACAGTATTGCTGATGATACTGGTGATAAGACTCTTCTATTTTATGATCTTTGCTTCCCGCCAACTTTCGGATAAAGCCAGAGATGTTGAGCAGAGAGAAAGGACCATCAAGGCCGCCCGGGGGATCATTTATGACCGCAACGGTAAGGTTCTGGCCGATAACCGGCCGGTGTCCACCATTTCTGTGATCTATCATCAGGTGAAAGAACCTGAAAAGGTCATTAAGCTTCTTAGTAGTAAGCTGGGCCTTTCTGAGGGGGAGATCCGAAAAAAAGTTGAGAAAATTTCTTCCCGGGAAAAAATTAAAAGCAATGTGCCTAAGGAGACTGCTGATGCCATTCGCCGGGCGGGGCTCTCCGGTATCAAGGTGGATGAGGACTATAAGAGGCATTATCCCCATGATGAACTGGCTTCCAAAGTACTGGGCTTTACCGGGGCAGACAACCAGGGGATCCTGGGACTGGAATCAGAATATGAAGATATTCTGCGGGGAAAAGACGGGAAAATACTGACTATGACAGATTTCATGGGAGTTGAGGTGGAGGATGCCGCGGAAGAACGGCAGGAGCCTGTTTCAGGCAAAAACCTCTGGCTGTCCCTGGACTACAATATCCAGTGCTATGCCCAGCAGGCCGCATGGAAGGTCTTAAAAGAGAAAAATGCCAAGAGGGTCTCGGTGATCCTGATGAATCCCGCAAACGGGGAGATCTATGCCATGGTAAGCCTGCCTGAATATGACCTCAACCAGCCCTTCAGGCTTCAGACTTCTGATCAGGAAGAAAAGGAAAGCTCGTCCGGAAAAGAAACTTCAGAAAAAGAAAACAGGCCTGCCGATCATAACAAAATGAACGAAGAATTAAATAATATGTGGCGGAATCCTCTGATCAGTGATTCTTATGAACCCGGATCCACCTTTAAGATCGTGACTGCGACAGCAGCCCTTTCGGAAGGCAGGGTATCAGTTACCGATACCTTTTTCTGTCCGGGTTTTCGCATTGTGGAGGACCGGAAGATCCGCTGTCATAAAAGCGGCGGTCACGGACGGGAGACCTTTAGGGAAGGGGTCATGAACTCCTGTAATCCCGTCTTTATGGATATCGGAGCCAGGGTGGGGGCTCAGGCCATGCTGAAATGGTACAGAAATCTGGGACTTTATGAAAAAACAGGAGTAGATCTTCCGGGAGAAGCTTCCTCCATCATGCACAAGCTGAATGACATCGGGGCAGTAGAGCTGGCTACCATGTCCTTCGGGCAGTCGATACAGATCACACCCCTTCAGCTTCTCCGGGCTGTCAGCGCAGTGGTAAACGGAGGAACCCTGGTCACCCCGCATTTTGCGGTAAAAACGGAAGACCCTGTAACGGGAAAGACAAAAACCTTTGCTTATCCGGAAAAAAGGGGCTGTGTGACAAAGGAAGTATCCCAGACCATGAAAGAGCTTCTGGAGGCCGTTGTTTCTGAAGGGACCGGGAAAAAGGGGGCGGTCGCAGGCTACCGCATCGGGGGTAAGACCGCCACCAGTGAAAAGCTTCCCAGAAGAAATAATAAATATATCTCATCTTTTCTGGGATTTGCTCCCGCTGATGATCCAAAGATCATGGGACTGATCCTGATAGATGAACCGGAAGGCGTTTACTATGGAGGAACCGTGGCGGCTCCCGTTATGGCAGAAATTTTTGAAAATGTCCTTCCCTGTCTTGATAATCTTTAAAAAGAAGGTTATACTTATACGAAATGTTTGTTGAACATTGATTGAAAATATGTGTAACATACATTGGATAAATGGAGGATATGACATGAATCATTCAATTACAATACCGGCGCTGCTTTCTTTTTTTGTTACTCTGATTCTGGGGCCCGGCCTGATTCGTTTTTTGCACAGACTGAAATTCGGACAGTTTATCCGGGAAGAAGGTCCAAAGTCTCATCAGAAGAAGTCGGGAACCCCTACCATGGGCGGAATACTTTTCCTGGTGGGTATCCTGGCGGGAACAGTCCCCTTTATCAGGACATATCCGGCGGTCATCCCTGTTCTTTTTGTAACACTGGGTTTTGGTCTGATTGGTTTTCTGGATGATTATATCAAGGTTGTCATGAAAAGGAATCTGGGATTAACACCGGCTCAGAAAATGTTCGGCCAGTTTCTGGTTACAGGAATATTCGCATTTTACATGGTGAAATATTCCGGTCTGGGGACTGATCTGCTGATTCCCTTTTCGGGAGGGAAAATGCTCCATATGGGAGTCTTTTATGTGCCGGTCCTGTTTTTTGTGGTCCTGGGGACGGTAAACGGCGCCAATTTTACGGATGGACTGGACGGCCTTGCATCCAGTGTGACCACCCTCATTGCAGTATTTTTTACTGTGATCACCGTGGCGTCGGGAGCAGGGATCCAGCCTGTGACCAGTGCCGTAATGGGAGCCCTTCTGGGATTCTTGTGCTTTAATACACATCCTGCCAGGGTTTTTATGGGAGATACGGGATCCCTGGCTCTGGGAGGCTTTGTGGCTTCGGCTGCCTATATGCTTAAGATGCCGTTTTTCCTGCCCCTGGTTGCCTTCATCTATTTTGTGGAAGTATTATCTGTGATCATCCAGGTATCCTATTATAAAAGAACGAAAAAAAGGATCTTTAAGATGGCTCCTGTCCATCACCATTTTGAATTATCCGGATGGCCGGAGACAAAGGTCGTTTCTATTTTTTCCATTGTCACAGCGGTTTTATGCCTGATCGGCATGCTGGCATGCTAAGCCGGCGGGGAGGATGACAGAATGTTAAAGAATAAAAAAATACTCATTGCCGGCGCCGGAATCAGCGGCATCGGCGCAGCCGGTCTTCTGGGGAATGCCGGCTGTGATGCTGTAATCTATGATGGAAATCCGGACCTTGATAAGGAAGCTGTAAGGAACCGTCTTCCGGCCCGGATGGAGATATCCTTTGAGCTTGGAGAATTCAGACCCGAACTGGCCGATGACTATGATCTTCTGATCTTAAGTCCGGGAATATCGGTAAACGCTCCCATCGCTGCCGCCTTTAAAGAGCGGAACAAGCCTGTATGGGGTGAAATAGAACTGGCATATGTTTTTTCAAAGGGCAGGATAGCTGCCATCACGGGAACAAACGGTAAGACCACCACCACAGCCCTGGTGGGAGAGATCTTTAAGTCATATTATCCGTCGGCTTTTGTGGTGGGCAATATCGGGATACCCTTTACTTCGGTTGCCCTTGATACTGAGCCGGAGAGTGTGATCGCGGCGGAGATCAGCAGCTTTCAGCTGGAGACCACTGTGGATTTTCACCCGGCTGTCTCAGCCGTCCTTAATGTGACCCCCGACCACCTGGACCGGCATGGAAGCATGGAGGTTTACGCAGATACAAAACTGTCCATCGCAAAAAACCAGACCCGTGATGAGGTCATCCTCTTAAATTATGACGACCCCATTACCAGAGCCATGGCAGAAAGGACTCCTGCCCGGGCGGTGATGTTTTCCAGGAAAGAGGACCTGGCTGAAGGGATCCTCCTGAAGAATACTGACGGGAAACAGACTTTTACCATAAAGGAGAAGGGCAGGGAGCATCCTGTCTGTACCACAGAAGAGATCCGCCTTCTGGGCAGTCACAACCATGAAAATGTCCTGGCGGCCATCGGGATCGCCTGGTATATGGGAGTTCCCATTGGCTGCATCCGGAATGCAGTTATGGATTTTAAGGCGGTGGAGCACAGGATAGAGTATGTAGACACGGTGGACGGCGTGGATTATTATAATGACTCCAAGGGAACCAATCCGGATGCTGCCATAAAAGGCATTCAGGCCATGGTAAAGCCCACTGTCCTTTTAGGAGGAGGCTACGACAAAAAATCCACCTATGATGAGTGGATAGAGGCCTTTGACGGGAAGGTTAAAAGCCTGATCCTTATGGGAGCCACCGCTAAGGCCATCGGAGAGACAGCCATGGCCCATGGCTTTAACAATATTATATATGCCGGGAGTTTTGAAGAGGCCATGGAAGAAGCAAGAAAGGCCGCATCCCCCGGGGACGCTGTTTTGCTTTCACCTGCCTGTGCCAGCTGGGGCATGTTTAAGAATTACGAGGTAAGAGGGCAGAGGTTTAAAGAAATCGTAGGAAGTTTTAAGGAGTGAGAATGTAATGGCAGACAGAACCAATACAGGCAGGCCCAGACGGCCGGGAAGCACAAATGTCCGGCCGAAAAACCGCAAAAAACGCATCAGGCATGCCCATTCCATGGATTATGCCATCCTGTTTCTTGTTTTTTTTCTGGTGGCCTTTGGTCTGGTCATGATCTACAGTACCAGCTCCTATAAAGGAGGGCTTTATTATAACGATGCCGGTTACTGGCTCAAAAGACAGGCGCTTTTTGCAGGACTTGGGGCTGTGGCCATGGTACTCATTGCGAACTGGGATTACCACTTCTGGAACAGCAGAGATATATTTTTCTACATATATTATGGCGGGACTGCCCTTTTACTGTTGTTTACCCTGGTATTCGCGGCGGTCAGCCATGGCTCGAAAAGATGGATCTCTGTGGGACCCGTCAGGTTCCAGCCTTCCGAGGCGGCCAAAGTGACCCTGATCCTGATCCTGGCCATATACATCAGTGACCATGTCCGGCAGATGCAGGATACCAGAGGCATTATGAGGGCATTTTTACTGGTGCTGCCTGTCATCGGTCTTGTGGGTATCGAGAACTTAAGTACCTGCATCATCCTGCTTGCCATTACCGTGACCATGATCTTTGTTTCCAGCTCCCGTTATCTTCCCTTTGTAGCTCTGGGAGCTGTTGCCGTAGTGGGACTCGGCGGCCTTTTGCTGATGGCCAGCTACCGTCTGGAGAGGATTAAGACCTGGCTGCATCCCGAAACCAGCGAGAAGGGCATGCAGACCATGCAGGGACTTTATGCCATAGGGTCGGGAGGCCTGTTTGGCAAGGGGCTTGGACAGAGTATGCAGAAAATGGGTTTCCTGCCGGAGACCCATAATGACATGATCTTTTCTATCATATGCGAGGAACTGGGATTATTTGGTGCAATCTGCGTTATTATCCTGTATTTTGTCCTCCTGTGGAGATTTCTGCGGGTGGCCATGAAAGCCTCCGATCTTTTCGGTTCCATGATAGTCATAGGTGCCATAGCCCATATAGGGTTCCAGGTTTTTGTAAACATCGGCGTGGTTACCAATACCATTCCCAATACCGGTGTTCCCCTTCCCTTTATCAGTTACGGAGGCACCTCCATGCTGTTTTTGCTGGTGGAAATGGGCCTTGTCCTCTCTGTTTCAAGATATACCAGGTAGATAATAAGGAGCAGGTAATACAATGGATAATTCATCGCTTACCCTGGTTCCGGTAATAAAAAAGAAAAAACCGGGCAGGATACTATTTCTGTTATTGATCCTTGCCGTCATAGGCGTGGGGATCTATTATATGGCAGTGGAGTTTTCTATAGAGGGCATGGAGGTCAGCGGTACCGGCACCTATACCGACGGAGAGGTGATTCATGCGGTCATGTCCGAGGATTATGTTCCCAATACTCTGATCATGATACTGGAGAATAAAATATTCGGGCAGACCTATCTTCCCTTTGTGGAGGAAATGACCATGGGATATGAGGATCCCCATATTCTTAAAATTGCCGTCAGGGAAAAACTGCGGGCCGGAGTTTTTGAATATATGAACAAATATGTCTATTTCAATGAAGAGGGCGTAGCCATGGAGAGCCGCAATCATCTTTTCGAGGGCGTTCCTGTTGTGACCGGGGTAGAATTCGAAAAGCTTGTTCTGGGTGAAAAAATCCCGGTGAAGGGAGATTATTTCCAGAAAATCGTCATGATTACCAAGAAGATTTCCACCTATGAACTCCAGGTATCGGAAATTCGTTTCCAGGGGGAGGATGACATTACTCTTATAGCCGGGAATTATAAGATATATCTGGGAAGTTCCCTTTATCTTGAAGATAAAATGTCCAAAATATCTTCCGTGCTCTCTTCTGTCTCAGCCGGGCACAAGGAAGGGACCATAGACATGCATTTGTATACAGATGAAAAAGAAATAATTACTTTTCATAAATGAATTAAAAATTGTAGTTGAAAAATTTTCGGAAAAACCGTATTATATTGATAGATTACAATCAGGTGCGTTATGCATTGTTATAGGATAGGAGGAGTAGACCCTTGCTGGAAATTATTTCAAACGAAGAATTAGCACAGGCAAAGATACTGGTCATTGGAGTTGGCGGAGCAGGTAACAACGCAGTTAATCGTATGGTGGACGAGTCCATTGAAGGTGTGGACCTCATCGGGATCAATACCGATAAGCAGGCTCTCGATCTTTGTAAGGCGGCCACCAGAGTGCAGATCGGTGAGAAGCTGACCAAAGGTCTCGGAGCAGGAGCCAAGCCTGAGATCGGCGCCGCTGCCGTTGAAGAGAACAAAGAGGAACTGACCGAGCTTGTCAAGGATGCCGACATGGTATTTGTAACCTGCGGTATGGGCGGCGGAACCGGAACAGGAGCTGCACCCATCGTTGCCCAGATCGCCAAGGAGATGGGCATACTGACCGTGGGTGTTGTCACCAAGCCCTTTATATTTGAGGGCAAGCCCCGTATGAATAACGCTCTTTTAGGTATTGAAAAGCTGAAAGAGAACGTGGATACGCTGATCATTATCCCCAATGATAAACTCCTCCAAATCTGTGATAAGAGAACCTCCATCAAGGATGCATTTATTAAAGCGGATGAGGTGCTCCAGCAGGGTGTACAGGGAATTACGGACCTCATTTTCAAGCCGGGTCTGATTAACCTTGACTTTGCCGATATCCAGACTGTCATGAGGGACAAGGGTATCGCCCATATCGGTATCGGTGTCGGTACCGGTGAAGATAAAGCCGTGGAGGCCATCAAGAAGGCCATGGAGAGTCCTCTTCTTGAGACCACAGTCAGCGGTGCTACGGATATTATTATCAACTTCTCCGGTGATGTGGGTATCCAGGAAGTATATGAGGCTGTCTCCTATCTTACTGAGGTGGCCGGAGACGAAGCCAACATCATCTTCGGTAATGTTGAGAGTGAAGATATCCCTGAAGACCAGGTAAGTATTACCATCATTGCCACAGGTCTCCATGATGTGTCAGGAGTTGCCAGGCCCAGAGCAGCGGCCAGGAAGCAGCCTGAAAAGGGCGGCCCTACATACAGCGGCCAGGCCATCAGGCAGGCGCCGTCAAAGCAGTCCTCCGAGAGGGAGCCGGCACCAAGATCCTATGACAACAGTGATATGGAGATAAAGATTCCGGAGTTCCTGCAGAAAAGAAGATAGAGATCATCTGATCTGACGGACAAGAATACGACTTCGAGGGTCGAAATATAAAAGCTTTTGCTTTTATATTTCGACCCTTTTTTTGTTTCCCCGGTGCTAAAGTAGAGGAAACTGACGGCAGGAAAAACAGCCGGCTTTATGGCAAAGGGGTGGTGCATGTACAGTGACAGGTACTTTGCTGATGGAAATGCTTATCAACCAGCTGGCGGATACCATGATCCTTTTTCTGGTCAGGCAAAAAAAGTTTCCGGATAAAAACATTTTAAGAGTAATGGCAGGCGGCCTGATCGCCTCCCTCACCTATATGGTCTGGAAAAACGTCACAGTGTACTGTCCGGTCTGGGGACGCTTGATGCTGGCGGTTCTCCTTATCAGCATGGTTCTTGCAGGTGTTTTCCAGATAAGATGCCCGGGACAGCTTCTTTTGGTATGGTATAGAGTGCTTTTTTATGCATTTATCCTGGGAGGTGCTTCCCTGGCGGTTGTAAGATTAAGCTCTTCCCTGCTTCCCCTTAACCGGGTAATAAGTCCCGCCCTGGTATTCCTGATCGTTTTTGTAAGGTCACTGGCTCTCCCGGGAAGAGATGGCGGAAGGGACCGAAGGACCGGTAATCTGTATCAGGTGGAGATACGGCGGGGAGTAAAGAGGGTCCGGTGCAGCGGATTATATGATTCGGGGAACCTGCTTAAAAGCCGGGTGACCGGGGAAGGGATCTGCGTCATTGATGAAAAAAGGGGACAAAAACTATTAACAGAAGAAGAAGGAGACAGCCTGCGAAAGGGTGGGCTTTTGGCACAAAAAAACATTTATCCTGTCATCTACCATAGTATTTCGGAAGACAGAGGAGAGATGCCGGGGATCGTGGCCGACGAGATCATTGTCAGCAGGATGGGAAAAACATTTGCCAGAAAAAAAGGAATGGTTGGGATATATCCGGGGAAACTGGCAGGAGATGGAAGATTTTCTGCTTTATTACCGGAGGATATTTTTTCCTGAAATATCGCGCCCGGCGGTATTGTGGCGGTCCGGTAAATATTAAAATTAGGAGGAGAGAGAATGGCTGTTGTTTTAAATACTTCAAATACGGGCAGAATGAGATTTACCATGATAAATGGGATCAGAAGTCTTTTCAGACCGATGGATGAGGTTCACTACATAGGAGGCAGCGATGTGCTGCCGCCCCCTCTTGACACAGAGGAAGAAGCATATGTTTTAAGCCAGCTGGATACGAGAAGGGGGGAGGAGGCAAAAACCCTCCTGATCGAAAGAAATCTCCGGCTTGTGGTCTACATAGCAAAGAAATTTGAAAATACGGGCATAGGCGTGGAGGACCTGATCTCCATCGGGACCATCGGACTGATCAAATCGATCCAGACCTTCAAACCCGATAAAAGGATCAAACTGGCCACCTATGCCTCACGATGTATAGAAAATGAGATCCTGATGTACTTAAGGCGGACCAGCAAAACCCGGATGGAGGTTTCCATTGACGAACCCCTCAATGTAGACTGGGATGGCAATGAGCTGCTGCTCTCGGATATTCTCGGGACGGATGACGATGAGCTGTCAAGGGACCTTGAGAATGAAACCGACAAAAAGCTGCTGAAAAAAGCCCTGGCAACCTTAAATGACCGTGAGCGTATGATCATTCATTTAAGGTTCGGCATTAACGGCAATGAGGGGGAAGAAAAGACCCAGAAGGAGGTGGCTGACATGCTGGGCATCTCCCAGTCCTATATCTCAAGGCTGGAGAAGAAGATCATCCTTCACCTGAAAAGGGAAATGATCCGGATGGGCTGAGGGTCAGGCCAGGGAAGCAAAAGCCGCCGGCCCCGCATAACAGCCTGTGGGATCCTGATGAATAAAGGGTCTTATGTGTCAAGGTAGTTCCTTATGGATCTTAGAGCGTTTTTCTCCAGACGGCTCACCTGGGCCTGGGAAATGCTGATCTCGTCCGCAATTTCAGTCTGGGTTTTCCCTTCATAAAATCTTTTTTTGATAATATTATATTCTTTTTTGTTAAGCTGGTGGAGGGCTTCCTTTAAGGACAGCTGTTCCACCCAGTTTTCTTCCCGGTTTTTTTTGTCGCTGATCTGGTCTGCCAGGTAGAGAGCATCATCTCCCTCCTGATATACGGGTTCATAGAGCGAAACAGGGGTCGCAATGGCATCTAAGGCGTAGATGATCTCTTCTTCGGGCATGTCCAGTTCCCTGGCCACTTCAGAGGTGGCAGGCTCCCGGTTCATGGACAATTTCAGCTTCTCCCGGGCTGAAATTGCCTTATAGGCAGTATCCCGCAGGGAACGGCTGACCCTCAGGCTGCTTAGATCCCTCAGATAGCGGCGCACTTCTCCTAAGATCATGGGCACGGCATAGGTAGAAAAACGTACATCCAAAGACCGGTCAAAATTGTCCACAGCTTTAATAAGTCCGACACAGCCCACCTGAAAGAGATCGTCTGCACTGGCCTGGCTGCCGGAAAAGCGCTGGATCACGCTGAGGACAAGTCTTAAATTTCCTTTTATATATCTTTCCCGGGCAGTTTGGTCCCCGGCTTCTATTCTCTCAAACAGATCTTTTTTTTCTTCTTCTGACAATAGGGGCAGCTCTGAAGTATTTATCCCGCAAATTTCAACCTTATTCAGATACATCTGTCTGACCTCCCGGTTTTTTCCCGTTTAGTTCGGATCTTAAACTCCTGTGACTTAAGGATGAACAAAATCCGAAGAAAATATACAAAAGGGCCCTATCCAGTTTTTACCTGTCATATAAAATGACAGTATTGTACGCTAATTATTTGCGTATTTTACATTTTCATGGTATGATTAAAAAAGCAAAAAACAGGTAGAAAGAGGGGGTAATGAAATGCACAGAGACTCAATTTGGATCACAGGTGCTTCCGGAAAGGTTGGCAGTGAACTTATGGCCCGGTTTAAGAACCATGTGGATTACCGGATCGTGGGTACAAACATGGATGTGGACGTTACGGACATCAAAGCGGTTGAGCAGGCCATGGAAATATACAGGCCTGACATCATCATCAACTGCGCAAGTCTTTCTGATGCCGCCTATTGTGAAGACCACATGGTGGAAGCCTTTAAGGTCAATGCCCTGGGAGCAAGGAATCTTGCATCCATGTCAAGGCGTCTTAACGCAAAAATAATTCATCTTTCCACGGACGATGTTTTCGGCGGCGAACATGCCACCAGAAAGACAGAGTTTGACTTTCCGACACCGGTTTCCGTATACGGCCGGTCAAAGCTGGCAGGAGAGAGCTTTGTCAGAGAATTAAATCCCAAACACCTGATTATCCGAAGCTCCTGGGTTTACGGGGGAAAGAATGATTATATTTCCTGGGTGCTTTCCAAGGCCCGTAAGGGAGAAGCTTTTACAGCGGCAGTAGATAAGATCAGTACACCTACCAGCACGGACCAGATAGCAGAGTTTATTGAGATCATGCTGGACAAGCAGGAATATGGAATTTATCATGCATCCTGCGAAGGAGCCTGCACCAGACATGAATACACCCGTGCCATCCTCTCCCTGACCGGTTACGATAAGGACCTGGTTTCCGCTGCCTACGAGAATAACCATGGGGCAGTTACGACAACTCTTCTGGAGAACCTGATGATGAAAATGACGGGACTCTATGAGATGCCCGACTGGAGAGAGGAACTTAAGAGGTATATTGAAAAGCACAATCTGGGGAAGGGGAACTGATCTATGGCAGATTCGAAAGGAAAAAAAGATAAGAAAAAACTCAGCCTGACTTCGAAGATCTTTATTGGTCTTATCGGGGGTCTGATACTCGGTGTTATTTTTAATCTCTTTGTGCCCCATGGCTATGTGAGGGATACGATTTTTGTGGACGGTATATTCTACGTAATCGGTAATGGATTCATCCGTCTGATGAAGATGCTTGTCGTACCGCTGGTATTCTGCTCTCTGGTGTGCGGGGCTTCTGCCATCGGAGATACCAAATCTCTGGGTAAGGTGGGAGGAAAGACTATCCTTTTCTATCTTTGCACCACTGCCCTGGCGGTTACTGTGGCCATCTCGGTGGCAACACTGATCCGGCCCGGCATCGGTCTTAACATGTCTTCCATCGTGAAGGGGGATGCCGTGGCAGCCGAGAGTACTTCGGCGGTAGATACCATCCTGAATATTATACCGGAGAATCCCATTGGGGCCCTGGCCAACGGCAGCATGCTCCAGATCATCCTCTTTGCCCTGCTGGTGGGTATTCTTCTTGCCAAGATGGGTGAGAAAGCGGAGCTGATCTCCAATTTCCTCAACCAGTGTAACGATCTTATGATGGAGATGACCAATCTGGTTATGCAGTTTGCTCCTTTGGGTGTATTCTGTATGATCACCAGGACCTTCTCCAATCTGGGCTTTGATGGATTTATTCCATTACTGAAATATATGATCAGCGTAATTATCGGACTGGCCATCCAGTGCTTCATTGTATACATGATCATGCTGCTGCTCTTCACAAGACTGAACCCGGTGAGATTTATCAAGAGATTTTTCCCGGTTATGGCTTTCGCATTTTCAACATCCACTTCCAATGCCACCATTCCTGTCAATATTGATACCCTGGAGGAGAAGATCGGTGTTTCCAGGAAGATCTCTTCCTTCACCATTCCTTTAGGAGCCACCATTAATATGGATGGTACCTCCATCATGCAGGGTGTGGCAGTTGTATTCGCCGCCCAGGCATACGGGATGCACCTGGGGATTTCCGGTTATCTGACCGTTATCGCGACGGCGACCCTGGCCTCCATCGGTACAGCCGGTATCCCGTCGGTAGGTCTTGTAACCCTTTCCATGGTATTTGCGGCTGTAGGGCTTCCTGTAGAGGCCATCTCCCTGATCATGGGCGTGGACCGTATCCTTGACATGATGAGGACGGCGGTAAATATTACCGGTGACGCAGTTTGTACGACGATTGTGGCTCACCAGAATGGTGATCTTGACAAGAATGTATTCTATGATACGGAGGGAAGCAATGCATGACAAGGTGCTCATGAGCAGGATGAATAAAAGGCTCTTCCTGATTTGCCTGCTTTGTTTCGTACTGGTATTCTCCGCGGCCTGCGGCGGTTCTTCCGGACAAAAAGACAGCGGGGACCAGTCTGCCGGCGGTTCCGGCAGCGGGACAAAAGCAGATAATACGCAAAACACGGAAAGTAATGACAAGATCCTTGACCAGATCAGGGACCGGGGCTTTCTGATCGCCGGCTGTAAGATGGATGTACCGGACCTTTCTTATTATGATGCAGATACCGACAGCTGGTCCGGTCTTGAGGTCGATCTGGCCTATGAGACAGCGGCCAGGATCTTTGAAGTCTCAAAGGAAGATGCCGTAAAGAAGAAGCTGGTCCACTTTGTGGGTGTGACCGTGGCAGACCGGGAAGAAAAGCTTGAAAGTGGAGAAGTGGACTGTCTTTTTGCCACCTATACCATCACAAAGGAGAGAGCGGAACGGTTTGCCCTCTCTGCCAGCTACTACACGGATTACATCGGTCTCATGGTGCGGACCAGGGGAGATGATCCGAACGCCGTAGGATCTTCTGATATCCAATCCATAGCAGACCTGGACGGGAAATATATCGGGGTTCCCAGAAACGCCACGACCAGAGAGGATTTCCTGAATTATATCAACACCATGAATACCATACAGGTACATCCGATCTTCTGTGAATATGAAAGCTATGAGGTCCTTTTCAAGGCCTTAAAGGACGGGAACATCGATGTGATGTCTGTGGACGTCAGTATCCTGAAAGGCTATGTGGACAACAGTACAAAGATATTAAAGGACCGTTTCGCCGGACAGAATTACGGCGCCGCGGTCAAAAAGGAGAATTCTTTACTGGTCGATACGATCAACCAGACCATAGAGGAACATAAATAAGGAGGAATACATCATGGTTGCGGAAATAATCTGTGTTGGAACAGAATTGCTCTTGGGAAACATAGTTAACACCAATGCCCAGTACATCTCCAGGGAGATGGCCCGCAGAGGAATTGACCTTTATTACCATACCGTGGTAGGAGATAATGGGGAGAGAGTAAAAGAAGTGATCGATATCGCCCTGAAACGCTCAGACCTTATTATCATGACAGGCGGCCTGGGACCCACCAAGGATGACCTGACAAAAGAGGCGGCAGCATCCTTCTTCGGGAAAAAGCTGGTCTTTGACCGGCGCCAGTACCAGCATGTGAAAGAGAAGCTGGAATCCTACGGGATCTATGAGATGGCGGACAGCCAGAAAAAACAGGCCATGGTACCCGAGGACTCCCTGGTGATCACCAATCCGGTGGGCCTGGCTCCCGGACTGATCATGGCCCAGGGAGACAAAGCCATCATCATGCTGCCCGGACCGCCAAAGGAAATGAAGGCAGTCTTATCCGAATGCTGTAACCTCTTTATCAATAAGCTCTCCAATCAGGTCTTCGTATCCATCAACATCAAGATCAAGGGGCCGGATGAGCTGCCCCTTTCTGTGATCGGAGAAGGCCCCATCGCGGATGAGCTGGGTGATATCCTTGACAATTCCAATCCCACAGTGGCCACCTATGCCAAGGAGGACGGAGTCCTCATCAGGGTGACCGCCTCCGGCCACACCAGGGAGGATGCCCTGATCGCCATCAAGCCGGTGGTGACAAAGATCGCCGAGATCTTAAAGGATAAAATCGCCTGGGTAAAAGAGGATACGGATTAACATTATTATTTAACAGACGCCGGGAGGGAGGCTTATATATCTCCTCAGGTTCCGTTGCTCCTCGGAAATCAAAAGCAGATTCAGGGAATTTGCTTGTCATTGAATGATTTCCTGCGGTGCAAAGTCACCTGATGAGATATTTATGCCTCCCTCCCGGCTGGCTGTTTAAAAGTAGCGAATTATGTGTATTCCTCTCATGATTCGCAGGCATGAGAGAAATGCGCAAGATTCGCTTCTCTCTGACGTGGGATACAAACCCGTCTGAGATTGAAAAAGTTGATTTATGTGTATTTCCGGGGGGTCTGAAAGATAAGATAATTGGTAAATCACTATTGACATTCCACTGTTTTTCTGCCATAATAATATTCGGAAGTTTAATAATACTAAACTTTAAGTTTAAGAAGGAGATGAGTCTGGCGATATCGATACAGCGATCTGACCGGAACAAGTTCCGGTGGATCTCCCGCTGGTGTCGGTGCCTTTTTTTATGGAAATAGGAAATCGTATCAGAGAACTAAGAAAGACCCAGGGCCTGACCCAGGAAGAACTGGCTGACCGGGCCGAATTGACCAAAGGTTATATTTCCCAGCTGGAAAGGGATATGACATCTCCCTCCATTGCCACTCTGGAGGATATTCTTCAATGCCTTGGAACAAGCCTGGGTGAGTTTTTCAGGGAAGAGTCGGAAGAACAGATCGTTTTTACACAGGAAGATTATTTTGAGAAGGAAGACGGAGAGTACGGAAACCGGATAACCTGGATCATCCCCAATGCCCAGAAGAACAGTATGGAGCCTATCCATCTGACTCTCCAGAGGAACGGATCCACTTATCCGGACAATCCCCACGAGGGAGAGGAGTTCGGATATGTCCTGGATGGGGATGTGGAGATCCATATCGGAAGAAAAATCTATAAAGCCACAACAGGACAGACATTTTATTATACAGCGGATAAGCCCCATTTTCTGTCCAGTAAGAAAGGGGCCAGTCTGCTGTGGGTGACTTCGCCGCCCAGTTTTTAATGATTCTAACATTTAGGAAGAGAAAAATATGAAACAGAGTTTAATCCGTTTACAAAATATTTCTAAATCTTTTGGAAGTACCCTGGTGCTTGATGAGCTGGACCTGGATATCCGGGAGAATGAGTTTCTGACCCTGCTGGGTCCGTCGGGCTGCGGCAAGACCACAACCCTGCGCATCATAGGTGGTTTCGAGACGCCGGATCAGGGCAGAGTGCTCTTTGACGGAAAAGACATCACTCAAATACCGGCCAATCAAAGGAACCTGAACACTGTATTCCAGAAATATGCTTTGTTTACGCACATGACGGTGGAGGAAAACATTGCCTTCGGGCTGAAGATCCGAAAAAAATCAAAGACATATATCCAGGACAAGATCAGATATGCTTTGAAGCTGGTAAACCTCGATGGCTTTGAGAAGCGGAAGCCTTCTTCTTTAAGCGGCGGCCAGCAGCAGCGGATCGCCATTGCCCGGGCCATCGTAAACGAGCCCAGGGTCCTCCTTCTGGACGAACCCCTGGGAGCGCTGGATTTAAAGCTCAGGCAGGATATGCAGTATGAGCTCATGAGGCTTAAGGAAGAACTGGGGATCACCTTTGTCTACGTTACCCATGACCAGGAGGAAGCCCTGACCATGTCTGATACCGTGGTGGTGATGAACCAGGGCTATATTCAGCAGATGGGTACCCCCGAGGATATTTACAATGAACCGGAGAATGCTTTTGTGGCAGACTTTATCGGAGACAGTAATATCATAGACGGGCTGATGATCGAAGATAAGCTGGTTGAGATCCTGGGATGCAGATTTGATTGCGTCGATGTGGGATTCGGAAGCAACCGGCCGGTGGATGTGGTGATCCGTCCGGAAGACGTTGTGTTAAAGGAACCCGGGGTGGGTAACCTTGACGGAGTTGTTACTTCGGTGATCTTCAAAGGTGTCCACTATGAAATGGATGTCATGGCCGGAGGTTATGAGTGGCTGGTACACAGCACCTTCTGTTATCCGGTGGGAACAAAAGTCAGTATATCCGTTATACCTTTTAACATCCAGATCATGAATAAACCGGAATCGGATGATGAGAAAGCGGTGACCTTAGATGAATAATCGGAAAATCTGGGCCGGCCCCTATATCATATGGGCAGCAGGTTTTATTATACTGCCATTGTTTATGGTCCTTTATTATGGGCTGACAGGAGATGACGGCAGATTCACCTTTGCCAATCTGACTGCCTTTGGGGATCCGATCCACTATCGTGCCTTTATACATTCTATACTGATCGCCCTGGCCAGCACCCTGGTCTGCCTGATCATTTCCTATCCGCTGGCCCTGATATTAAGCCGCAGGCAGGGCAGGAATACAGATATACTGATCATGATCTTTGTCATACCCATGTGGATCAATTTCCTGCTCCGTATCCTGGCCTTGCAGATGATCCTCTCCAACACGGGCATACTCAATGCCCTGCTGGGCTTTTTCAGACTGCCGCCGGTCCATCTCATGTATTCCAGGACGGCTATCATCATAGGAATGGTTTACGATTACCTTCCCTTTATGATCCTGCCCATTTATAATGCCATGAGCAGGATAGATAAAGATGTGATCGAGGCGGCCAGGGACCTGGGAGCGGATAACCTGACCACATTGACAAAGATCCTGATACCGCTTTCCATGCCGGGAGTGATCAGCGGGATCATCATGGTATTTATCCCGAGTATTTCTGAGTTCGTGGTGGCAGATGTCCTGGGCGGATCCAAGATCCTGCTCTATGGAAATGTGATCGACCAGGAATTTAATCTCTCCAGCAACTGGAATCTGGGATCCGGCCTGTCCATCATCCTTATGTTGTTTATTTTTGTTAGTATGGCCATCATGAACCGGGCCGGCTCCGGCGAGGAGGATATGATGTTATGGTAAATGCGAAAAAGCTCCTGAGTCGTTTTTATATAGGGCTGGTCCTGCTGCTCTTATATGCGCCTCTTCTTATACTGATCGTATGTTCATTTAATAAATCAAAGGCCAGAAGCGTATGGGGCGGCTTTACCCTGCACTGGTACCGGGACCTCTTTCACAATGCAGAGGTTCTGGTTGCCCTGCGCACCTCCCTGCTGCTGACTGTGTCCGCCGCACTGATCGCTGTGATACTGGGAACCCTGGCCTGTATCGGCATGTCTGTCATGGGCAGGTCCGGAAGAAATCTGTTAATGAACATTACCAATATTCCCATGTTAAATGCGGATATTGTAACAGGAATTGCCATTATGCTTCTGTTTGCTCATTTTCTGACCCTGGGTTTTTCCTCCATGCTGATTGCCCATGTGACTTTGGGAGTTCCCTATGTCATATTAAATGTCATGCCCAAACTGAGGCAGGCCAGCAAGGGAGTTTATGAGGCTGCCCTGGATCTTGGCGCTTCCCGGATCTATGCCTTCTTTAAGGTGGTGCTCCCGGAGATATTCCCCGGGATAGCGGCCGGCTTCTTCTTTGCCTTTACTGTGTCCATGGATGATTTTGTGGTGACATATTTTACAAAGGGTCCCGGTATCAATACCATTTCCACCATGCTATATCAGCAGCTTCGAAGGGGGATCAATCCCCAGATGTATGCCTTATCAACAGTCTTTCTGATGGTTATCCTTCTGATGCTCGGCCTGGTAAACCGTATTTCAGAGAAAAGTGTAGTGGGGGAACTGTGATGTTCATTAATAGGTTCAATCGAAACCGGCCCGGACGCCGGCCGGCAGCAGCTCTTGTGTTAGTGCTCTGCAGCCTGCTGCTGTTTTCCGGATGCCGGAAAACAGCAAAGGAAGCTGCCTCTGACAGTCTGGTCGTTTTCAATTACGGTGATTATATTGACAGGGAAACCCTTGACATGTTTGAGGAAGAAACAGGCATCCATGTAAAATATGAAGAGTATCTGACTGCCGAAGACATGTATACAAAATATTCCTCGGGAGTCATAGACTATGACCTGATCTGCACTTCAGACTATATGATACAGAAAATGAACAAGGAGGGCCATCTGCTGCCCCTGGACAGATCAGGTATGAAATATTACGGGAACATAGATACAAAATACCTTGATTACTGCAATGTATTTGATGAGGGTAACAAGTACGCGGTTCCCTATCTCTGGGGAACTCTGGGCATCCTTTATAATCAAAAAATGCTAAAGGAAGAACCGGACAGCTGGGAGATCCTGTGGGATAAAAAATACAAGAACCAGATCATAATGCAAAACAGCATGAGAGACGCCTTTCTGGTTCCTCTCAAGCTTGCCGGAAAGTCACTTAACACCAGGAAGAAAGAGGATCTTAAAGAAGCCCAGAAGCTTCTTCTCGAACAGAAGCCCCTGGTAGAGGCCTATCTGGTAGATGAGATCCGGGATGCCATGATCGCGGGGGACGCAGCCATGGCCGTGACCTATTCCGGAGATGCCACAGAGGCCATGGACGCCAACGAGGATCTGCAATACGTCGTTCCCAAAGAAGGGTCCAATGTCTGGTTTGACTGCTGGGCCATTCCCGATTGCTCAAAACATAAAAAGGAAGCGGAGCTCTTTATAGATTTTATGAACCGGGAAGATGTGGCAAAAATGAATTTTGATTACATCTATTACGGTACCCCCAATAAAGCCGTTTACCAGTCGCTGGATGAAGAAACCCGGGAGGATGAGACCATATTTCCTCCGGAAGAGGTTCTTAATAATTGTGAGGTTTATGAATTCCTGGGAACAGAGACTGACAGATTTTATACCAGATTGTGGAAAGAGCTGAAGGCCCGGTGAGAAATGGTGAATTGCGGGGCTGGGTTTTATTGGTCAGGGAGACACAGCAGAGGCGGGCTATATGTCTGCAAGCTCCGTTGCTCCTCGGAAATTGAAGCTTTATGGCCGTTCATTTTCTTTGATTTCCTGCGGTGCAAAGTCACTTTCAGACTTATAGCCCGCCTCTGCTGCTGTTTATCGGCTGGAGAAGGAAACCCAGCCCGATTCTTTCATTTTGGTAAACAGGGGGAAATATGGTATGTACGGCTCAATAATTGCAGATGCGAGCAGATTCTTATCTTCCCTGAGTCGATGACAGAACGAATTCAGAGAAAGATATGACCTGGGTTTTTGCTCTTCTATCCAGCATACAGCCGGAAGGGGCCTATAAATCTCCCCAGGTGACTTTGCACCGCAGGAAATCAAAAAACAAGGACTGCCATATAACGTCATTTTCCGAGGAGGAACGGAACCTGGGGAGATTTATAGGCCCCTTCCGGCGTCTGTATGTAGAATAATAAAACACCCCTGGCAAATCAACACTTATTATTACGAATCAATGATCATCAATAGTTAATTAACCTTTGGAGGAAAATAACACATGTTAAAACACGAATTAACAGCACAGGATATAAAAAAAATGGAGGAGGAGATCGAATATCGTCAGGTAGTATTGCGGAAAGAATTACTTGGACATGTAAAAGAAGCCAGAGCTCACGGAGATCTCAGCGAGAATTTTGAGTACCATGCTGCGAAAAAGGAGAAAAACAGAAATGAGAGCAGGATCCGGTATCTGGAGAAGATGATCCGCAATGCAAAAGTGATTGAAGACCATTCAGATCAAGATCAGGTGGGACTGAACAAAACGGTGACCCTGTTTTTTGAGGAGGATAACGAGGAGGAAAAGTTCTCTGTAGTTACAACTGTTCTTGCCGATTCAACGAAAAACAGAGTGAGTATCGAGTCGCCCCTGGGTAAGGCAATTATGGGACACAGGAAAGGAGACCGTGTTTATATAGAGGTAAAACCGGATTTCGGCTATTATGTAGAAATAAGGGATGTGGAGCCTTTTCTTGAAGACGTACCTCTCAATAGATATTGATAAAGGTGTTTTTCACGGTTGCATTAGATGGCAGCGGTTTTATCCTTTGACCGGTCGGTACAGATCGGGTTTTCAGAATGCTAGCATCAGAAATTAACATATGAATTTATGCTGAATTTATAGAAAAAAACAGTTGACATTTAAATTGCTTAATGATATGATATTCAAGTCGCAACTTGCGGCATATATTAATAAACAGCTATGGAGAGGTGTCCGAGTGGTTTAAGGAGCTAGTCTTGAAAACTAGTGATACCGAAAGGTACCGTGGGTTCGAATCCCACCTTCTCCGTCATTTTTTTTGAAAATGATGATAATTGCTGTAGATTTTTGGAGAAGTACCCAAGAGGCCGAAGGGGCTCGCCTGGAAAGTGAGTAGGTCGTTAATAGCGGCGCAAGGGTTCAAATCCCTTCTTCTCCGCTTGCTGATATAGCATCAGATCTGAAACAAGAACTGGTAAAAAAGTTCTTGACAGAATGATGATCATATGTTATTATTAGTGAGTTGTCAAACGGCAACACATTGAAGCTTGATAACTGAATAACAAAACAACCTTGAACGTTCAATTCATTTTCATTCGGGTCCGTCGGCGAGTGATGTCGGCATGGCGGATCCATGGAACGAACTGAAAAGTTTAACCTAAACAACAGTAATAAGGGAAGAACACAGGTTGATAACGTCTTAAAGGAATGGTTAACAACCAGCGTTTCCGACCGGACATCAAAC